>CAVVFL010000023.1:0-35184 GCA_963747375.1 Ilumatobacteraceae bacterium
ACTCGTGGCGCGCACGGCCCGAGCGAGCGATCGCGGGCGGCCGCGGCTCTGGATCGACCGGGTGTTCGCGGCGAAGGGCAGCGGCACCGTGGTCACCGGAACGCTGACCGGCGGACGTCTGGACGTCGACCAGAACCTGGTGGTCGGCGATCATCGTGTGCGAGTTCGCTCGCTCCAGACCGCCGGACGCTCGGTCGACGAGATCGGGCCGGGGACCCGGGTCGCGGTCAATCTCAGCGGTGTCGATCACCACGCCCTCGCCCGCGGTGACGCACTCGTGGTTCCCGATCGCTGGCATCTCACCGATCGGTTCGATGCGTCGATCCACGTGCTCGACGCGCTCGACCACGATCTGTCTCGTCGGGGCGCCTTCGTTGCCTACATCGGCTCGGGCGAGCACGCCGTCCGCCTGCGCGTGCTGGGCACCGACACACTGGCACCAGGGACCGACGGATCAGTCCGGTTGTTCCTCCCGCAGGCGTTGCCGCTGTTGCCCGGCGATCGTTTCGTGCTGCGCGAGTCAGGGCGCGACGAGACCGTCGGCGGCGGCGAGATCCTCGACATCGAGCCCGTGCTGCGGGCGTCTCGGGCGGCACCCGACCGGACGATCGAACGCGTCGTCCGCGAGCGGCGCTGGGTGACGGTCGTCGACGTCGAACGGCTGACCGGCCAGCGTGTCGCTGCGACGGTGGGCGACTGGTTGACGACCGACGACGAACTCGAGGCCATGCGAGTCGCGCTGCGCGAACGAGTCGCCGCCGGCGGAGCGATCGGCGTCGACCTCGCCTCGTTCGACGACCGCGAGCGAGCCGTACTCGTCACGATCGACGAGGTGGTCGTCGACGCCACCACGGTGCGAACCGCGGACGTGGTCGACCCGTTCCTCGATCATGCGTATCTGGAGGTGTCGCGCGCCGGTGGGTTCATGCCCCCGCAGCCAGACGACGTCGACCGGTCGGAAGTGCGCGAACTCGTCCGGCGGGGCCATCTCGTGGCGCGGGACGGGATGTACTTCCACGCCGACACGATCGACGCGGCGGCCGCACACGCTGCCCGACTGCTGGCGGCGTCCCCCGACGGATTCACCGTGGCCGAGTTCCGCGACGCCACGGGCGCGAGTCGCAAGTTCGTGCTGCCCCTGGTGGCCGAACTCGACGCCCGAGGCGTCACCCGTCGCCGCGACGACCTGCGCATCGCGGGCCCCCGACTCCCCGACATCTGATCGTGGTTCCCCGACCCCAGGTCTCCGGGGACCAGGCTGGTTCCCGGAGACCTGGGCTCGGGGAACCAGTGGGGTCAGGTCGCGTCGGCGGGCTGCTCGGCGTCGGCGACGTTGATGTCGTCGGCGGGCTTCTTGCGCATCTCGCGGTAGTCGCGGGCGGCGCCTTCGAGCGGTTCGACGTCGAGGGTCACCCCGTCGATGCCGGCGACGCGGATGGGGTCGCCGGCAGCGATCGGCGTCGCTCGGTTGGTGCGAGCTCGCCACGTGGCAGAGCCGACCGTGACGAACCCTTCCGGGTCGACGGCCTCGATCGCATTGCCCTCCTGGCCGATCATCCACTCGCGTCCGATCGTCGGGGTGGCGAAGCGGGTCCGGACCATCGAGGGCATCCCGACGATGAACGTCAAGGTGATGCCACCGATGCCGGCGATCAACGCCAGCCATGACGGGCGCATCGACGAGCCCGGGATCGACTCGAACAGGAACCAACTCCCGATGACGGTGAACACGATGCCCACACCGGTCCAGAATCTCGGGATTCCCACTTGGACGTCGATCGCGAACGCGATCATCGCCAACATGATCAACGCCACCGCCCACGTTCGAGTCGGGAGCACCGCCAGTCCGGTGAAGGCGAGCACGGTACACACGGCGCCAACCGCGCCGGCGATGCCGACCCCGGCGGTGAAGAACTCGAAGATCAACAGCGCCAGACCGGTGAGCAGCAACAGGTAGGCCACGGGAGGACTGGCGACGGTGTGGAAGAGCTGATCGACGAGCGTCAGCTTCGAGAACCTGACGACCGACACGGTGTCGAACCGGGTGGAGCCGTCGTCGAGCACGGTGAGTTCGGTGGTGACGAGCACCACGCCGTTCTCCTCGAAGCCGTCCATCGCCGCCACCATGTTGGTGATCGTCGGGATGCCTTCGTCGTCGATGCGTTGTTTGAACACAGCGAGCGAGCGGGCGTCGGACAGGCCCACCGAGTCGTTCCGAAGGCGCTCCTCGGCGATGCCGAAGTCGACGGTGACGTCCTCGGGGAGCCCGGGCGGATCGAGCGGGACACCGATGTAGCCGACTCGTGCGCCCGGTGCCATCCCCGTGACATCAGCGACTGACAGCAGTTGTGCGGCCGTGCCGTAGAAGCGGGCGCCGCTCGGCCCGACCCAGATACCGATCGGAATCGGAGCGTTGGCGACTCGGACGAGCAGGTCCTCGATCACGTCGTCGCCGACAACGGTTCCATCGCTGTTGACCTGGAGGATCAGCGCCTGGGAACCGTCGCTGACCGCCCGGTCGATGGCCCCGTTGATGGTGTCGACCAGGATCGGATCGAAGTAGCCGCTGACCTGCAACACGTCGACACGGGCGACGGCGGGTGAGCCGTCAGCGTCACCTTGGGCTTGGATGCCGGGACCGAACAGTGTGAGCCCGGCCACCAGCGTGAGCATGCCGATCGCTAGTCTTCGCACAGGTGCCTCCAGAGAGCGAGTTCCCGCTGCAGTCGTTGACTGCTGCCCGCGTCGTCGTGGTGGCGGGCAAGGGCGGTGTGGGGAAGACCACGGTAACGGCTGTGATCGCCCGTGCCGCATCGGATGCGGGCCAGCGGGTCCTGGTGGTCGAGTTGGACGGTAAGCCGGCGTTGGCCGAGTTGCTGCCCGACCTCGAGGTGCTGGCGATCTCGGCGCCCGAGGCGCTCGACGAGTACCTCCGCGACCACGGCTTCGCCCGCATCGCCAAGCGGCTCAATCGCACCGGTGTCATCGACGTCGTCGGCACGGCGGCGCCGGGGATCGATGACATCGTCGTGCTCGGCAAGATCAAACAGATCGAACGCTCCGGCGAGTACGACCTGATCGTCGTCGATGGACCTGCGGCCGGGCATGCGATCACGTTCCTCATGTCGGCCGCCGGTCTCGCCGACGCCGTGAGTTCCGGGCCGGTGCGAGCACAGGCCGACGAGGTGCTCGAACTGCTCCACGATGCCGAGCGCTGCCAGGTCGTGCTGGTCACGCTCCCCGAGACCACCCCGGTCAACGAGGTGGTCGAGACCGCGTACGCCCTCGAAGACGAGGTCGGTGTACAGCTCGGCCCGGTCGTGGTCAACGCGGTCGACGTCGGCGACCCGCTGCCCGACGATGACGAGGTGCGCCGAGCGGTCGCCGATCTCGATGATGCAACTGCGCAGGGACTGGTCGACGCCGCCGCGTTTCGCCGGTCGCGGCGCGAGATGGAAGCAGGTGAGATCGCTCGCCTCGCCCGTGAGCTGCCGATTCCGAAGGTGACCCTGCCCGCCCGACTGGTCGCAGGACTGACCGCCGCTGACGTTCGTGATCTGGCCGCGGTCCTCGGACCTCCTGCCGAGGCGGTGTCATGACGGTGAGCGACGGCGACGTCATCGATGCGTCGACGGTGATCGTGTGCTGCGGGTCGGGAGGGGTGGGCAAGACGACCACGGCGGCGGTCCTCGGCCTCGAAGCTGCGCGCCGCGGACGGCGGGCGGTCGTCGTCACGATCGACCCCGCGCGCCGCTTGGCGGACGCACTCGGGCTGACCGATGGCTTGGCCTCCGAACCGCAGGCCATCGAGCTCGCCGGCGACGGCGAGTGGAAGCCCGGCGGTGAGCTGTGGGCGATGATGCTCGACACGGCAGCAACCTTCGATGGGCTCGTGCGTCGCCACGCCGATTCCGACGAGCAGATCGAACGAATCCTGACGAACTCGTTCTACCGCAACATCGCGGGAGCGCTGAGCGGCACCCAGGAGTACATGGCGGCCGAGACACTCCACCAACTCCACGGCGACGACCGTTTCGACCTCGTGATCGTCGACACGCCGCCGAGCCGCAACGCGCTCGACTTCCTCGAGGCGCCGGGCGTGCTCGCCCGCTTCCTCGACCATCGGCTGTTCCGCCTGCTGATGCTGCCGACCCGCGGTGGCCTCAGAGTGATCGGCACCGCCACGCAGCCGATCCTCAAGGCGATCGGCAAGGTGGTCGGCTCGGACGTGCTGGCCGATTCGGTGGCGTTCTTCCAGGCGTTTGCCGGCATGGAGACCGGGTTTCGTGAGCGCGCCGACGACGTCGTGCGGTTGATCCGGGCGCCTGAAACCTCGTTCGTCGTGGTCGCCGCACCACGCCACGACACGATCGACGAAGCGGTGTGGTTCGCCAACCAGCTCGTCGACCAGGGGGTCGGCGTCCCCTCGGCGATCGTCAACCGTGCGCACCCACAGTTCGGCCACGGCTCTGCGGCCGACGCGATCGCTGCTGCCGCCGAGGCGCAACGGGCCGGCAAGGACGTCCTCGGTGGGCTGTGGGCCAACGTGGCGGCCTTGCGAACGATGCGCGATCTCGAACTCGCGGTGATCGCACCGCTCGCCGACATCGTCGGCGGCGACCGGCTCGTCGTGCTCCCGTTGCTCGACAGCGACGTCCACGACCTCGACGGATTGCTGCTGATCGCCGAGCATCTCTTCGACCATCCGGCCGTCGACGGGTAGCGTCTGGGGCGTGCACATCCTGCTTGCCACCGATGCCGACTGGATCGTCGACGAGGTCACCGCCGCACTGGGCGACGACAACGTCCACTTCACCGTGTGCCGCGAAGGTCGCGCCGTTTCGCGCCAGGTCGCCGAGCGAATGCCCGACCTCGCGATCCTCGATCTCCAGGTCGGCTCGATGGGGGCGATGGCGGTCACGATGTCGCTGCGCCTCGACGAGTCGGCGGGCGTCGTCGGACACGTCCCGGTGCTGATGTTGCTCGATCGGCGAGCCGACCTGCACTTGGCGCGTCGCAGCGGTGCGGAAGGTTGGCTGGTCAAGCCGCTCGACGCATTGCGCCTGCGCCGCGCCGCCGACGCGATCATCGCGGGCGGCGTGTACACCGAGGGTCTGGCCGCCGATGCGGCGCCGGTCGAACCGATGGTGCCGCTGCCCGACACGGCCGACGTGGCCGCGGGCCAGCCGGAGAATTCGCCGGAGGAAGAACCCGTCACCGCTGGATAGCATTGCCAGCCGCTACGGGGTGTAGCGCAGCTTGGTTAGCGCGCCACGTTCGGGACGTGGAGGCCGGAGGTTCAAATCCTCTCACCCCGACCACGAAACCCCTGGTCACGGGCCTGCGACAGCGGTCCGGGCCAGGGGTTCGGTCGTTTTCCGGCATCTTGGGAGCCATCTTGGGAGCCATTCGAGGCGTAGAGTGGGCGGGACCAACGGAAGGGGATCCGCCATGGTCAGCAAGTCGCCCAGCCGCTCCCACGGCGAAGGGTCGATCTACCGGAGCGACTACACGCGGTCCGGGAGCGGCGTGACCGTCGAGCGGTGGGTCGCATCGCTCGACCTCGGCGTCGGTCCCAACGGCAAGCGGCTGCGGAAGAGAATCACGGGTCCGACCCGCAAGGCGGTCGCCGACAAGCTGCGCGAGCTCCAACGCCAGCAGGACGCCGGCGTCGACGTGCGCAAGAAGTCGATCACTGTTGCCGACCTCGCCAACGAGTGGCTGACGCACCTGGAGCAGAACGAGGGCACGAAGGAGGAGAGCACGATCCTGCGGTTGCGTCCGCGTATCGAACGGCACATCATCCCGGCCGGGCGGATCGGTGGATGCCAGCTCGACCAGCTGACCGTCGCTCGGGTCGAGGCGTGGCTACGTTCCGAGGCCGAGTCCGGCGGCAAAGGTGGCAAGCCGCAGGCGAAGTCGACGTGTCGGGACTACAAGCAGATGCTCGGCGAGATGCTCGAATGGGCGGTCGCCCGTCGGTACATCACCTGGAATCCGGCGCGGCTCGCGAAGTTGCCGAAGGACCGGTCGGCGACCAACCCGGACGCACCGTCGGTGTACAGCACTTCGCGAGCCAAACGATCGTTCACCCGAGACGAGTACGCAGCGGTCATGCGTGCGCTGACCGCAACCGGCGCCGGCGAGTTCATCACTGCGACCCCGAACGCCTACTTCGTCACACTGCTGAACATCGGGGCGCGGCCGGGCGAGGTCGATGCCCTGCGATGGGCGCAGGTCGACATCGACAACCGGACGATCACCATCGACCGAGCCATCAAGCGCGCCGATGGCGGACGCCCGCTCAGCATCGGGCCGACCAAGACCGGCAACCGCCGCGACGTCGAGATGACCGACGTGCTGCTGGCGACCCTACGCCGCCATCGCATACACCAAGCCGAGGTCCGCCTCGCCTCCGGGGGCCAGTGGACGACCGACGCTCGTTGGACCGATCTCGTCTTCACCTCGGAGGTGGGCACACCGATCGACCCGTCGCACGCCCGCCGAGACTTCAAGAAGATCTGCGCACACGCCGGCGTGCCGACGCTGTCTCTGTACGAGCTACGTCACACGGTCGCGTCGCTGATGGTCGACTCCGACGTCCCCCTCCGCGAGGTCGCCGACCTGCTCGGCCACAAGGACCTGGAGATGGTCGTCAAGCGATACCGCCACCGCACCGATGGCGTGGTCACGTCCCACGTGTCGGTGCTCGGGTCGCTGACCGCGGAGATCTGAGTTCGAAGTGCCGATGATCGCCGAGCACCTTCTCGGCTCCGCGGCGTGTCGTGCCGGCGGGATACCACCGGTGGCGTTCCTTGCCGGTTGCCGGGTCGATTCCTTCGTAGACGACCGCGTAGTAGCGATCGCCGCGCTGGACGAGGTGTCCTCTCATGCTGACGTCCTTCGTCGATTGGTGACGGTTGGTGTCGTTTGGTGTGCCGGGCTGATTCGGCACCGCTGACGGGTCGTCAGCGCCAGGGCTCATCGGCCTCGGCCAGCGAGGCGATTCCCCGCTGACGGCACCTTGGGTCCCGTACGGATGACGAGAGACGTAACGACCTCTGTTCCGGGTGGCATGTCGTCAGACGTATGAGCAGCCGGCAACGGAAGTTCCAGTCGACGTGTCGCGAGAACCCGTTGAGAGAGGTGGGGTTTGTCACAAAGTCGCGAATCCAGAGGCATGTGTAGGTGAGGCCATGACCAGACGAACCGTTCCCGAGGAGCCACCGGACTTCCTCACGGTCGACGAGCTCGCCGCGGTCATGCGCATCAGCCGCAACGGCGCATACCAGCGGGTTCGGCGCGGTGTCGCCACGAACGGCCGCGAGGGCATCCCGGCCGAGCGGGTCGACAAGCAGTTCCGCATCTCGAGGTACGTGATCGAGGAACGCCTCGGCGGTCCGATCACCTGGCCGATCCCCGGCTTCCACGACATCGCGAACACCCGGACCGCAGACCCGTCGCCCGAGCCCCTCGCGACTCAGCCCGACCCGAAGCCCGAGACCCCACCCGCGAAGCCGACCCGTCGCAAGCGCTCCAACCCGCTCGACGCGGTCCCCGGCAACCAGCTCCGGCTCTTCCCCCTGTAGGTCGCCATGCCCCAACTCCACCCCATCCGACCTCACGACCCTTCAAGGACAGACGAGTGCACAAACATCACTGGGAGCTATCCCGGGAGTACCCGAGCGGAGTGTGAGACGCCATGACCGTGCGGGTCACCACGCTCAAGGGATGCGACGCCGGCGCCTACTACGTCGAGCAGCTCCCGAACTACTACCTGCAGTCCGGCGAGCCCCGCGGCACGTGGCTCGGCGACGGCGCACCGATGCTCGGCCTGTCGGGCGAGGTCGACGACGACGCCTTCCTCGCCCTCATCGCCGGGCATGGACCCGCAGCGCCCGGACCGGCATCTCGGACGCCGCTACAACGACGACTCGGTCCGCGGCTTCGACGTCACCGCCTCGGCACCCAAGTCGGTGTCGGTCCTGTTCGCGCTCGGCGACGACGACATCCGACGCGAGGTGCTCGACGCCCACGACGCCGCGGTCACTGCGCTCGCCGGATGGATCGAACGTCACGCCCACACCCGCTACCGGATCGGCGGCGAGGTCGCCGTCGTCGACGCCGAGGGGATCGTCGCGGCGATGTTCCGGCAGCACACCAGCCGAGCGCTCGACCCGCAGCTCCACACCCACCTCGTGATCGCCAACCGGGTGAAGTCGCCCGACGGTCGCTGGCTCGCTCTCGACGCCCGCCTCATCAAGGGCGACCAGCGCACCCTGTCGGCGCTCTACCACGCCGGTCTGCGATCCGAGCTGACGCAACGTCTCGGTGTGGTGTGGCACACGCCGGAGAACGGCATCGCCGAGATCCGCGACGTGCCCGAGGCGCTCCTCGCCGAGTTCTCGATCCGCACCGCCCAGATGCGTCGACGTGTCGAGGAGAAGCTCGACCGCTTCGTCGACACGATGGGCCGCGAACCGACACCACAGGAGCGCTGGCTGATCGACCGGGAAGCCGCCGTCGACAGCCGCCCCCGCAAGGCGAAGTCGGTCGACGCCGCGAGCCTCCACGACGGCTGGCGCGAGCAGGCCAGAGCGCTCGGGCATGGAACCGAGTCGGGTGATCGAGGACGCGGTCGAGCAGGTCCTGTATCGGGGAACGATCGACCACGACCTCGACGACGCGATCACGGACTGGTCCATCCAGTCGATCAGCGAGCAGCAGTCGTCGTGGCGACCGACCGAGCTCGTCCGTGAGGTCGCCTCGTGGTGCCCGACCGAGACCGCCGAAGACGCCGACACCGTCGTGCGGTGGGCAGACGAACTCGCCGGCCGTGTCGCCGCCGAGCGTTGCGTCGACATCTCCAAGCCGATCCCGCCCGGCGCACTCCTGCGACGCGACGGTCGACCGGTCACCGAGTCGGTCATCGACCGTGCGCTGACCACCCAAGCGATCCTCGACCAGGAGCGGTCGCTCATCGAGTGGGCCGACCGCCGCTTCGAACACGACGGCCCCGACGATCCCGCCGCCGTCGACCGCAGCGACGTCGACCTGACCCTGCCCCAAGCCGACGCCGCGGGCGCCGTCGCCGGCCACGCCGATCTCGTCCTCGTCGTCGGTCCCGCTGGCACCGGCAAGACCACCGCACTCCGCCCCGCCGTCGAGCACCTCCGTGCCAACGGCCGCGCGGTGTTCGGCGTCGCCCCGTCGGCCACCGGCGCCGAGGTGCTGTCGGAGGAGACCGGTGTCGCCGCCGACACGATCCACAAGCTGCTCATCGAGCACACCCTCAACCGACCGCCCGACCACCGCTACGACCTCCCCGTCGGCGCCACCGTGATCGTCGACGAAGCCGGGATGCTCCCGACCGAGAAGCTCGCCGAGATGGCCCACCTCGCCGACACCCGAGGCTGGCGACTCGCGCTCGTCGGCGACCCGCTCCAGTTCTCCGCCGTCGGCCGCGGCGGCATGTTCGCGCTGATGGTCGACACGTTCGGCGCGATCGAACTCGACGAGGTCCACCGCTTCGCGAACGAATGGGAACGCGAGGCAAGCCTGCGACTCCGCCGTGGCGACGTCAGCGTCGCCGAGGTCTACGACGCTCACGACCGCCTGCACGCCGGCACCATCCCCGAGATGGAGCGCGCCGCCGCGCGCCTCTGGCACGAACTGCGCCAGGCCGGCAAGCGCGAGCTGCTGATGACCCCGACCAACGAAGCGACCGAGCGTCTCAACGAACGATGCCAACGCCTCCGCATCCGCGCCGGGGAGATCGACGCCGACGGCCGCTCGGTCGACGTCGGCGCCTACCGGCTCTACGTCGGTGACGAGATCGCCACCCGACAGAACGAACGACGACTCCTCACCGACCGCGACGACATGGTCCGCAACCGAGCCGTCTGGACGATCGACGCCATCCACCGAGACGGCTCGCTGACTGCGACCGGCAAGTCAGGCGTCGTTCACCTCCCGGCCGAGTACGTCAACGAACACGTCGAGCTCGCCTACGCCCGCACCGGCATGGGCGGCCAAGGCCGCAACGTGCTTGGTGGTCTGCTGTTCGCCGATCGCCTCACCGACATCCGCAACCTCTACGTCGCCATGAGCCGAGGCTCGGAGATGAACCACGCCTTCTTCGGCGTGACCGGCGAAGAGACCGCCGTCGACGTCTTCGTCCAGTGCATGACCACCGACTGGATCGACCAACCGGCGACCGTCCGCCACGCCGAACTGAACCAGACCACCCCGCATCGACCCGGCCTCCTCGACGGACCGGTGCTCCGAGCGATGATGGAACAACGCCACGAGATCCTGACGAGCCTCGACGATGCCGAGTCCATCGTCGACGCGTTCCACCCTCATCGACACGTGCTCGAAGCCGAGATCACCGAGGCACGCAAGACCAGGGCTCGGGCCGGAGCCGAGTACCGAGCGGCCGAGAACGTCATCGAGACCCACGACCGTCCACTTCGTCGCAGGAAGCACGAGCACGAGATCCGCTCAGCGCAGCGTGAGCTGCAACGCCAACCCGAGGTCATCCGTCGAGCCGACGCCACCATCGCGGCGGCGGAGAGCAAGTTGACCGATCTCGCCCAACGAACCAGCGAGGCAAAGGAGTTCCTCCGCCGGCGACCCGAACTCGAGTCGCACGTCACCGAGATCGACGAGCGACTCGCTCACGACCGGCGAGTCCGAACCAGGATCGCCCGACTCGAACAACCGGCAGCGATCGTCGACACGCTCGGGCCCCGACCACGAGGCGCCAAGAAGGCGCAGGCATGGGACCAGGCGGCCGGTCGCGTACACCAGCACCAGGCAGCGTTCGACATCCAGGACGGCATCGGAGACTGGCCAGGTCGCTACGACCGTTCCGCCTACGGCGCGAGCTACGAAGCCGTCGATGAGGCGATCTGGAAACTCCGTCCCCAGCGCCCGACCATCGAAGTTGCCCGCCCCGAGATCGGCCTCTCGGGCATCGAGATGTAGACGCCACCCGCCGAGTTCGTTGCGGTCGAGGCGACATCCAGCGGACCACCACCAGTCGGCCGTATCAAGGTAAGTTGATGGTCGTGGATCCGGTGATCTTGGCGAGCGCTCGCAAGCACGGGATCACAGACGACGACATGCTCCACGCCTACCGACACCCGATCAGAGTGTTCGACCTCGACGACTTGGACATGCTGGTAGGTGCCGACACCGCCGGCCGCATGCTCGAGATCGGCGTCACCGCCGCCGAGGGTGTCGAGTTCATCGTCCACGCCATGGCCGCTCGACCCAAGTTCCTGGAGACCTGACATGCCCCGCTCAATCCAAGAGATCCTCGACCACGCCGACGAACTTGCCAAGCGGTTCGAGGACTACGAACCCGACCCCGCCGACGAGCGCTCGGTCGAGGAGTACTTGCTCGAACGCGCCGCGCTCGCACGAGCGCGTAGCGAACGTCAGATCGTCGACGCCGTCACTGCGGCGCGGGCGAAGAGCGTGTCGTGGCAGCGCATCGGCGAACTCCTCGGTACCTCAGCACAGGCTGCACAGCAGCGCTACGGCGCAGTCGTCGAAGCCGGCTGATACCAAGCGGGTCTACCCGAGCGGCAGGTGCCGTTCCCGGATGGGTCCTTGCCTCCGCTCGGCCCGCGATACTCACAGTGATTATGCGGTGGCCCGATCGCGCCTCGAGCCCGCACAGTTCGCCGGAACGCGAGTGCTGTGGTGGTCGAAATGGTCGAGGGAAGTGTGACGCCGGCAGACGCCACGCCCATCTTCCCTTCGGTGTCTCCGCGGAGCGGCGCCACTGTCGACGAGATGTGCGAGTGACGTAGAGAGTTCTGAAGCCCGTGGGGGTCCGACGGCTACTCTGAGAAAGTGCTGTCGAAATCGGTTCGGCTCCGCTCGCCACTCCGGACAAGGCTGTCGTGAGCACCCCGTTCCATGACCATGAGGTGCACGTTCGGGAGCTTCCGTTGCCGGGCAATGCCCGCATGTTCTCCATGACGTTGGCCGACGGCACCGTCGTCACGCTCAGCACCCCCAGCGACTCAACGGACCGGACGCTCGAGGTGACACCACCGGATTCCGATGAGTCCGTGGTTTCGGTGCACTTCAGCGCCGCGGAGTCCACGACGTTGGCGGCGCTGCTGTCGGGGATCCGTTTCGTGATCCAGCAGCCCGAGGAGCACCAACCCGTCGACGCCGCCAACTTGCGCACGGTGACGTTGCCGGCGGGTTCGCCGGCGATCGGGAAACGTCTCCATGATCTCGACGTGCCGGACTCGATCGACGCGCAGGTGATCGCAGTCATCCGCGACGACACCGACGACCTGATCGAGACCGACCCCGAACGACCCTGTGAAGCGGGCGACCGGTTGGTGATCGTCGGCCGCCCCGGCTCGATGAGCCGTATGGTGCAGCGACTGACGGGATGATCGCCGCCGCCGCTGGAGGCCACGGCACCGACCGGGCCGAACTGGTGCCGCAACTACGCTGAGACGATGCTGCACGGTGGCTACTACCTCGTTGCACTGGTCGCAGCTGCGATCGGATTCGCAGCGTTTGGCGCGTGGCTCGTCACCCTGGTGCTCGTTGCGCTGGCGGCAACTCTGGGTGCCCGTGACCTGTTCGACGACGAACTTCGTGCTCAGCGGATGGCGGTTGTGGCAACCACGATCGCGCCAGACCGGAAACTCGATCGAGCCCGCCTCGAACAACTCGTCGACAGCGAACTTGGCGTCCTTTCCGGCGACCACACATCTGTGGCAGCCATCGTCGAGTCAGCTTCCGCAGCAACGACCGATCGATGGCATCACGCACTGATCGAGGATCGACTCACCCGCGCCGTCACCGGATCGACGACGCCAGCACCTCGTAGACCGAAATGGTGGCTCATCGCCGGATGCGTCGCCCTGCTCGTCACCGCCGGCGCAATCCGCCATCCGCTCGTCATGATCCTGGCGTACGTCGGGGCGATGGCACTGCTCGTCGTCGGGATGTTCCCTCATGTCCGAGCTGCGGTCACCGCTGCGCATGCAGCAGAAGTGGTGATGCCGATCGGCGTCGAAGCCGACCACGACGACATCGAAGCGGTCGTCCAGATCCGGCTCCGCCACATCTCGCGCGGTCGACGACGCCCAACCCGACGGGCACACCGGTACACCAGCGAGCCGCTCGCGAAGCGCCGACTCCATACCTTCGCCGCCGCTTCCGGCCCACGATGATCACCCGACTGTGCTCGCGGAACGGCGCCATGACGGCCCCCGTTCCGACTGACCCGTGATCCTGCTCGGGCCGTGCACCGCCCGAGCGAAGACGGGCTTGTTCACGCGTTGCCGGCGGACGGTGAGGTCGTGCGAGAGTGTCAGAGCGTGGGCCTGGTGAGCGTCGCGGCACAGGGTTCGGCGTGTTCGGTCGCGGAGACGAATGGAGCGGTGAGGTGCTGATGCTGAGGGTGGTGGGACGATGAGTGGGACGACCGTGGTGCTCGTCGCATCGGGCCTCTTGCTGCTCGGTGTCGTGGCGAGCAGGTTGTCGTCTCGGCTCGGGATTCCGGGGCTGCTGGTGTTCCTGGCGGTCGGCATGCTCGCCGGTTCCGACGGCCCCGGTGGCATCGACTTCGACAACGCCGACCTCGCGCAAACCCTGGGTGTGGTCGCGTTGGCGTTCATCCTGTTCGCCGGCGGCATCTCCACGGTGTGGGACGAGGTCCGACCGGTGTTGAGCCAGGGTGCGGCGCTCGCCACGTTCGGGGTGTTGATCACCGCACTGCTCGCCGGGCTGGCGGCGACCTGGGCGTTCGATCTGCCGATCGAAACGGGACTGCTGATCGGGGCGATCATCTCATCGACCGACGCGGCGGCAGTGTTCTCCGTGCTGCGTTCGCGCAGCGTCAGCCTGCGCGGGCGGCTGCGACCGTTGCTCGAGCTCGAGTCCGGCAGTAACGACCCGATGGCGGTGTTCCTCACGATCGGCTTCCTCGAGCTGGTGACCAACGCGAACGCCGAACCCCTCGACTTCGTTCCGCTGTTCGTGTCCCAGATGGCGATCGGTGGCCTGCTCGGCTTCGGTGCCGGGCGAGTGGCCACGTGGGTCCTCAACCAGATCCGACTCGACCACGACGGGCTGTACCCCGTGCTGCTGCTCGCCATCGTCGGGTTCACGTTCAGCGCAACCACGCTGCTCAACGGGTCGGGCTTCCTCGCTGTCTACGTCGCGGGCATCGTCATGGCGCAGCGGCGCTTCATCCACAAAAACAGCCTCACCCGATTCCACGACGGCATCGCTTGGGTCGGACAGATCGGCATGTTCGTGGTGCTCGGGTTGCTCGTGTTCCCCTCCGAACTCCCGTCGGTCGCGTTCCGCGGACTCCTCGTTGCTGCCGTCCTGATCTTCATCGCCCGACCCATCGCCGTCTTCGTCACGCTCACCCCGTTCCGGGTCCCCTGGCGCGACCAGGCCCTCATCTCCTGGGTCGGCCTGCGCGGTGCTGCACCGATCATCCTCGCCACGTTCCCGCTGATGGACAACGCCCCGAACGCGAACCTCATCTTCGACACCGTGTTCTTCATCGTGCTGACATCGGTGCTCATCCAGGGAACCACGATCCCGCTGGTGGCCAAGTGGCTGGGTGTCAGTGCCCCACTCGAGACTCGTGCTCCATGGCCGATCCAACCCCGCTCGATCCAGCCACCCGGTACCTCGCTGCAGGAACTCACCGTTCCGACCGGATCGCCGATCACCGACCGGCCACTCGTGGAGCTGGGGCTTCCCGCCGGCACGATGATCGTGCTGATCGAACACGCCGGCGCCTTTGCGGTGCCGACGGGGTCCACCGTCCTGCACGAAGACGATCGTCTGCTCATCTTGGGCAACGACGACAGCATCGGGAAGTTCCGGGCCCGACTCGAACCCAGCGCCGGACTCTGAGAACAACAACGGTGTAACGCGCCAGTGCCCTTCGATCGGGCCGTCGAGCAGACTGGAGTCATGATGTTCGATCGGATCGCAGTCCCGCTCGACGGTTCCGAGATCGCTTTTCGCGCCCTTGGGCCAGGACGCCGTCTCGCCCACGTCCACGGCGCCCGGCTCGTACTGGTCACGGTGGCCACACCCGAAACCGGCGGGATCACGCGGGCGCGCAACATCTTGGCCGCCGCCAAGCACACAGCGGCCATCGACCTCGACACCTTGACCATCGAAGCCGACAATGCGGCGAGCGCACTCGCCGAGTTCGACGCCGATCACCCCGCGACGCTGATGTGCATGACCACCAGGGGTCACGGAGCGCTACGACGGAAACTGCTCGGCGGGGTCGCGCTCGCAGTCGTGCGCGACTCACCCCACGCCGTCGTGCTCGTCGGCCCGCGCTGCAACACTGACATCGACACCCCGATCGATCCGATCATCGTGTGCCTCGACGGAACCGATGCAGCCGAGGTCGTCCTGCCGTGGGCAACCCGTTGGGGACAAACCACCGACGCAGGTTTGCTGCTCATGCACATCGTGTACCCGGTCGCGCCCCCCGAAGACGCGGGTCCCACCGTCGCTGCAACGCATCGAACAGCTGGACTACCTGACACGACTCTCCACACAGGTCAGAGTCGAGCACCCGAACGTCCGACACGTCACCATCCCGGGCGCCGACCCCGGCGTGGCAATTCGTGATGCGACCGACGGCTACTCCAACGCAATGTTCGCCATCGCGACTTCGCACCCCGGCCCAGTCACCGACCTGCTCCTGGGCAGCACCGCTGCGCACATCATCCGGACCGCTGACGTCCCGGTCCTCGTGGTGTCGAAGACCGACACCGCCGACCCTCCACCGCTCTACACGCCAGCGGCCATGGCGTGAGCCGACCGCACGCCACCGGTGCGCCGCGTTCTGCCGAAAAGACCCGGGCGGGCCCTGCTGTTACCATGGGGCGATCCTGACGACTGCCCGGTGCGCGATGTGCCGACGAAGGGAGTTCCCATGCCCGGCGCTTCAACCCGGCTCACCGAGACAGCGACGCCAGGTCGCCGCCGGCGGCGGCGCTGGAACGACGAGGCGATCGCCTTGGTCGTGTCGGTGTGCGTGGCGTTCGCGGTGGGCCTCTTCATGATGGCGATCGAACCGGCTCGAATCGATCGGCTGTCGGTGACAAATCCGAGTGAGTACCAGATCCGACTCCGCGTCGGGAACTCGGCGTTGGGCGACGTCGAGGCCGAGACCAGCCGCCAATACCCCAATGTGTTTGACCAAGGCGACCGATGGGTCCTCACCTTCGCGAGCCAGAGCATCGAAGCCGGCACGATCGAGATCGACCGCTCCGTGCTCGCCAACAACAACTGGACCGTCGTGATCCCCGACGACATCATCGCAACTCTCCGCGCCGCGCCCATCGAGCCTCCTCCCCCCGTCCAGGACACTGCAGGCTGACAGCGGGGACGGGTGTCGCAGTCATCCGCGATGACACCGACGATCTGATCTAGACCGACATGGAACGCCCGTGCCGCGCCGGCGACCGGCTCATCCTCATTGGTCGACCAAGGTCGATGAGCACCCCCTTGACGCACCTGCTCGGCTCACAGCCAACAACCACCCGACGCGCTCCACCAGTACGCTGCCGGCGACCTGTGGAGGTTTGATGAGGGCAGCGCTGGGCTGGCGTTCGGTCGTGACGGTTGTGGTGCTGGTCGGGTCGATCTTGATTCTGGTCACTCAACCACTGCGGCTGGGGCTGGACCTGCGCGGTGGCACACAGGTCGTGCTCGAAGCTCAGGACACCGACACCGTCGTGGTCGACGCCTCCGTCATGGACCGATCACTCGAGGCGTTGCGCCGTCGGGTCGATGGCCTCGGGGTGTCCGAGCCGTCATTGCAGCGCTCCGGGGATCGCCGCATCATTGTCGAGTTGCCCGGCCTCGATGATCCCGATGAGGCCGTGGCGACCATCGGGCGCACGGGGCGCCTCTCATTTCACCCCGTTCTCGGCCTCGCTGCGCCCGACGCTGTGGCAGGCGTCGCGGACGCGGACGGTTCGGTCGTGCTGCCTGACGACGACGGTGTGCTGATCCAGCTGGGGCCACCGGTGCTCGAAGGCGCGGACGTGAGCGACGCGCAAGTCGACCTCACCGACGCAACCTGGGCGGTGTCGGTGGACTTCGCCAATGGCGGCGCCTGGGCCGCGCTCACGGGAGCGGCCGCGTGTGCACCACCGGGCGACCCGCAGCGTCGTGTTGCGATCGTGCTCGACGGCGAAGTGCTCACCAGTCCGCAGGTCGGCGCAGAGGTCGGGTGCCAGGTCGGCATTCAAGGTGGCTCCACCGTCATCACTGGCCAGTTCACGGAGTCCGATGCCCGAGAGCTGGCGCTGCTGATCCGCTCGGGTGCGCTGCCGGTCCCGCTGGAAATCATCGCTCAGAACACGGTGGGACCGACCCTGGGCGCCGCCGCTATCGACGCGAGCTTGTGGGCCGCGGCGATCGGCAGCTTGCTGACGGTGCTGTTTCTGATCGCCTACTACCGGTATCTCGGTGTCCTCGCCGCACTCGCATTGGCCATGTACGCGATGATTTCGCTGGCGACGTTGCAGGCCATCGGGGCGGTGCTCACGTTGCCAGGTATCGCCGGCTTCGTGCTGGCGATCGGGATGGCTGTCGACGGAAACGTGTTGGTGTTCGAGCGCATCAAAGAGGAACACGCGACCGGGCGCAGCCTGCGGAACTCGGCGCGCGCCGGGTTCCGTCGAGCGTTCACGGCGATCGCCGACTCCAACGTCACCACATTGGTCGCAGCGTTGTTGCTGTACTTCTTCGCCTCCGGCGGAGTGCGCGGTTTCGGCATCACCCTGTCGATCGGTGTGCTCGCATCGATGTTCACCACATTGGTGGTCACCCGGATGATGATCGACGTCAGCGTTCAATCGAAGCGGATGACGAAGTCTCCGAAGGTGTGGGGAATGCACGTCGGCTCACGCCTGCGCGAACGCATTCTCGAACGCGGACCGAACCTGGTCGCCCGTCGGCGCCTCTGGTTCATGCTGTCCGCGCTGGCAGTGGCGACAGCAGCACTCGGAATCGGCGTACGCGGCGTCGAGTACGGCCTGGAATTCACCGGCGGACGACTCATCGAATACCAGATCGACGATCCCGTCGAACTCGACGACGTCCGCGAGAATCTCGCCGCCGCAGGCTTCCCCCGTGCGATCGTGCAACAGACCGGCGACAACCGCGTATCGGTGCGCGTCAACGAACTCGAAACAGCCGAGCAACAAGCCGTCACAGACGCCGTGACCGACGCAGCAGGCCCGGTCACCGAGGTACGAGACGAATTCGTCGGCCCGACGATCGGCAACGAGTTGCGCCAACGCGCACTCATCGCACTCGGCCTCGCACTGCTGGCCCAACTCGCGTATCTCGCCGTGCGGTTCCGATGGACCTACGGGACCTCCGCCGTCGTTGCGGTCTTTCACGACGCAATCATCGTGATCGGCGTCTTCGCATGGCTCGGCAAGAGCTTCGACGGTGTCTTCGTCGCGTCCCTGCTGACCGTCATCGGCTACTCCGTCAACGACACCGTCGTCATCTTCGACCGAATTCGTGAGCGTCGCCAACGGTGGCCCAACGACACGTTCTCGGAATCGGCCAACGAAGCCGTACTCGAGACATTGCCGCGAACCATCAACACCGGCCTGTCGACCTTGTTCATCCTCATCTCGCTGTGGGTGCTCGGCGGCGACACCCTCGCCGACTTCGCGTTGGCATTGATCATCGGTGTCGTCGTGGGCACCTACTCCTCGATGCTCACCGCCATGCCGCTCGCAACAGTGCTCGAACGCAGCGCCCCCAGCAACACTCGCAAGATCCGACGAACACCCAGCGAACGCAACCAAGCAGCTGTCGACCCGATCGAACCAGCGGTCGACGCTGAGTCGGAACACTCGAACCTGGCCACAGCCGGAATCAGGCCCGCAACCGCCATCCCACCACGCCCACGCAAGAAGCGACCCCACAACAGACCCAGCTGAACTGCGTCCCCAGCGCGTCGCAAAGGTCGATCAGCGAAGGGCTTCGTCGGGAATCGGGTGGTGGCGGTCTCGCCATGCGGTGACCAGTACCACTGCGACCGCCACGGGTACCAGCACGAACCAGACGGCGTCGGCGTACCAACTCGGCGCACCGTCGTCGCTCGAGTTCCACACCAGGTACGTGACGTAGAGGACGTACGCGACGATGAAACCGAACCCCTCGTAGCGGTGCATCAGGTTGCGGCCCGAGAAGAAGACGGGCAGGCAGATCGCGGCGACGAGGATCATCACGGGGACGTCGACGTCCTGCACGAACGACGAGGCCTGGAGTTCGCTCGTACCGACCATACCTGACAGTCCGAGCACGCCGAGGATGTTGAAGATGTTGCTGCCGACCACGTTGCCGACCGCGATGTCGCGCTCGCCCTTGATCGTGGCGAGCACCGACGTCGCCAATTCCGGCAGCGACGTTCCCGCCGCCACGATCGTCAGCCCGATCACCAACTCGGACAGCCCGAACCCTTCGGCGATCTCGACGGCGCTGTCGACCATCCAGTTCGAGCCGACCACCAGCAGCACGAGACCGCCCACCACGTAGCCGACGTTGACGTACCACGGCGACGGTGTCTGGGGAGGTTCGGCTCCGGGCGCCGACATCTCCTGTGCGGCAGCACTTTCCTTTCGGCTGGCCCTGATGGCCCACACGGTGTAGCCAATCGCTCCAGCGAACAGGATCGCCGCTTCCCAGCGGGCCATCTCCCCATCGCGGATGAACACCCACAGCAGGATCGAGATGCCGATCATCAACGGCACCTCGAGACGTACGAGACGCCACGAGATCACCAGCGGAACCACCAGCGCGCACGCACCGAGGATGAGCAGGATGTTGAAGATGTTGCTGCCGACGACATTGCCGATCGCGATGTCCGACGCTCCACTGCGCACTGCGGACACGCTGACCGCCATCTCCGGAGAACTGGTGCCGAAGGCCACGACTGTGAGACCCACGACGAGCGGCGAGATCCCGGCTGACAGCGCGATCCGGGAGGCACCCCGCACCAGTCCCTCGGCGCCGGCGACCAGCAGGACGAGACCTGCAACCAGGAGAACGATCGTCATGGCATCCATTGACTCGGCAACATAGACGGACGCCACCACCACCGATAGGCACGCAACCGCTCGGACCGTATGCTGGCGCACCGCACCCCGTTCAGCCGATAGTCGCCGTCAGGACACCCACAGCCGATGCTCCAGAACTTGACTGACTGGGCCACCGACATCGTCGAGCGACTCGGCTACCTGGGCGTGGCGATGCTCGTCGCGTTGGAGAACGTCTTCCCGCCGATCCCGTCAGAAGTGGTGCTCGGCCTCGCCGGCTACACCGCCTCACAGGGAGATGCCTGGGTGGTCGGCATGATCATCGCCGCCACTATCGGATCGGTGGTCGGCGCATGGATCCTGTACGGACTTTCGGCCGCCGTAGGTCCGGTTCGCCTCCGGGCCATCATCATCCGGCACGGAACGTGGGTCGGCTTCGGTGAGCCCGACCTCGATCGGGCAGAAGCGTGGTTCGACCACCGGTCACGCTCCGCAGTGCTGGTGTGCCGCTGCATACCGCTCATCCGCTCGCTGATCTCGATCCCCGCAGGATTCCGACGCATGCCGCTCGGTGTGTTCACGCTCTTCACGCTCATCGGCAGTCTCGTGTGGAACACGGTCCTGGTCACCGCCGGGTACCTGCTGGCCGAGCAGTGGGAGCGGATCCTCGAGTACACCGAACCGTTCCAGACCCTCGTGCTCGCCCTCATCGGCGCACTCGTCGTGGCGCTCGTCGTCCGCAAGGTGGTACTGACCCGGCGCGCACGCGCGGCCGAGGAGTTGGCACACCCGGGCATCACCCACGAAACCCTCGAGGAGATCGTCGACGAACTCGAAGCGCAAGCAGAGCACGACCCCGTGCTGCGAGCGAAACTCCACGAACACTGACCGGCGCCCGCTGGCTCGAGAGGCACACCACGACGACGAGCAGCACTTCCCGGTATCGGACGGCTCGATGAAGCTCGACCCCGCCCGCATTTGACCACGTCCCCCGAGCCGGCGCAGGTGACTGAGTGCGGCCCGAGCGTGACGCCGCAGTTCGACCGGCATATCGGCCAGAGCAGCGTGCTGCAGTACCACGAGAACATCACCCTCCATGACGGCGGTATGCCGTGGACGAGCAGCTACATGTCGTGTCGGCGCTGCGTCTGGCGCGCCCAGCGCAGCGTGAGGGCCAGTGTGGGAATCGCGTAGGCGACGGGAAGCACCACGATCCAGCCGAATCCCACGACCGCCTCAAACGGGTGTTGTACATCAACTGGATCGAGCGAGTTTCCCAGCAGGCGGCATTCGAACGACAGCGACCAGACGTTCCTGGAGATCTCGAATGCGCCGTAACCGAGGCGATTGTCGAGATCAGCGAAACAGATCGATTCGGCTCGGTTGGCAAGGCCCGCGAGACCTACGACCCAGACGGCGAGGCCGACGAGCGCAGCGCTGACCACGATCGCTGCGGCGCTTAACCATCGCACGATCATCGCGGGAGGCTAGCCAGCAGCGGCATTCACGCTACTCGATATCGGCGCACGATAACCCGGCCCCGCTCTTCGAGACAGCGCCGCATCGCGGCCCCACTGCGACGTCACGTAATCACGTTCCGTATGCCTGCCGCTTGAACGTCCACCGACCGGACCCAAGCACCGGCGACCCCCGAATTGCAGGCCGGTGCGACCGGTCAATCGCGGAGGAGGTCGTTCACCGACGTCTTGGAGCGGGTCTGCTCATCTACGCGCTTGACGATGACCGCGCAGGACAACGACGGCCCTGGTGTTCCGTCGGGTAGCGGCGCGCCGGGAAGCGTCCCGGGCACGACGACTGAGTAGGGCGGCACCTGACCACGAAAGATCTCACCAGTCTGACGGTCAACGATCTTCGTCGAGGCGGTGATGAAGACGCCCATGGAAAGCACGGACCCCTCACCAACAATGACGCCTTCGACCACTTCGCTGCGTGCGCCGATGAAGCAGTTGTCCTCGATGATGGTCGGGCTCGCTTGCAATGGTTCCAGGACGCCACCGAGTCCAACGCCTCCTGAGAGGTGACAGTTCGCTCCGACCTGCGCGCAGGATCCGACGGATGCCCACGTGTCGACCATTGTTCCGGTGCCCACGTGTGCGCCGATGTTGACGAACGACGGCATCAGGACCGCTCCCTTGCCAACGAAGGCGCCTCGACGAACGATCGATCCCGGGACCACGCGGAACCCCGCTGTGCGGAAGTCGCTATCGCTCCATTCAGCGAACTTGGATGGCACCTTGTCCCACCAGTTCGTTCCGCCAGGTCCGCCGGCGATGAGTTCCATGTCGTTGATTGCAAAGGAGAGCACGACAGCTTTCTTGACCCACTGGTTGACCACCCAGTGGCCTGCGCTCTTCTCGGCCACCCGCAGCTCGCCGGCATCTAAGGCGGCAAGGATCTGATCGACCTCGTTGCGGATTGCCCGCCTTCCAGCAGCGTCGAGCGCTTCGCGATGCTCCCACGCGTCCTCAATGACGTTGCGCGCCGAATCCAGGTCCACCGAACGAACCTACTTGCGATCACATGCGACCGATTCGCCAATGGGGCGAGGTCGCACATCATGATGATTGGCTATCGCGCAGAGCGAACTGAGATGCCAGCCTCTCCCGGCCCAACCGCTGACCGTCCTGGGGGCGGTATTGCCCGTCATGGCACTCGATAACGAACCACGTAATCACGTCGCCCGCCCGGATCAGGCCACTCGGGTACGGCCCAAGCCGCACACTGCATAATCCCGGCCGAATGCCGACCGGTGGCCCGTGGGGTCGCGGTTGTGAGTGGCGTCCGCAACGTCGAGTTCACCGGGCGTGCTGGGTGGGTGGTCGCCGGCTGTCGTGCTGGCGACATGTCGGTGGCGGCGGCCGGTTTGTGGTCTGCTGGAATCGTGATGGAACCAGACTCGTGTTGGTGAGGTCGTAGTAGGTGTGAACCCGCTCACCGATGTCAGCGACAGCGCCGAGTCTGTCGTTGGCGTGGATGCTCGATTCCAACGCTTCTATGAGGAGCAGTACGCGTCGACCGTGCGTCTGGCTCGGTTGCTGATCGGTGAATGGCACGCTGCGGAAGACGTCGCCCAGGATGCGTTCGTGAAGGTCTACCGGTACGCCGAGAGCTCACAGCGGCCGATCGACAACCCGGCGGCACTGTTGCGGACAACGACGGTCAATCTGTGTCGAACGTGGCACACCAGGCAGCGCCGAGCCGTGCTTCGCATGGTCCAGCACGGTCCGGATGCGACGTTGCTGACCGAGTGGGAACGTGGCCTCGACGCCAGCTTGCGTCGCTTGCCGCACGACCAGCGCGCCGTCGTCGTGTTGCGGTATTGGCTCGGGCTGTCCGAAGCCGAGATCGCCGACGCCCTCGATTGTCGGCCAGGAACTGTCAAGTCTCGACACGCTCGAGCGTTGCGCACCCTTCGAAAGGAACTGCCATGAAGACCAGCGATCTCCTGGAGCATCCTGACTCGTTCGAGCAGCGTCTCCGAGCCGGCCTCGAACACATCTCCGAGGCCGGCTCGATCCCAGGCCCCGGCCGCTTCGATCCCGACGCCATGCTCGTCGACCGACCGAGCGATCCTCGATCCAGCCGCTGGCTCGTCGGCGCGGCGGCTGCGGCCGTGGTGGTGCTCGGCGTCGGCGGTCTCATCGTCGCCAACCGTCAAAACGCAGATCCTGCCCCGGCGCAACAGCCATCGTCGACCGAGAGTGCTTCGCCCACACCGACGCTGGAAGCGCCCGCCTGGTACGGCACGATCCGACCGCTACTGCCCGATGGCTTCGACCAGATCGTGCTGACCGATGCGACACCTGAGGTCGTCGGTTTCAAGGCGTTCCGCACTGGAACGCGCCAGCTCCTCGACGTCACCATCACCCTCCAGTCCGGTTACGGCATGAAGGACACCGGTGAGGCCGCGACCTTCAGCGACGACTCCGGCGACTACATCGAATCCGCGGGATCGGTCGTACTCACCACCCCGGACCAACGCCAGGTCATCATCCGTTGTGGGCTGCGCCCCATCGGTGGCGGCAGCGTCGAGACCGGCGGCCTGCTCGATGCGGATCGCGACACCTGCGACGACGGGTTCGACAACCTCGACATCGATCCAATCTCTCGGCGCAGTCTCGCCGCGAGGTTGGCCACCGAGTTCCCCACCGACATCGTCACGCCCGCCTTCGGGGAGCCCGACACCAGCCCCGTACCGGCTGCCGTCGCGCCGGTCATCAACGACTTCGTCGGCGAGGAACGGCCCTTCGGTGGCGAACAGGCCCGCGGGGTGCTGCGCGACATCAACCTCAGCCCCGTCATCGGTGAACCCTCGACCACCGAACTCACTGTCATCCAAGGAATGTGGCCACCAAATGGCGACGGCTCCGCCTTCGACGACACCTATGCCGACAGTCCGCAGGGTCGCTTCTTCCAGTACGACGACATCGCCGTTGCGCTCGTCGTCGTGGACACGACCGGCTACCACATCGCCACCACCGATCTCAGCGACTCTCACCTCACCGCACTCGGTGAACTGCTCAACCAAGTCGTCGAAGACACCTCCGCCAACGCATCGATCTCGTCGGTCGCCGACGAGCAAGCCGATTCCGGGACCTCCGTTGCTGCGACCCCCGAAGTGAGCACCACCACACTCGTCACGTCTGTCAGCGATGAACTCGCCGAAGCGCTCCGGCCCGACGGACGCGTACTCGTCGTCAACGCAACCCGAACCGCCGGACTCGGCGGGTCGCTCAGCCAAGCGCTCACAGACAGCGGCTACGACGTGCTCGAACCCACCAACGCCGCCGACGGGACCATCGTCGACGAATCGATCATCTATACCCGCGCCGACATGACGAACATGATGACCCCCAACGCCATCATGAACGCCGTCCCGATCAGCCGCGGGGAGTCCCTGTCGGGCCAGCCGACACCGGCAGTCTCCCAAGAAATGATCGACAACGCAGACATCATCATCGTGGTGGGCACCGACCTCGCCAGCGCGCCGTGGCAGGGGTCCGGCGCATCACTCTTCAATCCCGGTATCGGGCGGCTGCTGATCATCGACGCCACCACCAACGCCCGCGACCAACGCGCAGCGGACGAACAGGCCCAAGATCTGCGAGCAGCAGGTATCGACATCGCCGGACTCGTGACGGCCGCAACACCAGTCGAAGGCACAATGCTGATGCCGATCGGGCAACCCACACCATGGACCTTTGCCGTCGCAGAACTTGCCGCCGTCGGCGGATTCGACACCTGGAACCCAAGTCTCACCACCGAATCGATCCCTGACGGAGTCACCGCCGCACTCGTCATCGGCGACAACAACTGAGTCCAAGCGCTCCAGACAGCAGCGGGCCGGCCGACGAGCCGGGGCGCACCAACCACTTGCCTCCAGGTCGTCGCCAGGCCCCGGACCGAGCGTCCGAACCTGCTCGATAATGTGTCGCAGAATGACGGTCCGCCAGTGATCCGGGCCAGTCGGTAGCGGCCCATATCGAGCGCTCCATAATCCCGGCCAGCTCCTCAGTAGTACGACGCTCGAAGCCAGTACCCGATCACCATGGCGATGACGACTCCGAGCACCAGGCGCTCCGATGACGGCATCCGCATGCTCATCGACGAGCAGGTTAGTCGCCGCCTGCGGGTGTCTCGGCTGGGACGGGACAGGACGGGGGCCGTCGACACTTGATGCTGTGTCTGTTCGCAAGCTGGGACGATTCGTGCAACAGTCCGGCCGGTGCGGGCAAGTGGATGATGTGGAGTTGGTCGTGTCGTCGGAGGGACGTGGAACGGTGGAATCCGGCGAAGGAGACGATCTGGTCGAGTGGCGCCGCGTCTACAACGACCATGCCGCCGACCTCTTCAGCTTCCTCGCGGCGGCGCGTGGGTCGGGATCTCGCCCAGGATCTGCTGGCGGACACCTTCGAAGCGGCGATCGGCTCGGTGGGGACCTTCGATCCGGATCGCGGGTCCATGCGGACATGGCTGTTCGGCATCGCGTCGAACTTGGTCCGTCGTCACTGGCGTACCGAGGAACGCCGGCTACGCGCAGTTGCGCGCGAGGCTGCGGCACCGGCGACGCCGATCGACCCGCTGTTGACGCCGGCCGGCGTGATCGATCGTGTGGATGCCGGCAGCGATGTCGAGTTGCTGATTGCGGAACTCGGTCGGCTGGATGAGACGGACCGTGAACTTCTCGCACTGACTGGTTGGGAATCTATGAGCAGCGCTGAAGCCGGTGCCGCGCTCGGGATGCCAGCCGCCACAGCGAGATCCAGGATCCGCCGCGCACGAATCCGCCTTCGAGCCGCAACGGACCGACGAGGAGAATCATCATGAACGACCTGTACGACCGTCTACGCCCGGCCGACGAACCCCTCGACGCCGCGACTGCCGAGCGCGTCTGGGCACGAATCGTCGCTCGACACAACGATGCCGACCCTGACACGGTGGTGCCTTCGCAGGACAGTCCAGCTGACTCGGAGTGGAGCAGCTCACCGGTTGACCGGCCCCAGAGTCGGCGTTTCGCTGCACTCCTGGCAACCGCAGCTGCGGTGGTCGGCCTCATCGGAACGGCCTTGGTGGTCTCCAATCGTGACACCGCTGTCGCGCCTACAGACGCTGCCGATCCCACTGCACCTGCCGCTACGGAACCGTTCCAGACCGCTCCGACCGTCGCAGAAGTGGACCCCAACGTCGACGCGAACAGCACACCGAGCGGGCAGGTCGACCTGGCCTCCGGCACGAAGTTCGCCGTCGCCGATCACCTCCCCGTCGGCTGGGAACTCGACTCGATGGAAGCCACCTTGACCGGGTCACTGTTCGGCAGCTCCCAGTGGGCATTGCTGGGTGACGACGGTGCCGTGACCGGCGTCGTCTCGGTCCGTGCACCACGCCCCGTCACCGCCGAAGAAGCAGCTCAGAACGCAACCGACGACTTCAACACCACCGTCCGCGGCGTCCCAGCCAACGAGTATCAGCAGGACTCAGACGGCGCCGGCAACGTGTCGTACACGGGTCTCGAATGGGTCGAGCAATCGCTACAGATCAGCCTGACCGCAACCGGTGCGACCGAACCGTTGGCGCGGTCCGTCGCTGAGGCGTTGGTGATCGACACCGCAGCCAGAAGCGTGTCGATTCCCGACCAACTCGGACTCGTTCCCGCAGCCGAACTCGATTTCGCGGATCCCGATGCGGTCAACACGATCATCGGGATGTCGCCGACGTCGTCCACGTTCGGCGTGGTCATCAGTTCCCGGCCGAACACGTTCGGTTACGAACTCGACCAGCTCGTGGCTTCCGAGCTCGGTTGGCAACCGTCTCGGATCGATGACCGAGACACCCGAGTGGCAGCCACCCCCGGCGGGAGTCGACATGTGGCATGGCTCGACGATGAGATGTTCGTCACTGTCGTCTCGACAACCACGATGACCGACGACGCACTGTTCGAGATCGTTCGGGGTGTCCGCTTCACCGATGCTGACGAGTTCCGGGAACTCGTCGCGGCGAACACTGCGCGGGAACAGGCAGATGTCATCAGCTGGGACGTGTTCGACCGCACAACGGCACGCGACGGGCTTGACGTGACCGTACGGGCACGACCAGGCAGTAGCGGAGCGAACGCGATCTGTCTGGAAACATCGGATCCGGTTTGCGCGGACCTGATCAGCGAGGGCGGCGCTGTCGACGGATTCGAGACCTATGGGGCCGCCGCCTTCGCCGCCGACGGCGCAATGATCGGGGTCGCCTGGGTTTCCAACGACCTCGAGATCGATAGGGCCAACCAGGTGCAGCGCCCGGCGGAGTCCTCGAGCATCTCGGTGCGTCCATCCGACGTCCTGAACTCCGCCGACGGCTACATCGACGGCACCACAGCCACCATCGTTGCCGACACCCAAACAGACCGAGGCCGATTCCTCATCGTCGCCTTCCCAGCAACGGAGCGTCCACCGACAATCCAATTCGCCGCAGTCGACGACGACGCTCCAACGGCGCCAGTGTTCGAACTCACCCCAACGGTCGTCAATCCGTTCGACTTCGGATAGCGGGGCCGCTTGACACGCCCCGATCAGAACGAGGACGTGCCACACTTCGCCGCTCATAACGCCGAGATCCTCGGACGGGACACCGCCCGAGAACGAAGCCTCTTTGTGTCAACCCCGAGCTTCTGAGGCGTCTGCGGGCGCGCGAGGTGGTGCCTCTGGCGAAGCCGGAGGCTTCGTCGTAGGGTTGGTTGTCGGGTCCGGGAGTGACCTATCCGAAGAGCCGGCCGTTCAGGATGTTGAGCCGGTCACGCTGGATTCAGTGTCGTGCCTGATTGTCCTCCCGGGCCTGCCGATCACTGCTCGAGTCGACGAGCGTCCGCGACCAGCGATCGGTAGATCACGTTGGAGAGTTGCCGCTTGAGGGCGCGGATCGCTTCCTTGGAGTTCTTGCCCTCGGCGCGTTTGCGGTCGTAGTACTCGCGCCCGGCGCACGGCTGGCGGAGCTGCGTTATCGCGACGACGTGGATGGCCCAGTTCAGTTGCCGGTTGCCGCGCTGGTTCAGCCGGTGCCGCTTCTTCTCACCCGACGACGCCTCGATCGGAGCCGTCGCGTTGTAGCTCGCGAAGTGCGCTGATGACGCGAACCGCGAGACGTCACCGGTGTGGCCGATGATCATCGCGGCGACCACGACACCGACGCCGCGGATGTCGACCAACGAGGTCCCGGATGCTGCGACCGCGGTGCGGAGTCGCTTCATCGACGCCTTCATCTGTGCCTCGTAGTGGGCGATGTCAGCGAGAGTCTCACGGGCGACAGCGAGACGATGCGCTTCGATCTGTGTTGCGGGATCGATCCGATCGAGGATCTCGTTTGCCCTGGTCACAGTCATTCTCTTGGCCATGCCGCCCGGCTCGAGTTCCATCAACAACCCGTGCAGGCGACACGCCGCCTTGTTCTTCAGACGGCCAAGATCACGATGCCGTTTCACCAGCAGCTTCAACACTCGGGCGTGATCATCGAGCACCACCCGACCGAGCGCCTCATGACGTAGAGCGGCGATCGCGATCGAGCGAGCGTCGTTCGGGTCGTTCTTCTGCGCCTTGCCGGAACCCAACAGGCGGGTGCGTGTCGACATCACCGGTGGGACGTCCACGACGGTCTCGCCGGCGGCGACGAGCTGCTGAGCGAGGAGATAGCCGAGCCCGCGGGCGGACTCGATCGCCCACACCCGATCCGGGAACGGCGCCGCCCACGCCCGTAGCTGGTCGGTCTGTTTCGAGCACGCCCGGACACGCAGTTCGTCGAGCACACACTCGGTGTTGTCGATCACGACGGCGGTGTGTGACGCCTTGTGCGGATCGATGCCAATCATCACGGTCATTTCGAAGATGCCTTCCTCTCGGTGGTGGGGAACCGAGGTGGGCACTCCTGATTCGTGGTTGTTGGGCTCGCGCCTCTTTCGAGCCACACCTCGGATCGGAACACCGGTCGACAGACCATTCGTAGTGAGGTCAACCCGCAGGGTGACAGGCCCTAGTCGAGCCATGCCGACCGGCGCTCCGAACGCTACGACAGCCGCCGCAACGCCCTCCCATCATCAATCAGGCCCTTACGTGACGCGAGATAATCCCGCCCGACGATCGGCGGCCGCCGTGCGCCGGTCTCAGCTTCCGAGGGGGTTGGCTATATGCAGTCCACGGCGTTCAGCGGCGGCGCAGAGCGCAGTGTCCGCGCTGGTAAACACGGCCGCTTCGACGGTCAGCGCAGAAGCGAGGTGAACTGCGTCGTAGCCACGAAGTCCCTCTTCGTCTGCGAGTTGCGAGGCGCTCGCCACCAGCTCATCCGTCACTTGCACGATGTGCAGATCGCTCATCAGCGCGTCGAGCTCGGTGACGGCGGAGCGGTGCTGTGCGTCGGTGAGACGCCGAACCCGTCTGGCGGCACCGAGCGCGGCGCGGGCCTCGACCGCGAGGAGATTCACCGACGCAACCACGTCGGCGGAGGACCAGATGGTCATGGCGCGCTCGGAGCCCTCCTCGTCGATGATCAGCTTGAGCAACGTCGAGGTATCGATGTAGGTGATCACCGGGCTCAGCGCCGCTGCTCGGCGACGAGGTCGCTGACGGGGCCTTTCGACTTGATCCGCTTTCGTGGTGTGTGACGCTTGCTGCTTGTCGGGGCTCGAACGATCCCGGCCGTGATGAGTTCGGCGAGGTGGTCGTGGGCGGCTTCGAGCGATGAGAGCCGGGCGACGGGACGGCCGCGATCGGTGACGATGACCTCTTCGCCGTTACGGACGCGGTCGATGTATGAGCTGAGTCCGTTCTTCAGGTCACGTATCCCGACTTCAGAACGAGATGTGGCTACTTCCATGACTTCAATGTAGCTATATCTGCTTGACGGTCGCTACCCGAATACTTCGCGTCACCTCCCCGACCGACGACACCCGACAAAACCGGCTCTGTAGTCCGCTCCATCGGCCCACGGCATCCGCAGGCTGCGGCGCAAGCCGCACACTGCAGAAATCGCGCCGGATCCGACCCATTCAATGCCCCTCGGGAGTCGCACACGACGACGCCACCGTTGACCGGAGTCGGGCATCCGCAGTTCGGATCTTGGGAGCCATCTTGGGAGCCAAACTGCCTGACATTCCCCGACACTGAGCGGGACAAGCTGGCACGTCGAATCGCGAAGTCCCAGCTAGATCGGTATGCACCGACATGAGTTGGCACACGATGTCATGGCAGGGCGTCATTCGGGACGTGGAGGCCGGAGGTTCAAATCCTCTCACCCCGACCCAGCACGATGTCGTATGGTGCGACGTCGTGAGGTCACGTGCTCGAGTGTCTCGACCGTCACCGGAGCTGACTCGCTGAACGAACTCTCAAGTGATCGCGGCCCGGTGCCGATGACGAGAGGTCCGTTTCCGCTCACCGGGGGTTCCCTTGGCTACGTTCCTGCCACCACTCGACCATCTCGACGAGCTGCTCGCGCCGCTCGATGAACGCGGGATGAAGTTGGCATCCCACTTCAATGCACTCGACGACGACTGGACGGTGTACGCCCGGCCGCAGCTGGGTCAGGACGTCCCCGACTTCGTGCTCGTCCACGCCCGTCACGGTGTGATCGTCGTCGAGATTCTGGCGGACCGACTCGACATCATCGAGGTCGCACGTCGGCACCGTGCCACGATCGTCGACCAGTTCTTCGCCCTCCCGGCCGACCAGCGCGATCCGGGACCGTCGGTTCGCTCGGCGATCATCGCGCCGCACCTCTCGACCGCTGACGCAGCGAACGTCGTCGATGTGGACCCGTCGGATGCCACGCTTCGCCTCTGGGGCTCCGATGTGCTCGAGCGTCACCTTGTCGGCGTGGTGATGGCGCCCCCCGGCGTCGTGGTCAGCGCCGAGTCGGTTCGGCGGTTGCATCACCAACTCGTGATCGACGGCGTCTCGCACGGGATGGTCTCGCCGGTGCAGCTGAGCGCCCAGGCCCGGATGGTGGCGGCGAATCCGAAGGGGGTCGAAGTCCGTGGGGTGACCGGCCCATCGGGAAGCGGCAAGACGTTCGCCTTGACCGCCCGCGCCGCCGACTCGCCGCAGAAGGCAAGTCGGTGCTGGTGCTGTGCTTCAACCTGACTCTTGCGCACCGGTTGCGAAGCCTCGTCGGGCAGCGCTGCGCCGAGTACGGCGCCAACCCGGCCCGCGTGACGTGCACGAGCTTCCACACGTTCTGTGCGCGAGTGGTCGACGACGCCGCGTCGGCGGGCATCGTCGCCGACGAGCCGCCGCGGCGGAACGTGGCCGGTGAAGATCGTCGCGAAGGCCGACGACGTGCTCAGCCACGGCTTCGAACGGCGCTACGACGCTGTGCTCGTCGACGAGGGCCAGGACTTCCAGCTGCGGTGGTGGAACCTGTTGCGTGACCGCGTCCTTCGCCCGGGCGGCGAGATGTTGCTGGTCACCGACCCAACCGTGGATCTCTACGGCACGTCCAGTTGGGCGACCCCGAGCACGTTGGAGTCGGCCGGCTTCGTCGAACCCTGGATCGAGATGACCGGTTCCTACCGGATGTCACCGGAGCTGATCGAGTCGACCAATCAGTTCGCTCGCGAGTACGTCTCCGACGACGCTCCGATCCCGATGGTGCCAGATGATCAGACCGCAGTGGTCGGCACCGTGTCGTCCGGTCAGCGAGCATGGCGCAACATCGAGCGTGTGGCCGACCTCGGTCCCGAGATCGGCCGTGAGGTCGTTCGCCTCCTCGCTGAGCATCCGGATCTTGCTCCCCGTGACGTGGTGTACCTCTGCGAGTATCACCACGACGGCCTGGCCGCTGCCGAGATCATCCAGGCGGCCGGGTATCCGGTGCATCACGTGTACAGCCGTGACCCCGACGAACGCCAGCGCCGCAAGTCGAGGTTCTGGCCCGATGCCGATGCCGTGAAGGGCTGCACCGTGCACGCCTTCAAGGGGTGGGAGAGCCCGGCGGTCGTGCTCGGCATCGGGATGGAGGAACGCTCGCGACGGCTGGCCTACACGGCGATGACCAGGGTGACGTCGACGACCGGTCTCGAGTCGTCATACCTCGTCGTGGTCAGCTCGGACCCTCGGATGGTCGAGTTCGCCGGGTGCTTCGAGAGCGGCACCACGGTCGGCGTCGAGAGCTGACCGCCGACCCGCCGGACGCGGCGGGCTACCGTCGAGACGCATGGACTTCGCGGAGCTGCAGGACGTCATCGAACGCACCTACGGCGACCGTGATCGCGAGCGTGGCGTGTCAGCGACCGTGGCCTGGCTCACCGAGGAGATCGGCGAACTCGCGCAGGCGGTCCGCAAGGGCACGCACGAAGATCGGGTGCACGAGTTCGGCGATGTGGTCGCCTGGGTGGCGACGCTCGCCAACCAGCAAGGCGTCGACCTGAACGACGCGGTGCGCCGCTATGCCGACGGCTGCCCCAAATGCCAGTCGATCCCCTGCACCTGTTGAGCGGAGAGAACCCGTCAGATCGATGGAAATGGTCGGACCAATCGAGGTGCTCCGACCGAACAACGGTGTCCTTGAGTTGGGATCAAGTCGGCGAGGACATGGCGCGAGACGAGGAAGCTGCCTCCAGGCAGCGACGGGTCCTCGCAACGCAGTCATCGTCGAGCTTGGACCAACTCAGCGATTTGGATGGCGTTGAGGGCAGCGCCCTTGCGCAGGTTGTCGTTGCTGACGAACATCGCCAACCCGCGGCCGCCAGGCGCGCCCTTCGTCGACGCGTATGCGACCGACGTAGCACGGGTCCTGGCCAGCGGCCTCCAGCGGCGTCGGTACGTCGGAGAGCACGACCCCGGTGGCAGCGCCGAGCAGTTCGGTGGCCCGCTCCACCGAGAGAGGGCGTTCGAACTCGGCGTTGATCGACAACGAGTGGCCGGTGAACACTGGGACGCGCACGCATGTGCCCGACACCAGCAGGTCCGGAATGTCGAGGATCTTGCGGCTCTCGTTGCGCAGCTTCTGTTCCTCGTCGGTTTCGAACAGGCCGTCGTCGACGATCGAGCCGGCCATCGGCAACACGTTGAACGCGATCGGCTTGATGAACTTCGTCGGCGTCGGGAACGTGACCGCAGCGCCATCGTGGGTGAGTTCCGCGGCGCGGTCAACGACCTCGCGTGCCTGCTTGTCGAGTTCGTCGACGCCGGCGAGGCCGCCACCGGACACCGCCTGGTAGGTCGAGACGACGAGGCGGGTCAGGCCCGCTTCCTCGTGGAGCGGCTTCAGCACGGGCATGAACGCCATCGTCGTGCAGTTCGGGTTGGCGATGATCCCCTTCGGGGGGTTGACGGCCAGGTGTCCGTTGACCTCGGCGACGATCAGCGGCACTTCGGGGTCCATCCGGAACGCCGAGGAGTTGTCGATCACGATCGCTCCGGCGTCGGCGAACTTGGCGGCGAATGCCCGCGACGAGGTGGCGCCGGCGGAGAACAGGGCGATGTCGAGCCCGCTCGGGTCCGCTGTCTCCGCGTCCTCGACGACGATGTCGGTACCCTTCCACGGCAAGGTCGTGCCAGCCGAGCGGGCGGACGCGAAGTACCGCATCTCGCTCACCGGGAAGTTGCGCTCGTCGAGCAGTCGGCGCATCACGCTGCCGACCTGACCCGTTGCTCCGACGACACCGACGCGAAGTGCTCCAGACATGACTGAAACGATAACGGCGGTGTTGGGCGCGCCCGCTGCCAGTTTCTCATGCACTGGGCGGTTCGGCGGTTGCTCTGGCACACTCCTGGAATGCGTCGTCGCCCCCAACTGGTGCCGTGGAAGGCCGCTGGCCAGACGAGTGAACGTCAAGCGAGCGGCGATGACGTCGTGCGCACGACCGGATGGGTGTTCAACAACGAGACAGGCAGCGAGCTCACCCTCGAACAGTTCGTGGCGACCGGCGACTCCGAAGTCCCGGCCTACCTGACTGTGTTCGGGCTGCGTGAGCCCGACGCACAGGGGCGCACACCGGATCGCAAGTCGATCGTCGAGATCGGATCGGGTATCGGTCGGATGACGTGTGCGTTGACGCGCGAGTACGCGACCGTGACGGCGTGCGACCTCGACGCCGGCTTTCTCGAACGATGCATTGAAACCGTCGGTCTGTTCGGCAAGGTCGACCGTCTGCGGACGTGTCATGTCATCGACGGCCACACGCTCGACTTGGCGCCGAACTCGACGGACGTCGCCTTCAGCTACATCACGCTCCAGCACTGCGACCCCGACGATGCCCTCGAACTCACGTCCGAGGCGGTGCGAATCACCAAGCCCGGCGGCAAGATCGTGCTGAACTTTTCGGGCGCGCAGCGGCCAGGACATCGTGTTGTTGCCGCTCGGTGCTGTCACTCGGGGGTTGTTCCGGATCCCGAAGTTCGGTTCGTGGCTCTCACAACGGCGTCTGGCCGCTGCGCCTCGGATGGCAGGCGAATCGGCTGCAGCCCGACGAACTGATCGGTCCGCTCGCACCGTTGCTCACCGACATCGAGATCTGGCGGAACCCGAAGAGCAAGATCACTGGTCGCGGTGCCATCAATCAGGAGTTCGACGGGATCAACCCGCACCACTA
>CAVVFL010000024.1:0-23602 GCA_963747375.1 Ilumatobacteraceae bacterium
TCGCCGACGGTCGTGACCCGCTCCGGCACCAGCGTGCCGGGGGCGACCACGCGGCGAGCCGACCTCACCGCCCCCGATCAGCTCGCCGGTGCGATCGCCGACGCGGACGTCGTGTACCAGTGCGCCCAACCGGCATATCACCGTTGGCAGGAGGAGTTCCCCGCGCTCCAAGCGGGCGTGATCGATGCCGTCGCCGCGTCAGGTTCACTGCTGGTCGTGGTGGAGAACCTCTACGGCTACGGGCCCGTCGACGGGGACCTGACCGAGGCCCTGCCGCTGCGGGCAGGCACCAAGAAGGGTGCCGTTCGCGCCCGCATGTACCTCGACCTGGTCGAGGCCCACCAGGCGAGCCGGATCCGCATGGTCGCCGCCCGGGCATCGGACTTCTTCGGACCGCACGTCGACGGGTCGGCGTTCGGCGAGCGCTTCGTCTCCCAGGTGACCGCCGGCAAGAAGGTCGACATCCTCGGCGATCCTGAGGCCCTTCACTCGGTCACCTTCGTCCCCGACCTTGCTGCCGCACTGGTCCGACTGGCATCCGAACCAGCGGCGTGGGGACGCGCCTGGCACGTCCCGAATGCTCCAGCCGTCACCCAGCGCGAACTCGTCGAGATCGCCGCCCGCGCCGCCAGGGACACGCCCGACGATTCGTCGTGTGGCCCGATGGCAGCTCAAGGCGCTCGGGATGTTCTCCGCACCGATGCGCGAGACGGTCGAGATGGCGTACGAGTTCGAGCACGACTTCGTCGTCGACCACAGCGACTACGCCGACCACTTCGGCGACCACTCGACGCCGCTGGCCGATGCGTTCGCGCTGACGATGGGCAGCGCACAGGTCGGCATCGCGGGTGCGGCATGAGCGCTGTCGTCGTCTCCCGAGCTCACCCGTCGACGAACCGGATCTGGAACGTCGCAGGGCGCTGGATGCTGGGATTCCTCGGCTTCCCGATCGGCGGACTCGTGGCGATGACCACAATCGGCGCCATCGACTCGACGGTGGCGGCGCTCGCCGGTGGGGCTCTGACCGGAGCAATTCTCGGCGCCGTGCAATCGTTCGCCTCGCCCGCGCTCCCCCGACTGTCGTGGATCGCGGCGACGGCCATCGGGCTGTCCGGTGGTCTGGCGATCGGCGCGACCGTCGTCGACTTCGACACCTCGCTCGGCGCTCTCGCCGTGCAGGGCGCGATCTGCGGCGCGTCGATCGGTCTCGCCCAGGCCACCGTGCTCACACGGTCGACGACCCTCGGCCGACGGCGTTCAGCGCTCTGGGTACCGTTCCTCGCAGCCTGCTGGGCACTCGGTTGGACGATCACGACGTCGGCCGGCGTCGACGTCGAGCGCCAGTACACCGTGTTCGGTGCCAGTCGGCGCAATCGTCGTCACCGCCCTGACGGCGATCCTGCCCCTCACCCTCCGCCGACGGTGACCGTGACGCCGGGGGTCAGACCCCTGGTGTAACGGTCAGAGGGTGTTGGTGATGGCGCCGGTCTCGGCGCCTTGGACGAGCTTGGCGTACTTGCCGAGCACGCCGGTGGTGTAGCGCGGTGGGTTGGCTGTCCAGCCGTCCATCCGATTGGCCGAGCTCGGCGGTGTCGACCAACAGGTCGAGCGACTTCGTCGGCACGTCGATTCGGATGAGGTCGCCGTCGCGGACGTACGCGATCGGGCCGCCGTCGGCCGCCTCGGGAGCGACGTGGCCGATGCAGAATCCCCAGGTGCCGCCGGAGAAGCGACCATCGGTGATCAGTGCGCAGTCCGACCCGCGACCTGCGCCCTTGAGCGCTCCGGTGATGGCGAGCATCTCGCGCATCCCCGGGCCACCCTTCGGGCCCTCGTAGCGGATCACGATGACGGTGCCGGGCTGGATCGAACCAGCGAGGATCGCGTCCATCGCGAACGACTCGTCGTCGAACACGCGTGCCGGACCCTCGAAGTGCATCTGGGCGTCGGACAGACCGGCGACCTTGACGACGGCACCCTTCGGGGCGAGCGTGCCGGTGAGGATGTTGATGCCGCCCGCTTGGTGGATCGGTGCGTCGAGCGGATGCACGACCACGCCGTCGGCCGCCGGCGGATCGATCTCGGCGAGGTTCTCGGCCATCGTCTTGCCGGTCACCGTCATCACGTCACCGTGCAGGAGGCCGGCGTCGAGGAGCATCTTCAAGACGACGGGCACGCCGCCGACGCGGTCGAGGTCGCTCATGTGGAACTTGCCGCCCGGCTTCATGTCGGCGATGTGCGGCACCTTGTCGGCGATCCGGTTGAAGTCGTCGAGGTCGAGCGCCACCCGTGCCTCGTTCGCGAGCGCGAGCAGGTGCAGGACGGCATTGGTCGACCCGCCGAGCGCCGACGTGAGTGCGATGGCGTTCTCGAACGCCTCCTTCGTCATGATCTGGCGCGACGTGATGCCCAGTCGGAGCAGGTTGACCACCGCTGCACCGGCACGCTCGGCATCGCCTTCGCGGCGACCGTCGATCGCCGGTGGCGACGCCGTGCCCGGCAGGCTCATCCCGAGTCCCTCGGCGATCGAGCTCATGGTGTTGGCAGTGAACATGCCGCCGCACGCGCCCTCACCGGGGCACGCGGTGGCCTCGATCTCGTGGAGTTCGTCTTCGGTCATGGTGCCCGCGGCGCATGCGCCGACGGCCTCGAACACACTCGTGATGTCGGTCGCCACACCGTTGTGCTCACCGGGCATCGTCGAGCCGTTGTAGACGAACACACTCGCCAGGTCGAGGCGGGCGGCCGCCATCAACATGCCGGGAATCGACTTGTCGCAACCGGCGAGCCCGACGAAGCCGTCGAATCGCTCGGCATGCATGACGGTCTCGACCGAGTCGCAGATGACCTCACGCGACACGAGCGAGGCCCGCATGCCCTCGTGGCCCATCGAGATGCCGTCGCTGACGGTGATGGTGCCGAACTCGAGCGGGAAGCCGCCCGCCTCGCGCACGCCGACCTTGGCGTGTTCGGCCAGCTTGCGCAGCGTCATGTTGCACGGCGTGACCTCGTTCCACGATGAGGCGATCGCCGACCTGTGGCTTGTCCCAGTCGGCATCGCCCATGCCGACGGCACGCAACATCGCCCGCGACGGCGCCTTCTGCATGCCGTCGGTGACGTCACGCGACCGCGGCTTGATGTCGACCGGCGTGTCGACCGGGCTGTCGTTGCTGTTCGAACTCATGGCTCGCAGAGTAGTGCCGCCCCGCCACGGCCAGCCTGGTGCTCTGCCCACCCCGGTCGCCGGTTACGCCGGTGCCCGGCACCGGCGTAACCAGAGGCCGGGCTGCGCGTTCGAGGGCGGGCTGCCACAATGGCTCGATGGCCGAAGTGCGCGAAACCAAGTTGCCGGGCGTCGGGGTTCGCCACGAGTTCACGACCGAGGACGGTGCCGACATCGGCGTGCTCGTCCACCACGACGGTCGACGGGAGATCCTCGTGTACGACTCGAACGATCCGGATGTGTGCTCCTCACTGGTGACGCTGTCCGCGGCCGACACTCGAACGGTGTCCGAACTGCTCGGGGCGAGCCGGGTCACCGAAGCGGTCGCTGCCGTGCAACAGGAGATCGAGGGTCTCGCCATCGAATGGATCGAGTTGACCCCCGCCTCGCCGGCATCGGACGCGACGATCGGCGACGGGATGTACCGCACGAGGACCGGCTCGTCGATCGTGGCTGTGATCCGCGACGGCCAGTCCGTCCCCGCACCGGGCCCGGAGTTCGGGTTGCTTGCCGGCGATGTGATCGTTGCCGTCGGCACGACCGAGGGCCTGGCCGCCATGCGCGAGCTCGTTCGCCCTTGATGGCCGGATGTTGATTGCCGCCGGTTCCTCCGACGTCGCATTGGCGTTCGTCGAGATCGGAGCGCTCGTGCTCGGCCTGGCGTTGTTGTCGCGCCTCGCCGGCCGATTCGGGATCACCGCGATCCCGCTGTATCTGCTGGCGGGACTTGCGATGGGCGAAGGCGGCGTGGTTCAACTCGATGTCACGCTGGAGTTCTTCGAGATCGCCGCCGAGATCGGCGTGCTGCTGTTGTTGTTCGCGCTCGGGCTGGAGTACTCCGAGGGTGAGCTGCGAAGCGGACTGCGGTCGGGCCTGACCCCAGGCGTGGTCGACATGGCGCTCAACGCAACCCCAGGGGTGGCCCTGGGGTTGATCCTCGGATGGGATCCACTCGCGGCCGTATTGCTTGGTGGTGTCACGTGGATCACATCGTCCGGTGTCGTGTCGAAGGTGCTGTCCGATCTGGGGCGGCTGGGTTTCCGCGAGACGCCGGCGGTTCTCAACCTCCTCGTGATCGAGGATCTCGCGATGGCCGTGTACCTCCCGGTGGTGGCTGCGCTGATCGTGGGCGGCACGGTGGAGGCGACGATCACGAGCGTCGCGATCGCGCTCGCCGCGGTCACGATCATCCTGCTCGCGGCACTGCGCTACGGGCGTCGGCTGAGCAATCTGGTGGCGGGGGGATCGGACGAGACCTTCCTGTTGACCGTGTTCGGCATCACCCTGCTCGTCGCCGGCGTGGCGCAGCGCCTGGAGGTGTCGGGAGCGATCGGTGCGTTCCTCGTCGGGCTTGCGCTGTCGGGCAAGGCCGAGATCCGCGCGAACCAGCTGATCTCACCGCTGCGCGACCTGTTCGCCGCGATGTTCTTCCTGTTCTTCTCGTTCCAGATCGACCCGGCCGACCTCGTCGCCGTCCTCGTGCCGGCGATCGCGCTGGTGCTCGTGACGGTGTTCACGAAGATGGCGACGGGTTGGTATGCAGCGGGACGCATGGGCGTCGGGTCGAAGGCGCGGATGCGGGCCGGAACGGTGTTGATCGCGCGCGGCGAGTTCTCGATCGTGATCGCCGCATTGGGATCGAGCCTGATCGACGGGCCCGAGCTCGGGGCGCTCGCCGCCGCCTACGTGTTGATCACCGCAGTGGTTGGGCCCCTCGCTTCGAAGTTCTCCGACCGGATCCCGATCCCCGGCCGCCTCGCCGATCGCCGGCTTGCCACCGGGGTCTGACCGTTGGTTACGCCGGTGCCTGGCACCGGCGTAACCGGTCAGTGGAGTTCGAAGACGGGGTGCTTGGGTCCGGCCGCGAGCAGTTCGTCGTCGGTGGCGTCGGGTCCGACGCCGTCGAAGAACTGGCCGACCTCCCACTTCCAGCGTCGGAGGTAGGCGCGCAGGATCTCGGGCTTGTCGGCGTCGTCGATCTCGATGAGCGAGACGTGTTCGCGGCGCCGGCCGACGCGAAGGTCGCACGAGCCCGACGCACGGACGTTGAGTACCCACTGCGTCGTCCCCCGTGGCGCCACGAGGTAGCGGCGATCGTCGATCGTCAGCACGTTGACGGGCGTCGTACGGATCTCGCCGGAGACCCGCCCCGGCACCTCCAGCACCCGGGAACCCCAGAGGCTCAGGCCCCACTTCGTGCATCGTGCGACGAGCGGGTTGAACATGTTGCGGGTGAACCAGTCGGGCTCGATGTACCGGCTGGCGTCGGTCGTGTTGCGTGTCGGGGTGGTGCCCATGGTGTTGCCTCCAATCTGTGAGCAGTGCTCTTGTCATGGATCACCGTACTCCATTTCGGGACGATGTCAAGAGCAGTGCTCCGTTTTCGGATCACCGATCTGCAAGACTGCACGCATGACGACCCAGACGCCATCGATCCAAGGAGCGCGAGCGCGGGCGCGAGCCGAAGTCCATGCCGCCATCCTCTCGACGGCCAGCGCCCACGTCGCCGCCGAGGGAGCGGCCTCGCTGTCGCTTCGGGCTGTCGCCCGCGACCTCGGCATGGCCTCGTCTGCGGTGTACCGCTACTTCGCGAGCCGTGACGAGCTGCTGACCGCGTTGATCATCGACGCCTACGACTCACTCGGCGATCACACCGAAGCAGCAGTCGCATCCAGCGCCGATCGACCGCCGGCTCAACGTTGGGTCACGACGGCGATGGCGATCCGCGAGTGGGCCGTCGCCCGGCCGCACGACTATGCACTGCTGTACGGCACGCCGGTCCCCGGCTACGCGGCTCCCGACGACACGGTCGCTCCGGGCATCCGGGTGTCGCTGGCCCTCATCAGCATCGTCGCGGACGCTGCCCGCGGCGCGGGGCTCGACGAGCCCACCGACCTCGTGATCAGCGACGACACCGCGTCATCGTTACGAGGATTGAGCCGGGTGGTCACGCTCCCGGACGTCCGTGACACGACGATGCTCGCGATCGTCCTGGCCTGGACACAGCTCTTCGGGCTGCTCACGTTCGAGCTCTTCGGTCAGACCAAGAACTTCGTCGGCAACGACGACCTGTTGTTCCGCGACGCCGCGACGAACATGGCCCGCCGCATCGGCCTCGCCGAGCGCTGAGCGTTACATCTGGGGTCTGACCCCGGATGTAACGGTCAGTGTTTGATCATGACGTGCTTGACCTCGGTGTAGGCCTCGACGGCGTACATCGACATGTCCTTGCCGTAGCCCGACTGCTTGAATCCGCCGTGCGGCATCTCCGACACGATCGGGATGTGGTCGTTGACCCACACGGCGCCGAACTGCAGCGCCTTGCTCATGCGCATCGCCCGGCCGACGTCGGACGTCCAGACACTCGCCGCGAGGCCGTAGTCGACGTCGTTGGCCATCGCCAGCGCCGTCTCCTCGTCGGCCGCCGACTGCACGGTGACGACCGGCCCGAACACCTCGCGCTGGACGATCTCGGAGGACTGGCCCGGGCCGACCACCACGGTCGGTTCGTAGAAGAAGCCGGGGCCCGAACCCATCGAGCCGCCGACGGTGACCTCGGCGCCGGCCTCGCGGGCCCGATCGACGTAGCCGGCCACCCGCGACCGGTGGATGTCGGAGATCACGGGACCCATGTCGGTGTCGTCCGCCATCGGGTCGCCCACCTTGATGCTCGCGACCGCATCGTTCAGCTCGTTCACGAAGTCGTCGTGGACCTTGCTCCGCGCGATCACACGGCACGGCGCCGTGCAGTCCTGCCCGGAGTTGTAGAACGACATGCCCTTGAGGTTCTCGACGACCGCCGCGATGTCGGCATCGTCGAACACGATGACCGGAGCCTTGCCGCCGAGTTCCAGATGCACACGCTTGAGCGAATCCGACGCCGCCCGCGCGACGGCCTTGCCGGCGCCGACACTGCCGGTGATCGAGATCATCGCGATGTCGGGGTGCTCACTGAGCGCGGCGCCGGCCACGGCACCTTGCCCGCACACCACGTTGAACACGCCGGCCGGCAGGACGTCGGCGGTCAGCTCGGCGAGTCGCAGCACCGAGTACGGCGTCAGCTCCGACGGCTTGAGGATGACGGTGTTGCCCGCCGCCAACGCCGGGCCGAGCTTCCAGGTCGCCATGTTGAGCGGATAGTTCCACGGGGTGATCGAGGCGACGACACCGAGCGGATCGCGCCGCACCATCGAGGTGTAGCCGGCCATGTACTCGCCGGCGGCCTTGCCCTCGAGGAAGCGACAGGCCGACGCGAAGAAGCGCCAGTTGTCCTTCGTGAGGTCCATCTCGAACTCGACGATCCCGACCGGCTTGCCGACGTTCTCGCACTCGATGCGCGACAGTTCGTCGATGTTGTCGTCGACGATGTCGGCCACACGGTGCAGGATCTCGCTGCGCTCGCGCGGTGTGAGTGCCGCCCACGCCGGAAACGCTGCGGCAGCCGCCGACACGGCAGCGTCGACGTCGGCCGCGTCGCTGGCGGGAACCTCGCCGATCACCGCCCCGGTCGCCGGATTCACGACGGCGTCCGTCGCGCCGCTCTGCGCCGCGCGCCAGTCGCCGCCGATGAAGTTGGAGTTCAAGGAAGACAGCTCGGTTGACATGGCCACAGATTGCCACGCCGAGCGGTCGATTGTTGCCGCCGGATGAACGATCGGCGCGTTGGGAACGCGAACGTCTCAGCGTTGTAGCCTTCCCCGATCATGAAGACAGGACGGAGCGTCCATCGAATGGGTGACGAGACCTCCCGATGAGTGACGTCGTCATCCAACTCGACCACGTGCGCAAGTCGTTCGGCGATTTCGTCGCGGTCGAAGAGGCCGACTTCGGCATCCAGCAGGGCGAGTTCTTCGCCATGCTCGGGCCGTCGGGCTGCGGCAAGACCACCACGTTGAAGATGATCGCCGGGTTCGAGCAGCCGACCTCCGGCAAGGTGCTCCTCAACGGCGTCGACGTCAGCCGGGTTCCGCCGTACAAGCGCAACGTCAACACCGTGTTCCAGCAGTACGCACTCTTCCCGCACATGACGGTCGCCGACAACGTGCGGTTCGGGCCGAAGTCGAAGAAGATCGCCAAGAGTGAATACGAGCCGAACGTGGCCCAGATGCTCGACGTCGTGCGCCTCGCCGAGTTCGCCGACCGCAAGCCGACCCAGCTGTCCGGCGGGCAGCAGCAACGGGTCGCGCTCGCACGGGCGCTCGTCAACTTCCCGAGCGCACTCCTGCTCGACGAGCCACTCGCCGCGCTCGACCTCAAGCTCCGCGAGGCGATGCAGTTCGAGCTCAAGCGCATCCAGCGCGAGGTCGGCATCACGTTCGTGTTCGTGACCCACGACCAGGGCGAGGCGCTGACGATGAGCGACCGGATCGCCGTCATGAGCGACGGTCGTGTCGAGCAGATCGGCACACCCGAGGAGATCTACAACAGCCCGGCAACGCTGTTCGTCGCCGGCTTCATCGGCTCGGCCAATCTGCTGCCGGGTGAAGTGGTGTCGACCGACGGCAACGACACGGTGGTGAAGCTGAACGCCGGACCCGTCGTCCGGGCGCGGACCGACACCGACCGCCTGCCGGGCGCGCCGGTCTCGGTGATGCTGCGACCGGAACGTCTGACGGCGACGACCGACGGCGCGCGACCGACGGTCGCTCGGTCGAAGGCACGGTCCGCGACGTCGTGTTCCAGGGGGCGACCGCTCGTATCAACGTGCACCTCGCCGACGACAGCGAGGTCATCGCCAGCGTCGTCACCGGGACCGACCTTCCGTTCCTCCATCCCGGCAGCACCGATCAACCTGTCGTGGGAGCCGGGCAGCGCCTACATGCTCGCCGGCTGGCCCCGTCGACCCGGCGCGACAGCCAACGACATCGACACGCTCGAAGCACTGGCCGATTCCTGAGGAACGGACGCGATGCCTTCACCTCGACGACGACACCGGACAAACTGACGCAACAGACCCACCACACCAGGAAGTAGATCCATGACCAGCCGACGACCCACTCCGTTCACCAACCCGCGTGGCGCCCTCACCCGCCGCCAGCTGCTCGCCCGCGCCGGCGCGCTCGGAGCGGCCGGCATCTCGCTGCCGGCGTTCCTCGCCGCATGCGGCGGCAGCGACGGCGACAGCGGGTCCGCTGGCTCGACGCCGGCAACGGGAAGCACGAGCGGCACCACGGGCGGCAGCGGCGGCGGCGGTTCGCTGTTCTTCGAGAACTGGCCCGCCTACATCGACCCCACCGAGGACGGCGCAACCGGCACGGTCGACCGCTTCATGGAAGCCACCGGGCATCGACATGCGCTACACCGAGGCCTACAACGACAACAACGAGTACTTCGCCAAGATCCAGCCGATCCTCGGCCGGGGCGAGACGATCGACCCGGACATCATCGCCCCGACCGGCTGGATGGCCGACCGCCTGATCACCCTCGGCTGGCTCGACAAGCTGCCGCTCGACCAGGTCCCCAACGCCGCCAACCTGCGCGCCGACCTGCAGGGCGCGGCGTGGGACCCGACGGGCGAGTACACCCTGCCGTGGCAGACCGGCTTCGCCGGCATCGCCTACAACATCGACGTCACCGGCCGCGAGCTCACCAGCGTCGACGACCTGTTCGACCCCGAGTTCGCCGGCAAGGTCGGCGCGCTCACCGAGATGCGCGACACCATCGGGCTGCTCGCTGATGGCCGAGGGCATCGACATCTCGACGCTGACCACCTTCGACGAGGCCGCTCCGGCGTTCGAGCGGCTGCAGAAGGCCAAGGCCGACGGCCAGATCCGGCGCTTCCACGGCAACGACTACTTCGACGATCTGTCGAACGGCAACTTCGCTGCGACCATCGGCTGGTCCGGCGACGTCGCCTCGCTCGCTCGCGACAACCCGGCCGTCCGCTTCGTGTTCCCCGAGAGCGGTGCGACGTCGTGGGCCGACACGATGGTCATCCCGAAGGGCGCGAGCAACGTCGATGCGGCCGCGCAGTGGATGAACTTCGTCTACGACCCCGTGCAGGCAGCGCAGATCACGGCATGGGTCGGCTACGTCTCGCCCGTCGACGGCGTCCGAGCCGAACTCGAGAAGATCGACGCGAGCCTCGCCGACGGATCCGCTGCTCTTCCCCGACGACGGCCACGCTCGCCCAGACGCAGACGTTCGCGCAGCTGCCCGAAGACGTCGAAGCCGAGTACGACGCGGCCTTCTCCGCGATCACCGGCGCCTGATGCTCGATGGACCGACTGCAACGGTGCGCCGGGGGGTGAGGCGCCCCGAGAATGCTCGGTCTCGGCGCGCTGCTCCTCGCCGGCGCACTGTTGGCAGCGGTCGGCACGCGCCTGCTCACCGGACCGCTCGCAGCGCTCGTCGCTGGCGATCGGTGTTCGCGAGCATCGTCATGCTCGTGGTCGTGGCGACGATCGGCACGCCCGAGACCCGACGCAAGCTCGCCCCGTACGGGCTGCTCAAGCCAGGCATGCTCTGGCTGGCGCTGTTCTACCTGGCGCCGCTGTTCACGCTGTTGCGACTGTCGTTGTCGACGCTGCCGAGCCGCTTCGCCGTCGAGGCCGAGTTCGACTGGAACTTCGACAACTACGTCACTGCGTTCACCGACTTCGGACCACAGTTCCAGCGGGCGTTCGTCTACGCCGGCATCGCCACGATCCTCACGATCGCGATCGGGTACCCGCTCGCCTACGTGATCGCCTTCCGCGGCGGCAAGTACCGCACCTGCTGCTCGGCCTCGTCGTCATCCCGTTCTTCACGTCGTACCTGATCCGCACGATCGCCTGGCGCAGCCATCCTGTCCGACGACGGGATCGCCACCGGCTTCTTCGGCTCCGTCGGTGCTCACCTGGCTCCTCGAGGCTGCCGGGCTGATGGACAACGGCCGGCTGATCAACACGCCGGCAGCCGTCATCTTCGGACTCACCTACAACTTCCTGCCGTTCATGATCCTGCCGATCTACGTCAGCCTCGAGAAGGTCGACGTCGCGGCTCGTCGATGCCGCCAAGGACCTGTACTCCACGTCCACGTCGGCGTTCCGCAAGGTCGTGCTGCCACTGTCGCTCCCGGGCGTGTTCGCGGGCACGCTTGCTCACGTTCATCCCGGCGGCCGGCGACTTCGTGAACTCGCTCTACCTCGGCAGCCCGAACACCACGATGATCGGCAACTCGATCCAGGACCAGTTCCTCGTGCAGAACAACGTGCCGCTCGCGTCGGCCATGTCGTTCGTCTTGATGTTCATCATCACGGTCTTCGTGCATCGTCTACAGCCGCTTCTTCGGCACGGAGGACCTCGCGTGAGCGCGTGCACCGTCACGTCGACCGGGGGGCCGGATCGCGCGGTTCGCGCTGAACGCCTATGCCGGGCTCTGGCGCTGCTCTACCTGTTCATCCCGATCATCTGGATCGTCGTGTTCTCGTTCAACCAGCCCACGGGCAAGTACAACGTGACCTGGCAGCAGTTCACGCTCGACAACTGGAAGGACCCGTTCGGCGATCAGTCGCTCACCGACGCCTTCGTCGTCAGCCTGAAGATCGCCGCCATCTCCACCGTCATCGCGACCATCCTCGGCTCGTTGATCGCCATCGCGCTCGCCCGCTACAAGTTCCGCGGCAGCGGCGGGCTGAACTTCCTCCTCGTGCTTCCGCTCACCACGCCGGAGATCGTGCTCGGGCTCGTCGCTCGCCACCCTCTTCCTCGACTGGGACATCACGCGGGGATTCACCACCGTCGTGATCGCCCACATCATGTTCCAGGTCAGTTTCGTCGCGCTCACGGTGCGCGCCCGCGTGCGCGGGTTCGACTGGACGCTCGAACAGGCCGCCCAGGACCTCGGGGCGTCGCCGTTCCGAACGTTCTGGAAGGTCACGTTCCCGCTGATCCTGCCGGGCATCCTCGCCGCGGCGCTGCTGTCGTTCGCGCTCGTCGCTCGACGACTTCATCATCACGCTGTTCAACGCCGGCTCGCTCGTGACGTTCCCGCTGTACATCAACGGTGCATTCCGGGTGAAGTTCCCGCCGGAGGTGAACGTGCTCGCCACGGCCATTCTCCTGGTGAGCGTGGCCCTGATGCTGCCGGCACGCTGTGGGGCACACGGGGACGGCGTCGCTCCGCCACCTGACCTTCGACCATGACACGACACGTCTTCGTGTACGGCACGCTGCGACCGGGTGACGTCCGGTGGCACGTGCTCGAGCCGTTCACGCTCGACGGCGGGATGCCCGATTCGGTGTCGGGAGGGCTCTTCGACACCGGTCTCGACTATCCCGCGGCGGTGTTCGGATCGCACGGAACGATCCATGGGCACACCTTCGCGTTGCTCGAGGCGACGCTCGATCGGGCGATCGCCGTGCTCGACGAGGTCGAGGACGTGGTCGGCGGCGAGTACCACCGGGTCATGGTGCGAACCCACCGGGGTCTCGATGCCTGGGCGTACGCCTACGGGGCCGGGCTCGAACTCACCCCGATCCCCTCCGGCGACTGGTTGCTGCACCGCCCCGTCGCGTGACCCGCCGGGGAGTCGGACGGGTCCGAAGACCCCGCGGCTCATGTTGCGCGCTCCGTCGAGGGCGTGCGAACATGTGTTCGTGTCCGCGAGCGCTCGACGGCGACGATCCTGCACGCCGATCTCGACTCGTTCTACGCGTCGGTCGAGCAGCGTGACGATCCGACGCTGCGCGGCAAGCCGGTGGTCGTCGGCGGCGGGGTCGTGCTCGCCGCGAGCTACGAGGCCAAGGCGTTCGGCGTGCGCACGGCGATGTCGGGCAGCGCGGCACGGCGCCTGTGCCCGAACCTGATCGACGTGTCGCCCCGCATTTCGAGGCCTACACCGACGGCGAGCCGGGCCGTGTTCGACGTCTTCCGCGACACCTCCCCGATCGTCGAGCCGATGTCGATCGACGAGGCGTTCATCGACGTCGGCCGGGCTGTGGCGGATCGCCGGCACACCGCACGCAGATCGCCGCCGGACTGCGCGCACGGGTCGCGCGACGAGGTCGGCTTGCCGATCACGGTCGGGGTCGCCCGCACGAAGTTCCTGGCCAAGGTGGCCAGCGCAGTCGGCAAACCCGACGGTCTGCTCGTGGTCGAACCCGACGGGGAACTGGCCTTTCTGCACCCGCTGCCCGTCGCAGCGACTGTGGGGCGTCGGACAGATCACGGCCACCAAGCTCCACGACCGGGGCATCCACACGGTCGCCGACGTCGCCGCCATGAGTCCGGACGCGCTGACCGCGATCGTCGGGCGCGCCGATGGGCCATCAGCTCCACGCCCTCGCCCACAACCGCGACGCTCGGCGCGTCACACGGCGGCAAACGCCGCGGGTCGATCGGCTCACAGCAGGCACTCGGGCCGACGGCGACGCTCGCGCGACGAGATCGACGTCGTGCTGTGGCGCCTCGTCGACCGGGTCACCGAGCCGGATGCGACGCGCCGACCGAGTCGGACGCACGGTCACGCTGCGTTTCCGGTTCGACGACTTCTCCCGGGCGACGCGTTCGCACTCGCTCGCGGACCCGACGGCGGGCACGTCGACGATCCACTCCACCGCCGTCGCCGTCCTCGATGCCGCGTGGCCGACTCGTCGAGGCGAAGGGCATCAGCCTGCTCGGCGTGTCGGTCGGGAACCTCAGCGATCTCGACGCGGTCCAACTCGTGCTCCCGTTCGAGCGCAAGGACGCCGAACAGCTCGACACCGTGATGGATGCGGTGCACGACCGTTTCGGCCGCGGCGCCCTCCAGCGGGCGACGACGATGCGCGGCGACCCCGGCATCCAGCTGCCGATGCTGCCCGACTGATCGCAGCGAGCTCCGAATGACCGTGGACGTCGACCCCCACCTACATTCGACGCCATGAGCGCACGCGATCGACTGACCGGTCCGGCCAACACGGGCGTCTGGTACTTCCCGATGCAATGAGCGCGGGGCAGGCCGGCGGAGGCGGCCGGCCGCATCGAGTCGCTCGGCTACTCCACGCTGTGGATGCCCGACACGGTGGGCCGCGATCCGTTCGCTCACCTCGCCTGGCTCGGTTCGCAGACGTCGACGCTGCAGTTCGCCACCGGCATCGCGAGCATCTTCAATCGCCACCCCGGGCCGATGCTCCAGGCGGCGAACACACTCGCCGAGCAGACCGGCGGTCGTTTCGTCCTCGGCCTCGGCGTCAGCCACGGCGCCGATGGTGGAGGGCGTCCGCAAAGCTCGACTACTCCAAGCCCCTCAGCCAGATGCGCGACTACCTGGCAGCCATGGATACATCGATGTACATGGCCGTCCCGCCGGCCGACAAGCCGTTGCGCCTGCTGGCGGCACTCGGGCCGAAGATGCTGGAGTTGTCCGCCACCGCTGACCGACGGCGCCCACCCGTACTTCGTGACGCCCGAACACACCGCGGAAGCCCGTGCGGCGATCGGTCCGGACAAGCTGCTGTGCGTCGAGCAGAAGGTCATCGTGTCGACCGACGCCGACGCAGCCCGCGCTGCGGCCAACCTCCAGATCGATCGGTATGCGGGCTTGCCCAACTACCGCAACAACTGGAAACGGATCGGATTCACGGAGGACGAGATCGAGCAGCGAGCGAACCGATTCGTCGACCACGTGATCGTGTGGGGTGACGAGGACACGCGTGCGTGCCGGCATCCAGGCCCACTACGACGCGGGCGCCGACCACGTGTGCATCCAGCCCGTGTCGACCGAGGGACCGCTCGTACTCGACTGGAACGCGCTCGAGGTGCTCGCGCCGACACATGAGCGACTGGCAGCACGTTCGCTACGACCGTTCCCGCCGAGCGGGTGGCGCGGATCACGCTGGCGCGCGCCGAGATGGCGAACGCACAGAACTACCTCATGATCTCCGAGGTGAACGAGGCGTTCGACGTCGCCGCCCGCGACGACGACGTCCGCTGCATCGTGCTGGCCGCCGACGGCGACCACTTCTCGTCGGGCCACGACCTGAGTCGATCTCGATGCCGACATGTCCGACCTGCGCACGATCGGCACGCAATGTCACTTCGACGCCGACGGCGCCGAGGGCTACATGGCCCGCGAGGCCGAGATGTACGTCGGCATGTGCTGGCGGTGGCGCAACATCCCCAAGCCGACGATCGCGTCGGTGCAGGGCAAGGTGATCGCCGGCGGGCTGATGCTCGTGTGGCCGATGGATCTCGTGATCTGTTCGGAGGAGGCGACCTTCTCCGACCCGGTCGTGGCGTTCGGCGTGAACGGCCACGAGTACTTCACGCATCCCTACGAAGCAGGCGCGCGACTCGCCAAGGAGATGCTGTTCACGGGCCGGGCGATCACCGCGCAGGAGGCGCTGATGCACGGCATGGTCAACAAGGTGGTGCCGCTCGACGAACTCGAGTCGGCCACGCTGGAGATGGCAGCGCACATCGCTCGGCGCCCGATGTTCGGGCTGACGCTGGCGAAGCAGTCGGTCAACAACGCGCTCGACGCCATGGGTCAGTACACGGCGTTGCAGTCGGCCTTCGGCCTGCACCACGTGGCCCACAGCCACAACCGCCTGAAGTTCGACTCGCTGGTCGACCCGAGCGGCATCAAGGTCATCCGCGACGAAGCCTGAATGAAATGCGGGGTCTGACCCCGCATTTCATTCAGGCGAGGCGGTCGAGGATGTTGCGGGTGATCTGTTCGACGTGGCGGTCACGTTCGGCGAGGCCCCACACCCAGTCGGTGCAGCCCGACGTGATGACGGTGCCACCGCCGGCCGAGACGTACGTGCCGAGCATGGCATTGCCGTGCGCGATGCGTTCGACCGAGGCGGGGTCGCGGTCGTCGAAGAGCCGTGATGCGATGAACTCGATCTCCGACGGTTCGTGGGGAGCCGGCGGACGTGACGCCGTCGTTCGGGTGAAGTGCGCGGCCGGCGCCATCCCGAGAATCTCGAAATCGGTGGGCGTTCCGTCGGCGCCGGTCGGATACGGCAGGCCGTCGCGGGACGTGAAGTCGCAGCCGTCACACTCGTAGCCGACGATGCTCGCCGACGCACCGAGCACATCGCCGTAGTGCAGTCCCGTGCCCTCGAAGATCCAGTGGTCGGCCCGCGCAAGCGTGTACCCACCGGCGCCGTTCGTCACCCGCTTGCCGATGCGGTGGTAGCCACCGCGGGTGAAGCTGACACCCGTCATGTGGTTCTCGGGTCGGTCGAGGAGGTGGTCGGACCAGATGGTGGTGAGCTCGGCCTGTCGATCGGTGCCGTACACGGGGTCGTGCTTGAAGAATCCCTTGTAGCCGACCATGGTCGCGGCCGGGCCGTCGTCGTCCGGATCCTCCAGCCGCACCTGCCAGAACGCGGTGTTGCCCGACAGGAACGCGGCATTGCCGCCGCGGGCGATGAATCCCTCGACCGTGTCACGCATCGGTCCCGACCAGTACTCGTCGTGGCCGATCGACAGGTAGAGGCCATAGGGCGAGTCGGCACCGAGCAATTCGGGGTGTTCCTCGAGGTCGGCGTTGGTGACCATGTCGAAGGCGTAGCCCTCACGTTCGGCCCACTCCACGAAGGGGAGCTCCCAGTTCGGCCAGCCCGCCGACCCGCCCCAGGGTGACAGGTGGTTCATGCGCAGGTAGCCGACGTGGCTCGCCGACTGCGGATCGGGCGGATACAACGACGTGACGCGCCGGCCCGCACCCGGCGGCTTGTACAGGTACCCCGGTGCCATCGGTCGTTGCAGCGACGCCGAGGTGGCGCCGGAGTACAGGTTGCGGCCGCCGAAGTCGTTGTAGGCGTGCCAGGTGTTGGTGCCGAGCGCCAGCAGGATCGTGGCCGAGGTGGTGGCCAGATCAGGACGCACGACGAAGAACGCTCGATCGCGCCGGACCTTGCCGTCGACGTCGATCGACAGGAGCACCTCGTAGTACCCCGACGGCCACGATGGCTCGATCCCGATCTCGGCTGCGGCCGGCCAGTCACAACCCGTCTGGGAGGCGTCGGGCGGAGTCGGATGGTCGCCCGCCGGGATGTCCGACTCCGCGAACACCACGGTGCGAGTCGCTCCGACACGGGCAACCTCCACCGACACCGGACGCCCGCCGGCCGACGACAGATGCAGCGCCACTCGCTCACCTCCCGCCACGGATTGCGGCCAGCAGTACCCGGTCACCGTCTCGAACGCCATGACCCGACCCTATGCGCACGGTCGCGCCGCCGTCGGATGCGGCGGATACGTTCGAGGTGCCCATGACCGTGCATCTTCCCGCTGTCGAACTCGTCGAACGACCCGCCGTCGGGCGCATCGTCACCCGGACCCGACCGGTGCGACTCGGCGACGTCGATGCCCGTGCCCGTCTCCGCCTCGACGCCACCGCTCGCTACCTGCAGGACATCGCCACCGACGATGCCACCGATGCGCCGCCTCGACGACGCGTTCGGTTGGGTGGTGCGCCGCACGCTGATCGACGTGCGGCGGGCCGCGAGCCTCGACGAGCCGCTCGAGTTGTCGACGTTCTGTTCCGGCACAGGTCGGAGTTGGGCCGAGCGGCGCACGTCGATCGTGGGCGAGCGCGGCGCGTCGATCGAGGCCGTGAGTCTGTGGATCCGCGTCGACCCGACGTCCGGACGACCGACAGGGCTCGGCGACGACTTCCTGAACGCTTACGGAGCGGCAGCGGCCGGGCGGCGGGTGTCGTCGCGGCTCCGTCTCCCCGCACCTCCCGACGAGGTGTCGCGCCGGCCGTGGACGATCCGACGAGTCGACATCGACCCGCTGCGTCATGTGAACAACGCGGCCCAATGGGCGATCGTCGAGGAAACGCTGCCGACCGACGAATCACGCCGGGGTGTCGCCGAGATCGAACACCTCGCTGCGGTCGACGCCGACACCCCGCTCGATCTCGTCACCACGACGTTCGGCGCGACACGAACGTCGTGGTTGGTTGCCGGTGGCACCGTGTTGACCGCCGCCCGATGGGCCCCGGCGCCGTGAACACCACCACGGGGGTCATCTGCCTCCAGGGCGGGCGGGAACTGACACCACCGTGCGACGAGATGGATCGAACCGTGCTCGGGCGATGCGCCGGCCGCGTCGTGGTGCTCGCCGGCGCAGCCAGACCAGGAAGCGACTACGCAGGGGCGTCGGCGCGAACTGTGGCTCACTACGGTCGGCTCGGAGCGGACGTCGAGGTGATCCCCGACCCGCGTGACGATCCCCGGCGTTCGCTCGACGCGCTCGCCGACGGCGTTGGTCTGATCGTGCTGCCCGGCGGTTCGCCGGGCGGACTCCTCGACGTGCTCGCCATCACCGATCGAGGCCGAACCATCGGTGATCGTGTGGTCGGTCTGTGGTCCGCAGGCACCGCGATCTCCGGTGCCTCGGCCGGAGCGATGGTGCTGTGCGAGCGCTCCGCTGTCCCCGGCGGCGCGACGACGGCGGCCGGACTGGGGCTCGTCCCCGGTGTGGCGATCCCCCACTGGACGCCCGGGTCGGAACGACGATGGACGGTCGCCGACACCCTGCTGCTGTGGGGGCTCCCCGAGTGCGGGGGCGTGCTGATCGACCACACGGGCATGATCGGCGTGGGCCAGGGTGCGGCCTCGATCTGCCTCGCCGGGACCTGGTCGGTGGTCGACCGCTCGACCCCGCAGGCGCTGCCCAGCTGAGCAAGCGTTTGTGTGAGCCAGCGTTTGTGTGAGCGACAACGTCGACAGTCGCGATCTCGGCTCACGCCAATCCGGCGCCCGGCGTTTGCGTGAGCGACAACATCGACGTTCGCGATATGCGCTCACGTAAACCGGGGCGCTGGTTTGTGCGAGCGTTCTGCCTCCGGCAGAACCGGGCGCGTCGGCGAGCCGGGGGTGCCACGATCGGGCGATGACATCACTGACCGACGAACGGTTGTCCGAGAGACTGATGGACCGGCGCATCGTGGTGCTGGGCGACGAGGTGACCGACGAGTCGGCCACTCGCATCGTCTCGCAGCTCCTCGTGTTGTCGGCCGACGACGCGGAGTCCGACATCTGCCTCTACATCAACTCCCCCGGCGGGTCGGTGCTGGCCGGGCTGGCGATCTACGACGTGATGCAGCTCGTTCCGAACGACGTCAGCACCGTCGCCATCGGCCTCGCCGCGAGCATGGGCCAGGTGCTGCTGTGCGGCGGCACGGTCGGGAAGCGGTACGCGCTCCCCAACGCCCAGGTCCTGATGCACGAGGGATCCGCCGGGCTCGGTGGCACCGCGGCCGATGTGGAGATCCAGGCCGCGCACCTCGTTGCCACGCTCGACCGGATGCGATCGATCATCGCGCGTCACACCGGCCGCCCGCTCGACCAGGTGATCGACGACGTGGGCCGCGACCGCTGGTTCGATGCCGAGGGCGCAAGGGAGTACGGCTTCGTCGATCACGTGGTGTCGTCGCTCGAGGAGATCCACCCGATCTCACGCCGACGCGGCGTCGGCCTGGCAGGAGCGTCGGCGTGAGCAGCTACACGATCCCGAGTGTGGTGCAGGCGACGGCACGGGGCGAGCGTGTCACCGACATCTACAGCCGGCTGCTCAGCGAACGCATCGTGTTCCTCGGCACCCCGATCGACGACGGTGTCGCCAACGTCGTCATCGCGCAGATGCTCCACCTCGCGGCCGACAAACCGTCGAGCGACGTCCACCTGTACATCAACTCACCGGGCGGGTCCTTCACCGCGATGATGGCGATCTACGACACGATGCGCTTCATCGCCCCCGACGTGGCGACGATCTGTGTCGGCCAGGCTGCCTCGGCGGCGGCGATCCTGTTGGCCGCCGGCACTCCCGGCAAACGGGCCGTGTTGGAACACGCGCGTATCCTGTTGCAGCAGCCCGACACCGAGGGTCGGCGGGGCTCGATGAGCGATCTCGCACTCGAGGCGGCCGAGCTCACGCGGGTCCGCACGGAAGCCGAAGTCGTCCTCGCACGACACACGGGGCGCACCGTCGACCAGATCCGCGCCGACACCGACCGAGCTCTGGTTCTCGCCGGGCCGGCGGCAGTCGACTACGGGATCGCCGACATGGTCCCGACGCCGTCAGGCAGCGCGCAGCTGGAATCCCGAGGCGCCCTGCATCCCGGCGCGTAGCCGGTCGACACACCGCTCGAGCACCTCGACGAGCGGAATCTCGAGGGCGTCGCACACCGCGTCGAGCAGGTCGGAGGAGATCTCCTTGCGACCGCGCTCCACCTCCGACAGGTACGGCAGCGACACCGCGGCCGCCCGGGCGACATCGGCGAGCGTGCGCTCCTGATCGAGTCGTTCGTCGCGCAGGACGTCGCCGATCAGGGGCCGCAGACCCAGCTCGTGATCGGCCGATGGAGGCGTGGCCGACGGGAATGCCAGCACATCGGCGAGTTCACCGCGGTCGTGGTCGTCTGCGTCTTGCTGCTGGTTCGACACGGCACGACGATACATCGACCGGTCAGCCCCGGCGCGCCGATGCGCAGTGCGGATCTATGGTGGGACCATGTCGTTCGGCGGCCACATGGGGAATCCCAACCCGTTGAGCCAGCCGTATCGGTGCCAGACCTGCGGCGAGCCGATACCGCCGTACGAGTTCTACTGCGACCAGCACCGCGAGGTCGGCCAGCAGAACGACAAACCGCTCCTGATCGATCGCATCATGGACCGTCTCCTGGGTCGCTCGAGGAAGCGCTGACGGGTCCACGGTCACTCGTCGTTCGCATGTCGGGACGTGCTTCGGCCGAAGGATCCGAAATTCGTTGCAACACTCTGGTCGGCTCGTGCGCCGTAGGTGATGATGGAGGAAGTGGCGATCTCGAGAAGCACCCACAAGGTGATCGAGCATGCCGACGTACTCGACCAGCTCTACCGGACCGAGTACACCGGCATGGTTCGCCTCGCGTACACCCTCGTGGGCAGCAACGCAGAAGCCGAGGATCTCGTCCAGGACAGTTTCGTCGAGGTAGCTCGACGGCTGGACGAGATCCGCAAGCCGGGCGCCTACCTGCGCAGTGCCGTCGTCAGCCGATGCAGATCGGTGCTCCGACGGCGCAGGGTGATCGCACTGCACCCACCGGAGCCACCCGCGGGCCTGGCCAGCGACGCGAGTGAACTCTGGGACGTGCTCGGCACTCTGCCGGAGGACCAGCGCATCGTGGTGGTCCTCAAGTACTACGGGGGATACAGGGCGTCGGAGATCGCATCGATCGTCGACATGCCCGGTGCGACCGTCCGGTCGCATCTTCGCCGGGGGCTGAAGGCACTGAGAGAGGAACTGGAACCATGACCCGCTTCACCGATCGCGTGACGCGAGACCTGCACCAGATCGCGGACCGCTCGACTCCATCATCGACGGCCTGGGACTCGATCCGAACACGGATCGACGAGCAGACCGACCAACCGACCATGGAGGTCATCATGCTCAGTCCCGACCGCAACGACTCACCCAAGCGAGGATGGATGCTGGCCGCTGCTGCGGTCGCTGGTCTCGCACTCGTCGGAGGTCTCGTGTTCGCCACGACTCGCTCCGACGACACCGCGCCGGCGGACACGCCGACGGCCACGCTTCCAGCAGAACCCGCACCCGACGCCGAGGTCGATCCCGACGCGGAGGCCGTCGTGGTCCCCGCCCCGGACCCGACCACCGCCGCCGAGGTGGAGCCGGCACCCGAACCGGTTCCCGAGCCGGTGACGGTCACGGTGACCGGCACCTTCGCCGAATCCGGTGTCTCGGCCAGCGCCACACCCACGCCCAGTTCAGCCGGGCTCACGGGCGACACCACGATTCTCGGAACCACCATCTACGAAGGACAGTTCGCCGGGAGCGCTCCGTGGGTGTCGCAGTTCTGGCCCCTGTCCGATGGATCCCAGTTCGGAGCCGGCGAGTTCCTGTTCACCGGAACGATCGAGGGGCTCGGGTCCGGAACCCTGTCGTTCATCGACGTGTGGCAGACCGTCGATGGCGTCTGGAGCGACACGAGCACGATCACGGGTGGTACCGGCGATTTCGAGGGGGCCTCTGGAACAGGGACCTCCACCTCCGACCCGGCCAACCCCTCGAGTAGCGCCACTGGTTCGAATGTCTGGACCATCACCGTGCCGCCCAAGGGGTCACTCGAGACGGTGACGGCAACGGGCACCGCCGTGATGTCCGCCCAGACGAGCGAGCCGGGCGAACGCCCCGGTGAGAACGTGAGCACGGAGGTCCTCACGTTCGAGGGTTCGATGGTCGGCACCGGCCAGATCAGTCAGACCACGTGGACCAGCGGGACGACCACCGTCGGCTCGAACACGATGGAGTTCACCGGAACGATCGACGGGCTCGGCACGGGCACGATGACCATGTTGGAGGTCTTGACCGTCGGAGCCAACGGCTACACATCGAGCGTTACCGCCACCGGCGGTACCGGCGATTTCGAAGGGATCACCGGCACCGGCACGTGGAACATCGCCGACGGAATCATCAGCTACACGTTCGAGCTCACGGCCCCTGTGAATCAGTAGGTCGTCCGCCTCACCGACCGATGCGGTCCGAGCCCCGGCTCGGACCGCGTCGTCGCGTCCGCGGCCAATCAGTGCGCGAGCTGTTCCGGTTTCCGGGACGATCCGGGCTCTGATCGTCGGACGAGGGCTCGGCCGCACGGGCACGGCTACGGTCGGCCGATGGACACCCCGCGGAACGTCGTCGTCGTGCTCCTCGACTCGTTGAACCGGCACATGCTCGGGTCGTACGGCGGCACCGAGTTCTCCACGCCGAACCTCGACCGGTTCGCCGCTCGCTCGACGCAGTTCACGAGCCACGTCACCGGGTCACTGCCGTGCATGCCGGCCCGCCACGACATCCTCGTCGGGTCGCTCGACTTCCTCTGGAAGCCGTGGGGGTCGATCGAGCTGTGGGAGGAGTCGATCACCGCCACGCTCGCGTCGCGCCGACGTGACCACGATGCTCGTGTCCGACCACCCGCACCTGTTCGAGACCGGCGGCGAGAACTACCACGTCGACTTCTCCGGCTGGGAGTACCTGCGCGGCCACGAGGGCGACCCGTGGAGGACCTACGCCGACCCGAGCGGCATCGGCGCACCGACGATCGAGCCGGCGATCGACCGCTGATCTCGAACGCCGCCGATGGGGGTTGGTTCCTGCGCGATCAACTCGGGATCGCCGACCGCTCGTTCGGTCGACGCCACTACGACGACAGCCGCACCTGGTTCGGCGCCGAGGAGGACTTCCCCGGACCGCGGACGATGGCGTCTGCGGGGTGTGGCTTCGCCACGGTCGCCGTTCCACGACCGCTGGATGCTGTTCGTCGACGAGTTCGACCCGCACGAACCGTTCGACACACCCGAACCCTGGGCCTCGATGTACGACGACGACCCGATCGACGCCGACGAGGCACGTCTGGTGTGGCCTCCGTACCTCGTCGGTGGCACGTCGAACGGGT
>CAVVFL010000025.1:0-21247 GCA_963747375.1 Ilumatobacteraceae bacterium
AATCGCTCCAGTTTCCCGGTATCCTTGGGGTTGGGTCGGTTCGGTTCGGTTCGGTTCGGTTCAGCCGACGTTGCGGTCGTGGCCTTCCCGGGAGGGTCGGCTCACCGGGTCAGAGGACGGTCATGCCGTACATCTCGCCGAGGGGGTCGGCGATCAGTTCGAGGCGCTCTCCGTCGGGGCCGTTGAAGTAGATCGACGTGTCGGCGAGCACGTGGGTTTCGACACCTGCAGCGTCGAGTTTTGCCCTGATGCGCTCCCAGTTGGCCCGCTCCATCGAGATCGCGAGATGGTGATGGCCGCCGAGCACCTCGGCGTACTCGCCCGAGCCCGAGGCCAGGGAAGTCGAAGAAGGCCAGTGCGTTGCCGTTGCCGATGTCGAAGAAGAAGTGGGTCGATCCCACGTAGTCACGGTTCTGGAACAACTCCGTCAGCGGGAACTCCAGGAGGCCCTGATAGAAGTCGATCGTCCGCTCGACGTCGGAGGAGATCAGCGCCTGGTGGTGCACTCCGCGAGCGGTCGACGACGGTCGCCGCTCGGCCGGCAGGATGTGCTTGGCCCGCAAGCGGGCCCACTCGTCGTCGCGATCGGGATGATCGCCGTCGCGCTCGGTACCGAAGTGGAGATCGTTGCTTGCCATCGCAACAGTCTGCCACGGCTCGCTCGCGTCACTCAGGGCAGCGAGGGACGAGCGGACTCAGCCGGCCGGCGACGCCGATGAGGCGTACACGAGCGACCGCTCGCTCGTCTGCGCGACAGCGCCGTCGACGATCCGATGACCGACCGCGACCGCGGGACCGATCGTCAACGCCAGCAGGATGGTGCCGAGGCCGACCGGCCCGCCGAGCGCGACACCGACGACGAGCCACGACAACTCGATCGCCATGCGGGCCCGCGGTTCGGTGCGTCCGCTGCGATCCGACGCTGCAGCAGCGAGCAGTTCTCCCGACCCCGCGCCAGCCGCGACACGATCAGTGCCCCGGCGCCGAGCCCGATCGCGCCGACGGCGAGCAGATGGATGACCACTCGCACGACGATCGCGTCGGGGGCACCGACCGACTCGAGCATGGTGGCCGTGGCCTGCATCGCCACGCCGATGATCAACGGCGAGATGATCGTGCCCGGTCCGGGACGCCGCCCGAGCAACCACGACATCACGATCATCGATCCGACGACGAGCCACACCGTCGGTCCGAGCGGCAGCCCGGAACGCACGCGAATCGCGCCGATGAACACGTCGAGCGGGCCCGGCCCGAGGCCGTTCCACAGCGTGACGGCGACGGCGACGGCGATCGTGAACGACCCGGCGACCAGCAGTGCCACACGAACCGAGAAGCGCATGGCCCGCGTCGACGGCGCCGCGGCGAGCACCACGGCGATCGCACCCGCACGCGAACACGCCACGTTGCGCCACGGACACGGCGCGAACGCTCGCGTCGGTGCGCGGCGGATCGATGACAGCGGAACTCACGTGTGCAGTATCGGCCGGCGGCGACGCTTCTCCAGCGCCCGCTGCGGTGTCGTTGGGCACAGGGACCGCTCTGCGGTCAGTCGGAGCGAACGGTGGGCGAGGCCCGGTGGGCGAAGTGGCGGCGGAGCGCCTCGAACGCGAGCAGGTAGCTGTCGGCGCCGAAGCCGGCGACGACGCCGAGACACACTGCGCTCACCACCGACGTGTGGCGGAACTCCTCGCGGGCATGCACGTTCGAGAGATGGGTCTCGACGACCGGAACCGAGATCGACGCGATCGCATCCCGCAGGGCGATGCTGTAGTGCGTGTAGGCGCCGGGATTGAAGATCACACCGTCGGCGCGCGTGCGGGCCTCGTGGAGAGCATCGATCAGCTCGCCCTCGCTGTTCGACTGGACGTCGTACACCTCGACCCCGTGTTCGGACGCGACCTCGCGGATGTCGGCGAGTATCGAATCGAGTGTCGCCGTTCCGTAGACGTCGGTTTCGCGGGTGCCGAGCAGATTCAGGTTCGGGCCGTTGAGCACCAGGATGCGACAGGACATGCCTGCAGGTTACGCAGCGCAAGCTCGTCGACGAGTGAGCCCTCCGTGCGGACACCGTGCATGGGCATCGGACGACGAGGTCCTTCAGTTCGCGACCTGCACGGCCGATACATCGTGAGACGTTGCCCGTTCGGTGGCGATGCAGGCTGGCTGGGACATGACGATTGACCACGATTCGATCACGCAGAGCCGTCGCACCTGAAGCGGCAGCAGAGGCGACCACATGAGCACGGAAGTGTTCCTCGGGCGCCAACCGATCGTGGACGCCGACCGTCAGGTCTTCGGTTACGAACTGCTCTATCGCGACGGCGCCGAGTCGGCAACGACCTTCGACGACCCCGACGCCGCCACCCGCGGAGTGATGGAACGCGTGCTCCTCCAGTGGGGCATGGAACACGTGGTCGGCGATCGATTCGGGATGATCAACGCCAGTGCCAGTCTTGTCATCCACGGCCTCCATCGAGCGATGCCTCCTGAAGGCATGATCATCGAGGTACGCGAGGAAACACCGTTCGACGACGACACGATCGCTGCGCTCCAACGGGCCCGATACGACGGCTACCACTTCGCGCTCGACAACGTCAGCCGCCTCGGCGATCTCGAAGGTTCTCAGCTGCTCGCGCTGGCAAGCCTCGTGAAGATCGAATTGACGACGGCGCACGACGCCGAGATCCCGCGGCTGATCGACGTTGCCCGCCAACGATCGCCGGGCATCCAGGTGGTGGCCGAGAAGGTCGAATCGGTCGACGACTTCAAGCGGTGCGTCGACCACGGCTTCGACCTCTTCCAGGGCTACTACATCGCGAAACCCGAGGTGCTCCGGCGCCCGGCCCGGCCGGCCGGTACACGGTCGGCCGGAGCCCTGCACGACTCGCTCGCCGACCATGGCCACGGGATCGACGTGAGCGCGCTGGAGTCGATCATGGCGAGTGATCCGTCGCTGGCATTCCGGCTGCTCACCGCGGTGAACGCGAACGCATTCGGGCTCGACCGCAACGTCCACTCACTCGATCAGGCAATGGGCCTGCTCGGGCCGGAGAAGCTGCGCTGCCTCGCGGAGCTCATCGCCTCGTCGGACGACACCATCGACGACGACGTGCACATCACGAGCGGCGCCGTACGCGCCTACATGGCGGCCGAACTGCTCGCCGGGACCGACCACGCCGGCAGCGGTGTGACGGTGGCCCTGCTGTCGACGACCGACCTGCTCTATGCGGCGCCGATCGCCGAACTGCTGGCTGAACTGCCCGTCACCGACGAGATCGTCGGCGCCCTGTTGCACGGGCGGGGCCAGCTCGGCGAGACCCTCGACATCATCAGGGCCTGCGAACGCAACGACATCGCCCTGCTCGAGGAGCTGGCACCAGGGCGCCGCAACGAGTTGGCTGCCCTGCACACCGCTGCCGTCGAGGCCGTGGCCGCACGGTCCACGTCGGACGCAGCGTCCAGCCAGGTTCACTTCTGACAACGCGCCACCTGACAGGCTGACGGCATGAACGATGCCGATGCGATCGACTTCGCCCTGCTCCTCCTGCGATGTGGAGTGGGCGCTGTGATGCTGGCCCACGGCGTCAACCACGTCCGCCCGAACATCGACGGCACGGCCGGGTGGTTCGGCTCGATGGGGATGAAGCCACCGAAGCTGCACGCCTGGCTGGCCAGCATCACCGAGATCGCCGGCGGCCTCGCGCTGATCGTCGGGTTGCTGACACCGTTTGCAGCTGCCGGGGTCGTCGGAGTGATGTTCGTCGCCTGGGCGATCAATCATCGAGGCAACGGCTTCTTCATCTTCCGGCCCGGTGAGGGGTGGGAGTACGTGATGACGCTCGGCATCGTCGGGCTGGCGATCGGTGCGGTCGGTCCGGGCACCTGGTCGCTCGACCATGCGCTCGAGCTGACCGACGATCTCACCGGGACCACGGGGTTGCTGATCGCTGCGATCGGCGGCATCGGCGGCGGCATGGCCCTGCTCGCAGGATTCTGGCGCCCCGATCAGACCACCTGAATCGTCGGGGTCGAGACATCGGGGTCAGACCCCGGTGCTCCAGCTTCAGATCAGGGGTTGCGCAGCGGTGCTGAACGTGCGGCTGAGGTGCGACGTGTCGTTCCAGCACCGCACCATCCAGCGGTCGGCAGTGACGACGACGTGACTGATCGATGCGTTGTCGGAGCCCGTGAACGCGAAGCCGGTCGAGCCGGTCGCGATGTTCATGATCTCACCGATCACACCACCGTGGACGACCGCGACGACGAGTTCGTCGGGGTGCGCAGCGGCGATGCGTTCGATGCCACGTTGCACCCGGTTGCGGAACTGATGGGCCGGCTCGCCGCCGGGAATCACATCCCAGCGCTGCTCGACGTACATGAGCTGAGCGATCGGGTCGCCGTCGGCCACACGCCTGCGGAACTCGCCGCCCTCCCAGTCGCCGAGGAACACCTCGCGAAGGTCGGCCTCGACGATGGGCGTGAGGCCCAGCCGCTCGACGAGTGGCGCCACGGTCTGGACCGTGCGCTGGAGCGTGGTGACGTACACCGCGGCGATCCGTTCGTTGGTGTCGATCAGTCGTTGCGCCGCGAGCTTGGCCTGTTCGACACCGTCGGGCGCGAGCGGCGGATCGCCGTGCCCGCCCACGAGCGAGAACAGTTCGCCCTCGACGTGGGCCGCCGACTCGCCGTGACGGACCAGCAGGATCTCGGTGGCCCCGGGTGGTGGGGCGAATCGCGACTGGGGAAACTTCCTGGTCTCGCTCACGTCGCGAACCTACCCGTCAGCGCGTCCCCCTTCCGGTTTGCGTCACGCTTTCGTTGGACCGCCCCAACGAATTCGCGACGCAAACCCGAAATGCGACACTGGGGAACGTGAAAGGCCTCAACTCCCGTCCGATCGACACGGTCGATGTGCTGTCGCTCCCGGTCTTCGTCGGGACGATGGTGTGGGAGTCACGCGTGCTCGCCCGCCGTGACCTCCGCGAGTTCGGCGACCTCGATGATGCGACCGCTGCGGAACTCTCCGACTCCCGACGTCCGCCGGACCCGCTGGTACCTGTCGGATACGAGCGTCGTGACACCGCCGCGAGCCTGTCGATGCTCGCCGGCAACATCGCCGTCAACCTGGCAATCGCCGGAGGCATCGCCGCGATGAACCGCTTCGTGTTCAAGCGCCGAGTGGCGAACCTCGGGACCACCAAGTGGTCGTTGCCGGTGGCGATGGTGGCGTGGGACTTCCTCTACTACTGGGATCACCGGTGGATGCACGAGGTGCGTCTGTTCTGGGCCAACCACGTGAGCCACCACTCGAGCGAGCGCTACAACCTGTCGACCGCGCTGCGCCAGCCGTGGTCGGGGTTCCTCACGTCGTGGGTGTTCCTACCGATGCCATTACTCGGCATTCCGGCCCATCATGTGATCAAGGCCGGCCAGATCAACCTGCTCTACCAGTACTGGATCCACACCGAGGCGATCGACCGACTGCCGAAGCCGGTCGAGGCCGTGTTCAACACGCCGTCACATCACCGGGTGCATCACGGCGCGAACCCGCAGTACCTCGACAAGAACTACGGCGGGATCCTCATCGTGTGGGACAAGCTGTTCGGGACGTTCGAGCCCGAGGTGCGCCGCATCAAGTACGGCCTCACCAAGAACATCCACACGTTCAACCCGGTCCGCATCGGCTACCACGAGTTCGTCGACATCGCCCACGACGTCCGACAAGCGCGCAGCTGGCGTGACCGCTTCAGCTACATGTTCCGAGGCCCCGGCTGGCAACCAACTCCAGAGCAGTTTGCGTGACACTTCGGTTGGGGCGGGCCAACCGAACCGCAACGCAAACAGTGAGTCAGGTGATGTCAGCCATCGCAGCAAACTACCGAGCCCGCAATGGCGCCATCACCTGCTCGACGAAGCGCATGACGTGCTCGTCGGTGAGGGGATGCCCGAAGTCGAGCACGACGTGCTGCACCCCGAGATCGGCCTTGTGTCCGAGGAGGTCGAGGAACTCGGCCGACTCGGCGTCCGACTCGGGCAGCGCCCGTTCGAGGGTCGTGCTGACCTCGATCTCGGCAACGTCACGCCCGGCCGCAACGGCCGACGACTGCACGATGTCGAGGCGTCGGCGCCAGTCGTCGTCGGTGCCGCGTGACGGCCCGTTCCACATGTCGGCGAGCCGGCCGACCATCGGCAGCCCGATCTGCTCACCCGCTGCGCCGATGCAGATCGGCGGAACGACGTCGGGCAGCGGCGACGCCGCTGCACCGTCGATGTGGAAGTGCTTGCCGTGGAAGGTCGCGTCGGGATCGGTCCACATGAGTCGACAGATCTCGATCGTCTCCTCCAGCTGCTCGAACCGCACAGCGGGGCGGGGGAAGTCGTAGCCGTAGGCGAGGTACTCGTCCTCGCGCCACCCGGCCCCGATCCCGAGGATGAAGCGTCCGCCCGAGAGGGTCTGGAGCGACGACGCCATCTTCGCGGTGAGCGCCGGCGGGCGGTAGCCGACACCGAGGACGTGGTGGCACAGCTTCACGTCGGGGAACTTCGCGGCGAGCCAGGTCAGCGTGGTCCACGCCTCCATGAACGGGTCGGTCTTGGCGTCGAAGCCGTAGAAGTGGTCGGCGATCCACAGTGAGTCGAAGTGCGCCAGGGCCGTCGGCAGGATGTGCTGCTCCTGATACATCACGATGGGCTGATGATCGCTCCACCGGTTTCCGATCACGGGCGACAACCATCCGAACTCGAGCTGACTCGTCATCTGCCCACCCTACAAACGACGATTTGTAGGGTGGGCAGATGAAGAACTTCTCGGGCAAGGTCGCCGCGATCACGGGGGCCGGTTCCGGCATCGGACGAGCACTCGCCGTCGAGTTGGCGACCAAGGGCTGCCACGTGGCACTCAGCGACGTCGACGACGCCGGACTGGCCGAGACGGTCGCGCTCGTCGAGCAGGCCGCACCGATCGCGGGTCCGGTCAAAGTGAGCTCCGCGCTCGTCGATGTCGCCGATCGTGCGGCCGTCGAAGCATGGGCCGCCGACATCGTGGCCGAGTTCGGCGCGCGTCAACCTCATCTTCAACAACGCCGGCGTCGCGCTCTCGGCGAACGTCGATGCGATGACCTACGACAACTTCCGCTGGCTGATCGACATCAACTTCTGGGGTGTCGTGCACGGGACCTTGGCGTTCCTCCCGCACCTGAAAGCGTCGGGAGACGGACACGTGATCAACATCTCCAGCGTGTTCGGACTTCTCGGGATTCCGAGCCAGTCCGCCTACAACGCCGCGAAGTTCGCTGTGCGCGGGTTCACCGACGCGCTGCGCACGGAACTCGACATCGAGCAGTGCGGCGTGTCGGCGACCACGATCCATCCGGGCGGCATCCGCACCAACATCGCACGCAACGCTCGCTTCGAGTTCGCCGACCACGAGGAAGCCGTCGATGCCGAGCAGGCCGCGGTCGACTTCGAGCGACTCACCCGCACCACGCCACAGAAGGCTGCCCAGCTGATCATCGGCGCCGTCGAGAAGAACAAGCGGCGCGCGCTGATCGGGCCCGACGCCCACCTCTTCGATGCCGCCGCCCGGTTGTCACCTCGCGGTTCGCAATGGGCCCTGGGCAAGCTCATCGCCCGCAATTCCACCAACGTCGTCTAGAGCCAGTCGGACTTCTTGAACTGGCGGAAGAGGGACGCCACTGCGAGCGCGGTGAGCGTGAGGACCAACGGATAGCCGAACTCCCAACCGAGTTCGGGCATGTGGTCGAAGTTCATGCCGTAGATGCCCGCCACCATCGTCGGAACCGCGGCCATCGCCACCCAGGCGCTGATCTTGCGCATGTCGTCGTTCTGGCGGACCGTGATCTGGGTGAGGCTGGCAGTCAGCGCCGCGTCGAGCAGACCCGACAACGAATGAGCACGGGTGACGGCCCGATCGAGCTGATCCTCGGCTTCGTTGAGGTCCGCCAACACCTCGGGGTGCAACTGTGAACCCCGCACGCGAATGAGTCGAGCGAGCGGATCATCGAGCGAGTCGATCGCCACCAGCATCCGGCGAACCTCGCGCTTGAGCTTGTAGAGCCGTTGCACCGGTTGGCGATGATTGTCGGAGAACACATCACGTTCCACCTCGATCACGTCGTTCTCGAATCCATCGAGCGCGGGGCCGTAGTCGTCGATCACGAGACCGAGCACAGCGGCGACCACCGCCGGCGGTCCGAGTCGCAGCCGCGACGGGTTGCTCTCGAGCGACGCTCGCACAGACGCCAGCTGGCTGGCCTGCCCGTGACGGATCGTGATCACTGCCTTGTCGGTCACGAGCAGCGTCATCTCGCCGAGCGCGATCGTCTCGTTGCGGTCTTCGTACGACGCGGTACGGACCACGATCTGCACCGTCCCTCCCTCGACGGTCAGCACCGGACGGCGGTGCGGAGTGAGCACTTCGGTCGGCGACACGCCCGTGATCCCGAGCGCTGTCAGACCGCGCTGCAGCTCCGCCTCGTCGGGCATGCGCAGCCCGAGCCACACGAATCCGTCGCCGACGAGCGGGTCATCGATGGTCATCGTGTCCGGGTCGAACTCGTGGCGGCACCCGTCAACGTAGGCAGCACTGTCGATTCTCACGCGCCCAGCATCGCCGATGTGACGATCGTTGTCGGACACCCCGTGTTACGCCCGGAGTCCGACCCCGGGCGTGACGGTGCGCGGTACGTGCGGTAGCAGGAACGGCAAGCCGGTCGGCAAACATGGACGGTGATGACCCAGACCGAGAGCACCACCGACGCACGCAACTCCGCCGGCACCGAACATTTCGACGTCCTGATCGTCGGGGCCGGGATCTCCGGTATCGGAGCCGCATACCACCTGCAGGAGCAGTACCCGGAGAAGTCGTACGTCGTGTTGGAGAAGTTCGCCAACTTCGGTGGTACGTGGCTGACCCACACGTACCCGGGCATCCGTTCCGACAGCGACCTCTACACGTTCGGGTACCGCTTCAAGCCGTGGATCGGCCCGCCCATCGCCACCGCCGACAGGATCCTGGCGTACATGGGTGAGGTGATCGAGGAGAACGACCTCTCGCGACACATCCGCTACAACCACGCGATCGCGTCGGCGGAGTGGTCGAGTGACGACAAACTCTGGACGCTCCATGGCACTCGCACCGATCCCGACACCGGCGACACGCAGCCGCTGACGTTCACGACGAACTTCCTGTGGATGTGTCAGGGCTACTACCGCCACGAGAAGGGGTACACACCCGACTGGCCCGGCATGGACGACTTCGAGGGCGAGATCGTCCACCCGCAGACCTGGCCCAACGACATCGACCTCGCCGGCAAGCAGGTCCTGGTGATCGGCTCCGGCGCCACTGCGGCCACGCTGGTCCCGGCGATCGCGGACGAGTGCGAGCACGTCACCATGCTGCAGCGGTCCCCGACATACTTCTTCTCCCGTCCGAACGTCAACGAGGTCGCCGACATGCTGCGTGACCTCGACGTCCCCGAGGAGTGGACCCACGAGATCGTTCGACGCAAGGCGCTCAAGGACGGCGACGAGATCGCCCGGATGTCGTTCGAGCACCCCGAGATGGTTCGCGACGAGCTCATCGGACTCGTCCGCGCCGAACTACCTGAGGGCTACGACGTCGAGACCCACTTCACGCCGAGGTACCTACCGTGGCGCCAACGCATCGCGATGGTTCCCGACGGCGACCTGTTCAAGGGCATCAGCAGCGGCAAGGCATCGGTCGTCACCGACGAGATCGAGACGTTCAACGACAAGGGCATCCTCACCAAGTCGGGCGAGCAGTTGAACGCCGACGTGATCGTCACCGCGACCGGCTTCGACCTGAGCGTGCTCGGCGACATCCAGTTCAGCGTCGACGGCAGCGACGTGAACTTCGCCGACACGATCACCTACCGCGGGATGATGTTCACCGGCGTTCCCAACATGGCTTGGGTGTTCGGGTACTTCCGGGCCAGCTGGACGCTGCGCGCCGACCTGATCGGCGACTGGGTCTGCCGCCTGCTCCATCACATGGACGATCTCGGCGCGACGAGCGCGACGCCGCGACTTCGACCGGAGGACACCGACATGGTGCTCGGCGCCTGGATCGACCCCGAGAACTTCAACCCCGGCTACATGACGCGCAGCCAACACCTGATGCCGAAGCGGGGCGACAAACCCGAATGGCAGCACACCCAGGACTACCTGAGGGAGAAGGACCTCTTCCCCGTCATGGACCTCGACGACGGCTGCCTCGTCTTCGAGTGACGTGACCGTTCGCATCGGTTTCTACGGAACCGGGTTCATCAGCAGAACCCACAACTGGTTCCTCAAGTACTCGACAGCCGATCACCGCATCGTCGCCGTTCACGACCCCGAGGCTGATCGGGCCCAGGCCTTCGCCGATCGTGTCGGAGCCGAGGCGGTCAACGAGGACGAGTTGCTCGACCGTGTCGATGCCGTGTTCGTGACGACCTGGACGTCCGAGCACGAGCGCCTCGTCGCGGCGGCTGCCGAACGGGGGCTCGCCGTGTTCTGCGAGAAGCCGCTGGCGGTGGACGGAACGGTCGCACAGCGAATGGTCGACACGGTCGAGTCGGCCGGCGTGGTCAACCAGGTCGGATTGGTCCTGCGGTTCACGCCGCAGTTCATGCATGCCCGCACACTGCTCGCCGATCCGCGGGCGGGACGCCTGCTCGCCGTGGCGTTCCGCGACGACCAGTTCATCCCGATCCAGAGCCACTACGGGTCCACCTGGCGGGTCGACCCGGCGCGCTGCGGACGCGGCACGCTGCTCGAACACTCGATCCACGACGTCGACGTCATGCAGTGGATGTGTGGTCCCGTCGACGCCGTCAGCGGCACGGTGCGAGAGGTGCACGGTTACCCGCTGATCGACGACGTCGCCGTGGCGCGGATGGAGTTCGCCGGCGGTGGGATCGCGTCGCTGACATCGATCTGGCACGACATCGTCGATCGGCCGAGCCTGCGCAACGTCGAGCTGTTCAGCGAGAACCTGTACCTCGCGATGGACGGCACGCCCGAGGGTCCGCTCACCTGGCAGTTCACCGGCGAACCCGTCATGTCGCTCCAGGGCGAAGCGCTGGCGCGGGCCTGCATCGACGGCGGCGCGGCGAGGGCGCGCGACCTCGCGATTGTCCCCGGTGGCGCGATGTTCAATCCACTGACGCCGTTCATCGATGCGATCAGCTCCGGGAAGCCGTCTCCGCTGCCCTTCAGCGAGGCGCTCCCCGCCCACCGACTGGTCGACGCGATCTACGCCTCCGCCGACCAGGGAGGCGCAGTCATCGCGACCCGCTGATCATCAGTGGTGGAATCGATCGAGGGCGACGCCGACGTCGGGTACCGCTTGTTCGTCGACGTAGCACCATGCCCAGTGTTCACCCGGTTCGAACGACTGGATCACGGGATGCCCGGTGTCGGCGAAGTGCGCGGCGCCGTGACGGTTGGGTGAGTCGTTACAGCAACCGATGTGACCGCATGACATGCACATCCGAAGGTGCAGCCAACGGCCACCGATCGGGATGCAGTCCTCACATCCGACCCAACTGGTCGGTTCGGTGACGACAATGGAGGTCAGGTGCTCACAAGCCATGCACCATTCTGGCGCAGTCCGAACGCGGTGCGCGACCGACGTGACGATTGGCGTGGGACACCGGTCGTCACATCGCGGCGAGACGTTGGTGCACCGAGCGGATGGCGCTCGACCCGTCGCCGACGGCCGCGGCGACGCGCTTCATCGAACGAGACCTCACGTCACCGGCCGCGAAGATGCCGGGCCGAGATGTCTCGAACGCCAGCGGCTCGAATCCGATGACGTCCTGGTCGAGGTCGCTGTCGGTCAGGATGAAACCCTTGGCGTCCAGTTCGACGAAATCGTCGAGCCAGGCCGTGAACGGCACTGCCCCGATGAACGAGAACAACCCGACGCACGCCTGCCGGTTCGCTACCCCTGTGACGTTGTTCGTGATCGTGATCTCCTGCAGACGGGTGTCGCCGTGGAGTGCCGTCACCTCGGTGTGATCCGCCACCGTGATGTTCGGCGCGGCATCGATCCGGTCGATCAGGTAGCTCGACATCGAGGCGGTGAGGCTCGCTCCCCGTATGACGATCGTGACGCTCGCGCCCTGTTGGGCGAGGAAGATCGCTGCTTGCCCGGCGGAGTTTCCGCCGCCGATCACCGTCACCGGGTTCGGCCCGCACACTCGCGCCTCGAGGTCGGTGGCCGCGTAGTAGACGCCCGCACCCTCGAACTCCTCGAGCCGCTCGAGCGGCAGTTTGCGGTACTGCACCCCGAGCGCGATGACGACCGCCTTCGCCATCAGCACCGCGCCGTCACCGAGCGACAGCCGGTAGCCGTCGCAGACCGCCTCGATCTGCTCGACCGAACAGGGACTGGTGATCTGAGCGCCGAGCCGCTGCGCCTGGAGTGCGGCCCGCTCGACCAACTCACCGCCCGAGATGCCCGACGGGAAGCCGACGTAGTTCTCGATCCGACTGCTCGTTCCCGCCTGGCCACCGATGCCGATGCGATCGACCACCAGGGTGGCGAGCCCTTCCGACGCGCCGTAGACCGCGGCGGCAAGACCCGCAGGGCCGGCGCCGATGATCACGACGTCGAGCAACTCCAGGCTCGTGGGCTGGTAGACGAGACCGAGGTGCGAGGCGAGCTCACCCACCGTCGGGTTGCGGAGTACGGCCTGCGAGCTGACGACCACCGGCGCATCGGACCGTCGAGCGCCGACGCTCGCCAACAACACATCGGCGTCCTCGACGTCGTCGCCGTCCAGGTCGATCCACTGGAACGCGAGTCGTTGTCGCAACGCGTAGCTGCCGAGCTCCAACGCGCGCTTCGAGTACCGCGACCCGATGATCCGCAACGAGCGGGCGGCGCCTCCCGCGAGGATGATCTCGCGTCGCGCGACCAGCGCAGCGAAGACGAGATCGCCGATCTCCGGGTCACTGGCCAGCAGGCGACGAAACTCCTCCGGGCTGATGCGAAGGACACTGCCAGCGGTGCGCATCCGGCCGCGCAGATATGTTCGCTGACCGGTCAGCAAGCTGAGCTCGCCGAGGAACCGGCCGGCGCCGTGCGTCGCAAGGATCATCTCGACGTCCGTGTCGGGATCGACGTAGACGATGTCGGCATCACCGTCGAGGATGACGATCAGGTCGTATCTGGCCTGACCCTCGACGAAGAGCGAGTCCCCGGAATCGACGTCGACCGTCGATCCGAACGCATGGAGACGCTCGATCTGCGCAGGCGTGAGCGTGGGAAACGCCGTCGACTCGGGACCTGCGGCCATGGACCGAGCCTATTGCGCGGGGAACAATCACGAACCCGGGTGTTACGCCCGGGGTCTGACCCCGGGCGCAACAGCGAACATGCGGGTGAGGATCTCGGCGGAGTAGTGCCGAGCGAGGCTGTCGAGGAACAGCGGGAAGTCGATCGACGCCGTGCCGCTCGCCAGGTCGGAGATCGCTCGGATCACGCACAGCGGCACACCGCCGTGTTCGAGACACACCTGGGCGACCGCGGCGCCTTCCATGTCGACGCACATCGCGTTCGGCGTACGCGAGCGAACGACGCCCTTGAGGCGACCGTGGATGAATTCATCGCCGGTGGCGATCTGGCCGACGTGAACGGTTGGTCGACCGATGCCGAGGCGCGCGAGGGCCTCCCCGGTGACGACGTCGCCGAGCCCCGACTCGATGAACGCCCGCGCGGCCACTGCGGCCGCGGTAGTGAGCGCATCGTCGGTCGGCAACTCGATCACGCTCAGCAAGGGAATCTCGCCACGGGCGAAGAGTTCGGGCGGACCCTGCAGATCGTGTTGGATCAACTCGCTGGCGACCACCACGTCTCCGACGCGGAGGTCATCCGACAGCGCGCCGGCCACACCGGTGAACACGATGGCATCGACGGAGAAGTCACGGATCAGCGTCGACGCCGTCACTGCGGCTGCAACCTTGCCGATGCGCGACTGGACGAGCGTGACGCGCTGCCCACCGAGCCGCCCGCTGTGGAATCGACGACCGACGTGCTCGGTGATCGTCTCGTCGGCAAGCAGTTCGTGGAGCCGGTCGACCTCTTCGGACAGCGCCCCGATGACGCCGATGTGGGGGTACGCGCCGGTCATCGCCGGAGCGTAGATCGGATCTCAGGCGTGCGAGGAGTGGCCGCGACGCTGCGTGGGCACGGCACAGGCCTTCATCGACTCGCCGAACAGCGGATTGATCGGGCACACCCCGAACACGCCGGTGGCGATCGGAAGCAGCGCGAAGACCGCGACCACGACACCGACCGTTCCACCGATGGCGATGCCCGCAGCGATCAGGGCGACTCCCGCCACGATCCGGATCCATCGACCGACGGGCGTGTTCATGAAATGGAGGAACTGCATCGTTCGATTATACCCCTGGGGGTATCAAATCCTCCGCGGCGAACCGGGTTTCCACGAGGCCTCGCCACTATTAGGCTCACCTAACTATGAATCGATGGTCTGCAACACGTTTGGTGAGTGGTGTCCTGGTCGCAGCGGTGGCTGTCGCCGCGTGCGGGAGCGAGGACGGCCCGTCCGCGGTCGGTGGGGCCGTCGACACGCCGCCCGTGACCGACACGGTGACGGTGTACACCGGCCGCCACTACGGCATCGAGCCCGTGTTCGATGAGTTCACCGCCGCCACCGGCATCGAGGTGCGCTTCACGACCGGCAACGACCCTGAACTGCGCGAGCGACTGATCGCCGAGGGAGCGAACACGCCAGCCGACGTCCTCATGGCCGCCGACGCCGCCAACATCGAATTGGCGTCGGATGCCGACGTCCTCGCAGCCGTCGACAGCACGGTGCTGACCGACGCGATCCCCGCCGAGCTGCGCAGCGACGACTGGTTCGCGCTCAGCCAACGCGCCCGCGTGATCGTCGCCAGCAGCGAGCGGGTCGACAGTCCACCGACCACCTACGCCGACGTCGGCGACCCGACCTGGAACGGCCGGATCTGCCTGCGCCCGAGCACCCACCCGTACACCCAGTCGCTCGTCGCCAGTCTGATCATCGCCGAGGGCGAGGCGCGCGCCACCGAGATCGTGCAGTCGTGGGTCGACAACGACCCGCTCTACATCAACAGCGACACCGACATCTACAAGGCGGTCGCCGACGGCGAGTGCGACATCGCGATCGCCAACACCTACTACCTCGGTCGCTTGCAGACCGAGGACCCTGCGTTCCCGGTGGAGATCGTGTGGCCCGAGCAGGACGGCCGTGGCGCCCACGTCAACATGAGCGCAGCCGCCGTCACCAGGAACGCACCGAACCCCGAGGCCGCGCTGGCGCTGCTCGAGTGGCTGGCCACCGACGGCCACCGGACATTCGCCGACGCGAACTTCGAGTACCCCGCCGACCCGACTGTGGAGCCGAACGAGATCGTCGCCGGCTGGGGCGAGTTCGTGGCTGACCTCGCCGCGGTTCGCCAACTCGGCGAATACCAGCCGGCGGCCGTCACGCTGCTGAGTGCAACCGGCTACGAGTGAGCCGATGACCGACGCCGCCGCATTGCGTCAGCACGCCCGGACACTGTCGGGTTCGATCGTGATTGCCGCAATCGCACTCGCCGTCGCGATCCCCGTGCTCGTGATCGTGTGGTCGATCGTGCAGCCGAGCACGGACGTGTGGCGTGAGTTGTGGGCCACCCGCCTGCCGGGGATGATCCGCGACACCGCCACGCTGCTCGTCACCGTGCTGGTCGGCACCGTGGTGCTCGGCACCGCACTGGCGTGGCTCGTCACGGCCCACCAGTTCCCCGGGCGACGCCTCCTCGGCTGGCTGCTCGTCGTACCGCTGGCGATCCCCGGATACGTGCTCGGCTTCGTGTGGCTCGACACTCTGCAGGAGCCACTCGGCGCCCGTGCGGTTCGTTCGATCTGGCTTTGTGCGCTGGTCCTCACACTCACCCTCTATCCGTATGTGTACCTGTTCGCCCGAGCGGCGTTCCGCGAGCAGTCGCAGCGGGCAGTCGACGTCGCCCGAAGTCTCGGGTGCACCCGTCGGCAGGCGTTCTGGCGCGTCGTGCTGCCGATGGCTCGGCCGTCGATCGCCGGCGGCGCAGCGCTGGTCGGCATGGAGGTGCTGACCGATGTCGGCACGGTCCGGCTCTTCAACGTGTCGACGATTGCCGACGGCGTGCTGCGGGTCTGGTTCGGCACCGGCGATCGCAATGCGGCCGCCGAACTCTCGGTACTGCTGATCGGCGTCGCTGTCTTCCTGATCGCCGCCGAGCGATTGATGCGCGGCCGCGCCCGGTACACCCAGGGCGGCACGAAGGTCGGCCTGCACGTCCACCGTCTCCGTGGTTGGCCGGCAGCTGCTGCCACGATCGGCGGATGGAGCGTCTTCACGATCGCCGTCGCGCTCCCTGTGATCCGGCTGATCACGTGGGCCATCGAAGCACAGCAGAGCGGGCAGACACAGACCGTCGCCGGCGACCTCGGCTTCCACCTGATGTCGTCGTTGCGCATCGCGGTGCTCGCCACCGCCGCATGTCTCCTCCTCGGCGTGCTGCTGACGGTCGGACTCGACCGCGCCCGGATGAGCGGCGCGACGGCGGCGCGCCTCGCCACCCTCGGATACGCAGTGCCCGGACCCGTGGTCGCGATCGGCGTGCTGGTCACCCTGGCGGCGCTCGACCGATCTGGATGGTTGCCGGACGGATGGTTGCTCGTCGGCTCGGTCGCCGGGTTGATCTATGCCCTGGTGGTGCGGTTCCTGGCAGTCGCGTATCAAGGCATCGACTCGAGCGTCGGCAAGGTGTCGCCGTCGATGGTGGCCAGTGCCCGGACACTCGGTGCGGGCCGGTTCAGAGTGGCGACGCGAATCGAACTACCGCTCGCCGCGGCCGGCATCATCGCTGCGGCCGTGCTCGTGGCGATCGACACGCTCAAGGAGTTGCCGATCACGCTGCTGCTGCGACCGTTCGGCACCGAGACCCTCCCGATCTGGGTGTGGCAGGCCACCTCGGAGAGCCTCTGGGTGCAGGCGGCGGTGCCGTCGCTGGCCATCGTCACCGTCGGCATGGTGATGGTCGCGACGCTGCTGTGGGCACTCGAACACGGAGCGGAGACCGTGTCGTGACCGCCGTGGCGCTCTCGGTCGACGGCCTGACCCGGCGCATCGGTGGTCGCAGCGTGGTCGATGACGTGTCGTTCGACGTCGCCGACGGCGAACTGCTCGCCGTGGTCGGACCGAGCGGGTGCGGCAAGTCGACCCTCCTGCGTATCATCGCCGGCCTCGACAACGCCGCCGTCGGGCGCGTCGTCCTCGCCGGGGTCGCCGTGTCGGCGCTCCCCCCGGAGCGACGCCGCATCGGCCTCGTGTTCCAGGACCACGCGCTGTTCCCCCATCGCAACGTGGCCCAGAACATCGCGTTCGGGTTGCGTCACCTGAGCCGCCGGGCACGCGCCGCCCGCGTCGACGAACTCCTCGAGCTCGTTCGGCTCCCCGGCGTCGGCACGCGCTATCCGCACGAGCTGTCGGGCGGCGAGCAGCAGCGCATCGCGCTGGCGCGGGCGCTCGCGCCGGACCCGGCGGTCGTGCTGCTCGACGAGCCGTTCGCCAGCCTCGACCCGGCGCTGCGCGACGACGTCCGCACCGACATCGTCGCCGCGCTACGAGCGCGCAACGCGGCTGCGCTCCTGGTCACGCATGACCGCGAGGAGGCCCTGGGCCTCGGTGATCGTGTGGCCGTGATGTCGGCAGGTCGACTGCTCCAGATCGACCAACCGGTCGAGGTGTACGAACGGCCCGTCGACCGATTCGTGGCCGAGTTCCTCGGCGAGGCGTCGTTCCTCCCCGACGAGTCGGGCCGGCTGGTGATGGCTCGTCCTCACGACCTCACGGTGTCGCACGGAGGAACGTCCGTGGTGACCCGCGCGGCGCTACCTCGGTGCGACATGGAGATACCGCGTGCGACGCGACGACGGCACCGAGATCGACGCCGATGGCACTGCCGGCCCCGGGGACACGCCACTCGGCCTCGGCGACGCCTGCTCGGTCACGATCACCGCCACGCACGACTTGCACCGGCTCTCACGCTGAGCGCGGCGGCGTCTACGGTGCGCCGCATGGAACTCGAGGATCGCGTCGTCGTCGTCACCGGAGCCGGGTCGGGGATCGGTGAGGCCATCGCCCGCGCCGCGAACGCCGCCGGCGCTCGCCATGTGGTCGTCGCCGACCTGAACGGCGCCGAGGCCGAACGAGTCGCCGACGACATCGGCGGCACGGCGGTGGCCATCGACGTCCGCGACGAGGACAGCGATCCGCCGGATGGTCGAGTCGACGCTCGACGCCCACGGCCCGATCGATCTGTTCGTGTCGAACGCCGGCTTCGTCACCGCCGCCGGTCTCGAGGATTCGAACGAGGCGATCCAGACGATGTGGGAGGTGCACTGCATGGCCCACATCTACACGGCGCGCGCCGTGCTGCCGTCGATGATCGCCCGCGGCGAGGGGTACCTGCTGAACACGGCGTCGGCCGCAGGCCTACTCACACAGATCGGCTCGATGACGTATTCGATGACCAAGGCGGCTGCCATCTCCCTCGCCGAGTGGTTGTCGATCTCGCACTACCACCAGGGCATCCGGGTGTCGGTGCTGTGTCCACAAGCGGTCGCCACCAACATCGTGGCCAACAGCCCGGACAACCGGCGCATCGCCGAGGCGAGCGCCGACGACCCCGCCGCTGCCTTCGAGGGCGGCGTGGCCAGCGGCGATGGTGTGCTGGACCCCGCCGACGTGGCGGCGATGTGTCTCGAAGCGATCCGTGCCGAACGCTTCCTCGTGCTCCCGCACCCCGAGGTCGCCACCTATGTCGAACGCAAGGCCACCGACCGCGACCGTTGGCTTGCCGGCATGCGCCGCTTCCAGAGCGCCCTGCACCCGGACGGCAACCTCCCCGGCAACGCCATCGCCCCCTGACCTTCGACCAAGGGGGCATTGCCACAGGTGCAGACGTGTCTGTGACTGTCGGAATCGGAGGGGAACGGGGCCGGGTGCTTGACTGGCTCCATGACTGCAGTGAGCGAATCCGTCCGCATCGAGACCGAGGCGAGCGACGCCGGCGACATCGCCGTGATCGTGATCGACAACCCACCCGTCAACGCCCTCAGTTGGCACGTTCGCCAAGGTCTGTTCGACGGACTCGCGAAGGCGGTCGAGGACGGCGCCAAGGGTGTCGTCGTCATCTGTGACGGCCGGACCTTCATCGCCGGTGCCGACATCACCGAGTTCGGGGGCGGAGCGCAGCAGGCGGTCGGCCTCCACGAGGTGCAGGCCGCGATGGAGGACGCGCCGATCCCGGTGATCGCGGCGATCCACGGCACCGCACTCGGCGGCGGTCTCGAAATCGCTCTGCGCTGCGCACTACCGGGTCGCCGTGCCGTCGGCGAAGCTCGGCCTGCCCGAGGTCAAGCTCGGCCTGCTGCCCGGCGCCGGCGGCACCCAGCGGCTGCCCCGCCTCACCGGCGTGCCCAAGGCGCTCGAGATGATGACGTCGGGCGCCACATCGGTACGGCCGAGGCGCTCGAAGCCGGCCTCGTCGACGAGGTCGTCGACGGTGACGTCGCCGCGCTCGAGCGCCGCCGTCGCCTTCGCCGCGCGGGCCGTCGCCGAGGACCGCCCGCTCGCCCGAGTCCGCGACCGCGACGACAAGGTCGCCGAGGCCAAGGGCACCGATCGAGTGTTCGCCGACGTTCCGCGCGTCGATCGCCCGCAAGACCCGTGGGTTCCTGGCGCCGGAGTACAACATCCGGTGCATCGAGGCGGCCGCGAACCTGCCCTTCGACGAGGGCATCAAGGTCGAGGGCGCCTGTTCGGCGAGCTGATGAGCGGTCCCCAGTCGGCCGCCCAGCGCTACTACTTCTTCGCCGAGCGCGACGCCAACAAGATCCCCGACGTCGCCAAGGACACGCCGCTCATCGACATCCAGAGCTGCGGCGTCCTCGGCGCCGGCACGATGGGCGGCGGCATCGCCATGAACTTCGCCAACGTCGGCATCCCCGTCACGATCGTCGAGCGCGACCAGGCCGCACTCGACCGGGGCCTCGGGGTGGTGCGCAAGAACTACGAACGCTCGGCGGCTCGTGGGTCATCCCGGCCGAGGCCGTCGAGCAACGCATGGCGCTGATCACCGGCTCGACCGACAAGGCCGACTTCGCCGACTGCGACATCGTGATCGAGGCGGTGTTCGAGGACATGGAGCTGAAGAAGTCGATCTTCGCGGAGCTCGATCCGATCTGCAAGCCGGGCGCCATCCTGGCGTCGAACACGTCGGCCCTCGACGTCAACGAGATCGCCGCGGCCACCTCGCGGCCCGAGAGTGTGATCGGCATGCACTTCTTCTCCCCGGCCAACGTGATGAAGCTGCTCGAGGTCGTGCGCGGCGCCAAGCGTCGCGACACCGTGGTCGCCACCACGATGGCCATCGCCAAGCAGATCGACAAGATCCCGGTGCTGGTCGGCGTGTGCCACGGCTTCGTCGGCAACCGCATGCTGTTCATGCGCGGCATCGAGGCCGACCAGATGATGCTCGAGGGCGCCACCCCGGCCCAGGTCGACCGGGTCATCTTCGACTTCGGCTTCCCGATGGGCCCGTTCGCCATGAGCGACCTCGCCGGGCTCGACATCGGCTGGAAGGCGGAGAAGTCCTCCGAGCTCGAACGTCCGCGAGATCCTGTGCGAGAGCGGCCGCCGGGGCCAGAAGAACGGGCGGGGCTACTACACCTACGACCCCGACACCCGGGCCTCGACCCCCGACCCCGAGGTCGAGCAGCTGATCCGGGACTTCGCGATCGGCCAGGGCATCGACCAGCGCGAGGTCACCGACCAGGAGGTGCTGGAGCGCTGCCTGTACCCGATGGTCAACGAGGGCGCCAAGATCCTCGAGGAGGGCATCGCCATCCGCGGCAGCGACATCGACGTGGTGTGGGTCAACGGCTACGGCTGGCCGCGTCTACCGCGGCGGCCCGATGTTCTGGGCCGACACGGTCGGCCTGGCCGAGGTGTCGGCAAGATCGCCGGCTACCACGACGTCCTCGGCGGTCGCCACTGGGACCTGTCGCCGCTGCTCGCCCGCCTGGCCGCCGAGGGCGGCGCCCTCCACCAGTACGCCAACTGAATCGGACCGCGGCTCGCTGTCTGGGCGGGCGCGGCCGAGATCGTCATGGTCGTCCTCG
>CAVVFL010000026.1:0-14384 GCA_963747375.1 Ilumatobacteraceae bacterium
GGGCCGCTTACCGCCCGCAGCCAGAGAAGGCGGTTCGGTCAGAAGGCCCACTGCCCTGTCGAGCGTGACGACGTCGTGGTGCTCAGCGAGGTGGCGAAGCTGCTCCCGGAAGGCCGCCCGATCAAGATCGACCTCGCTCGAGGACCCGCCGCCGACCCGGTGATAGACCAGAATCGCAACACCCTGGGCAGGCTTCACCACCCGATCGCCCAGGGCCAGCATCTGTTTTGCGACGGTCCGCAAACTCATTCGATCAGTCTGGCCGTGCCCGGCCTGTTTCAGCTGTGCCCTCGCGGCCCATACTGCTGCCGTGCTCGATCAGTTCCGACGACGACTTCGCGGATGGAAGCGATTGGCGCTGGTCGCCGTCAAGCATCCGTCCAATCGCGGGCACCGGTGGAGGATTGGCACTCAAATCGCACGATACGAACTCAACTCGATGCGGGGACGCCCCACCCGAGTCACTCTCGGGCCCGGACTCGCCGTCGACGCGGTCAAAGGGGGTGACTCCTCATCGACGGTCGTGTTCGCTCGCCTTCCGGACTGGCCGGCAATGGCCATCTGGAGTGAGTGGTTGCGCGATGGCGACACCTTCGTTGACGTCGGAGCGAACGTCGGGTTGTACACGCTGCTCGCTGCTGATCGGGGCTGCCGTGTGCTCGCAGTCGAGCCCGCACCTGACATGGCAATGCGACTCCGGCACCACATCGCGCTCAACGGTTCTGCGGACGTCGTTGTCGAGGAGTGCGCTCTGATGGACAAGCCGGGGCGTGTTCGAATGGTCGGCCCTGACGCGAATCGACGGTCAGCACGGCCGGGCCTCGGCGAAGGCTCCGTCGAGGCGCGAACCCTGGACGAGCTCTTGGCCAACGGATCGATACGGGGAATGAAGATCGACGTAGAAGGAAATGAGCGGCTGGTCCTCGAGGGTTCGACAGCCGCGCTCGAGACCGGTCGGGTCGAACTCATCCAGCTCGAGTGGAACTCGACTTCTCTTGCTGCCCTCGACGAGGACCGGCGGCCGCTCGCCGAACTCCTTCGAGCGGCTGGTTTCACGCTCTTTCAGGTCGAGGACTTTCAGCTCGTCGGACCACTCGATGAGCCGGCGTTCGGCGGCGACGTCTTCGCCACGCGTCGCGGCGCCGTCGACTGCTTGTCGGCGTGGCGAAAGACGACGTGAAGGTCGCTCAGGTACTTTGGCGCTCACTCACGGCGGCGTCGTACACCTCCCGGAGCATCGGTCCAACGGCGCTGTAGTCGTGCAGCCGAGCTGCCCTCTCGAGTTGCTCCTTCCTGCTTCCAGGCCCCTCCGAGAGAAGGGCCACCAGGCCCGCACCGAGTTCGTCGACCGACTCGGGGGTCACAACGATCCCCGTGTCGTCGGCCCGCACCGTGTCGCCAAGGGCCCCAACGTCGGTCACGACGAGAGGAATGCGATGCGCGTATGCATCAGCCAGGACCGCGCTCTGGGAGTGAAAGGACGTGTACGGCAGGACGAGCACGTCGGCTGCTCGAAGCAGCTCCTCCTTGCGATCCTGGGTCGCGAAGCCGATCTCGACCTCGAGGTTGGCAATCGAGAGTGAGCGGCGCACGATCTCGTTCTCCAGCGCTGAGTCGCCTGCGCCCGCAATGACGAATCGGGCATTCACCAGGGCTGGATCCTTGTGCTCCAAGACGTCGAGCAGCACGGGGATGCCCTTGTTCCGGCGAAGACTGCCAAACAGCAGAACCGTCGGTCGCTCCCGTTGCGCGGTGGTCCGCTCGTCGAGTGTTGGCGAACTTCCGTCGAGAGGCATCGGGAGCACGTGGACCCTGTCGCGGTCGACGTCAAACTCGGCGACGAGTTCCTCCTCGAGGCGCGGGTGGTAGACGACGAGATGGCCTGCGTTGGCATACGTCGCTTTCAGCAGTCGTCGCATCACGGCCGCAGGGCGCGGATCGTCGTGCGGCACGACGTCGTGCACCACAGACACAACCGCCGACTTTCGGCCGATCAGACGGAGGTCGAGCCAGTCGGTCTGCGGGGTGAGCGTTTCGATGTGGGCGAGGTCGAAGCCGCTCGAGGCCAACGCCCGCCGGCGCCTCGAGCGAGCGATGGCCAGCGTCGGCTTCCGAAATGCTCTGCTGACAGCGGAGGATGCACTGATCGAGGGATCAGGCAAGTCACGCACCACCTGATACTCAGCGATGGGGCCGAACATCTCGCCGTGTAGGGACGGAAGTGCCTGCACGACCAGTTCGTCAGCATCACGTAGAGCGGCGAGCGCGAGCGGGCTTGCGACCCGATGCGGATGGGGCCAGTACCAGTAGATCCGCATCTCCCTCATTGTGCCTCCGATGCCGGTCACCTCGCGTCGGATCCTCGAGCTGCGTAGACAGCGCCCTTGAGGTACCGATCACGTCGCGTTCCACGTCATCCACTCATGCTCCGACCCTGAGTCCGCTCCCGCTCGGAGATCGCTCCGGCGGGAGTGCCGCGAGTCGACGGCCGTCCTAACCTTCCCACTGTGTTCGCGCCCCATCTTCCGCTCCGAGCTTGGGCCGAGTAGAACCAACATGACCTCAACCCGGCCCCACACCTACGGCCAAGACTTCTACCGTGCTCAGGCTTCCGGCTCCATTGCAAGCGCTCGGGTCGTGCTCCCTCTCGTCTTCGACGTCGTTCAGCCGAAGAGCGTCGTCGATGTCGGCTGCGGTGTCGGCACGTGGTTGTTCGTCGCTCGCGAACTGGGAGCGGAACAGATCGTCGGCTTCGACGGGATCGGAGCCGTCGAGGCCGGCCTGGTGATCGACGTCGCGCACGTCGTGACGATCGACCTCAACACGGAGATGCCCCGTGACAAGGCGAGATTCGACCTCGCCATCTGTCTCGAGGTGGCAGAGCATCTCGACCCCACGCGATCCGACGAGCTGGTCGAGGCGCTTTGTGCGCTCTCCGATTCGGTGCTGTTCTCCGCTGCGATCCCGGGCCAGATCGGAACCGGTCACATCAACCTTCAGCGCCAATCGCAATGGGCCAGTCGTTTCGAACAACGCGGATACAACAGTCTCGACATCGTCCGCCCGGTGATCTGGAATGACGAGCGCGTCGACTACTGGTACCGCCAGAACGCAATGGTCTACTCACGAAGCGATCAAGTCAATGCGTTCGACCAGCGACCAGACAGTGCCAGGACACCGCACGATCTGGTGCATCCTGAACTGAACGAATACTGGGTCCGACAGGCACGCCGAGCCATTCCGGTCGGTGAGGCGGCATCGCTGTTCGCTACGGCGGCAAGGCGGGCCGCTCGACGAAGGTGGGAGGAGATTCGACATGGCGATCGCTAGCGCGGTCTACGAGGGAGTCGCACGATCGAGTCGACTTCTCGGCTGGATCAACAACGGCCCGTTCACCGACTCACGGGTGTTCACCTTTCTGAGGCACAGCGAATTCAGACCGACACAACGGCGCAGCGAGATCGTTGCGATGTGTGCAGCAATTCGCCAGCATCGGGTTGCCACGCTGCTCGAGATCGGTACCAGCAATGGCGGCACCGCCCTGCTGGCCGCCCGAGCACTCAGGCCCAATGGGCTGCTTGTCACGGTGGACATCGATGAGCCCTACAACGCAGCGCGGTTGCGACGTGCCATCGGCAAGGGAGTGCGGAGTGGGTTCGTCGTCGCCGATTCACACGCTGACTCGACAGTCGAGAGCGTCATGGCACAGTGCGCCGGAGGCTACGACATGGTCTTCATCGACGGTGACCACTCCTACGAGGGTGTTCGCCGCGACACACTCGCCTATGGACCGTGTGTGCGCCCTGGGGGCCTGATCGGCTTTCACGACGTGCATCCGGACCAGTCAGAGCCGATTGGGAGCCTCGCATCGGCACTTGTCGGCGGGGTCCCCGTCTGGTGGGGGTCCGTTTACGAGACCGCTCTCGGTGGGCGATGGATGTTCATCGACGATCCCGATCAGTCAGGCTTCGGCATCGGATTGATCCAGCTACCGGCGGACGAGCAGGGTTGCAAGAAGCAATTCGACATCTGGGCAGCGCTCACGTCACCATGACCCGGTTCCAAACCGCTCGTGTGGAAGTGACCGGGCGCTTTCGGCGGGCCGTCAAGCCTCGCCGCTGGTGGATGATGATCCGCGTGCGCCTTCCGCTACGCAACGGAACCACGGTGGTCATCGTCAACTGGAACTCGGTGAGTTGCCTCGAGATATGCGTTGGCGCCGTCCAGAGGTTCAGCGCCGGCGCTGAGATCGTCGTGGTCGACAACGCCAGCATCGATGGCTCGCGCGCCTGGTTGTCGGACGCCGGGATACGGTGCATTGCGCTCGACCGAAACGTTGGCCACGGACCAGCGCTCGATCTCGGAGCCCTCGCTGCCCGAACGACATGGATCGTCACGCTCGACGTCGATGCGTTCCCGATCAGCCCAGAATGGCTCGAGACACTGATTGCTCCTCTGCGATCCGGTGCGCTTGTGTGCGGCGCTCGGGGCGGTGAGGTGTTGGACAGACTGACTCCCGACCAGCCTCCGGGTTGGGACGGGCGAGAGTTCGTTCACCCATGTTGTCTGGCAATGCCACTGCGTGAATACGTCCTCCGCCGACACACGTTCATGAAAGACCCGGTGAGGAAGCTCGATGTCGGGGAATCGATTTCACACCTGGAGCGCGAGCGGGTCGCCTACCTGGAACCGACGTCCACCGTCGGCCCTGGGGCGCTGGGAACCGTGTTCGCCGACGTGGTGTACCACAACTTCTACGGAACCAGGCACGCAACGACGAGGAGCGGCACTGTCGATGGGATCACTGCGGAGGAGGCTCGACGTGTGTGGGACATGAGCGTGGAGCAGTACCTGATGAAATGAGTCCCGAGCAGAAAGTTGTCGCGGTGATCGTGCCGACCTTCAACCGCGCCGAACTGTTGCAGCGAGCACTCAGCAGCGTGCTCACGCAAGACGTGACACGTGGGCTGGAGGTCGTGGTTGTGGACGACGGGTCGGACGATGACATCGGTCGTGTCGTGGAGTCCGTGGCCGACGAACGAGTCCGGCTCGTCCGGCAAGACAATGGGGGCGTCAGCAGAGCGCGTAACCGCGGTGTCGAGGAAACGGACGCGGAATGGGTGTGCTTTCTCGACAGCGACGACGTCGCTCGCGCTGGTTGGCTGGAGGAGATGCTCTCGGCAGCGTCGCAGGGCTTCGACCTCTTCTCCTGCGGATCGACGTTCGTCGGCACGGAAGGCCAGCGGACCGACGCGCACCCGCAGCAGTACGGAGCTGCCTTCGGCGGTGTCACCGCATTGTTCCTCGCCGGGAGCTTCCTGGTGCGCAGGAGCCTGATTCAGCAGGCCGGAGGGTACCTCGCCGGCCTCCGGTACGGAGAGAACACGGAACTCGGGATGCGAATCGGACAGCTCTGCATGGATCACGACCTCAGCGTGTCGTTCGTCGACCGCAGCCTCGTCGACATCAACGTGCGGCCGAATCGATACGACGCCGAAATGATGCTCGAGTCGGCGACGATGGTGTTGGAACACGGCCGAGATCAGCTCGAACTCGATCGCCGTCTCCACGCCACGTACATGGCCATCGCTGGAAAGGCCGCCGAAGATCTCGGCCAGCGACGAAGAGCCCAGGGATTCCACGCATCGGCTGCCCGCACTGACCCCGCCGAGTGGCGCCACGCAGCGCGACTCGCACGCGCGTTGCTCCCGAGGCGACCCGTACCTCGTCAGCCGGGGCCGGCAGCGTGACAGCCGTTGCGCCGCACGACGAACTCAACGGCCACGTCACCGTCGTGATCCCGACCCTGAACGGGGCTTCGACGCTCCTGGCCCAACTCGAGGCACTCGACCGTCAGGTGGCCGCACCCGAGTTCAGTGTTGTCGTTGTCGACAACGACTCGGAGGATCGAACCGCCGAGGTCGCCCATGCTTTCGACACCTCGAGCTTTGCGCTCCGCATCGTTCACGAACCTCGTCGGGGTATCAATCACGCCCGCAACGCCGGTGTCAGGGCGGCCGCTGCTGGTGCCGTGCTGCTTTGCGACGCTGACGATGTCGTCGACCAGAACTGGGTTGCTGCGATGGTTCGGGCACTCGAGGCGGACCGATGGGTCGCCGGGGCTCTCGACTACAGCCAACTGAATTCCGAAGCGACCCGGAACGCCTGGGGAGCGCCCCTCCGCTCGACGTTCACCGAGAGTGAGCCATACGTCGACAACACCTACGGGTGCAACTGTGGTTTCTGGACTTCGATGTGGGCAGCGGTCGGGGGCTTCGATCCCTCGCTCAGCGGGATCGGCGGCGACGAGAACGAGTTCTTCATGCGTGCGCACGCAGCCGGGTTCTCGGCCGTAGCGGCACCGGAGGCCATCGTGTCGTACCGCCTGAGGCCCGGGTGGCGAGCAGTGACACGCCAGCGCTTCCGGCAAGGGCGATCACAGGTACTGCTGCGGACAACACCTGGCGGGGCACTCATGCCGCCCGCCCCGACCACCGTCGAGTCGGCACGAGCACTGGTTCGACTTGCGCTCGTCTCACCTCGCTACGTGTTGCGTTCCTCGGAGCGTGTGCGCTGGCTGGCGACGTGCGGGCTCCACGCGGGTCGGATCGAAGGGCAGCGGAAGGTTCGCCAGATCACCGCCTCCGGGCTCCGGTCTCCCGACGGGGCGCGATGAGCAGCATCGAGTCGACAAGCATCCGACGAAACCCCCTGCTGCGCCGCGAGAGCACCCGCGACATCTGCATTCGTTCCTGACGAACGATCCCTGTCACTGGGACGCCGCGCGCCGTCAGATCCTCGGCGACGAGATCGACATATCGGCGAAGAAGCCGAAGCGACGCAAGATCGGCGATGATCGACCCGCCGCCACCTGACGCGATCGCTCGAGCAGCCTCGGGGTCAGCCTCTTCTCCGAGCACGTCGAGCAATTCCTGCACACTCCGTTGGACCTGCAACGACGCTTGTTCTTCGGCACGCTGGGCTGAAATGCTGCCCGGGCGCGCCTCGTACGTCAGCTCGATCTCGGGCAGCCCGACGAATCTCCCGTGGGCCAACAGCCGGAACCACAGGTCGTAGTCCTCGACGGGGAACCAGCGTGGGTCGTAGCCGCCAACCGCCAGCACAGAGGATCGGCGGTACATCACCGACGGATGGCTGATGCGATTCCCGCCAATCATCGCGAGCACCAGCTCGGCATGGAACTCCGGTGGCGTTCCAACGCGAATCAGGGTCCCGTCGGGACTCACCATTCGGTACGCGGTCGCGCAGAGCACCAACCCCGGATCACGCTCGAACGCTGCGACCTGCCGCGCCAGACGGTTCGGGTGAGCGACGTCGTCAGCGTCGAGACGAGCAACGAGTTCGCCCGAGCAGTGGTCCAGACCGTCATTGAGCGCTGCCACCAGTCCCTCGTTTCGATGCTTGCGAAGGATCTTGAGACGATCATCGTCTCGATGGCGGTCGAGGATCTCCGGTGTGGCGTCGACCGATCCGTCGTCGACAACCACGAGTTCGATGCCGGTCATCGTCTGGGCGAGCACACTGCTGAGGGCCCGCTCGAGGTGGGCCTCGCCGTTGTACACGGGAAGCAGCACCGAGACGCGTTGCTGCCCGGTGTCGGAGCCGCTGCTCATTCAGATGACCCCTTCGAGGTCCAGTCCCGACAAGGCCCATACCGACCGCTTCGACAGATCGACCTGCGAACCGGAGCCGAAGTCCCAAACACAGAGGAGCGAGCCGCCCCGCTTGATCGACCAATTCGACCGGTCGGTGGCGGTGCCCGGACCGGCTGCCTGCCGCACCGCGACCGCGTGATCGCGCCGACAGAGCGCCTCGACCACAGACCTGCACTCCCGTCGGTCGCCCCAACTCGCCAAGACGGTGACCGTGGCGACGCCACGTCGGCGCTCGATCCGGGTGACCACGCCGTGATCGGAATCGGCGTGTCGCAGCCGAGTGACTTCGTACTTCAGGCCCGACGACGGCTGGAGACGCCATCGAAGCGCACGATCGGCCCACATCGTGGACATTCGCGGCTCCGCGCGACTGTCAGCTTCGAGGCCACCAGTCCCAGGGTCGTGGTCGAGAGCAGCTCGTCGCGGTCGGGCTGGTTCGACTACCCAGTCGATGGGATCGAGAGCTGTCGCACCGTTCTTGACGTGAGCGGCCTGAGCTGGTGGCGTCGCAGTGGCAATGACCACCGCTGGGCGCCGGCCCTCGAATCCGCGCCGGATTGCCTCGGCGACGATCGCTCGAAACACCCCGCGTCGCGTTGACGAGGGGATGGTCGCTCCATCGACGAGCCGACCGGCGAGCACATGCGAGTGTTCATTGGCCAGGAGCCACGGAAGCAGGAACACGACGCCGATCGGGCCGCCGGAGTCGCGGGCGCAGATGACCGTGGATCGTCCCCATGGGCCGTTGCGGTGCTTCCACTCGAGCCAGTCTGTCGAGAACGGCCGTCCGTAGCCTTCGGAGAGGAGGCCGAGCAGGTCGTCGTCTGCGAGAGTCCAGCCGTCGACGAGTTCGAAGTCGTCAGGCATCGGCGCGATTGGTCGAGCGGCGAAATCGCCGCGCGGCGTGATACATGGTCGAGTGCAGTCCCGACAACACCGCACGGGTGCGCCACGGGTCGGCGGTGGTATCGAGCCTCAGCCGTGAGAGATCCATCGGGTCCGGACGGCGCCGCACCAGGCGATGGTCGAAACGCAGCACGCTTCGATAACCCAGGGCTCGGAGTTCACTGGCAGCGGCCGCTGCCGGATTGCCGTTCGGCCAGGCGAACGTCGTCGTGGAGCCGACGAACGAGTCGTGCAGCCACTCATGAGCCGCTCGCACCTGTCGGCGTTGCTCGGATTCGGCACAACGATCGAGACACGGATGGTCCCAGGTGTGGTTGCCGATCTCGTTCCCCGCGTCGATCCAGCCGCGGAGCTGGGCGACCGTCAACTGCTTGGCCCGCGGTGTCGCACCGATCGACCGCAGGCCGCGGGCGAGTTCGGCGACAATTTCACGACGGTCGTCATCGGCGACATCCTTGAGGTATGAGATCGCCGCGCCGGGATCCTCGGCCTCTTTCACCGCGGGAGGAAGCCCGGTCCCGGCGGCGACGCCGACGTGAACCGCCTCGTCGACCAAGTCCCACCAATACGGTTGATCGCCATCGATCAACCCTGGGCACACGAACACAGTCGCATTCATCCCTCGGCTGCTGAGCAACCCGAGCGCCGTCTCGACGACGGCCGGATGTCCGTCGTCGAACGTGATCCACACCGGTCTGTTCGGAAGCGCTGCACCGTCCAACCAGGCGAGTACGTCGCCTCCCGAGACCGTGTTGTACCTCTCGGCAATCACATCGAGCACGGTGCCGAATGATTGGGCATCCGGAACATCGTGGAACGCCAGCACGCGCAACCGCTCAGCGGTCAACGCACTGACCGAGGATGCAACGGGCTTGGCCCCCAGCACCCGAGTCGCAGCGGTCATCGGCGACTACGCCTGTCCGAGCGTCACGATGCGGTCACAGACTTCGAGCGTACTCGGGCGGTGCGCGATCACGATCACGGTCACATGACCTCGGAGTTCGGCAAGCGTTGCGCGAATGGCGAGTTCGCTGTCGGCGTCGAGGGCGCTCGTCGGCTCGTCGAGGATGAACACATCGGGGTTCTCCACCAGCGCCCGAGCGATGCACACACGCTGCTGCTGACCACCCGAGAGCTTCGATCCTCCGGCCCCGACGTCATGGTGGATTCCATCGACCCAACCGGCCAGGTCAGGCCCGAGGTGTGCCCGAATTGCTGCTCGATCGATGTCAGCGTCGGTCACGTCGCTGCGGTAGAACCGGATGTTCTCGGCAATCGATCCCGCAACCAGTCGCGGCTGTTGCGGCACGAAGGTGACGAGCCGGGCCCACTGCGTCCGAGCAACGTCTTCGATGCTGCGACCATCGGCGACGACGGCGCCCTCGTCCGGGCTGCGAAGCCCGAGCAGGAGTTGGACGAGTGTCGACTTACCCGCTCCCGACGGTCCCACGAGGCCGACGATTTCTCCTGGCTCGAATCGAGCGGTGACATCCCGGAGGACTTGGTGGAGCCCGTCATAGGAGAAGGTGACTTCTCGCAGCTCGAGAACTCCGACCCGGCTGATTTCCCGAGCTCCGGACGGTCGCGGAGCTGCGAGATACCGATCGATCCGGCGACCTATCTCCTCGACGTACGGTCGACTCCCGGCGATCGTCGTGAGACTCCCCTGCAGCGCCTGGCCGTAGCTGAGCGAACGCAACATCACGAGCATCACTGCTCCAACGGACCGCAGGTCGGCTTGGTCCGCTGCGGCCGCAATGAGAAGTGCCAACAAGATGGCGAGATAGGCGAGGGCGCTGTACACCGTTGGAACCAGTGCCACCCGCCAGCCAACCGACTTCTCGATCTGGGCGCGCTCGACCACGAGACGGTCGACGCGCTCTCCGACCGCGCCGTGCGTGTCGAAGACGTTCATCTCCAACCCGAGTGCGGAGATCTCGCTGACGGCGGCGGCGTAGCGAATCCCGGCGTCGGCGGACGCCATCGAGGCCCTCCGCACGCTTTGGCGGATCGGCCGGATGACAGCCGCGAGGAGCGCTACGGCAACGATCGTGACCACAGCGGCCGCAGGGTCGACAAGCACGGCGAGCAGCATCAACCCTGCCAGGTTGAGTGCCGACGTGATCAACCCGCCAACGGCGGAGACCACCGAGGTCGCGCTGATCGTGAACGATGTGAGCAGGTCCTGCAACTCCCCGCCCGCGTCGTCGTGCTGCGTCGTCCAATCCGCGCTCAGGTAGGCGTGAGCCACGTCGTGGCGAACACTGGAGGTGACCCGCGCTGTGAGGTCGGCGCTGGCCCATCCACCGACCAATGAGAACGCGACTCGTGCGCAGACGAGCGCAGCGGCAACCGCTACGACCTGGCCGACCGTGAGATCACGGCCCGCCACCACACCAAAGCTGTCGCGCCCATTGCTGATTGCGAACGCCGCGCGGGTGATGATGACGAGGAACAACGCCTCGCAGAGCCCACCGATGAACGCGGCCAGACCGATGATTGCAAGGCGGAACCGATGTCCGGCGAGGAGGGATCGGATCGAGGTTGACGAGCGCACAGTGAGGTCGCAGCCGGACGGAAGCAGAAATGGCGGCAAACGGAGCGTACGCTGCCGCCGGACGGAGTGGACGGAACAGCATGGCATGAAGGTGATCGTTCTCGTCGACAGCCTCGGGCCCGGCGGCGCCGAGCAGTCAACGGCCGCAGTGGTCGTGCCCCTCGCCGAGTCGGGAGTCGACGTGTCGGTCCTGCTACTCAAGCACGTCGATGACGGATACGAGGCTGACGTGACTCGCGCCGGAGTCCCCGTGAGGGTCCTCGCGTCCCATCGGACGATCGGTCGGGTGCGAGAGCTGCGCCAGATCCTGCGCGCCGACACGCCGGACATCCTTCATACAGCCCTGTACGCGTCAGACCAGATCGGTCGAGTCGCTGCGGTCGGGCTCCCCGTACGAACGATCTCGACGCTTGTCAACGTGCCTCCGACGCCGTCGGCGACCACCTCGATCAACGCCAGGTTGAAGGGCTGGTTGGCCCAGCAGATCGACAAGCTGACCGGCCGAGCACTCGTCGACCGTTTCCACGCAGTGACACCGGGTGTCGCAAGTGAGTACGTGGCCCGGTACGGGTTTCCTCCGGATCGGATCACCGTCGTCGAACGCGGCCGTGATGGCCAGCGACTCGGCCGGCGGTCTCCCACCCGACGTGCGCAGGTTCGCTCGCGCGAAGGCTGGGCCGACACCGATGAGGTCGTGATCGCCGTGGGTCGCCACGAATCCGACAAAGCGCATCTCGACCTCATCGACGCGACAGCGCTGTTGGCATCGACGCGGCCGGACCTGCGATTGGTGATCGCTGGGCGCCGTGGGACAACGTCTTCGCAAATCGAGGAGGCGATCAATCGCCTGGGGCTCGCCGGCCGAGTAGCGCTGCTCGGCCATCGCGACGACGTTGCCGACCTCGTCGCTGCCGCCGACGTGCTCGCGTCGGCATCGACTCGTGAGGGGGCGGCCGGGGCTGTCATCGAGGCATTCGCGATTGGCACCCCGGTGGTCTCCACCCGTCTCGCCGGACTCACCGGCGTCCTCGCCGACGCGCGCAACTCGCTCACCGTGCCCACCCGACGGCCTACGGAGATGGCAACCGCGCTACGACGGCTACTCGACGACCCCGTGCTCGCCGGAGAACTCGCCGCTCGAGCACGCCACGACTTCGAGAAGAGATTCACGATCGAGCGTGTCGCCACGGCAATGGCCGAGCTCTACGACGACGTCGCCGCCGAGCGCCGTAGGTAGTCGTGGAGCGATTGAGGGCGCCTCGCTTCCTTCATCCGCCCCCCGATGGTCCGTTGGACGGGTCAGCCAGGCCCTGTACCGGTCCCTCAGGGGAGGTTGCTCGTACGACCCGCCCGCAGGAGCGCCAGTTCCCTTGCGAGGGCGTCGATTTCGGGGGGAACACACAGAAGAGGGGCGATGCTCCGCACTTCTGACTCGTCGAGGTCCCACCATCGAAGCTGGAGCAGTTGGTCCACCAACTCATCGTTGAAGCGACGTCGGATTTCCCGAGCGGGGTTGCCCGCCACGATGGCAAATGGCCGGACGTCACTCGCAACGACGGCCCCCGCCCCGATCACCGCCCCATCGCCGATCGTGACGCCGCCGAGGAGGAGCGCGCCGTGCCCGATCCAAACGTCATTTCCAACCGTCACCGGACCGGTGATCTTCGGGTGTCCGTCCGTGTGGGCGGTGGGCAATCCGAACCGAACGCTGATCGGGTAGGTGGTTGTCCAGTCGACGCGATGATCACCGTTCACCAGGAAGGTGACCTCGGCCGCGACGGAGCAATACCGGCCGATGGTCACATGCGGTCGCGACGTTCCAGCCGGTTCGAAGTAGGAGACGCGCGGTCGTCCGTACGACCCTGCCCCCATCACGATGACGCCCTCGTCGTGCAGCGCTTGGAACGCCTTTCGTTCATCAACCAGCCCGAGCGCACGACTCGCGATGCCGCGCGAGCGATACCTGAATGAACTACTCGCACGGCGGAGGACAGAGGTCCACGAAGATCGAAGATGCATCCTGACTTGGGTTAGCAGATTGCTGGGTACCGCGACGTGACCTCGAAGGCGCGTCGATCGCAGATCCCGGCCTCCGTCGAGCTTCACCACCGCATCAAGAAACACCGCGCCGGCATCATCGGTGGTGAGGACGACCACCTCACCGCGGCTCGGGTCTGCGCCAGCGGCGGAGTTCCGGCCCCTTAGAGTTGAACGATGCTTGCGCTCGTCACCGGTGTTGCCGGGTTCATCGGGAGCACTTTGGCGGACCGATTGGTCGAGGAGGGTTGGACGGTACGGGGCGTGGATCGTTTCACCGCGTATTACGAGGAAGCGGCCAAACGCGACAACCTGGCGAGCCTGCGAGGTCATCCATCGTTCAGGCTGGTGGAGGCTGACCTCCTGTCCGCGGACCTGGATCCGCTTCTCGACGACGTCGACGTCGTCTTCCACCTCGCCGGTCAGCCCGGGGTGCGCCTGTCGTGGGCCGATGGATTCCCCACGTACGTCGATCTGAACATCAACGTCACACAACGGCTCCTCGAGGCGGCGAAGAGCCACACCCTCCAGCGCTTCGTCTACGCGTCGAGCTCTTCTGTGTACGGAAACGCCGACATCACCCCAACACCGGAAGACCATCCAACGCGGCCGTTCAGCCCGTACGGAGTCACCAAGCTGGCGGGCGAGCTGTTGTGCCGCGCGCGTATGGGGCGAACTTCGGGGTTCCCACCACGAGTCTCCGCTACTTCACCGTCTACGGGCCACGACAGCGACCCGACATGGCGTTCCACCGAATGATCGAGGCGACGCTCGACGGCCGACCCTTCCCGCTCTTCGGTGACGGCTCGCAGGTTCGCGACTTCACCTATGTCGATGACATCGTTCGGGCAACGATCTCGGCCGGCACGACGGCGCTCGAGCCCGCCACAGTCATCAACGCAGCGGGCGGTGGATCGGCGTCGATGTCGGAACTGATTGACCTGGTTGGCGAGGTGGTCGGGCGGCCCGTCGAGATCGAATGGAAGGAAGCCCAGGCGGGCGATGTGCGCGTGACAGGCGGCGACATCTCGCAGGCCAGACAACTGCTCGGATGGTCACCGCGTGTCGACACCGCCGAGGGGGTGCGCCGCCAGGTGGAATGGCATCGGAGTCGGCGATGACCGCACCGAGATTGCGGGTGTTGATGATGCTCCGCGTCGGGTGTGCTCGTGATCTCGTCGCTGTTGGAAGAAACCGCCGACTCGTCG
>CAVVFL010000027.1:0-7580 GCA_963747375.1 Ilumatobacteraceae bacterium
GAGCACTGTCGGTAACGCTTGATTTCCACCACCGCGCACAACGTCGCCGCACGTGCAGTAAGCATCGAAGTGTCGGCGGCCGGGCGTCACCGCCACCATGTGGTCCAGCTCGCAGCCCTTGTCGCCGACCTCCAGTCGTCCAGTCCTTCGATCGAACCGTCCAGCACACCGTCAAAGAAACCGCACCAGTCGTTGTCGAACACCAGGTGACGGACGGCGAACCACTCCCCTCGCTTCTGGTAAGGCCGAAGCCGCCGGTGGACAAGCCATTCGCTCCACCGGAGCGCTCGAAGCTCGAATCGTCGGCGACACAGCACCTCCAGCTCCCGCCAGTTGCCCGTACCGAGACCCGCACGGCCCGAGGCCGAGTCCGATCCTGCGTTCAACCCGATCTTGACCGGCCCATCCACCCCGACTTCTCCGAGAACTAGAGATGCGGGCGTCTTGGTCTAGACGTCATCCTTCACCAACGTCCCGAGCGGCTCTGAATTGATCTCGCGGGCAGTAGCGACCATCGCTGTCCAAAGCTCATCGAGGTCGAGGTTGGCGAGCGGAACGCTCGACGCAGGTCCCGTCTCGGATTGGCCCAGGATCGACGCGACGTGCCGAAAGCCCCCATGCCCGGCAACGCTGCTAAAGAGATTCCACGTGCCATTCACCGTCGCTCGCCCGGCACTGTTCACCCACAGCTGAACCGGCGGAAACCGAAGGCCGTGGGGGTGGGGCTGAACGCCACCGCCCGGCCGCGCGCCGAACCAGAAAGCTTTGCGTTCGCCTTCAGGCGTTGCGAGGCTCGCCTCTACACGCTCCAACAACGCCTCGGCTCGGCGGCGGTCGTCGGGATCCACCATCGATTCCAGATAGCTGAGCCGAGTCCAGTGCTCGTTGCTCTGCCCGCTCTCGCGCGCCTTGACGGCAGCTATCTCTCCGCCGAAGGTCGTCGGCACGAGGATCTCGGCGTCGCCATGGCGGGCGTACTCGAGCTGGATTGCCGTGACACCGACGTCCGGACGGCTGATCTCGTTGAGGTATTCGATGAGGCGTCGAAGGTCGTCGTCGATCCGGTCGACTGCCACGCAGAGATGGATTCGGGCTGACTCGATGTTCGCCTGCAGTGCTTGGAGCGCTTCAGCATCGAGTCGATCCGCCAGCGGCACACCACTTCGAGCGGCCCAGCTCTGCGCGAACCCGTCGAAGCCTGTCTGCCAAACTGCGGACGCATAGTCCTGCACTTGGCCGATCACCTTTCGGCGCTCGTCGCGGTTCGATCCGAGTTTGCACTCGACCACTGTGATGGTGCCGTCCTCGTCGACGGCCGTGACGTCGATGTAGCCAGCGCTGGTCGGAAGCTCGCGAACGGTCAGAGCACCGTCGCTGACCCCCGGGATGCGGCTCGGGTCGGATGCCAGCAAATCGCGGAAGTGTGCCTTGTCGGTGTAGGCGACCGTCTCCGGACTGGACCACCCGCCGGTACCGCCTACCCTCACCAAGATCTCGGTCCGTGCGACCATGAGCTCCTCCTCGTTCAGGGAGCTATCGAACCGGTAGGTCCTCAACTTGAGTGGTGAGCCGGAGGGCCCCGAGGAGAAGCCTCATCCGCCTGCGAGAACGGAACCGGCGCTGTGTCGCTCACTACTGTCGGCAAGGCATGTCGGTCTTCCTCGACCTGGATCCCAGTAACTGGGTCGGAAGCAACGAACTCGCCTTCGCGCTCCGCGACGGGTTCCCAGTCAGCCCCGGCCACACCCTGGTGATTCCCCGCCGGCTCATCGCCGAGTGGTGGGAGGCGACGCCAGCCGAGCGACTGGCGATGTTCGAACTCGTCGATGACATCAAGCGACGGCTCGACGAGGAATTCGCGCCGGATGGGTACAACGTTGGCTTCAACGCGGGCTCAGCCGTGGGCCAGACCGTTGGGCATCTCCATCTGCATGTCATCCCGCGGTTCGACGGCGACGTGCCAGACCCACGCGGCGGCGTGAGGCACGTCATCCCGGAGCGAGGCAACTACCTGGGACCAACTGGTCCAAGGGCCCGGGCGGCTCCGACACTGATCACGCAGTTCGATGGGCATCTGCGTCTGGAATTGCTCCGCTGTCTGATTCGCGAGGATCTCGACCGGATCGATCTCCTGGTGAGCTTCGTCATGCGGTCCGGCATCGACATCGTGAAGGGCCGGCTCGACGATGCGCTTGCCCGAGGCGCCCACGTCCGGCTCCTGACGACCGACTACCTACAAGTCACCGACTCCAGCGCACTCGGCTTCTTCCTCGACCGACTCGACAGCGACGGTCCCGGCAGACTCGAGGCGCGTGTCTTCAGCGACCCGTCAACAAGCTTTCATCCGAAGGCGTACATCTTCTCGTCATCGGAGTCGGGCTCAGGCGTCGCGTTCGTCGGCAGCAGCAACCTCAGCTACTCGGGCATCAGTACAGGCGTCGAGTGGAATATCGAGACTCGAGAGGTCGACAACCTGATCGGTCAGTTCGATCGGCTCTGGACAGACGAGCGATCACTTCCCCTCACGGCGGCCTGGCTGGCCCGGTACGAGCAGTCGAGAGCCGCTCGGAGACTCGCTATGGAGGACGGCGCCCAGGCCACATCGGACGACCTTCCGGCGGTTGCCGAGCTGGAGGCCGAAGCCGAGCAGCCGATCCAGCCGTGGAGCGTGCAAGCCGAAGCCTTGAGCGCACTCACTGCAACCCGGCTCGACGGGCACAGAGCCGGACTCGTCGTGATGGCCACGGGCCTCGGCAAGACCTGGCTCGCCGCCTTCGACTCGACACGACCGGAGTTTCGACGGGTCCTATTCGTCGCTCACCGCGACGAGATCCTCAAGCAAGCCCGAGACGTCTACCGTCAGATTCGGCCCGGTGGCCAACTCACGCTCTTCACCGGCGAGGAACGCGACGCAGACGGTGATGTGGTGTTCGCCAGTGTGCAGTCGCTGCACCGCAATCTCGGCCGCTTCGACGCTGAGACGTTCGACTACATCGTCGTCGACGAGTTCCACCACGCAGCGGCGCACACCTACCGAAAGGTGATCGCCCATTTCCGCCCGGAATTCCTCCTCGGCCTGACAGCGACGCCGTCCCGAGCCGACAACGCAGACCTCTTGGCGCTCTGCAGCGACAACCTCATCTACGACTGCGGTTTGGTCGAGGGTGTCAACCGCCAACTTCTCAGCCCGTTCCGATACCGGGCAATCCCCGACGTCGCCGACTACGAGCACATCCCGTGGCGGAACGGCCGCTTCGACCCCGAAGAACTCACCGCCCAGATCGCCACCCAGCAGCGGGCGCAACAGGTGCTGGACGAGTGGGCCGCTTTGGATGGTCCGTCTCGGCATGCACTTGGCTTCTGCTGCACGATCGCCCACGCCGATTTCATGGCCGACTTCTTCCGGCGCAACGGCGTCGCTGCTGTCGCCGTTCACTCGGGAGGGAGTTCGTCCCCCCGCACGGAGTCGCTCGACCGTCTCGAAGAGGGCGCCGTCTCCGTGATCTTCACCGTCGACCTCTTCAACGAAGGTCTCGACGTTCCCTCGATCGACCTGGTGATGATGCTGCGACCGACTGAGTCGGGTGTGGTGTTTCTCCAACAGCTGGGTCGTGGCCTCCGTCGAAGCAAGAGCAAACAGGCACTCGAGGTCATCGATCTCGTCGGCAACCACCGCAGCTTCTTGCTCAAGGCTCGGCTACTCGCCGAACTCGCTGGGTATCGCAATCTCAGCGATCGAGAGGCCGTCCGACTCCTCGCGGGCGAGGATGACACGGCCGTCGACTGGACGACCGACTTGCCGGACGGATGCTCGATCGTCATCGAGCCGGAGGTCGTCGACCTACTTCAACAGCTCGTCGGGCCGGCGAGTGCCAACGACCGCCTGGTCGAGCTTGCACGCCAGTGGATCGACGAGCACGAAGGCCGTCGACCCACGGCGCTCGAACTCACCATGATCTCCGGCGAGCCGTTCAAGCTGAAACAGCAGGGTGGCTGGTTCGGATTGATGCGACGGCTGGGCGTGCTCTCCTCCGAGGAGGAACGAGTCGTCGACCTGGCCGGTGACTTCCTGCTGTCGATCGAACACGGCAGCTACACCAAGAGCTACAAGCTGATCACGCTGTTGTCATGTCTCCAGTTGGAGCAGCTGCGATCGGGTGCACTGGTTCCGGACCTGGCCCGGGTGTCGAGATGGATGATCTTCCGCGACAGCGATCTCGTCGCCGACGTGGCCGACGCCGGCTCGGCGTTCGCTGACGTCACGCAACCGACCGCTGCCGAGTGGGAGTCGTACTGGCGCCGGAACCCGATTGCGGCCTACACGACGAGCAACAACAGGGCCCCTGCCTGGTTCTCGCTCGTCGAGGACCGGTTCACACTGAGTCTCGACGTGCCGGAAGAGCTTGGACCGATCTTCGATGCACTGGTCGAGGAGATCACCGAGTACCGACTCCACCGGTATCTCGTCGGTCAGAAGGCCCGGCGCGTGGGCGAATCACGCCGACCACTTCGAGACGGCCGGGAACTCGACGCGACGTTCGTCGTCGAGACCACCGGCGGCGTTCCGACCTCGATTGTCATCGAGTCGGCAGGCGGAACTGCTGGTTCGAAGGACGCTCGCAACACCGACTACGTCGCCGGCTTCGACGTGGTACTCGAACGCCTTCGAACAATCGGCGCCCGACTCGCCGACGCGTACATCGACACTCGCTCGACAGCCAACCTGAGCGTGGCCGACCGACGTCTCGACCCTGGGGAAGGCATGCGGTACCCACTAGATCTGGCCATGATCCAAGACCTCCAGGCTGTCCGCCGCTCCCTGCTTCGATCGATGGGTAAGGCAGGACGAGCTCCGGGCGTGAAAGGAGGCGGCAATTCGCGCAAGCGGACTCGGCTGGTGATTGCCCTAGACGACACATGGACAGCGGCAGGTCTCGCCGACGCGATCGCCAATGGGAGTCTCCCAACCCAGCGGCTTTCTCGAGGCGAGAGCGATGAAGCCGGCTGAGGTCTACTCTCCGCCGGCCTGGGACTCGACCCGAGCGGCGAGCTGACGCAGGGTTCGAATCTGCTCGATTGCGTGCTCTTCGTCGCTCCCGGCAGCAACTTCACCCCACCACGACCCATCATCTTCGGGGAGAAAGACCTGTCCGTTCCGGCGCGGCAGATCGAGCTCTGTCGCGTAGTCCCAATACTCCATGCTGCGCAGACCGTCAGCGAGCAGAAGCGCCTCGCCGCGACTAACCCTAAGCAGAACCATCTCGGACGGGTCCTGATCTTCGGAAACGTCGTACATCCGAACACGCTCTCGAGGAATCGCGACCTTGTCAAGCATGCTCGTAGGAGGCATTCGGACCACCGACGATCGCGCCGAACGCGACTCATGTGACCCTAGCCAGGCCACGCCTGAGTACTCAGGTCAGGGCGCGACGTGTCGAGCGACGCTGACTCGTCAGGCGGCGATCATCCAGATCCTCAATTCACGACGCGGATAGGGCTTCGACGTAGGCACCGACACCAGGGAGCAACCGAACCTCAACCTCGTCGGCGTTGAAGATCTCGTTGTGACGAGCCACACAAGCGCTGGAAGCACTCGACGGGTCTACGTACCAGACCGCACGCTGTTTGCCGGCACAGGCGCTCTGAAACGGCCGCGCGACATCCAAATCAGCGGTCGCAAACTGCTTTCCCACGAGATGAATTTCGTCAGCCTCCGACACCGCCGCCAGTGCTCGAGCGATCTCGGCCCGAAACTGCGGGAATGCTTCCATCAGCCTTGTCTTCGCTGTCAGTGGGAGGAGCGTTGTCGTCTCGCCCATCGAGCCGAACTGGTCTGATGCAGGACGCACCGTTGCCCTCGTGGGGCAGCGATGGCATGATCGTGGCATGGCTCGGGCACGGATCAGCACCACGGTCGACGCGGCGCGCCTCGACAACGCACGACGGTCACGCGCTCCGAGCACCGACGCAGAACTCATCGACGAGGCGCTGACCGCACTGCTCGCCCACGATCGCGCCGCTGAGATCGATGCCGCCTACGCGACCGCCTATTCCGAGCATCCACTCGACGAACCCGACGAATGGGGAGATCTGGCGTCGTTCCGCGAAGCCGCCGGCCGATGAATGATCTACCCCTCCGAGGTGAGCTCTGGTGGTGCGAACCACCCGAGATCGGCCGTCGGCCTGTCGTGGTGCTCTCGCGTGACGCGGCCATTCCGCGGCTGCGCCGGGTGCTCATCGCACCGTGCACGACCACCATCCGCGGCTTGGCGAGCGAAGTCGTGCTCGAACCCGGAGACGACCCGGTGCGACGCCAGAGCGCCGTCAACCTCGACTCGGTCGAGTCCGTTTCGGTCGGCCTGCTCGTCGAACGCCTCGGTCGCCTCAGCGACGCACGCATGCGGGAGATCTGCGCTGCGCTCGCAGTCGCAGCCGACTGCCGATGAGGTCTCGACCACGAGACTTCCCGTGAACCATGGCGTGTCTCTTGCCAGCGAGACGGCCGCGCTTCGGCGGGCCCGCAAGGTCCGCGCCTCGACGACCGCAACGTGGCCATCACCGCCATGTGAAGATGGCGCCATGGAGCGAGAGATCTGCGGACCGGTCGATCTGTGTGATCAGCGTGGGCGCCTGAATCCCGACGGCACGCGGCTGGTCACGTCAGCCCGCACTCCGAGCGAATCTGAGCCGGGCGTACGGGCGCAAGAAGCGTTGGGACTACTGGTGTGTGATCGCCCCTGACGTCATCGTGTCGTTCGTGTACGCCGACATCGACTACGCCGGGCTGTCGAGCGTGTGGATCCTCGACCGCACCGACTGGGCGCAGGCCGACGCCGGGACGCTCGTGCCGTTCGGCCGGGGCTTCTCGCTTCCCGAGCAGGTGTGTACGGGGACGGTCGCTGCGTCTCGGAACGGGTTCGAGCTCGCGATCGAGGAGCGCTCCGACGCCACCCGGCTCAGGGCATCGGCGCCGTCATCTCGGCTCGGTGCGATCGATGTCGACATCTCCGTGGCGAAGCCGCCGGGTCACGAGTCACTCAACGTCGTGATCCCGTGGAGCGACCGGCGTTTCCAGTTCACGTCGAAGCAGAACACGCGGCCCGCGTCGGGATCGATCCGCGCGGGCGAGCGGAGCTGGGAGATCGGCGACACCCCGGCGTGGGGGGTACAGGATCTGGGTCGCGGCGTCTGGCCGTACTCGAACCGGTGGAACTGGGCGGCGGCGTCGGGTGTGGCGAGCGACGGTCGAACGATCGGACTCCAGTTCGGTGGCAAGTGGACCGAAGGCACCGGCTACACGGAGAACACGCTGTGCATCGACGGGCGGCTCACCAAGATCCACGAGGAACTCGAGTGGACGTACGACTGGACGAGCCGATGCGACCCTGGCGGGTGCGCACTCCAGGGTCGACGCAGGTCGACGTCGAACTCACGCCGTTCTTCGATCGATACGACTCGACCGACCTCAAGGCGCTGAAGATGGAGGTGCACCAGTGTTTCGGCACCTGGGCCGGCACCGTCTGCGGCGACGATGGTGTGCCTGCGAGGCTCGAGGGGATCGACGGCTTCGCCGAGGAGGC
>CAVVFL010000028.1:0-20798 GCA_963747375.1 Ilumatobacteraceae bacterium
TGAATCCGGAGGGTCCGATGCGGTGCACGCGCGGAGTTGAGCCTTCCCGGAACCCCAACCACCGACTAACAATGTCGGATGGACTCTGGCGTGGCGGGAGCTGAACGGCTCGATGACCTCGAGCTTGCGTGGTCGGCTGCGTCCGATGTGGGGAAAGTTCGTCGTTTGAACGAAGACTCCTTTCTGGCACATCCGGGCCTCTTTCTGGTGGCGGATGGGATGGGGGGTCACGCTGCAGGCGACGTGGCCAGTCGTATCGCCGTGGAGGTCTTCGAGGAGCAATTGGCAGCATTGCCGCTCGTTCCGGCAGACGTCGAGCGGCTGGTGACCGAGGCGAACCGGCGTGTGCGCCAACGAGCCGACGCAGAGGACACAGAAGGGATGGGGACGACGCTCGTCGGTCTCGCTCTCGTCGACAACGGTGGAGCGGCGTCGTTGATGGTGTTCAACATTGGAGACTCCCGCTGTTACGCATGGTCGGACGAATCTGGGCTCGAGTTGGTGACGAAGGACCACTCGGTCGTGCAGGAACTCGTGGACGCGGGAGCGATTTCCAGCTCCGACGCAAAACGGCACCCCGATCGGAACGTGGTGACGAGAGCGATCGGTGTCGAGCCAACGGCTGCAGCCGACTTCACCGTGCTGCCGAGAGCGGCGCGCCAAAGGTTCCTCCTGTGTTCAGACGGGGTGTCGGGTCAGCTCGACCCGGAACAGATCGCCCGGTGCCTGGCGGATGAACACGCGCCTCGCGAAGGTGCGGCGACCCTGGTGGCGCAAGTCCTTGACGGCCCGGCGACGGACAATGCCACATGCATCGTTGTCGACGTTCGGTGGGCCAGTCCCCTGGCCACCAGGAGCGAGGCGGATGAGGACGTCACCGGTCCGAGGCCGAAGAAGGCAAAGAACACTGACGTAGCGGCTCTCATTCGTGGAGTGCCGGGTGAACTCGTTGGGTCTCAGGAATCGGAGCCGGCGACCGCGCCGATCTCCGAGGTGCCACGATGAGTGCCCCGCCGATCCCGGTCGCCTTCTCTCCTGGAAGTGGTCTTGGGATCGTGGCTTGGCCGACAGTTGCGCTGATCGAGTTGGCCGACACCGCGATCGGTGAACGACTCTGGCAGGGTCTTGTCGGCGGTGCGGACGGCAATGACTTGATCGACGAGCTCTCGGTCGATGGACTGCGCAACCTGGGTTCGTTCGTGGTCGCTCAGGCCGAGGGTCCGGACGTCAGGCTCTTCGTCCGGGGAGCGGCCAAGGCCCGCTACACCGGGGACGAGGACAGCGGCGAGATCGACGGCTCGTCGGTTCGGACCTGGGTCGAACGCGTCGTGAGCGGATGTCGATCCGTCGAGATGGCGATCGATGGACCGCTTGGTGTTGACGGTCCGTTTCGAGTGAGTTCGGGACTGGTGCCGGCCGGCAGGTTGTGGTGGGGACTTCCCACCGACGCATCCGCGCCAACTGGTGAAGCCGACCGAACCTCGGTCCCGACGACGCTCGAGGCCCCGCCACCTCCGACAGACGAATCTGCCAGCACTGCTCAGGTTGGGGTTGCGCCGCCGAAACCCCTGGATGATCCGCTCGACCTTGCCGCTGAGGCCGTACAGGCCTCGGTGCCCGTTCAGGCGGCGGCACCGGAACCGAGCGATCCCGCGTCAATGGCCACCGAGCCGGGATCTCGAGAACCACTTCCGGCCGAGGAAGACGAGAGCGCGGTGGCTCGCCTGGTAGATTCCCTTTCCGCCCCCGACTCGGCCGATACAGGACAGACTCTCCACTACGACGCACTCGACGACGAGGGCCAGCCACTCTCCGATTTGCCCTCCATCCAGTCGACCTCCGGTTCCGACGGCTCGGCCTCGACGGACGAGATCGAGGAGTACGACTACGACGCGCTCTTCGGCCACACGACACACCGGTCCGTCCAAGACGCCGCCGTAGCATTGACTGCCGAGCCCGACGACGAAGTGTCGACCGAGGGAACCACCGGCTCGGCGCCCGAGAGCGAGCAACCGGTCCTGGATGATTCGCCGGAACCAGTACCGTCTGCCTCAGGCCTGATTTCCGGAATCCCGTCGACTTCCGCCGCTGCGGAGCCGCTCGGTGTCGAGGACCCGGGCGACCACGACGGGATGACCATGACGGTGGCCCAGCTGCGAGCGCTCCGAGCCTCCGGGGAAACGGCGGGACCGTCACCAGTTGTTGGAGGCGGTCCCACCGTTCAAGCGCTCGTCTGTGGGGCAGGGCACGCCAATCCGACTGTGCTCGACGCTTGTCGGCAGTGCGGTGCACCGCTGGCCTCCACCCAGATCGTGATCTCGCGCCCAGCGCTCGGTCGTATCCGCCTCTCAAGTGGGCAGACCATCGATCTGACCCGATCGACGATCATCGGGCGAAACCCGAGGGTCGAAGGGACGATGCACGGCGAAGTGCCCTCGATCATGAAGATCGAAGGGATCGAAGCGCTCTCGCGGTCGCATGCGATCATCCGCCTCGAGGGCTGGCAGGTGATGGTCGAGGACCTCGACTCTGCTAACGGAACGACCGTCACACTCCAGGGAAGGGCGCCCCGGCGGTTGCGGGCCGGCGAACCGATCATTCTCGAACACGGCGCATTGATTGACTTCGGAGGCGAAGTGACGGGCACCTATGACGCGCTTGCCTGAGATCGACGACGATGCGCTCGCCATCGAGTTCTGCGGGGAGTTGGTCACCGTCGATCCGTCGTCGACGTGCACCGTGGGACGGGATGCGGACATCACGATCGACGACAATCCGTTCTTGCACCGCGTCTTCCTGGCGTTCTCCCGGGAGAACGGGATCTGGTTCGTGTCCAATGTCGGTAACCAGCTGTCTGCCACCGTTGCTGACGTCGATGCGAACGTCGAGGCGTTCCTGGGCCCGGGCGCTTCGCTCCCGCTGGTCTTCCAGACCATGATCGTCTCGTTCACTGCTGGTCCGACCTCGTACGAACTCACGGTCACCAACTCGAGTTCGACCTATCGTGCGCCCACGATGTCGACCCCATCGGTTTCTGCCACGACGGTGGGCCCGACATCGCTGACGCGTGATCAACGCTTGCTCATCCTGGCCCTCGCCGAACCGCGATTGCGTGGTGACGGGCGAGCTTCGGTGGTGATCCCTTCGTCAGTGGCTGCGGCACGACGTCTCGGGTGGACCAGCAGCAAGTTCACCAGGAAGCTCGACAACGTGTGCGAGAAGCTCTCGAAACTCGGGGTGCGGGGCCTCTTGGGGGACTCGGAGACTCATGCGTCGAATCGGCGTGCCCGACTCGTCGAGTACGCAGTTGCCACCCGACTGGTGACCCGCAGCGACCTGGCCTCACTCGATGACGTCGAGGCTCTCTTGTGAACTCGTTCAAGGTGTCCTCAGGTTCTTGGTGCCGTCGAGCACCATCTGGCTAGTCTGTCGACACATTATGGGCGGACGGCATGCTGAAGGGCGGTAGGTGTGGGTAGGCGTGCCCTTACCGCGCCCGCGCTCGCTGGCTTCGAGTACGTTTCGCTCATCGGTTCCGGCGGCTACGCCGAGGTCTTCCTGTACCAACAGGCAATGCCCAATCGCCGCGTGGCGATCAAGGTGCTCGACACGGCATCACTACCCGAGGGCTCCGGACAGTCAGACTTCACCGCCGAAGCGAACCTGATGGCGAGTGTCTCAGCGCATCCGTACATCGTGCAGGTCTTCCATGCCGACATAGCGCCTGACGGCCGACCGTACCTCATCATGGAGTACTACTCCGGCCCGAACTTCTACGAGCGGGCTCGTTCGGAGAAGATGTCGATTGCGGAGGCGCTTCGCGTCGGCGTGCAACTCTCGAGCGCCGTCGAAGCCGCCCATCGGGGAGGCATCCTCCACCGCGACATCAAACCCGCCAATGTCCTGACGAGCGAGTATCGACGGCCAGGCCTCACCGACTTCGGGATCGCAGCGATCCAAGGGCCGGAAACAGACACCGCCGACGGCGTCTCCATCCCTTGGTCCCCCCCAGAGGCGCTCGGCGATGCGCCGGCCGATCGTCGCAGCGACATCTATTCGCTCGCAGCAACGGTCTACACGCTCGTTTCCGGGCGCTCGCCGTTCGAGATCCCGGGCGGCGACAATCGTCACCTGGCTCTCATCGGCCGGATCGAACGTAATCCGGTACCTCCGATCGGCCGACCGGATGTGCCCGCCTCGCTCGAGCGAGTGCTCGCCGGTGCCATGTCGAAGGATCCGGCGTATCGCCCATCGACCGCTGCCGAGTTCGGTCGACAATTGCAATCCGTCGAGTCGGAAATGCACCTCGCGGTCACCGAACTCGAACTGGCCGACGAGCAGCGCAGCGCCAGGTCGCGAGTCGACGACGATGATGATGATGACTCCACGCGGGTCAAGGGTGTCACCGAGATTCGGGCCCAGGACGACGGCCCGTCGATTCCGATCGCAGCAGTTCCGGAGCGGCCACATTCCAGCGGCACAATTGCCCCACGCGAAGCGCGAGGGAATGCTGGGTGAACCCGATGTCGATGAAACGATGCATCGGGCGCCCGCCCAGTCGGCGGAACTCGGTGAGGTGGCGCCTCCATCAGGGATCGACCGTAAGTGGCTGATCGCTGGCGGAGTCGCTGCGACGCTGGTCGCGATCATCATCGGCGCAGTCGCTCTCGGCGGGGGTGGCGACTCGGGTGACGACACGCAACAGATCGACGAGTCACAGATCAACGACAACATCGGTCAACCGATCGCCGTGACACCGCCGCCCCTCCAACAAGTTGACGCAACCGACAACGGGGACGGCTCGTTCACCTTCACCTGGGAGGATCGGGGCGACGGCTTCACCTATGCCGTCACACCAGACGGCGCACTCGGTGCGGAGCGCGTCGACGAGCCGACCTTCGACGCAGCCGTCGAGTGCATCGAGGTCGAAGTGATCGCTGACAGCGGATTGATCTCGGCGCCCACCAGAGGATGCGCGTGAACCGCGTCGTCCAGCGTCCCTGCGTCACGGGCGCTGACCCCGCCGGGACTCTCTACCCATTCCGCTTCATGGGTGATGCATCTACGGTCGACAGCGCATGTGGAGAGGAGGTCTGCTCGTGAGCATCTTCAGCGGAGCCGGTCTCCTCGCCAATCGCCGGACCATTGCTGCCGCGGTCGGTGCGACGTTGTTGTCGACCGCAGTGGTCGTAGCAGCCGTCCAGGCTGATGGGTCCACAGCGACGAACGTTCGCCTCGACGATGGCGCGGTCTGGGTCACGAATCAGCGCGACGGCCTCGTCGGACGTCTCAACGTCAGAATCGAAGAACTCGACTTCGCCGTTGTCTCATCACCGGCGGCCGATGTGTTGCAGGAGACTCGTCCGACCGGGGATGCCCAGCCGGAACGGACGGTGTTGTTCAGCGGCCCGAACGGCGGGGTGCGGCGCGTGGACGTGGTCACCGCCCAGCAGACGGGCGAGAACGAGATACCGATCGTCGACTACCGAATCGGAGGTGGGGTCGGAGCCGTCCTCGACCGTGACACGGGTGGCCTGTGGATCGGATCGGCACAGCAGGTGGTTGCACCCGACTATCCGGAAACGAACCTGACGCACTCGTGGAGCCGGGGAGTTGGCTCGTCGTCACCTCGGGAGGGTCGCCCGACGACTCAGGCGGACGTCCAGATCCTGGCCGTGTTCTGATCGTGGACTCGAGTGGATGGTTCGACGTCGAGCTCGGTGTCGACCTCGAGCCGCTTCGGGAGGAGCCAGAAGAGGGAACCGATCCCGACTCCTCGACGCCGACCGTCCCGGAGACGGTTCCCGATCCAACCGACGAAGGCGTCGCGGAATCCGAGCCTGAGCCGCTGAAGGAGTACGAGGTCAACCCTCTCGGAGCGGACCCCGCCGAGATCGTGGAGCTGTCTGCAGTCGGTCAGGAACCGGTGGTGTTGCTCGCTGACGGAACGGTCGTGCTCAGCGACGGGGATCAGGTTGAAGTCCCTGGCGCGGGACATCGACTGCAGCAAGTCGGTGCGTCATCGAGTGCGGTGCTCGTGGCGTCGGACGCCGGGCTCTTCGAGATCTCGCTCTCGTCTGGCGACGTGAGCAAACTGACGGATGCTACGGGACCGGCATCCGCCCCAGTCCGAATCGGTCCGTCCGCGTTCGGGGCTTGGTCGGGCGACGTTCCTATGGTGTACCGCAGCTGCGCCGACCCGGAATTCGTCGAGGTTCCGGGCGCCGAGCCCGACTCCGAGCTCGTGTGGCGCGTCAACCAGACCAACATTGCACTGAACTCAGTGGGCAACGGCGACATCTGGGCGGACAAGGACGGCACGCTCGCGTACGTCGGGAACTGGTCGGATGTCGAGCCCAACGCCGACGACAGCGAGGATGTCCAGGAGACGACCGGTGAGAGCCAGGTCGTGGTCGAGAAGACCTGCATCGAGGGTGGAGCCGAGGCGCCGACCGCCGGCGACGACCAACTCGGGGTCCGACCACGCCAGACGATCATCGACCTCCTCAACAACGACGACGACGTCAACTGCGAGCCGATCGCCATCGCCTCCGTCGAGCCGGCACAGGGTGAGTGGGGCCAACTCACGATCATCAACAACGGTCAGCACGTCCTCTACTCACCCAGTGATGCCATGCTTGGCCTCGCCAAGGAGAGCATTCAGACCTTCCAGTTCACCTACGTCGTCTCCGATATCGGCGGCAACACATCGGCGCCCGCAACGGCGACGGTGAGCGTCAAGGACTACGCGCTCGGAAACAGCCCCCCTGAGCTGCGACCGAAACCGGCGAAGGCACTCGCGAGATGCGCACGGTCGTGGAAGAAGGGCGGGCCATCAGCTACAACGTGATGGCCGACTGGTGGGATCCCGACGGCGACGACCTTCGCTTGGCGTCGGCGACCCCGCAGGGTGCCGGGCAGGTGGCTTCGACGCCGGACGGCCTCGTCCGATTCGAAGCGAACGGTGTTCCCGCTGGCGTGGAGAGCGTCGACATCAGCATGTCCGACGGCATCGATACGGCAACCGAGGCCCTCGAAGTCACGATCAAGCCGGTCGGCTCGGCGATCCCGCCGGTGACGTCCACCGACTTCGTCACGATGGTGGTCGGGGGGACCACGGTTGTCTCGCCCCTGGAGAACGACTCCGACCCGAACGAGAACGCCTTGAGCCTGCGTCCACTGTGGACCGAGACCGAGAATCCTGGGTACCAGGCGGTTCCGCGGGGGATTCGGTCGAGATCACGGCACTTGAACCGGGGGTGTACGCCCTCGACTACGAAGCGACCGATGGGGTCGAGGCGACGAAGGGAACGGTGCGGCTCAGATCGTCGCTCCGGGCGACGTGAACAGCGCCCCGATTGCTGTCCCCGATCAGGCGAAGCTCCGGCCCGACCGGGTCGTCAACGTCGATGTGCTGGCGAACGATGTCGATGCCGACGGTGACCTGCTGGCGCTCACCGATGTCCAGGTCTCCGCTGGAGATCCGGCGCTCGGGATCGTTCGAGCGACCCTTGTCGACCGTCGGATGGTCCAGGTGCAGGTGGTCCCCGGCCCCAACGGCGAGGATCCGGTTGGTCCATTCGTCGTCACCTATGTCGTGAGCGATGGCCAAGAACAAGCCCGCGCCAACGCGGGTCAGTCGACCGAGCAATCGGTCGCCGATTCGCTTCGCTCGCAGGGTGCCGTCACCGTGCTGGTGCAGCCGCCGACCGACGATCAGCCGCCGGTCCTTGTCAACGACACCACGACCGTGCGTTCCGGTGACATCGTCGGCGTGCCGGTGCTGCGCAACGACACCGACCCTGACTCGGATCCGATCGAGCTGGTCTCGGTCGACGAGGTCCGGGCGGCCGAACTCAAGGCGGCGGGCGAGGGCGTCGCGTGGGTTGAAGGTCGCAACGTGTTCTTCCAGGGCGGCACGCCTGGTCGCTATTCGATCCTCTACAACGTCGAAGCGGCCGGTAAGCGGCAAGTGCCGAGCTCTCCGTGGTGGTGAAGGACCCGCCCGATGCCGAGACCAACCCGAACCAGCCGCCGGCACCTCCGGATCTCGAACTCCGTGCAATTCGGAACGCCACGGTGCGAGTGCCGATTCCGTCGTACGGCGTCGACCCCGACGGTGATGCCGTGGTACTCCTCGACGACCTCGGCCTCCCCGCCGTGGCGGGAAACACGGTGCGACTCGACCCTGAGAACCCCGAGGTGGTGCTCTACACGGCGAGCGCGAACTCGGGACCACGCGATTCGTTCACCTACACGGTGCGAGATCGCTATCGCACGCGGGCGACGGCGACGGTCGACGTCGTGGTGCTCGACGATGGCGGCTGGGCTCCGCAGGCGAACGACGATGTCTTCCGGGGCAAGCCCGGTCGCACACTGTCGATCCCGGTGGTTGCCAACGACACGTCGCCTCAGGATCGCCGCCTCGAGATCGCCGAGGAGCCGTTCTTCGACGTCGATGGTGAGCCGAGCACGTCACCTCAGAATCCCGACGCGGTGCGCCTGCTCGATCAGGTGAACCCTGATACTCGGGGACGGATCGAAGTCGAGGTACCGACCGACGGCATCGTGCTCGTCGAGCACTACCGGATCTCGGACGGTCTGAACCCTGCGAGCGCGTTCGTCCGCGTCACCCCCGATCCCGACGCCCCGAACCTTCCCCCGGTCGCGCAGACCGACGAGGTCACCGTTCAGGAATTGCAGGGAGCGACCGAGGCAACCCTCGACGTGCTCGCGAACGACTTCGATCCTGACGACGCGGCCGCCCGGCTCGAACTCTCGCTTCCGGCGAATCAGAACGGCACCATCGTCGGTGGTCAGCTCGTCGTACCTCGCACCGAGTTCGCCCAGCGAGTCCTCTACCGGATCACGGACGCCGAGGGCGCTACGGCGATCGGCGTCGCTCGCGTACCCGGTCTCGAGAACCAGGCACCGACGCTGAGCGACATCGGCCGCGATGCAAACAACCGTGTGATCGAGGCTGCCGCGCCAGCGCCGCTCACCATCCTCCTGGCTGACATCGTCGAGGACCCCGACGGTGACCCCGACATCAAGCTCACTGACACCGAACTCACGGCACCGGAGATCGGCGAGATCACGCGACTCGACGATGGGAGCGGATTCGTCTACACCCCGCCGACGGAACTGTCGACGTCGGCGACGGTGTCGATCGGGTTCGAGGTCACCGATCGCCCGGAGCGCACGCTCGAGGAGCGCCAGCTTCCGACCTGTAACTGTCTCTCTGCGCTGACGGTCGACGTGATCATCGAGGCGGCGTCGCCACCGATCGTCGTCGGTCAGGGCGCCGTTCAGGTCCCCCAGCTCGACGAATCCGTCACCTACGACCTGGCTCCGTTGACAACCGACGAGCAGGGTGACGCGCTCACCTACACGCTGGACGCGTCCACGTTCGGTGGGCTCGAGGTGCAGTCCAACGGCTCGCAGGTCACGTTGGTGAGCCGGCGTGACGGCGACAGCAAGATCCCCGTCGGGTCGTCGATCCGGATCAACTACACCGTTGCCGACGACACATTCGACCCGGTCGACAACTACTTCGTGGTCACGATGGTGGCGACCAACAAGGGTCGGCCCGCACCCGCCTCGTTCTCCCCGATCGAGGCCGAGCGGAGCGTGTCCACCACAACACCGAACTTCGTCAACGCCGCCTTCAATCCCTTCGCTGGAGACGGACGCGCGCTGACGCTGATCAACCCAACCGTCTCCGGCGGCGCATCGATCACATGCTCGGAGACCGGCGACTGCAGCTTCGTGTCCGACAAGGTCGGCACCTTCACGATCACGTACACGTTGCAGGATGCGGTCGACCAGACGGCGACTGGCACGTTCGAGATCCTGGTGAAGGGCAAGCCATTCGCGCCGGGCGTGCCGTCGATCGAGAGCGTTGGCGACAAGGTCGTGAACCTCACCTGGACCGCCGCGGACATGCAGGGCGGGGAGTTCGTCACGTACCAGGTCACTGCCGTCGAGGCGGGGCTCACTCAGAAGTTCAGCTCCACCGGCGGTCAGTTCACCGGGCTGCGGAACGCGACGACGTACACCTTCACGGTGCTGGCCGAGAACGAACTCGGCCTCGGCGAGAAGAGCGCCCCGTCAACCGGTGCAACCCCCGACCGGGTGCCCGACCCTCCCGTCTCACTGGCATTCACGAACTACGCCGATCGACAGCTATCGGTCGGCTGGCAGCCGCCGCCGACGTCAGGTGACTTCTCGGCGATCATCGGCTACCAGGTCCGAATCGGTGGCCAGGTCCTCGATGTTGCGGGTGGAGCCACCGCATTGACGATCGGACTGGGTGGGCAAGGCACTCCGCTGTCGAACGGCACCGACTACTCGTTCGAGATGCGTGCGAGAAACAGCGCCGTGACCGACAATGGGTGGGGCGCATGGTCGGGACGGTCAGCCGTCACAGAACGGCCATCGCGCTATCCGGATCCGCCGCGCAATGTGCTCGCCGCCAATGCAGGCGACGGCGGCACGCCGCGCATCTCCGTGCGTTGGACGGCGCCACTGAGTGACGGCGGCCGTGCGATTGCCCAATACCGGGTCTGCCGTGTTCAGGACAACAACTGCCAGACGGTTGGCGCATCGACAACTCAGGCGACCTTCAACCAAGCGCGTGCCCAGGCGGCCAGCTTCACCGTGGTCGCCGTCAACACCGACAAGAACCGCAACTTCTCCGACCCCAGCGCCCCGTCGCCCACCGTGGTCGCGGTCGGCAACCCCGATGCACCGGTGATCAGCAGCGTTGCCTCGGGAAACAACACGCTGATCGCGACGGCAAACACGGCGAACAATTCCGGATGCAGCAGCGTGTCCATCCAGTACTCACGAGATGGTGGTTCCACGTGGCAGGCGAGCGGGACCTTTGCGGGGTTGGCGAACGGCACGCAGTACTCGATCGTCGCCCAAGCCGTGTTGGCGACCTCATGCGGCACTCCCGGGCAGACCTACGCCAGTGGATTGAGTGCTTCGGTGCCACAAACCCCTTATGGTCCGCTCGTTACCCCGACCATCACCGCCACAGCCACCCCCGACTCGGTCTCTTGGACGTGGCGTACGTATAGGTCTGACGACGGCCGTCCGGGATGGTCAGCGCGGCTTTCCGGCGATTGTGGGGCTCAGACGCTTTCGAGCGCGCAGGACGCCACCGGCACCGTGTCGATCACTCCGGGTCGGACCAACACGAATTACTCCTGCACGATCACGGTTTCGGCGACGGGCGTCGCATCACTGCCGCCCGTCACAGCCAGTGGGCGGACCTGGGGGCCGCCGAGCGTGTCGATCGGTTGGGGTAGTTCGGCCGAGGACGAACCCACTATCGAGCCTGTCGGCGGCACATGCAGCGCCAACTGCCTCTGGGTGAACGTCAGTGTCGCCAACTTCGCACCGGGAAGCTATTCGGTGACGTGCCAGGAATACGTCGGTGGCTGGAGTTCGTGGACTGCAGCCTCGACCAACAGGGACACCACCGCGGAAGTGGGATCGGCTGGCACGGGGACGGCCAGACCGTGCTACATGGGCTTTCCCCGGCAAGTGCGGGTCGTCGTCAACGGCATCGCCTCTAACACGATTACAAGATAGGACGACCATGACACCTGAACAAGCGCAATGGTTTTCGGAGACGTTCGGCCAATTGGTTGGCAATGTCGAGCGGGCGATTGTGGGCAAGACGCACACGATCCGGTTGGCGTTGATGACCTTGTTGTCCGACGGGCACTTGCTGCTCGAGGACGTGCCGGGGACCGGCAAGACGATGTTGGCGAAAGCGATCGCCAACACCGTGCAGGGCACGCAGAGTCGCATCCAGTTCACGCCCGACCTGTTGCCGAGCGACATCACCGGTGTGACGATTTTCGACCAACGTGCGAATCAGTTCGAGTTCCACAAGGGACCGATTTTCGCCACGATCGTGCTCGCCGACGAGATCAACCGTGCGTCACCGAAGACGCAGTCGGCGTTGCTCGAGGTGATGGAAGAGGGCAAGGTGTCGGTCGACGGTGCCACCCACTCCGCTGGTGCCCCGTTCATGGTGATCGCCACCCAGAACCCGATCGAACAGGCGGGCACGTATCGCCTCCCCGAAGCTCAGCTCGACCGGTTCATGATCAAGACCACGCTTGGCTACCCGGACCACGACAGCACGGTGGCGTTGCTCGCCGACGCTGCGACTCGGAATCGGTCGAACGCCGTCGAGCCTCTGATCACCTCCCAGGCCGTCGTCGACATGACACACCTGGCCGACCAGGTGCACGTCGACCCCGCCGTGCTCTCCTATGTCGCTCGACTCGCCGAAGAGACCCGGCGCGCCCCTGAGGTGAAACTCGGGGTATCGGTTCGCGGATGTCTCGCGTTCGTGCGAGCTGCGAAAACCTGGGCTGCCGTCAACGGCAGGACCTACGTCTTGCCGGACGACATCAAGGAACTTGCCGCCCCGATCATGTCGCATCGCGTGATCCTTCATCCTGAAGCCGAGTTCGCCGGCAACACCGTCGAAGGCGTGCTGGCGCGCATCCTCGCCGACACCCAACCCCCGAGCGAGCGAGCTGCCTGAACCTCCGATGAAGGGAATGCGCGGGCACCTCGGCACGGTGCGAAGAGGGTTGGGCGTCGTCTCGCCGCTCGGTTGGACTGTCGTCGCGCTCGGCGTGGTCGGCTGGGTGGCCGGAGTCTGGTGGGGATGGAGCGAGGCGATGGTCTTCGCCGGCGTGGCGTTGGTGCTCCTGGTGCTGGCGATCGCATTCACCATCGGCCGGATCGAACTCAGTGCCTCCATCGGTGTCGAGCCGGCCCGAGTCGTCGTCGGCGACAGAGCTGCCGGAGAACTCACCGTCACCAACCGTCGTCGACGGGCTGCCCGCAGCCTTCGACTCGAACTGCCTGTCGGCAAGGCGCTCGCCGTGTTCGATCAGCCCCTGCTTCGAGGTGAGGAATCAACCGACGAACTCTTCGTCGTTCCCACCAACAGGCGCGCAATCATCCCGGTCGGACCACTGACATCTGTCCAGGGCGACCCGCTGGGTCTACTTCGCCGCACCCAGGTGTGGAGCGGGGTCGAGGAGATCTACGTGCACCCCAAGACGACGGTGCTCTCGACGATCGCCGCTGGACAGATCCGTGATCTCGAAGGACAGACCACCAATGCGTTGTCGTCCAGCGACATTGCCTTCCACACCTTGCGCGAGTACGTGCGCGGCGACGACCTCCGTCATGTGCACTGGAAGAGTTCGGCCAAGATCGGCGAGCTGATGGTTCGCCAGTACAACGACACCCGACGCTCACACATCGTCGTGCTGCTGTCGACCGATCCCGATGAGTTCGAGTCCGACGACGAGTTCGAGTTGGGGATCTCCTGTGCTGCATCCGTGGCGGTGCAGGCGTTGCGCGACGAACAGACACTGACCGTGATCGCCGGCGGTACACAGTTCCCGGCGATCAACCCGACTCGCTTGCTGGACCACTTCAGCGGTATCGAAGGCGTGGCCGGTCACGGGGGAATCGAAGATGCCCTCAAGCTCGCGCGTCGCATCGCTGCCGATGCCAGCGTGGCGGTGCTCTGCATCGGGAGCCGGCTGGATGTTCCGGAGATCCGCCGTGCCACCAGCCGAGTGGCGCTCGAGATGAACAGCGTGGTCCTCCGCGCCGCGCTCGAAAGCGAGTCCGGCTACCGGATCATCGGTACCAGCCGGTTCGTCAACGTGCCGGACCTCGACGGGCTCAACCGTGGACTCTCGGCGGTCGCCGCGTGAAGGCCTCGCTCCAGAAACTTGTGCCCGATCGGCCGGCACTCGTTGACATCGTTGCTGTGTTCGGGCTCACGATGGTGTCTCTTGCCGCGTTCGAGTCGTCCTTCGGTGGATACGGATTCCTGCTGCTCGGGGCGATCGCCACGATCGGTGGAATCGTGGTGGCGTTCGTCGGCGACCGGCTCCGGTGGCCGTTCCTCATCACTGCCGTCGTTGCTGTCGTGGTGTATGCACTACTCGACCTCGGTGCTTGCACTTGGCCACTACGCAATTGCCGGCTTCGTGCCCTCACCCGAGTCGATTCTCGAATCCCTCACGTCGGCGGTGTCGGGATGGAAGGAACTGATCACGACGTCCCCGCCGGTGGGTTCGATCGGTGACCTGTTGGTCATTCCCGTGGTGAGCGGGTTCGTGAGCGGCTTCTTGTCGTACACGTTTGCGCGACGTTTCAGGATCACGGGTCTTGCAGCGATCCCCCCGATGGTGGTGCTCGGCCTCGCGATTGCCGTCGGCACCGACACGCCGGTGTCGGTGCTCCTGCACGGAGCGCTGTTCGCCGGGGTCCTCTTCGCCTGGCTTGCCGTCCGCGAGCATCGCAGCCGTCCACTGCTCCAAGGTGGCCGGGTCAACCGACGCCAGCTCGCCACCGGCGTTGGAGTGCTCATCATCGCGGGGGTCGTCGGGTATCTGCTCGGGCCGAGCCTGCCCGGTGCAGAGGCGAGCGACCGCGACATCTGGCGCCAGACGGTCACGCCGCCGTTCGATCCCCGTCAGTATCCGAGCCCGCTCAACAGCTACCGCGACTACGTCAAGCCCGGCTATGACGCGAGCGGCGAGCCGCGGGACGCAGACGTTGTGTTCACGGTCGAGGGTCTTCCCGAAGGCGTCCCGGTGCGCCTCGCCACGATGGACGCCTACGACGGACTCGTGTGGCAGGTGTCCGCGGGCGAGCCGGGCAACCCGTCGCTCAACGACTCCGGGTCGTTCGAGCGAATCGGCGCTGAGCTCTCTCCCCAGTTCGACGGCGAAACGGCAGAAGTCGCCGTGACGATCGGCGAGTACAACGACGTGTGGATTCCCGACGTCGGGGAGGTCGTGAAGATGCGTTTCACGGGTAGCGCCGGTGGTCCCGACCGAGATCGGGCGCTCTCCGACAGTTTCCGATACAACCGGGCCACCGACACCGCCGCGACCACCCTTCGACTTCAAGAAGGCGACCGGTACGAGATGACGGTGATACTCCCGCCGGTGCTCGATGACATGGCGGGCGAGCTGATCGATCCTGACGTCGCTCGGATCGGGACCACCCGACCAATCGCCGAAATTCCCCAGGCGCTCGCCACGCCGGATCTCCTCGTGATCAACGACACCGCGGAGCGGCTCGACCGGGTGCGTGACCTCATGGTCGAGACAGGTGCCTACTCCGATGGTGACATCCAGGCCGGCCAGATCCGCGCTCGGGCGGGTCACAATGCAGCACGAATGGTCGAGTTCGTGCAGGACTTCCCCCGGACCCCGTTCGTCGGGAATGCCGAACAGTACGCCTCGGCCTACGCACTGCTGTTCCGCGATCTCGACAGCCTTCCGACCCGAGTGGTGATGGGTTTCATGCCCTCTGAGGCGTCACTCGACGGACCTGTCGAGGTGCTGAGCACGGAAGCCGAAGCGTGGGTGGAGCTACCGGTGCAAGATCTTGGCTGGGTCGGCATCTTCCCCACACCGCCACGAGAGCAGCTGTCGTCGACCACGTCGAGCCCCCAGCAGCCCGAACCCGACTATCGCACCCAGAACCCGCCACCGCCGCCACTCCTCGACCCCGAGTTCGATCAGCCGGCGACGGCGAGCGGCGACGCTCAGGCCCCCGAAGACCAACAGGACGACGCGGACGACAACGCCGATGCGGCGGCCGACGACAGCTCGATCGGCGACATCCTCACGTCGCCGGTCGCGGTCGGTGCTGGCATCGTGCTCGCGCCCTTCGCGTTGCTCGCCGTGTTCGGAGGCATCGTCGCGTTCGTCAAGGCGCGTCGGCGCAAGCGCCGTCGCGAACGGGGAGCGCCGCACCAACGAATCGCCAACGGCTGGAACGAGGTCACCGACTTTGCGCTCGACATGGGCAAGCCGGTTCCTCATTCGACAACGCGTACGAGAGGCCGCAGCGTTCATCGGTGACTCGACGACGACACTGGCGGATCGAACCGACGCTGCGGTCTGGGGCGGGGACGAACTGACCGAGGATCAGGTGAACAGCTACTGGGAGGAGCTGTCGACGACACTCGGCTCGATGAAGGGCCAGCTTGGATTCGTTGATCGGGTGAAGGCCTCGATCTCCCTCCAGTCCTTGAAGCGTCGGTCGACGGGTGGAAGCAGCGATGGCTGACGAGTCGCCCAGGGCGAACGAGCAGGTGGTTGATCTCACCGGATGGTCTGTCGGTGAGGCGTCGGCCAAGCTGGTCGAGCTGGCGACTGCGGCCGGCTACAGCGTCGCAGCGACGGCGCCTGGCAGCTATCGGCTGGCCCGCACCCGCCGCAAGATGTTGGTCGTCAAGCAGGTCGAATCGGTGACGGTGACCATCTCGGAGAACCGCGAGGGGACGCGTGCTCGCGTCGTCGGCTCGGTCGACTCCACCTTGATCGACCACCTCTCTTCGGGGAGGAGTGCTCAGGCTGGGGGGGCCCCACCGGTCGCCCCGTCCGCTTCCATGGCGTCGCCACCGGTACAGACGCCGACGTCGGCAGTCGCTCCCATCGCGGACTCGCCGGCGACGCCGGTGCCCCTCCCGGCAGAACGGTCCGCGCCGCCGTCGCCCCCGGGCGGGCTGATCACGACGCCGTCGTGGGCTCGGCAGCCCGAACCGTTGGACCCGCCGAGAGTGCAGCAGCTTCCGGACCCTGCTCCGGTCATCGCAGTCGCCGACGATGTCGACGAGGAACTCGATGCCAGAACGGTCGCCCGCTCATCGATCCGTTCCGAGCCAACAGGGCCCTCGATCGCCCTTCCCGACGGTCGCGTGTTGCCGTTGACATCAGCGATCGTGGTCGGGCGTGGTCCCGATGTGGCGCTCGGGCCACTCGGGGCGGCCCCACTGGCAATCGCCGACCCGTCGCTCTCCAAGACGCATGCAGCGCTCGAGGCTGATGCGGCCGGTGTCTGGGTGACCGATCTCCATTCCACGAACGGAACGGCACTCGAGGGAGGCGGTTCGACTGCTCGCTGCGAACCTGGCGTGCGGACTGCGTTGCCACGTGGCGCCGTTGTGCGCCTCGGCGACGTCGTCGTTTCGGTTCGGGGAGTCGCATGAAACTCAAGCTGACTGTCGCAAGCGGTGACGAGATGGCTGACGCCGTACTCACCGCAGACACCACCACTCCTGTTTCGGCGGTGATTCAACGGATCGACTTCCAGCTGACAGCGGGAGCGGGCCGAGTTGTGTCGCCGGTGTCTCTGGTCGCGAACCCGGGGACGCCGCTCGAACGCCTGGTACCCGGTTCGATGACACTGGGCGAAGCCGGGCTGCGATCTGGTGACGTCATTTCCCTGAGTGCGTCGGATGAACCGTCGAGGTCCAGTGATGGAGCGGTCGCCACGCTCAACGTCGTCGACGGACCGGACGCCCCGAAGCAGTTCTCACTTCGGCGGGGGACGAACTACATCGGTCGGGGGCGAGACTCCGACATCCGATTGTCCGACCCGCTGGTCAGCAAACGTCACGCCAAGGTGAACGTCTCCGACCTGGTCGAGATCATCGACGATGGATCTGCCAACGGCGTCATCGTCGGTGACATCGCAGTCGACCGCAGCGTGCTTCGCCCCGGTGCCACAGCAACTCTGGGTGACACGACCCTGTCGGTCACCCTGCATACCACTGAACCGACCGGCGCACAGGCAGCGGGTGCGGTTGCGTTCAACCGGTCGCCCCGCCTCGATCCTCGCTACGTGGGGATCGAGTTGAAGGCACCGGAACCACCGAAGCCGGCTCAACGCCAACGGTTCCCGATCGTGACGCTGATCGCTCCGATCATGATGGCCGGGATGATCTACGCGATCACCAGAAATGCGATGGCGATTCTCTTCGTTGCGTTGAGTCCGCTGATGATGATCGGCGGCTGGCTCGAGAACCGAATGGCCAACAAGAAGGCGCTGGAGCTTGCCACGGCCAACTTCAGGTCGGCGCTGGTCGATCTCTCGGTCCAGCTGCAGTACGCCGCTGACCAGGAACGCGCCGGACGGCGACGCGAACACCCGTCAGCGACGGAACTCGAACAGGCAGTACGCGATCTGACCCCCCTTGCGTGGACGAGGAGGCCAGAACACGAGTCGTTCCTGCAGCTCCGAGTCGGCCTCGGAACGCAGACGAGTCGAAACACGGTCGAACTCCCGAACGGCAACGACACCCTGCCCGAACTCTGGCGCGAGCTGAATGATGTTGTCGGCCAGTTCGCAACCATCGACCGCGTCCCGGTCGTCGCAGATTTTCGGGCGGCGGGCAACGTGGGCGTCGCAGGTCCGGCTCGTGCCTCTGCGACGCTGGCAGCCAACGTCGTGGGCCAGATGGTTGCGCTTCATTCGCCGGCGGAACTGGTACTGGCCGGCGTGGCCGGAGAAAGCGCGTCGACATGGGACTGGCTCAAGTGGCTGCCCCACGTCGGCTCGGAGTTCTCGCCGCTCGAGTGTTCTCACCTCGCCTCCGACCCGACGGAGTCAAACATCCTCGTCGCCGCACTCGAGGACCTCATCGCGAAGCGCGCAGCCAGCGAACGATCCGAAGGAACGCTCGAGCTGCCGATCGTGCTCGTCTTCATCAGCGACGATGCCCCGGTTGAACGTGCTCGTCTCGTGCAGATCGCCGAGCGCGGGCCGGACAACGGAGTGCATGTGATCTGGCATGCGCCGAGCACCGAGCGTTTGCCCGCTGCCTGTCGAGTGTTCATCGAGACCGACGGTGTGGGAACCGAACGCGCCGGCTTCGTCGAGGGTGGCCAAGAGGTCGGTGACCTGGAACCGGAACGGATCGAGCTCGTGGCTGCGGCATCGTTGGCTCGGCGCCTCGCTCCGGTGTACGACAGCGGGAGCCGGGCCGACGATCAGACCGACCTCCCGCGATCGGTGTCGTTTCTTCGGCTCGCGGGCACCGAACTCGGAGAGTCGTCGGAGACGGTGGTCGAGTCGTGGCGTGCGAACAACGCACTCCCACTCGACCCGAGCGCCCCACGCCGCAAGAGAGACAACTCGCTGCGCGCGATCGTCGGGCAGAGCGCCTCGGGTCCGATGCACCTCGACCTGCGCACGCAAGGCCCACACGCCCTCGTCGGTGGTACGACCGGCGCCGGCAAGAGCGAGTTCCTGCAGAGCTGGGTGCTCGGCATGGCGGCGATGCACAGCCCGTCCCGAGTGACCTTCCTGTTCGTCGACTACAAGGGCGGCGCTGCGTTCGCAGACTGCGTCAATCTCCCGCACTGCGTTGGCTTGGTCACCGACCTGAGCCCGCATCTGGTTCGTCGGGCTCTGACCTCGCTCAACGCCGAGCTCCATCATCGAGAGGTCATCCTCAACGCCAAGAAGGCGAAGGATCTGCTCGAACTCGAGAAGCGGAACGATCCCGACACGCCGCCCAGCCTCGTGATCGTGGTCGACGAGTTCGCCGCCCTCGTGACCGAGGTGCCGGAGTTCGTGGACGGCGTCGTCAACGTTGCCCAACGCGGTCGCTCGCTCGGTCTGCACCTGATCCTGGCGACCCAGCGTCCGGCCGGCGTGATCAAGGACAATCTGCGCGCCAACACCAACTTGCGCGTGGCGCTGCGCATGGCAGATGAAGACGATTCTCAGGATGTCGTCGGCACCAAGCTCGCGGCGACCTTCGATCCGGCTCTTCCCGGCCGGGGGGTTGCAAAGACCGGCCCGGGTCGGTTGATGACCTTTCAGTCGGCGTATGTGGGAGGCCACACGTCGGACGAGCCGCCCAAGCCGAGCATCGAACTGCGTGACCTCGGCTTCGGTCTGGGTCGGGCCTGGGACGAGCCACCGGAGGAACTCTCGGCGGGCGATGACGGCCCCAACGACATCAGACGAATCGTCGCCACCATCACGAGTGCGGCCAACGAGGCACAGATCGCGCCGCCTCGTCAGCCGTGGCTGCCGGAATTGTCGGTGGTGTACCGGCTGGAAGCACTTCCGAGCGCCCGGACCGACACGCGACTGGTGTTCGGTGTGCGCGACGATCCGAAGGCGCAGGCCCAACCGGAGATCGCCTTCAACCCCGACGAGGACGGGAACATGGCCGTCTACGGGACCGGCGGCTCCGGCAAGAGCACGTTCCTCCGTTCGATCGCCTTCGCAGCGTCGTTGTCACCTGCACGTGGTGGACCCTGTCATGTGTACGGACTCGACTTCGGGTCTCGTGGATTGCAGATGCTCGAGGTGCTTCCGCACGTGGGTTCGATCATCCCGGGTGACGACGCCGAGCGTGTGCAACGACTCCTTCGGATGCTCAAGAGCTTCGCTGAGGACCGGGCGGATCGCTACGCAAAGGCGAATGCCGCGACCATCGTGGAGTATCGAGAGCGAGCGAGTCGTCCCGACGAGCCACGATTGATGGTGCTCGTGGACGGGGTCGGGTCGTTCCGGACGGCGTACGAGGGGACCTCGCTGAGCCGGTATTGGGACATGTTCCAGAGCCTCGCCGCCGACGGCCGAGCACTCGGAATCCACTTCGTGATTTCCGCAGACCGACCTGGCGCTGTGTCGTCGAGTCTGTCGTCATCCGTTCAGCGTCGACTCGTGCTGCGTCTCACCAACGAGATGGATTACGTGATGGTCGACGCTCCGAGTGATGGCTTCGCTCAGATGAGCCCGCCCGGTCGGGGTTTCATCGACGGCGACGAGACGCAGGTGGCAGTGTTCAGTGGTGACTCCAACGTGGCCGTGCAGGCAGAACAGTTGGCTCGCTACGCAGACTCGATGAGACGAGCGGGTGTGTCCGATGCCCCCTCGATCGAGAGCCTGTCCGGAGTTCGTGCCGGCGTCCTCGCTGCCGG
>CAVVFL010000029.1:0-29538 GCA_963747375.1 Ilumatobacteraceae bacterium
TGCGCCACCGCAGCGCTCTTCGTCGCCCGTCCCGCCGGCTTCGAGCAGCCGCTCCTGATCGTCGACTTCACGTCAGCCGGATCGGATTCGACGGCCGGCGGTGCGACCGACGCCGACGCACCGGGCTGCGACGAAGGGGTGCCACACCAGGTCGAGCCCTTCGACCCGCGCGGTGACGTCGTGGCCGAGATCGGGGACCGCATCTACGTGGTCGTCGACGAGGACTCGGCCGGCCGACCGGGCGGCGGCGTCGACGTCGAGGGCGCCGTGCTCGACGAGGCCGCCGTCCCGACGCCGGTCGACCTAGACGATGCCGAGATCGGCGCCGTGCTCGAGGGCGCCCTCGCGGGCGATGCTGCGTCGGACGTCGCGGAAATCCTCACGGCAGACGCCGAACGGTATGTGGCGGCATCGGTCTGGTCGAGGGCCGTCGCGATGAACCCCGACCTCATCGCCGTCGAAGGCGGTGGGGTGGTCGCTCCGTGAGCGACGACCGGCCCGACATCGCACGGACGACCGACGATGCGACCGTGATGGACGGCGCGACCGAAGCTCCTCCGTCGAGTGCCACGCGAGGGGCGGCTGACCGGAGCGGCGGGTCCGACGTTCCGGCGACCGAGCAGGCACCGGATCGGGAGGCCGGATGGCTCCCCCGCGCGTGGCCTCGATCGGGTCGTTCGCGTTCCTGTCGGCGCTGCTGTTCTACTTCGGCTGGGTCCACACCGCCGCGCAAGCGCAGTACTTCGGCTTCGACTCGACCTTTTACGACCTCTCGTCGACGGACTACACGCTCCGAAGCGTGAGTGCTGCTCTTCCGGCGTTCGCCGCCGGCGCGATGATCGCTGCTGGCCGCGACGATCCTCTACGACCGCGTGGACGCCGCCCTAGTCGACCGGGCGATCCGACGGCGCGTGAGCTCCGTGGTGCTGCTCGTCGGAGCCATGCGGTCGTGCTCGGGGTTGTCCGCCTCGGCGCCGACCAGTCGACCGACCCGGCGCAGGCCGTGCTCCTGCTCGCCGGCGGCGGCCTCCTGGTTGGTGGCGCCCTGCTCGGTGACCTACATCGACGCCATCTCGTCGTCGGCGTCGCAGCGCTGCTCGTGGCCGCCGGGTCGTTCCAGGCGGTCCGCTCCCTGGCGTCGGCAACAGGTCGGGCGCGCGCCGAGGACAGTGCGCTTGAAGTGGATTCCACCTCGCTCGTCAGGGTATTCGCGGACGGCGACCTGCATCTGACCCGGGTGGGGTCGCTGGTCGTAACAGCGCTCGTCGGCAACGACGGGACGACGACGTACGTATACGACTGCTTGCACGTGCTTGACCGGATCGGCGACCGGCTCTTCCTGGTGCCGCACGGCTACTCCACGCGGGCGAATCGTCGGGTCGTATACGTCGTAGAGATGGACGCCGTCCGAGTCGACGTCGACGCGGCGGTACGTCGAGCGACGAGAAGCCCCGCCGTGCCCTGGCTCGGACGGATGAGCGCCCGGCTCCTCCCCCCCGCACGTTCGTGAGTGACTGAAGCCTCGGGCCGTCACCACGCGCTCGCGCTTACGACCGGGATGGAGCCGATCGTCGTGCTCACCGACCTCGCTGGCCTCGGCCACGACGAGGCGCTCGAGGTAAACCGCTGGTCGGCCCACGGATTGGTTCGGTCAGCCCTCGAGGCCACCAGCGCAGCGTGACGACGGCGCATATCGACATCCGCCCGGGAGCCTCGGACCCACTCGCTAGCCGACATTTCTTCTCACTCCGATCAGCGCGTAACGACGCCTGCCGATAGTCCGTCCGTCGGTTCTTCGACCGCGCCACATCACGGCCCAACTCTCGCGGTCCACGTAATCGCGTCACCGATCCGGCGGTAGGCGATGCTGGGATCGAGCCGTCGTATTGTGCGGTTGATGCCCGATGCGATCTTCGCAGATCCGCGGGTCTTGCGGCGATCTACGACGACATCGATGGTGATCGGTCCGACCTCGATCACTACGAGGCAATCGTCGATGAGTTCGGCGCCCGCCGCGACCTCGACGTCGGTTGCGGCACCGGAACGTTCGCTTGTCGGCTTGCGGCTCGAGGTCGGACCGTCATCGCAGTGGACCCCGCAGCAGCGTCGCTTGATGTCGCTCGCGCCAAGCCGGGCGCGGCGGCGGGTCACCTGGATGCTCGGCGATGCGACGACGCTCCCGCCGACGGCTGTCGATGCGGTCACGATGACCGCCAACGTCGCACAGGTCTTCGTCCACGATCAGGACTGGTCGGCCACGTTGGGCGGAGTCCGCGGCGTCCTCCGAGACGGTGGCCACCTCGTGTTCGAAACCCGCGATCCATCCTTCCGAGGCTGGCAGGAATCGACTCGCGAACAGTCCTTGTCCGTCCACCGAGACGGTTGCCGGTCGTGTCGAGCACTGGGTGGAGTCACCGCGGTGGCGCTGCCACTCGTCTCGTTTCGTCACACATTCCGGTTCCTCGACAGCGGCGACGTTGTCACATCGCACTCGACACTGCGATTCCGCGATCGAGACGAGATCACTGCGTCACTCAACCTGAGTGGATTCACGATCGACGAGATCCGCGACGCACCCGACCGACCACGCCGCGAGTTCGTCGTCATCGCCCACCCCACCCACGAGTAGCGGCTGCCGCATAGGCGTTGGTGGCGGGTCTCGGTTCGGTGCCCCGTGCTCAGACTGCGCGAACCTCGGCGAGCCGCTTGAGCGAGTATTCGTCCTCCCAGCAGACGGCGGCTTCCCATGCTGCTTGACGCTTGCGCAGCGATGTCGAGCGCGTCGTCGTCGGGATCAGCGGCGTTGTGGGGCAGCACCAGGTCGAGATCGGCGACGTCGACGTGAGACTCATCCCAGTCGATCATTCGCGACCCGGATCAGCGGTCACGCGGATGTTGCCCGCATTCGGGTCGCCGTGCACGACGCATGTCCGACGTCGGTCGAGTCGCGCCCACGCTGCTCGACATCGAACAACGGCCTCTGCCGGCATCGCGCCGAGGTCGATCTTCGTACCGGTGTCGGCGTGGAGGAGATCGGTCGATGACCGCCAGCCCGGGCGCTGCGGCCAGCCCTGCGTCAACCGATGCAGTTGGCGGAGGGTGTCGGCCACGCGACGCCAGTCGGCTTCCGTCTCGGGCGGTTCGCCCTCCACGTAGGTCATCACCACCAAACCCTCGACGAACAGCCGGCCGTCCGTTGTCGGGATCGGCACCGGCACGGTCAGACCTTAGCGATCGAGGAACTGGAGGAGCGCGGTCTCCCACGCCAGATCAACATCGCTGCGCCCGCCGAGACGAGCCACCGCGAGCTGCCCGTTGCACGCGCACGCTCCAGACATCGTCGACGCCAACTCCGCCAGTGAGCGGTTCGATGCGAGCGACGTCGTCACCCCACCGCTCGAGCGTCTCCCATCCCATCAGCCACATCTTCGCCGACTTCGGAGATCACCTCGTGCGCCCCCCGTCCCGCTCCTACGTGCCGGTTCCGGGCACTCGATATTGCAGCACGTACTCCCGCTCCAGCCCCGGACCACCGCGCCGCACCACGGCCCAAGTCCCGCGCCACGAAATCACGCTCGTCCATCCCCCGCTGATTGGATTATGTAGTACAATATTCTCGTGTGGAGATCCACTCTTCTGCTCGCCGGCACGGCGTCGACGATCTCGACATCCAGACGGCACGCCGTCGCAGGACTCTCGACTCGGCGATCGAGGACATCGGTGAGGACCCGCAGACCGATGGCTTGTCCATGGGCCCTGATCGAGCGGGCAACTTGCTCGAACTCGTCGTCCTGGTCGACCAGCGGGGCGAGATCGTCATCCACGCGATCGGCGCTACGGCCCAAGTATCGAAAGCTGCTCGAACCATGACGACGAACCGAACCCTCACCGATTCCGAGATCGAAGCGCTCGCCGACGAGGCCGAGGCCGGCTTCGACATCGACCACCTCGTTGCACGGCGCAACAAGCGAGGGCGCCCGACGCTCGGGGCGGGACCAGCCTCGGTCGAGTCGGTGCGCCTCGATCCGGAACTCAAGGACCAACTGTTGCTGCGCGCGCTGAGCAGGATCACACGTCACCGTCGGACGTGATCCGAGAAGCGCTTCGCCGATACCTCCAACCAAGCTGACAGTCGGCAAACCCCGCTCGGCGTCTTCGCGCACGTATTCGCCAGCGGAGCAGTGACCGAGGTGTGCGAGTCCGGCGCTCTGCCGAGTTGGATGTTCGCTGACGTTGTTGTTGCTACGAGGCGTTGACGGACTGCCCGTAACGCTGGCGTGCTGCCTCGCCCGAGGTGCCGACCATGGCCCCGATCGATGCCCAGGAGTGCCCTTGTGACGGGCGCGAACGACGGCATTGCCGAGTGCGCGTTCGGCGTCGGCTCGGGCAAGGAACGCTTCTCGGACGAGACGAAGCTCCGTGGCGTCGTGGACGTCGTCGCCAGGCTGGTGAGTCTCGAATCGGGCGGCGAGTTCGTCGGCGTGGTCGAGGATTTCTTGGGCGGTGCGCGGCATGGTGGTCACCTCAGGTACTTCGGTCGGGCGGGCATGGCGTGGATGATGATCGGACCGTCGCTGGTGTCGACGACGCCGATCTCGAGCAGGTTCGCGGCGGCGTCGGCGCCGACGAACATCGTGAAGCCGTCGTCGAGGTCGTCGACGAAGATCGGATTGTTGAAGGCGTGGATCATGTCGGTGTCGGGGATGCCGTGCTTGCGTGCGCTGGGAGCGATGAGTGGCGCATCCACGTTCACAAGTTAGCTTGCGCAACCGGTCATCGCAAGTTGCCTTGCGTACGTGCTCGACGACGGCGCACGCACGCCCGACCAAACAGTGGCCATCTTCGCCCGAGCGTCGCCTGCCGAAGAAGGAGTCTGGCCCACATGGCGCGGCCCGGATCTGGCGAGCCGATTTGGGTAGCGTTTGGGTAGCAAACGCGGCGGAGCTACCCGGATTTCACGTCACTCGGCGCACGACCGGGCCCCGGAAACCCTTATTTCACGGGCTTTCACGGATTCGCCCGCACCAGTCGGACGGGTAAGGGACGATTCCTAAACCGTGTGTCGCAGGTTCGATCCCTGCCAGGGGCGCCAGCTCATCGGCGTGATTATTCGGTGGCCCATCGGGCCGAAGAGGCGACCGACTTCGCCGGTACGCGAGCGGTCGGTCGGCGAATTCGGTTGAGCGAAGTGTGCGCTTGATCCGTCGACCTCGGCAGGCGGTTACGCCGAGATCTTGGCTGCGTACTTGCGCTGGGCAGCCTGTTTGGACACGCCGAGCATCGCCCCAATTTCGGACCAGGATCGGTCTGCGTTGCGTGCATCGCGGACGGCGTCGAGCAACGCCGTGTCGACGTCGTCTCGCTGCTCCACTAGTTCTGCAAGGGTCCGAAGCGCTGCAGTCTTCGCCTCGACCAGATCATCGGCGTCGACGTCGTCGGCCCAACGCTCGAGCGCGGCGGCTCGTTGTGCACGTGTCGTCGTCATGGGGTCCACCAACCTTTCAGGAACTTGGATCGAGCCGGCATCGCATGAATGATCGCAACGCCATCGGAATCGTCGACAACACCAACCTCCAGCGGCTCACCGTTCGCAGATGGTCCGATGAACATCGTGACGTCGGCATCGTCGGTCTCGAAGCCTCGCCAGTGGTGTCGTAGGGCGTGGAGCATGTCGTCATCGGAGACACCGTGCTTGCGGGCGCTCGCCTCGATGTCCGCTCGGTCAGGCTACGCACTGGACTGGCTAGCGTCAACATCTGTTGACGCTGGCCGCTGAAGTGTTGCGATCGGCCCGCACATCGCGCCGGCGGTGCGGCGCGTGGTGTACGCCGACTCACCCATAAGGCGCGGTCCATTTGTAGGCGTTTCCGAGAGCGGACACCCGCCGAGTCGAGCCTCTCTCCCCAGCAGAACCACTGAGGGGCAGTTGGTCCCTGCTCCATGGCGGGCGACGGGGATCATGCTGAGAGTAGGGACTGACCCCGGAAGGAGTGAGTGTGATGAAGCGTCATCTGACATGTGCAATCGTCGTCGTGGCTGCGCTGGGGATGTTCGGAGGCTGCAGTGACGACGAGGGCGAGACCGAGTTTCCGACCGGCAAGTTCGTCCCCGTGAGTGCCCCCTCGACCGATGACGGCTACGTCGAGTACAAGGACCGCTACATCGTGTACAAGTCGGACGGAACCTACGTCGGAACCTACGTCGAGATCGACGGGACCGGCGAGCCGTCCACTGCGGGGACCTACACCACCGATGGTGACGAGATCACCTTCGATGACAGTTACTGCGAGTACATGAGGGCGGAAAGCAACCCGGTGACGTACACGTTCGAATGGGACGGCGAGGTGCTGAGCTTCGGCGACAACCCGGACGACACGTGCACCAATCGGGCGGCAACGTACTCGGTCGATCTGAAACTTGCCGCGGACTGAGCCGCCCACATTTGCCGGGATTCGGTCCCGTAGCCTCCTGAGCATGGCCGAGAAGGAGCTGCTGGGCGTGTTCGAGTTCACCAAGCCCCTCGACGAGATGTCTGACGCCGAGATCGACGCCCTGGCCGGCCGAGGCGATCGCTGATCTGGCGTTCTCACGCCCCGATCTCCGCCCCGGTGAGCACCTCGGCCAGTTGGTCGCGTCGGCGGTGCCGTCCGTGCTGGAGGCGCTGATCGCCTACGGCAGTCGCCGATCGTCCGAAGACATGTGTGTTTGAACTTGTGACGGACGACCTCTCCCGGAGGTCACCACCAGCGCGATGATGAGAACAAGCAACAGCGAATCGAGGTGTGCCATGCGTGCGCACGATGCGTCCCTCCGGCTCGGACGAGCCGCCGTCGCCGCGGTGTTCGTGTTGGCCACGTCACTCGCCGCATGCTCCTCCAGCGACGGTTCGCAGGCGGTGACGACCACGACAGTTCGGACGCCGACGACGGCCAGCTCGCCGACGACGGTCAGCTCGGGGCCGATCTGGGCGATGCCGGGCTCGGCAACGCTCCCGTCGGCTGACGCCCTGCAGGCGGCGCTCGACTCCTGGATCGCCTTCGGTCACCTCAGCGGCGTCACTGCCGCGGTCGTCACGCTGAACGGCACGTGGTCCGGTGCGTCCGGAGTGGATGCCGCCGGTACCGCGCTCCGACCAGAGTCGGCGTTGTCGATCATGAGCGTGTCGAAGACCTACACCGCGGCCGAGGTGCTGGCGCTCGCCGCACGCGGACAACTCGACCTCGATGCCCCGGTGAGCACCTACGTCGACCTGCCGTTCGACACCCAGGGGGCCACGGTGCGCCAGCTGCTGGCGATGCGGTCCGGCTTCCCAACCACGGATGTCGCCAACGACGCGACCCGCATCGCCGCCGACCTCGGGCGCACCTGGACCACGCGCGACTGGCTCGCGGCGATCCCCACGGACGCCCCGCGGCTCGGCGAGGTGGGCGGCGTCCCCCGCTACAACAGCGTCAACTACGGGGTGCTCGCGGAGGTCGTCGAGCACGTCACGGGCACGTCGTTCGCGGCGGCGCTGAGCGCCGACCTGCTCGACCCGGCAGGCCTCGACCGTACCTGGGTGCAGCCGGACCAGACCCCGACCACTCCGCTGACGGTGGGCGGGCAGACGTCGCACGCGAACATCGTCGATCCGACCAGCGCCGTGATGCCGTCGGTCGCGTTCGCCTCGGTCGCCGTTGGATCAGGCTCGATGGCTGCCGACGCGGCCGACACCGCCATGTGGGGTTACCTCCTCTATGGCGGGCACGTGATCGACTCGAGCTTGGTGCGCGAGATGGAGGCCGACCCGCAGTCGCTTCCCGACACCATCGACTACGCGCTCGGCACCATGGTGCTCACCCTCGGCGACGACACGCTGATGGGTCACGACGGCGGCGGCATCGACCTCCCCTACACCAGCACGATGCACGTGTACATCGGTGACGATCCGGTCGCTATTGCCGTGCTCACCCCCGAGGCCGCCGACCATGGCACCCAAATCTTCGACCTCTTCACGTCGCTCCACCACCTCGCGACGAGCTGAGCGCATTTCGTTCGGCGACGTCGCCTCCGAGGCGCTCGGTATCGCCGCCCGATAATCCGTTCTCGGTCCGGGGATGACCCGCACGCTTCTACCCAAGCGTTGCGTCACGAAATATCGGTGTGGACACCCACTCGCCGTCAGGTTACCCTGACAGCCGTGAGCGTGATCGTGGTACCGGATGCCCTGCCGCAGGAGCCGTTGGCGGCGCTGCGCGTCCTGACCGACAGCGAGCACGAACTCGAGCGGATTCGTCGCGAGCAAGTCATCGCCGCACGCTCCGCCGGTGCATCATGGCAACAGATCGGTGACGCCCTCGGAGTCACACGGCAGTCGGCATGGGAGAGTTTCACCGCTACGACACGACAAGCTTTGGCTGTCAACGTGGACGCCAACAGCACACTCGACGAAGACGACGCACTCGAACTCGCTGTCGAAGAGGTACGAGCAGTACGTCGTCGCCGCGCAACGAGTTGATCGGTCGCCCCAAGCGTGCGGATCGTTCTCGATGCGAACGTGTTGGTCTCCGCTGCCATCCAGCGCGGTGCGTCGCATCGAATCGTCGCGGCGTGGCTGGCCGGGACCGCCGACTTCGAAGGGGTGATGTGCCCGGAACTCCTCGGTGAGGTTCGCGAGGTCCTGACGACTCGGCCTCGTCTCCGCAAGTGGATCAGTCTGCAGAACGCGGCGTTGTTCGTCGAAACGATCGAGGCGGTCGTCGATCTCGTCGAGAACCCCGGCGAGGTCAAGACCGAGACACGCGACTCGAACGACGACTACCTCATCGCACTCGCAAGAACTCACGATGTCGATGTCGTCGTCTCAGGCGACAAAGACCTCCTGGAGTGGAACGAGCAGCGTCTACCAGTCATGACGCCCACAGTGTCAGGCTGGTGCGGTCTCGGGGATTGGCTCATAATCCCGCTGACCGTTCGTGGCCAGTTATCCCTGTGCCGTCCCCGGGACTCAGTCGGACCGGCCGGCGTGGCTTGATAGGAGCGTGGCATCGCCCCCACTGAGGTGTGCCCACCGACCGGTCCTTGTCACCGAGTGAAAGGCAACGAGACCATGGTGGTACTTGGGATCGATGCGCACAAGCGCACCCACACGGTCGTGGCGATCGACTCGACGGGCCGCAAGCTGGGCGAGAAGGTCACGACCGCGACGACCACGGCTGATCATCTCGACATGCTGCGCTGGGCGGAGCAGTTCGGGCCTGAGCGGCGTTGGGCGGTCGAGGACTGCCGGCATCTGTCGCGCCGGTTGGAACGCGACCTGCTTGCTGCGGGGGAGGGGATCGTGCGGGTGCCGCCGAAGATGATGGCGGGCACGCGCAAGCGTGCTCGCACCTCTGGCAAGTCCGATCCGATCGACGCGTTGGCGGTCGCTCGCGCTGCGTTGCAGGAACCGGATCTGCCAGCTGCGCAGCTCGACGGCCCGGCGCGTGAGGTGCGGTTGTTGGTGGATCATCGCGACAACCTGGTGGCGGAACGCACCAGGTTGACGTGCAGATTGCGGTGGCATCTTCACGAGCTCGACCCGTCCTGGGATCCGCCGTTGAAGACGTTGAACCGTTACAAGCGCATCGACGAAGTCATCGCGCGACTCGGCGACTTCGACGGCCTGGTCGCGCGTATCGCGCTCGAGCACGCTCGTCGCCGTCCGCGACCTGATCCGGCGAGTGAACGACCTCGAACGCGAGATCAAGCAGCTCGTCACCGAGCTCGCCCGACGCTGCTGGCGATGCCCGGTTGTGGCGCGCTGACCGCCGCGAAGATCGTCGGTGAGACCGCAGACGTCACCCGGTTCAAGAGCAAGGATGCGTTCGCTCGCCACAACGGCACCGCTCCGCTGCCGGTGTGGTCCGGCAACCGTGAACGGTTCCGGCTGTCACGCACCGGCAACCGCCAGCTGAACTGCGCGATCCACCGCATCGCGATCACGCAGGCTCGATGCCACGCACCGACGCAAGGAGTACCTCAAGCGTCGGATCGAGCACGGCAACACCAGCATGGAAGCGCTACGCGCCTTCAAGCGTCGCCTCTCCGACGTCGTCTACCGCGACCTCCTCGCCGACGCCGAACACACCAACAGACAGCAACTTCAGCCCGCGGCTTGCGATTTCGAAGATCGTGGCAGCACTAGATAACTCCGCACCGTAATCCGGTCGACGCCCGAGCTGCCGCGCCGTATCGCGGCCCAAGTCCCGCGCCACGAGATCCCACTCGTCCTTCCCAGCTGCTCGGATTCTGTAGTACGATATTCTCGTGTGTGAGATCCATTCGTCTGCCCGCCGGCATGGCGTCAACGATCTCGACATCCAGCACGCCGTCGAGCACTCACTGGCGATGGAGGACATCGGTGAAGACCCAGACCGATGGCTCGTTGTCGGACCAGACCGAGCGGGCAACCTGCTCGAACTCGTGGTCCTCGTCGACCAGCGCGGTGAAATCGTGATCCACGCGCTGGCGCTACGGCCCAAGTATCGAAAGCTGCTCGAACCATGACGACGAACCGAACCCTCACCGACTCCGAAATCGAAGCCCTCGCCGACGAGGCCGAGGCCGGCTACGACATCGACCACCTCGTCGCACGGCGCAACAAACGAGGACGCCCGACCCTTGGAGCCGGACCAGCCACTGTCGAGTCCGTGCGCCTCGATCCGGAACTCAAGGACCAACTGCTGCTTCGCGCCGAGCAGGATCACACGTCACCGTCGGACGTGATCCGAGAAGCGCTTCGCCGATACCTCCAACCAAGCTGACAGTCCAATCGCCGCCCGGCATCCGCGCACGTCATCGCGAGCGGAGCAGTGACCGAGGTGTGCGAGTCTGGCCCTCTGCGGTGTTGGATGTTCGCTGACGTTGTTGTTGCTACGAGGCGTTGACGCCTCGGCGTATTCGTGACGCGAGATGGTCCCGGCGGGCAGGATCTTCGCCTGGGCGTTGCGTCCCGAAGAAGTAGCCTGGTCGACATGGATCGGATCACCATCGACCCGGCCGTGATGGGTGGTGTGCCCTGTCTGCGCGGTCTGCGCATCCCGGTTGCGACCGTGGTCAACATGGTCGCCGGTGGGATGACGGCACAGCAGATCGTCGACGAACTCCCGCCGTTGGAGATCGAGGACGTCGCTGCTGCGTTGCGCTTCGCAGCGGATGCGGTTGCGGATCGTGAGATCCCGTTGCAGCCGACGGCGTGAAGTTCCTCATCGACCAGAACCGTTCGCCGCGGCTGGCCAGTTTGCTCCGCGATCGAGGGCACGATGCGGTGCACACCTTGGAGCTCGGCCTGGAGCGAGCGGCGGACGACGTCCTCTTGCTGTTTGCGGCGCAGGAGGGTCGGGTGATCGTGTCCGGCGACACCGACTTCGGAGCACTGTTGGCGTTGCTGAGGCGCCGCTCGCCGTCGGTGATTCTGTTCAGATCGCGGCACACGCTGACAGCCGAGGATCAGGCGACGATCATTCTCGACCATCTCGACGACCTCGAATCCGACCTCGAGTCGGGAGCGGTTGTCGTCGTCGGCGACGACCGGATTCGCGTGCGTCTCCTGCCGCTCCTGCACGACGACTGAGCCGCCGTCGGCCGAACCTGGCGACGCCGATTTGGGTAGCGTTTGGGTAGCAAACGCGGCGGAACTACCCGGATTTCACGTCACTCGGCGCACGACCGGCGACCGCAAACCCTAATGTGCTGGTTTCGCAGGCGGGTCTCGGATTTACTAGATATCTAGTAATATCGCGGAATGATCGAGTTTCGCGTGGATGCGACATCGGGGGTCGCGCCGTATCGGCAGATCGTTGAGCAGGTGCGCCAGGGTTTGCGTCTGGGCCTCTTGCATGTCGGTGACCAGTTGCCGACGGTGAAGGAAGTCGTGGCGATGGTGGCGATCAATCCGAACACGGTGTCGAAGGCGTATCGCGAGCTGGAGATGGAAGGGCTCGTCGAGGGCAGGGCGGGCGTGGGCACGTTCGTGACCCGCACACTGGCGGGGCCGTCGTTGGCCGCGCATGGGGAGCTGCGCCACGCGTTGCTCGAATGGCTCGTCTCGGCTCGCCGGGCCGGTCTCGACGATGCCAGCATCGACGCGCTCGTCGAGACCACGTTCCGCGACGCTCGCCAGGACGGCGTGGCGTGAGCGTTGCGATCGAAGCGACGGGACTCGGGAAACGGTACGGGCGACGGTGGGCGCTTCGGAACACCTCGCTGCGGGTGCCGTCGGGACGCGTCGTCGGACTCGTCGGCTCCAACGGTGCGGGCAAGACGACGCTGTTGCACCTGACCGTCGGACTGCTCAACGCGTCGGAGGGTCAGATCTCGGTCTTGGACGGGCGGCCCGGCGATGGCGAGAAGCAACTCGCCCGCGTCGGGTTCGTTGCCCAGGACGCCCCGCTCTACACGCGGATGAACGTCGCCGACCATTTCGGGATGGCGTCACGCCTGAACCCGCATTGGGACTCGACCGTGGCAGGCGAGCTGATCGAGCGGTTGGATCTCGATCCGCGCCAACGAGCCGGATCGCTGTCGGGCGGCCAGCGCGCCCAGCTGGCCCTCGCACTGGCGATCGGTAAACGTCCCGAGCTGCTGGTGCTCGATGAGCCGGTGGCCAGTCTGGATCCGCTGGCGCGCCGAGAGTTCATGCAAACTCTCATGGGGTTGGCAGCCGATGGGTTGAGTGTCGTGTTGTCATCGCACCTGTTGAGCGACATCGAACGGGTCTGCGACTACCTGATCGTGCTCGCCCACGGCGAGGTCCGCCTCGCCGGCGACGTCGACGAACTCCTCACCCAGCATCGGGTCCTCACCGGACCCCGACGCGATCCACTGCGACTCCCCACCGATCAAACCGTCATCCGCGAGTCGCACACCGACCGCCAGTCGACCATCGTGGTGCGAACCGCTGCGCCGGTGCTCGACCCGGCCTGGACAGTGTCGGACCTCGGTCTCGAGGAGCTGGTGCTTGCCTACATGGAATCCTCTGCGCCCACTCGTCGAAGCTTGCGCAGGGTGGAGAGCACCCAGTGACGTGGCTCGCCTGGCGGCAATTCCGCTCCCAAGCGTTGCTCGCCGGCACCGCCACTGTGGTCGTGCTCGTGGCGCTGGTCGCGAGCCGGAACCACATCGCCGAGGTGTACTCGAGTGATGGCACCGGCGAACTGACCGGTGTGTACGTCTGGTTGCGGCTCCTCGGCACCGTCCTCATCGGCGTCCCCGCCGCCATCGGCGCCTTCTGGGGAGCGCCGCTGATCGCGACCGAGATCGAACGACACACCGACCGGCTCGTGTGGACACAAAGCGTCACCCGACGACGATGGCTGGCCACGAAACTGGCCGTCATCGCGGTGGTGTGCGTCGTGACCGTCGGGCTGTTCACCACGGCGTTCACCCGATGGGCCGCACCGATCGACGCGGTCGGCAACCGCGTCGGTACCGCCAACTTCGGCCAACGCGGCATCGTGCCCGTCAGCTTCGCCCTGTTCGCGCTCGCGCTCGGCACCCTGCTCGGCCTCGTCATCCGACGCACACTCCCCGCGATCGCAGCAACCGTTGTCGTGTTCATCGCCGTACGCATGGCCGTCCAGCAGCTCATCCGCCCGCACCTGGTCGCCCCGATCGAGATGTCGACACCAACCTTCGACCAGGGGTCGTTCGCCGGATGGATCCTGTCGACGCGCACCGTCGACAGTGCCGGTCGCACGATCAACGATTTCGAGAACCAGATCGCCGCCACCTGCAACATCACCCGCCAAACCCCCGACTACGAAACCGCCATCGCAACCTGCGCACACCGCCTCGGCATCCACGACATCAGCCGCCTCCACCCCGCCAGCCACTTCTGGACCCTGCAGTACTACGAATTCGGCATCTTCATCACCATCGCAGCCGCACTCACCATCGCCACCTTCTACATCCTCCGTCGGTCACCATCCTGAACCCCGCCTCGCTGAACCTCGGCGCGGCTCCCACAATCCGCTGCATCCACCCGATATCGAAAGCACGAAATACCCGATCCGGAACCGATGCGACCGCTGCATCGCGGCCCGACTGTGACACGAGATAATCCCGGTCGATTGCTCGGCGGTTCAAGCTCCTGTGAGCTTGAGTGAGTATCGGACCTCGGGTACCTCGACTCCGAGGATGACTGCTGGCGTTCGATCTTGTCGCTGGTCCAACCGCGTGCGGTGCAGAACCGACGGGTGACAACGGACCTCCACCTCCACGTCAGTCGTAGCAGTCCCATCGAGAATTCGTGAACTTCTTGCGTACGAGCGGGCGCAGAAGTTCAACAGTTGCGCGAGAGAAGCCGATCGTTGTCAGCCCGAGCGATCGACGAAACCGCCGGCCCAACCTTCGAGGAAGCCCACCAGTTCCTGGCGGCTCGCGCTCCGGGCGTTACGCACGAAGAACCCGGAAGCGGCACAGCCGAGCACCAGCGACTCGCTGTCGTCGAGGCCGAGCGCGAGCCCGAGACAGAAGCCCGCGTTGAAACGGTCGCCCGCACCGGTGCTCTTCTTCGTGCCCGCGCTGTACGGACCCGGTTGCATCGATCCACACTCAGCGGCCGCGCTCACGGCGAATGGCACACGATGAATCACCACGCGGGTGACGCCGAACAGATCACGAAGGGCGAACGCCTGCTGCAAGGTCTGCTCCGGCGTGGCGTCGCCCGGAGCGGATGACACATCGTGCGCCCGGCAGAGCACGTTCGCCTCGTTGCCATTCAGGCCGAGCGTCACCGGCCCCACCGGCTCGAACTCATGCAGGATGGCCGCCATGTCGCGAATGTCCGCCACCGAGCGGGTCGACGGGTCCACGAGATCGATGAAAAACGCTGGGCGGTGAGTGAGGAGTGAGAACACCTCGCTCTCGAGCAGGCGCCATACCTGCGTCATGTACGGATAGAGGCTCCAATCGGTCAGAGCGATGACCTGTGCAACCTCACAGGCGGCGGTGTACGTCCCGTCTGTGAGGAGTTCCCGAACGGAGTGCGGCGTGAACTCCGCGAGCTGTTCGACGGCGCTGAACATCAGCTTGCCGTCGTTGAACTCGAACGCCAGCGTTCGCCCCGGCTCGGGGCCCCAGGAAGAGAAGCCGTGACACTTCACGGCGATGTCGCTGAAGGCCGGATGTGGCGGTTCGCCGATCGTGGCAAAACAGTCCACCGTCGCACCGAGACTCGCCAAGCCATCCGCCAGGTTGACAGCGCAGCCGCCAGGTTGGACGGCCGTGACGACGATTTCGCGCAGGCTGCTCTGACCAGCGGCGGCAGCGATCATCGCTCCGAAGGTGCCGATGTCCGGCACCGGCGCGAAGTCATCCAGTGTCCTGCGCTCACCCACCACGGAGATCATCTCGTCCACGAAGCCGTCGAAACCCGTCACGACGCGGCAGCCCCGTAGGTCAGCGACCGAGACGCGGCGAGCAGTTTCGAGGAGATCCATCTTCAAGAGGTCGAACCGTTGAGGATGTTGGCGAACTTGCGGTCGAGGCGTTTCATGACGGATCCACGACCTTCACTCGATCAGGCCAGCGATGTGATTTCGAAGGTCGGGACGGGACGGCTCAGGCATGTGAGGTCCACCTCGCCGCAGCAGACCTCGCCGCACGTGGCGAAGCCGACGACGTGGTGAAGCTCGCGAAAAACGTCCATCACCTCACGCACCTTCTCGTCCGCTGGTTCAGCGAGGCGAAGGCTCCAGTCGCGCAGTTCGTCGGTCATCCGCCTCTGGTCGAGGCTTCCGAGAGCCGACACGCCGGCAGGCATCGTGGACGGCTGATAGACGCGAGATGAATCAGGCGAAGCATCGAGCACGGCGGCCATTCTCGCGTGTCGAACGCGCGGCGAGTGGGTCGAACGCGACGGTGATCGCAGCGAGCAGATCACCTACCCCCCATTCCGTGCTCGACATGAGGTGGGAAGTGCGACCGGTACCTGTACATATCGTTCCTTGGTGATGTGTGCACTTGGGAGGTGGACGTCGCGGTCACCGAACTCAGAGCCCACCTCGGCCGATGGATCGACGCGGCACGCGAAGGCAACGACGTCGTGATCACCGATCGAGGAACTCCGGTTGCCCGAATCGTCGCCCTCGACTCGACACCGGTCATTGACCGCCTCACCGCCCTGGGCGTCATCAGTCGCCTGACGCGCTCGACCCGGCCGGTCGCCGGTCACGGGCAACGGCCGACGCCGAAGCGACCAGTTGCTGACATCGTCACTGAGCAGCGTCGCTGAGCGTGGCCCTCGTCTATTTCGATTCGAGCGCGCTCGTCAAACTCGTGCTCGACGAGGTCGGGTCCGACATTGCTGCGGCCTTGTGGAACGCGTGTGATGTAGCGCTGTCGAGTCGACTGGCCTATCCCGAAGTCTGCGTAGCGCTCGCAGCCGCGGGCCGCAACCAGGACCTGACCGAGTCGGAGGCGTCGGCGGCCACGTCTGATTGGGAGCTGTTCTGGTCATCGATGCGTCCGGCACGTCGGCGCCGCTGCGGTCGGCCTCGCTGTCGCTCCGGCCGCCCTCGTGTGACATCCCGATCAGCGATCTGAGCGAGACCGAGTCCTCGCTGCACGCCCATCGCCGGCGATGCAGTGCGAGTGGTTGTGATTCAGCTCGCGATCCGCTCGTCGGTCGCTCGACGAGCTGCTTGATCGGATCGCTCTGACACGGCAAGGTGGGCCAATGGCCGATCCCGTCTCGTCCCTCCCCGAGTCGAAGGCCTTCGCCGACGACGAGCGCTCTGTGCTGCTCGGGTACCTCGCGTACCACCGTGCGGTGCTCGCCAGGAAACTCGACGGGCTGACCGACGCGCAGGCCCGCCTGGCCGCGATCGCTCCGAGTCGGCTCACGCTGCTCGGCCTCGTGCGCCACATGACCGACGTCGAGCGGTGGTGGTTTCGCCGGGTCCTCATTGCCGACGACGTGCCTGCGTTGTTCGCCGACGAGGAGGAATGGGACATCCCCCCGGACGCGACCGTGAGCGGTGCGCTCGCCGCGTTCTGGGACGAGATCGCCGTGATCGACGGGCACCTGGCAATGGCCGGCATGGACGACCTGAGCACGGGCAACCCCGATGGTGGGCGCCACGCGCTGCGGCGGACCATCGTGCACATGATCGAGGAGTACGCCCGCCACTGCGGTCACGCCGACCTGCTTCGGGAGGTCATCGATGGCAGCACTGGCGACTGAGGCAGGCCGGGGCGCTCGGCGGGCGATCCCACGTGTGCTGACGCTCGAAAGCGTCCTCGACCGCCGGTAGTTCAACATGGTCGTCGCCGGAACGACGGCACCGCAGATCGTCGACGAGCACGTGAGTGCGTCGTCGATCGATCGATCCTTCGACCTCCAGCAGTCGGGCGGAAGCGTGGCCCAATCGTGAGCCTCCTGGTCCGCGAAACGGCACTGCGTGCCATAGTGACGGGATGATCGAACTGGTGTTGACCATCATCGGGCGTGACCGGGCAGGTGTTGTTGCGTCACTGGCCGACGTGGTTCGCTTCCACGAGGGCAACTGGAAACGCAGCGAGCTGGCCGAGATCGCTGGAACGTTCGCCGGTGTCGTGGTGGTGGAGGTCGGCGACGACCGGGTCGACGAACTCCTCACCAACCTGTTGGTTCTGCGTGACCAGGGTCTGCACGTCACGGCTCAGCAGGTCGAGGAACCCGTCGTTGCACCCGACGCCGATGAGGTGCGCCTGCGACTCACCGGTGATGACCGTCCGGGCGTCGTCCACGAGATCTCCACAGCGATCAGCGACGCCGGAATCAGCATCTCGCGTCTGGGCACGGTCACCGATCTGCCAGGCGAGGATGGTGGCAGGCGATTCGAGATCACCGTTCAGTTGACCGTGCCGGTCGGGACCGACCTCGACGCTGTGCTCGATTCGATCGCGGAGGTCGGCGTCAGGTTGGGCATCGCGCTGAACGTGGACGACCTGACGGGCGACGACGCGGGCAAGTAGCTGACACCGGCGACACGCCGGAGCGCGCCGCGTGAGTGGAGCCGGCGGGACATGTTCGGAGCGGCTCGAGCTCACCGGGTGACCGGTCGGCGAGCCATGACCCAGACAGCGGGTCCACCGCTTTGGATATCGAGATGGCCCTCGACTTCGAATCCAAGCCGACGGTAGAAGCTCACGTTCGATTCAGATGACGTCTCGAGCCACACCTCGATGGCGATGTCATCGCTTGCCTGGATGAGCGGCGCCAGTGTGCTGGTTGCAAGGCCGCACCCTTGCATGGTCCGAGTCGTGCCAACGGCGCCCAGGTAGAGGTGACGTTTCTCCGGTCGCAGCGTTTCGACCTGACGATCCGCGAGCTTCGATGCATCGTGCCTGTCGCCTTCGAGGTCTGCGACTCGCGTTTGAATGGCAACGTCGACGTTGCCGGCCGACACCGCCGCGCTGTCGCTCCAGGCCGCAACTGATTGAATCTCACCGTCCACGCTGCTGACTGAGATTGCGCCGAAGGGCAGGGCGAAGTGCTCGAGTGCAATTCGTTGCAGTGCAACGATCCGTCGCTGGTGGTCCGACGGATCCACGGTCCACCGTGTCCAGGGGTAGTCGGCGAATGCGTCACCCAGTACTTCGGCTGCTCGATCAAGATCGCTCGCGTCCGCAAGCCGAGTGACGGTCTCCACACGATCCATGATGTCATCGCAAGCCGAACCGACCACGAACGACGATCTCGCGGCTCGAGTTGTCATCCTCGACGATGGCCCGTTCGCCGGTTGGCAGAGCTGGACCGGCAATCCCTTCGAAGAACACGCCGGACCGTATTTCTGGCGGAGTGACGAGGGCGAAGGCACCAAGGGGGTGTTCGTGCCGGAGGCCCGCCCCTCCGTCTCGAGGAAGATCACCCGCGCGTCAGCGTGACCTGACGCGGCTACGAAGCCATCCGAGCAGTCGCTCCTCCGACATCAGCGATCGACGTTCTCGTGAACAAGTTCACGTTCGGAACGTCCACTTGTTCACGAGTTCGCTGCGCGACGCCCGTGACCGGTATGAGAATCGCTGCTCCGGTCCTCCGACGCGAACCTCCACGACGGCCCGATCACCCCACCAAGGAACGCGCAATCCCGAGGCCGTCGTTGCCGCACGATGGAGCAGGTCTTGCCTCAGGACTGACGAGGCCCGCCCGAATCAGCCACGACGAGGAGCGCCGGGACGGCGCGCAGCCCATTGGGCAGCGGGGTGCAGACCTCGCCGCACGCGGTGACGACGGCGGGGTAGGAATGGCCGATGACATCGACAGCGCCCAATCCGTGGAAGTCGAGAGTGTCGACGAGATCGGCGACATGTTGTGGAATCGACCAAGGTCCGCGATCGGCCCAAGCGTAGGTGACCGGGCCGACTCGGCGGCCGTATTCGTCGGACGAGACGACAGCGCTGACCCCGACCTGCATACGATCGACGGTAGGCGGTGGTTCCAACCGCCGCGTGAGTGAACCGGACTGCCGGAGCGAGGGATCGATGACCGAACGACTGCGCTACGCAGACGGACCCACGACGGAGGTGTCGCGGGTGATCGCAGCGTCGCCCGGCGACCTCTGGGTCTACGTGGCCGACATCAATCTGCCGGCCAGGTTCTCCTCCGAATTTCGGGGGGCCGAGTGGCTCGACGGTGCGACGGAACCGGCGCCCGGTGCCCGTTTCCGCGGGACGAACGAGCATCCCGCAGTCGGCCAGTGGCAAGTCGACTGCACGATCATCGAATACGAGCCCGAGCGGGTGATCGGCTGGATCGTCGACGACCCCGCCGACCCAGCGGCGCACTGGAGGTTCTCCCTCGAGCCGGTCGACGGCGGCACGCTCCTCACGCAGTGGTGCCAGATCGGTCCGGGTCGCAGCGGGCTCAGCCCCGCGATCGATCGAATGCCCGACCGCGAGCACGAGATCATCGAGCGCCGCCTCGGCGAGCACGCGACCAACATGCGCAAGAACCTCGACGGACTCGCCGGCCTGGTCGAACCGTCGTGACGGTGGGGACGCTGACGTTGTCGGGCAGGGCACGCTTGCCGCCTCCGACCGCGATCGGGCACAGGAACAGATGGCACTCGTCGACCAGCCCCTCGCCGATTGCGCGGCCGGCGAGCTCGGCACCCCCGATTGCGATGTCGGTCCCCGAGGATTGCTCGAGCCGTTGGATTGCGTCTCGATCGAACTCGCGCTCGATCCGGGTCTTCGCGCTGGAAACCTCCTGAAGTGCCCGGGAGTACACGATCTTGTCGGCTGCCCGCCAGATGTCGGCATGGTCCCGGAACACCGCCGGCTCATCGGCCTCGTCGGTCATGGTCTCCCAGAACACCATCGTCTCGTACATCCGTGCCCGTAGAGGTAGGTGCCGATCGGCCGCTCGGGATCGTTGACGAACGCATGCACCTCGTCATCGGGCGCCGACCAGTCGAACCTGCCCTCCTCGTCCTCGACGTACCCGTCGAGCGAAGCGATCGCGGCATGGCTCAGCCTGCCCATCTCGACTCCAATCCGTGTCTCATCGGCTGAGTCGTTCGACGAGCGGTACGCGCCATTCGTCGGCGAGCACATCGTCCAGTGCGGCGAGCGCCTCGACGGTCGCGCGATCGGTGAGCGAACGGTCGAGCATCGCGTCGTTGGCGGCTCGTACCGACAGCGCCGCCGGATGTCGTTCGACAACCGAGATCGGTCCGGCGACGTCGACCACGCCCGCCTCGAGCACGCGCAGATACCAACCGGTCCGCCCGGTGGACCTCATGAGGCCACCGACCGCAGCGGTACCACGATGCAGGGTGAGCTTCTGGCACGGCCAGCGTGGCTGCGCGACCTGCAGTAGTGCCGTCCCCCATCGCCACACGTCGCCGATGTAGACGTCGTCCTCCGTCGCCCCGAGCGTCGAGATGTTCTCCCCGAACGGCGCCGTCGGCGAATCCGCCAGCATCGGCTGGTCGAGGTCGACTGCCCACCCGGCGAGGTGCTCGGACGGGTAGGAGTACACCGCCTTGTCGACACCGCCGTGCACCTCGCGATCCGATTGGTCATCGCCGTCGAGGTTCAACTCGGAGAGCGACAGACGTTCCACAGTGACTGGTTCTTTGGCGATCGACGACATGATCTCCGACCCTGGAGGTCCGAGGGGTCGGGGACCGGACACGTTGACCCGAACGACGACGATCTGCACCCCGAGCACCGTAGCCGTCACAGTCTCATGGTCTGGGCGCTGTGTCGAGCCGGCGTTCGGAGCATGTTGCTTCCGACGCGAGGACAGCCCTCTTGCGCTCGGCCGCGCAGCCATGAACACTTGCGCGATGGGTGTCTACCGGTCGCGAGTCCTTCCGTACCTCATGAACGCTGCGATGAACTCGGATGAGAATCGCGCGATCCGTTCGCGTGTGTGTGGCGACCTGGACGGCACGATCGTGGAGATCGGTTTCGGATCGGGCCTGAACATTCCGCACTACCCGGCCGGCGTCGACAGAGTTCACGCGGTGGAACCCCTCGCCCGTTCGGTCGCCCTGGCGTCCGAGCGAATCGCCGCAGGTCACGCCGAGGTTGAACACACCGGTCTGAACGGTGAACGCATCGACCTTCCGAACGAGTCCGCCGACGCAGTGTTGTCGACCTGGACGCTGTGTTCGATTCCTGATGTCGACCGCGCGCTTGCCGAGATCCGCCGCGTCCTCAAGCCCGGTGGCACCCTTCATTTCGTCGAGCACGGCATCTCGCCCGACCCGAAAGTGGCGCGGAGTCAAGGTCGGATCGAGCCGATTTCCAAGCCCCTGTTCGGAGGCTGCCATCTCACCCGGGACATCCCCGATCTCATCACCCGCGCGGGGTTCATCATCGAGAAGATGCAGACCTACGCGCATCCGAAGGAACCCAAGGCGTTCGGCTGGACCTTCGAAGGACGCGCCGGCCTGGCATGACCTGCTCATCGGTTCAGGACAGATCGCACCGCCTGGCTCCCGACGTGGCGGGAACGTAGGGTCCGAGGTGTGAAGATTCCCACGGCGCCCATCGTCGCTGCAGGCCTGCTCGGGGGCTACCTCGTTGCCCGCGAGACCAAGATTCGACCCCTCGGAGGCGCAGTCCTCGCCACCGCCGGCATCGCCGCCGGACGTCAGTGGCTCCGCACGAGCGGACCGGTCGGCGCCGGTGTTCTCACAGCGATCTATCTCGGCAGTTTCGGCGCATCACATCCTCTGGCGAAGAAGATCGGGGCCTGGCCGGCGGTCGGCGCCGCGGCGTCGCTCAGTGCCGGGGCCGCGTGGCTTGTCTCCGACCGTCGCGCCTGACCCGGATCGACGCCGAGGTCGGCCCCCTCCACGACGACCCTGTCGGACGAATGCCACCGCGGTGATCGCGACAGGCAGCGCTCACCGTCCCGGCAGCCATCGCCGGGGTGGTGCTCGCGTCGGCCACGGCGCGGCGACGAGCCGCGTGTGCCAGCGCGGTCGCGCAGGCGAGCGCGGCGAGGCCGCCGAACGCGAATGGCGCCCGAGGTGACGTGGCCTGGATGACCCATCCCATCGCAATCGCACCAAGAGGTGTGCTGCCGTTCCAGGCCATTTGATGCAGCGCCATCACCCGACCTTGCATCGACGGTTCGGTGGCCTGTTGCACAGCGACGGTGTTGACCGATTGGAAGCATGCTGAGGCGAAGCCCAGTGGGATGCCGAGGACGACGAAAGTCGGGTAGGTGGGCGCCACGGCGATGATGAAAAGCATGGCGCTGAAGCCGACGAGAACCAGCGCGAGCGTTCGGCGCGGGTTCGGTGTGATGCCGGCGGCGTACAAACCGCCGAGGATCGACCCGATGGCGCTGACGCTCATCGCGATCCCCACGCCTCCGGGTCCGCGGTCGAATCCGAACCGCACCATCGAGGGGAACGTGGTCTGGAAGTTGAGCGCAACCAGCCCGACGACCGCCATCACGACCAGTGGGCGGCGGACATCGGGGCGGTGCCGCACGTGAGCGACCGCGGCTCGGAGCTTGCCGCCGGCTCGAGAGGCGGACGGTCGGGGCACGAGTTGACTGCGGGCGATGCCTGCCAGGGCGACGAAGACGACGACATACGACACGGCGTTGGCGTAGAAGCACGATGCGACCCCGCTGATCGCGACCATTGCACCGCCGAGCGCCGGGCCGACGAGTCGTGACACCGACGCAATGGTGCTGTTCGTGGCGACGGCGCTGGGCAGGTCGTCACGTCCGACGAGTTGGAACAGGAGGGCCTGCATCGCCGGTCGCTCGACGGCCAGGATCAGCCCTGACAGGAAGGTCAGGCCGTAGATCACCCGGAGGTCCCCGATTCCGCCGGACACGGCGAGACCGAACGCCAGCGCCAGCACCGCTGACACGGCCGACGTCACGAGCAGCAGTCGGCGATTGTCGACCCTGTCGGCGAGCACTCCGGCCGGCGCACCGAGAACGAGCAGCGGCAGGAACTGCAGTGCCACCACGAGTCCGAGGCGGTCGCTCCGACCGGTGAGATCGAGCACCAGCCAGGTGACCGCCAGCGCCTGGAGCCAGGTCCCGACGTTCGAGATCACCTGGCCGGTGAAGTACCGGCGGAAGTTGCCGTGCTGGAAGGCGGCGAAGCGCTGCGTCACGAGTCGTGCCGAATCAGCAGTGCGGTGCCGAGCGCCACGGCGACCGCAGCCCAGCACCCGATGACCGCGGCGTTGCCGACGTTCGACAGCGCTGCCGCGAGGGTTTCGGCTGTGTCGGTCGCGGATCGGGATCCCAGCAGGCCGTGGGCAGCGGTGAACGGCATCAGCCGTGAGACGGTCGCCGGGGCCATGCCCTGCACGAGCGACTCGACGGCGAGGGCCCAGATGAGCACCGACGTCACGGCCGCCGCGCTGTGGCGCACGATGAGACCCACGCCGAGCCCGAGGACCGATGCGAGGGTGGTGAGCACGAGCGCCCAGGCGACACCAGAGGCCGCACCGGACATGTCGCCGGTGTCCATGCCACTGGCGAGGCCGCCGACGAGCCCACCGACGATGCCGAGCGCACCCATGGCGAGCCCGAGCAGTGCGGCGATGAACACCTTCGCCGCGACGAAGATCGGTCTCGACGGACGGGCGGTGAGGCTGCCGGCGAGCGTGCCGTGCTGGACCTCGGAGGTGAACAGCAACGTGCCGGCGACGACGGCGAACAGCGTCGTGAGCCAGCTCGACACGAGGAAGGTGTTCGCGATGGTGAACGGCAGGTGATCGTATGGATCGGTCTCGACGACCCTTCCGAGGATGAGTGACATGCCGAGGCCCGTCACTGCCGTCAGCCCGACGAAGATCGGCGTCGCCCGAACGGAGCGCAGCTTGATCCATTCGCTGCGGATGGCGGCGCGGAGGTCGCGGACGATCGGGGACGTGGTGGTGGGGAGGAGGGAGTAAGTGGTCGTGTTCATTGGGAGTCCTTTCGTAGGGTCTGTCGGGTCAGGCGGCCGCGTAGCGCGCGGAGTTGCGGGTGAGCTCGAGGATGATGTCCTCGAGGCTGAGGGAGCGGTCGCGGTCGAGGGTGTCGGCGAGCGGCTCGGCGGTGATCAGTTGTCCGTTGCCGACGACCACCAGGTCGTGGGCAAACGTGGCGAGTTCGGCGATGAAGTGGCTGGAGACGAACACCGTGCCGCCGCCGTCGGCGAAGTCGGTGAGCATCGTGCGCAACCAGCGGATGCCGTCGGGATCGAGCCCGTTGGCCGGCTCGTCGAGCATCAACACCTCCGGGTCACCGAGCAGGGCGGCGGCGATGGCGAGGCGCTGGCGCATGCCGAGCGAGAAGCCGCGAACGCGCTGGTCGGCGGCCGCGTCCAGGCCGACGAGGTGCAGCATCTCGTCGACGCGGGCGTCGGGCAGCGAGCTGATTGCGGCCAGCGCCCGGAGGTGGTTGCGGGCGGAGCGCCCGGGGTGCATCGCCCGGGCGTCGAGGACCACACCGACGGTGCGGGCCGGGTCGCGGAGGTCGGCATAGTTCGAGCGGCGGTAGGTGACCTCGCCGGAGTCGGGCCGGGCGAGGCCGACCATCATGCGCATCGTGGTCGACTTGCCGGCACCGTTCGGGCCGACGAAGCCGGTGATGCGACCGGCGGTGAGTTCGAACGAGAGGTCGTCGACGACGGTGCGTCGGCCGTACGACTTCGTGAGATGGGAAACGCTGATCATGAGGTACTCCTCGTGTTGAAGGTGGATGTGACCGGGGTGATGGAGATCAACTCGGCGTTGATCGATGCCAGGTACGCCACGAGGCCATGGAGGTGTGACGAATCACGGACGGTGCCGACGAGCCGGGTGAACCCGGCCTCGCTGACATCGATGGTGAAGTCGTCCAGGAATGGACCGACCAGGTGACGGCCGAGCCGGCCCCGGAGCACGATCTCGTGGGTGTGTACGTCGGGCATGCCAGTACGGTCCTCCCGGACGGGGTGAATGCGCTTCACCTGATCGGCGATTCACCCGGGTGAATGCCCGCTAAGTTCGCCCGGTGGGCGAACGGTCGAGCAGCAATCTGGCGGCCACAAAGCTGCGGCCGCCGGGGCCGCCGGCACGGCTCGTCGACCGCGACCGCCTGGGTGCCGTGTTGGACGAGGCGGACACTGCCGACCTGCCCCTCGTGCTCGTCAGCGCACCGGCCGGCTCCGGAAAGTCAACGCTGGTGGCGGGATGGGCCGCCTCGCACGGCGGAGCGGTGGCGTGGTTGCAGCTGGAGGAGTCCGACGCCGACCCGGCCCGGTTCTGGGTCTCGGTGACGGCAGCCATCGGCCGCACCAACCCCGAGATCGCCGCCCGTCTGGAGCCGCTGGTGGCCGGTTCGCTCGGGGCCGGCCAGGTGGTCGTGCCGGCGCTCGTCAACGAACTCTCGTCGATGACCGAGCGGCTCGTTGTCGTGCTGGACGACTATCACCTCATCGACGATGCCGAGGTACATCGGGGCGTCGAGCGCCTCATCGACCTGTGCCCGCCGCAGCTCACGCTCGTGCTGATCACCCGCGTCGATCCCCCGTTCCGGCTCGGTCGGATGCGGGTGCGCGGCCGTGTTCGGGAGATCCGTGCCGGCGACCTCCGGTTCGACCCGTCCGAGGCAGCCGTCCTGCTGGGCGCCGCCGCGGACGGCCTGGACGGCCAGCGGCTCGACGACCTGTGCGAGCGGACCGAAGGGTGGGCAGCGGGGCTCGTCCTGGCTGGGTTGTCGCTCGAGCGCACCGACGACGCCGATCGCTTCGTCCAGACCTTCCGCGGCGATGACCAACTCGTCGCCGGTTATCTCACCGACGAGCTGCTCGCGGTGCTCGACGAGGACGAGCGCCGGCGGATGGTGGAGGCCGCCGTGCTGCACCGGCTCTCGGGACCATTGCTGGACGCGGTGACTGGCTCCGGCGACGGGGCCGGCTGGCTGGACGGGCTCGCCGCCAGGAACCAGCTCGTGATCCGGCTGGACGCCGTGGGCGAGTGGTATCGATACCACCACCTGTTCCGCGACATGCTCCTGCTCGAGGCGAGGCGTTCGATCCCGGACCGGCTGCCCGACATGCACCGGCGAGCCGCCGCCTGGTTCGAGACGTCCGGCTACCCGGCCGCCGCCGTCGACCATCTGATCGCCGCGGGTGACCGCGAGCAAGCCATGTACCTGATGCGATTTGTCGGCCCGGACCTGCTGGGAAGCGGTCAGCTGCGCACGCTGCGCAACATCCTCGGGCGGTTGTCCGCCGGAGGCGAACTCGACGCGACCTGTTCGGCACTCTCCGGCTGGGACCACTACCTCACCGGCAGCTACGACGAAGCGCAGCATCTCCTGGATCGTGCGACCGCCACACTGCCGGCGGACGTGGACCCGATGCGGCTGATGCCCTTGCGCATCAACCTTGCCCTCGGACAGGGCGACGTCGCCAACGCGCTCGCCGGAGCGCGCCAAGTCATCGCCGCTGGCGAGGTGGAGGCACGACCCAGCGAGCTGATGACGGCGACAGGGGCCGCGTTCGCGTGGGCCGGACTGGCGGACGAGGCCCACGCGGCGCTCGCCGTCGCGCTCCTGCGTACCGAGGCCGAAAGGCGGGTGACTGCGCATGCCATGGCCCTGGTCGCGGCTGCCGTCGTCGAGTTCCACACCGCCGGCGACGAGGCGGCGGGGGTCGCGGCTCAACGCGCGCTCGACTTCGCTGCATCCTCCGGACTCGGCGAATACCACGGCATTGCCGCCGCGGTCGCCATTCGGGCGGCGACGTCTCCGCCGGACGGGACCGCGGCGACCGACGCCGAGCACGCCGTCGCGCTGGCTCGCCGGGCGACCACCATGCTCGGGCTGGTCTTCGTGCTGACCCTCGCCGGCGACGTGCTCCTCCGCGAAGGAACAGATCGCGGGCGGGCGCTTCTCGACGAGGCGCATCGAGTGATCGACAAGTGCGCCGATCCCGGTATCACCCTTGCGCTACTGGAGCGAGCGGCTGCCAGGCACCGGATCACCCGATCACGGTCCGTCCCGACGGCCGGTCTGGTCGAGCAACTGTCCGAGCGGGAGCTGGCCGTGCTGCGCTATCTGCCATCGACCCTCTCGCTCCCGGAAATCGCGCGGGAGCTCTACGTCTCACCGAACACCGTGAAGACGCAGTGCAGCGCGATCTACCGCAAGCTCGCAGTCACCAGCCGACGCGCCGCCGTGCAGGCTGCCCGCGAGCGCCACTTGCTCTGAGGCGTCGGCGCTGGATCATCGGGTTCCCGCGATGCACCGTGCCAGGCCCGGAACCCGGACCTCGCCGTGCTGTTCGAACACGCGTACCTTGTCGACGGCGTGTGCCCGGATTCGTTCCCGCGCTGGTTCGTCGACGTGCTGAAGCGCGGCAACGGCGAGTGAGACGTGCTCGCTGATCATCTCCCAGTACTGCTCGGGCGATCGCGTCACGAGTTCGACGTCGACGTCCCACTCGACGACGTCGCGCAGCCCCGCGCCCTCGTACAACGCACTGACGTATCCCGGCGCAGCGCACCGGAACATGCTCGGTCCATCACGGTCGGGGGGCACCACTACCGTCTCGGTGGCGATTGCCTCCATGGCGATCGCCGTCCACGGGTTCGCCTCGGGCTTGATCCACACCGACGAGCAGAGACGGCCGCCCGGCTTCAGCACTCGCGCGAACTCGGCCGTCGCCTTGGCCACATCGGGAACGAACATGTAGCCGAAACGCACCGAGACGCTGTCGAACGTGGCGTCATCGAACGGCAGATCATCGGCGCTGCACACCTTCGTCTCGATATTGGCGATCCCTTGGGCGACGGCTCGTCGCTCGGCGATGTCCAGCATCTCGGCCACGAGGTCGGTCAGGACCACGCGTCCGTTCGGCGACAGTTTGGCGATGGTCAGACCCGGCTCCCCGGTGCCGGTCGCGATGTCGAGGTGCTGCTGATCTTCACCGATGTCGAGATGCTCGATCATTGCTGCGCCGACCGGACCCAGCTGTTCCATGATGACCGAGTCCCACTTCTCCCAGCCCGCCGAGAGACCGGCCCACGTCGCTCGCTGAACGTCACGGGTCTCGTCACCGCTCGGCATCGGCCCTCCCGAAGTCGACCCACCGAATGCACGCCCTGGCAGGATTTCATCATGCCCGTCCCGGACCGAACAAGCAAGCGACGCGTTGGGCTGATGAGGTCGGTACGCCAGTCTTTCGGCCCTGTGCTGCGGGGCGCAACGGCGCGATGGTGAGTGCATGCGCAAATCTGCACCCCCAGTTCGGATGCTCGTCGATCATGATCTGTCGACCGACGATGTCGTCGCTCTCGCCGGAGCTGCCGCGACCCAGCGCGGGTCGCTGTACCTTCCGACCCACACGGCAGGGCGGGATGTCGCTCAGGACCCGATCCGCCTCCGCACGCTGATCAAGAGTGCGTCGGAGGAGGCCGAGGATCCGGCCATGTTCGAGGCCGTTCGAGCGCTCGCCGACGACCCTGCGTTCTGGTCCCACAGTTCGGTCGGACTCGCCGTGCTCGTCGAGGAGGGGGGCGTGACAGTGATCCGGCTCTCCGAAGAGGTCGACGAGCTCGCGGTGGTCAGCGACCGGTTCCATCTGAAGCCGTTGTTGGTCGCGCTGGCTCACGCGACGCGCTTCGAAGTGCTGGCGCTGAGTCAGCACGCCGTGCGGCTCGTGCACGCGTCCGAGTCGGCCGCCACCGAGCTCGACGTTGCCGATCTGCCGTCGGGGATGCCCGAAGCACTGCAGTGGGACGATCGCGAGCGTCAACTGCAGAGTCACGCCGCCGGTCGCACAGTCGGAGGACAGGTCACGGCCGGGTTCCATGGTCAAGGCGGCAGGGCCGACTCGAAAGATGCCGACATCCACCGATTCCTGTTGATGGTCGATCACGCCGTGGTCGACCATCGACAGGGCTCGGCACTCCCACTCGTGCTCGCCGGTGTCGACGAGATCGTCGCCGAGTATCGCGCTCTCACCCGTTGCCAGCACGTGGTCGACGGATATGTCGCCGGCAACCCTGAACAGCTCCGCGCCGACGAACTGGCCGAGCGAGCCCGTGGGTTCGTCCAACCCCTGGCGT
>CAVVFL010000030.1:0-103267 GCA_963747375.1 Ilumatobacteraceae bacterium
GTGGCTGGCCTCTTCCTTGACCACCCACAGCCCGTCGTCACGCGACACGAACACGTCGGGACAGATCTCCGAGCAGATGCCGTCGCCCGTGCAGAGATCCTGATCGATCCACACCATCAATGCTGTTGCCATGTCGCCAGGTCCTTTCGCGGGGTTCAAAGGTCTCCATGGTTCTATCTCGCGTCGGGCTCGAACCGACCGTCGACGCGTGAAAGTCAGGTCTCGTCGGTCGACATCGCGTCGGCGACATCGAGATCCCGGCGCTCGGTGCCACTGCGTAGACCGGCGATCACTCCGGCCTGGTCGCGCTCGCTGCGATTCTGGCTCAGCTTGCGCTTCGCCACGACGCGACCGATCGTCAACTCGATCCCGACGATCGCCCGGAGTTGCCGCTCGATGAAGTCCGCCGGAGCGTCATCGACGGACCACCGCGGTCGCGTAGGCGTCATGGCGACGCGTTTTGCTTCGTGGAACGTGGTGAGGTCGGTGACGACGGAGCGAACGAAGTCGGGATCGTCATGGACCCGGACCGAGCCGTGCACATGGACGACTTCGTAGTTCGCGGTCGGGACCACCCTCGGGTCGTCAGCCTTCGAGGGGTACCAGCTCGGCGACACGTACGCGTCGTTGATCGGCACGAGCAGAATGGCCGAGAACCCGGCCAGTTCACGCCAGTGCGGATTGGCGCGGGCGAGATGTGCACGGACTGTCGTCATTGCGTCGTCGACGAGAAAGGGGACGGGCGTGGCCTCGAAGCCCGAACTTCCGCCGCTCGACACGAGGTGCCCGATCGCCGCCGTACGCAGCAGCCGGAGCACCACCTCGGGGTCCTCGACCGCGTTCGCGTCCGGCACGTGCATGCCGCCGACCGTACTCCTCGACCGCGAACCCCCTCCCGATCTGTTTGCGTGACGTTTCGGTTGGGCCGTCCCAACCGAACTGCAACGCAAACGGGAGGGTGTTCTGGCGCAGACCGGTTTGTGGCGCGTTTCGGTTGGCCCATCCCAACCGAATTGCAACGCAAACGGGAAGGTGTTCTGGCGACGCAAACGGGGTGGGGAGGGGTGGGTCACTAACGTGGCCGATTGTGATCCTGTCCGACCGCACACTTCGTGAACAGCTCGCTGCCGGTCGGATCGTGATCGACCCGCTCGACGAGTCGTTGATCCAGCCGTCGTCGATCGACGTGCGGATCTCGAACCTGTTCCGCGTGTTCCGGAACCACACCCGCGGTGTGATCGACGTGAAGCTCGACATGGTCGACCTCACCGAACTGATCGAGATCCCCGAGGGCTCCGACGAACCCTTCATCCTCCACCCGGGCGAGTTCGTCCTCGGTTCCACGCTCGAACGCATCGGGGTGCCCGACGATCTGGTCGGTCGAGTCGAGGGCAAGTCGTCACTCGGCCGACTCGGGCTGCTGATCCACTCGACCGCCGGGTTCATCGATGCCGGCTTCGACGGCCACATCACACTGGAGTTGGCGAATGTCGCCAGCCTGCCGATCACGCTCTACCCCGGCATGAAGATCGGCCAGGTCAGCTTCATGCAGATGACCACACCTGCCGACAAGCCCTACGGCAGTGGAGCGAGCGGCTCGAAGTATCAGGGCCAGCGCGGCCCGACACCGAGCCGGTACTTCGAGAACTTCCGTCGCTGACATTCTCGGGCCGGCAGTTTGAGCCGATCGTCATCGGGTACTCCTGTTGGAGAGGGCAACCCCCCAACCCCAACACGAAGGAGCACCTCATGAGTGGAGAAACCGACAAGGCCAAGGGCCGCATCAAGCAGGCCGCAGGCGACCTGACCGGCAACGACGACCTCAAGCGCGAGGGCAAGCAGGACGAAGCTGCCGGCAAGGTCAAAGGCGTCGTCGGCGACGCGAAGGACAAGCTCGACGACGCCGTCGACAGCGTCAAGGACAAGCTGAGCTGACCGACGCGTCGGCGTGTCCGACGTGTCCCCCAGCACCGCAACGTGCCCGCCGATGCAGATCGGCGGGCACGTTCGCGTCGGCGCTCGCCGCTCAGTCGACGGTGACGGCGAGTATCGCGATGTCGTCGTCGTGGAGACCAGATGGGTGCAGACGCTCGACGAGTTGTTCGACGAGCCCCCAGGGCCGCGCCGCGTCGAGGGGGATCGCACGGAGCAGTCGCTCGAAGTCAGCGTCGATGTCGTGCTCCCGACGCTCGATCAAGCCATCGGAGTAGAGCAGCACGGTGTCGCCCGGTTCGAGAACGAGCGAACTGTGTTCGTACCGAACGGTTGCGTCGACGCCGAGCGGTGGACCGTGCGTCTCCGCGAGCAGATGTGGCACTCCCGAGCGGGGGACGACGACCGGATACGGGTGGCCGGCGTTCGTCCAGGTCATTCGGTGCTGTGCCGGGTCGTAGATCATGATGCATGCCGTTGCAAACGTGGAACTCAGCTTCGACAGCGTCAGCGTCGTGAGCTCGGCGATCCGATCGGTCGGGTGATCCTCGAGGGCATAGGCGAGCACCACCGCTCGGATCCGGCCCATCTCGCCGACGGCTGCAGTTCCGTGGTCGGCGACGTCCCCGATCACGAACAGCAGCCGTCCGCCGTCGAGTTCGGTGGCATTGAACCAGTCGCCACCTGCGTCTGACGTCTTCGCCGCGCCACGGTGCTCGGCGGCCGTCGTCACCCCGGCAAGAGACGGCACCTCCAGATCGAGCAGCGCCGCGTGCAGCGAGGCGAACGCCTGACGGTCCTCGGCCGTCGACAGCACGCGGACCACCGCCTGCGTGGTCAGGTCGGCGACGGTGAACAGCGCCAACTGTGCGGCGGTGTCGAACAGCTGTGGTTCCTCGTAGGTGAATCCCAACGAACCGATCGATTGCCCATCGTGAAGCAGCGGCAGCACGACCCATGCGTGGTGGGGCGTCGGATCGATCGTGTCCTGCAGGTGCGGGTACGCCTCGAGCATGGCGGCGCGATCGGGGAAGAAGGCAGCGGACTGCGTCGTCAGCGCGTCGGAGATCGGATCGAGTGTCGGTTGGATGTTGTAATCGCTCCACGCCTCGGTGATGTCGTCACCGAGATTGCGCTCGGACATCAACTGCACGCGGGTGCCCTGAACGATCATCAGTGATCCCCCGCTTGCGCCCGCTGCACCGACACCCTCGCCCATGGTGGCCCTCGCGACCTCGTCGACGGTCTGCACCGCGATCAGGTGGGTGGCGAACTGTCGAAGGCTCCGCAACTGCGACAACGACGCCGAGCTGCGGTCGTCGTCGGTCGTCGGCGCTGGTGCCATGTCGCAGAATGTCACAGCGGGTTGCGGAGCGACAACCGAAAACGAGTTCGGTTCGTAGGTTTCGTTCCCGTGGTGTGGGATACCGTCACGGCATGGAGGCGGCGGTCGGGCCAACCCAACGAAGCGGACGTGAATTCGTTTCGGCGCCCGAGTCGATCGGTGCTGCCAGGGATCTCGTCCGAGATTCGTTGGTCGGCACGGCGGTGGGCGCGGAAGTGGTCGGTGACATCCAGCTCGCCGTCAGCGAACTCGTGACCAATGCCGTCGTCCACGGCGACGGCGAACCGATCGTCGTGCGGATCGAGAGTTCACCTCGGGCGGTCGTCTGCGCCGTCACGTCTCACCTCTCCGGCCGGCCTCTGCCCGATCCCGAGATGTGGACATCACCAGCGCAGGGTGGGCCGACCGGGCGGGGGCTGGCCATCGTCCGAACGGTCGCCGATGCCGTGGCGGTCGACATCGACGACTCGGTCGTGACGGTGCGGTGCACCTTCGACCGCCGCTGACCCCCGACCATCGCTGGCCCCAGCCGCTGCGGACCGGGTCAGGGCTCGATGGTCAGTTGGCCTCGATCGATTCGGCAACTTTCGCTGTCGCCGTCTCGACCGCCGTGGTCACGCGGTCGGTGGCGACGTCGGCGATTCCGCCGACTCCACCACTGACGCTCGCGGCGATCTCGCCCGAGCGCCCGGAGGTCGCGGCGTTCCTTGCTGCGCGGGCGAGGCGCTGTCGCCGGTCGGGGTCGATCGACGACCCCACAAGACCGACAACAGCGCCACCCATGACGAATCCGACCCAGAACTTCATGAGGTCACCGTGCCGCACCCTGGGCCGCGCTGGTTGGTTGGTGCCATCTCAGACGCGCTTGGCGAAGTAGATGATTGCGAGGATGACCAGGATGGTGATGAGAATTCCACCGATGCCGTAACCCATGTCGTGTTCCTTTCTCGTCGTCTGGCGCGGTGCCGGACGTCGTCGAGCAGGCGGTACCCGTTCCGGGCATCCCCAAACCCCGACGCTGTCGGCTGACGCGATCCGGTCGCCAGGCGGTCGAGGTCCAGGAGGTTTGCGCCAGAACCCTCGGGGGTAACGTTCGGTCATGGTCGCAGACACCCCCTCGTCGTCAGCGGCGCCGTCGACACCGGATCGGATCGACATCTCGGTACCGCTCCGGGCGGAGTTCGCGTCGACGCTGCGGACCTTGACCGCCTCGATCGGTGCCGACGCGGGGTTCTCGGTCGACGAACTCGACGACCTCCGCCTGGCCTTGAGCGAGGTGTTCTCCGTGCTCGCCGATGCTGGCGACGGTGACAACCGAGCACTGGTCTCGCTCGCTGTGACCCATGGCGAGTTGAGCATTTCGATCGGGTCGGACCACACCGACACGACGTTCGAACTCGATCCGTTGGCCGCGAGCATTCTGCAGTCGGTCACCGACGGCTACGAGGTCGGTCCGGGCTCCGTTGCGTTCACGAAGCGCAGTACCGAACTCGGCGCCGGTCCACAGCGGCCATGAACGACGCGTCCGTTTCGGACGACGACCTCGACCTGTTCAGGGAGTTCGCGACCACCAGGAATCGCGCCGTTCGCAATCGGCTCGTCGAGCGCCACATGGGCCTCGCCGCGCACATCGCCAATCGCTACCGGCGGTCGAACATGAGCGACGACGATCTCCGTCAGGTCGCCATGGTCGGGCTGGTCAAAGCGGTCGACCGCTTCGATCCCGAGTACGGGTCGGCGTTCTCGGCGTTCGCCGGTCGCACCATCGAGGGTGAACTCAAGCGTCACTTCCGCGACCGGTCGTGGGTCGTGCGCGTTCCCCGGAGCGCCAAGGAACTCCACCTCCAGGTACGACGCGCCAACGACGAACTCTCGCAGCGGATCAATCGGTCACCGTCGGTCGACGAGATCGCCGAGCACCTGCGGATCGATCGGGACGACGTGCTCAGGGGCCTGTCGGCCACCGCGGCGTACAACGTGGGCACGCTCGACGTGGGCGCCACCGATGACCAAGCGGGCAGTTCGATGAGTGGTCGCCGGGCGCTCGCAACGACCGATCCGGGATTCGAGGACTCCGAGAACCGACAGGTGGTGGCCGAGCTTCTCGAACGGCTTCCCGACCGTGAACGCGAGATCGTTCGGCTGCGCTTCTACGAGCGGATGTCTCAGTCGGAGATCGGCGACAGCCTGGGGATCTCGCAGATGCACGTCTCGCGTCTGCTTCGCCGATCGTTCGAGCAGATGCGCGACTGGGTCGACGATCCGGCCGGTGACGGCGGTTCCGGCTACGAGGGATCCAACGACGAGGACGCCCTCGAGTAGACGACGCCGAGAATCTCGCCCACGGACGGGAACGGCCACATCGATCGGGCGAGTTGCTCCACCGGGATCCGGCCGTCGATCGCGGTCACCAGGGCGGCAGCCAACACGTCGAAGTCGGCGCCGATGCCGTGCGCCCCGACGACGAGGTGTGTCGTGCGATCGACGGCGATGGCGAGGAATCCGTCGACGAGTTCGTCGGTCGTCGCGCGCGGTATCTCGCGTAGGCGCGCCGGTTGCCCACACGACGTCGTCCGAAGAAACGTCGCCAGGTCGGGCGCCGATCGTCAGGATCGGTGGATCGGTGAACATGCACGCCGGTGTCACCACGTCGTCGAACCGGCGAGTGCCGTCGCCCACCAGTGCGTTGGCGACCACTCGGGCATGGTGGTTGGCCAGATGGGTGTACTCACCGAAGCCGGCGACGTCGCCGATTGCCCACAGAGACGGTGGCCCCGCGACCCGGCCGTCCGAGCCCACGGGGAGCGGTTCGGTCCCGTCGAGCCCGACGTGTTCGAGGCCGAGGTCCGCAGTGCGCGGTCGCGTTCCTGTCGCCACCAGCAGGCGATCGGTGTCGACGTACGCACCGGTGTCGAGCACGGTGCGGACCCCGCCACCACGTCGTTCCACCCGGTCGATCGTGACCCCACGTCGCACCATGACACGGGCAGCGGCGAGCGCCGCGTCGACGACGCCACCGATCTCGGCAGGGAGATCCGGGAATGCGTGCGGCGCGGAGTCGAGCAGGTGCACCTCGGTACCGAACCCGGAGAAGATCGTCGCCAGTTCGCAGCCGATCACGCCGCCGCCGACGATCGCGAGTCGCATCGGCTGCTCCTCGGTGGTCATCGCGTCGACGCTCGTCCAGCACCGTTCACCGAGCGTGTCGAGGCCCGTGATCGCCGGTATCGCGACCTCGGAGCCGGTCGCCAGGACGATGTGGTCGGCGCGATAGCGCTCACCGTCAGCGTCGATCGAACCACCTTCGGACAGTCGTGCAGTCGCGCGAACCAGGGTGGCGCCGTTGCGTTCGAGCTCGAGCGCATGGTCGGTGTCGTCGAGATGCTCGGCGACGTCGAAGCGGCGGCGCACCGACTGGCTCCAGCTGCGCCCCGTTGCGGCGTCGTGCAACATCGCCTTCGTCGGCATGCAGGCAACGAACGGACACTCGCCCCCGACGCGCTCTGGCTCGAACACCACGACGCGGCAACTCGGCTGAAGCGAGCTCGCTCACGAGCGTCTCCGCCGCACCGCCTCCGCCGATCACGGCAACGTCGAAGTCGTGGCGCATGCTCGAGAAGTACCCCGGAGCACTGGCGGCCGAAACCTGGCGTGCCACGGCTCGGCGCCCAGTGCCCGAGGTTTCATCGGCGGCGGGTCGGGTAGGGCTGGCACATGAGCAACGCAACAGCAACGAACCACCACGCCTCGGATGTCGCCGAGCTGAAGACCACGGTCGCCGGGATGACCGATTCGTCGACGCGCTCGACCATCGCAACACTGCAGGATCGACTCGTCTCGACGCTCGACCTGCAGCTCACGCTCAAGCACATCCACTGGAACGTGGTGGGCATGAACTTCATCTCGATCCACGAGATGCTCGATCCACAGGTCGACGCCGTGCGCCTCCAGTCGGACGAGATCGCCGAGCGGATCGCCACACTCGGCGGGGAACCCTTGGGCACACCCGGCGCCGATCACGACCGGCCGCACCTGGTCCGACTACGAGATCAACCGAGCACCGACGGTGCAGCATCTCGTTGCCCTCGACCACGTGTACAGCGGCGTGATCGCCGACCATCGCCGGGCGATGGACGAACTCGGCGAGACCGACCCGGTCTCGCAAGATCTGTTGATCGGACACCTGCGCGACCTCGAACACTTCCAATGGTTCGTGCGGGCTCACCTGCAGGACGCAACAGGCGATGTGGTGCACCGGTCGACGTTCGAGAAGAGCTGAGGCACAGGCCCGGACCGCATCACCCGATCGGGTGATGTGGGCCACCCACGCCATGAATGCATCCGGGTGGTCAGTACGATCGGGGGGATGCCCAACCGTTTGGTGATCACCGAGCTCGGTCCGAACTCCGTCGCGCTCCAGGGGGAGATCGACGCTCACTCCGCGCCCACGCTCGCCCAACGGTTCCACACCCTTCCAGCCGGCGACATCGTGATCGAGATGGCCGAGGTCACGTTCATGGACTCCAGCGGGCTCCGGATCCTCATCGACCTGCAGCAGCGCGCCGACGAAGCATCACAGCGGTTGGTCCTCGATTCCCCGAGCCAGTCCGTCGTCAGGTTGCTGGAGGTCGCCGGGCTCACCGATCACTTCTCGATCGGACGCGAACCGACCACCGACTCGAACTGATCGAGCTCTGCCCGGAATCCCGGGACGTGAGGGCCCACCACGAGCGTGCACCCGATGCGACTGTTGATCTATCGCTTGACATTATATCGGAGAGCGATATAAATGGGGACATGAGCCCCGCCGACCCGAACGCCTTCCTGCCGCTGTCGCCAGCTCAGTTCCACGTCCTCGTGGCGCTCACGGCAGGCGATCGCCACGGCTACGCCGTCATGCAGGCGGTGGAGGACTCATCCGGCGGGATCGTGAAGATGGGTCCGGCAACGCTCTACGGAACACTCAAGCGTCTCGTCGACGAAGGTCTCGCCGAAGAGACCGATCATCGGCCGAGCGAGGACGACGACCGCCGTCGCCGCTACTACCACCTGACTGACCTCGGGCGTCGGGTCTGCGCTGCCGAAGCCGACCGGCTCGCCGCGCTCGTCAACGAGGCGCGCACCAATCTGAGCCCGGGGTTCGCCTGACATGACCCACCACGGCGTTTACCGCACGCTGACCTTGCTGTACCCGAGGGCGTTCAGAGAGCGCTACCGAGACGATCTCACGCAGGCTCACGACGACCTGGTCTCCGATCTCGGTCCGGCACGGGCGTGGGGTCGTTCGGGTCTCGATCTGGTCGTCACCGTTCCCCGTTACCGATTGGAGACCATCATGAGCAACAGCAGTACCAACAACGCGATGCAGGTCGTCGTCGGCGCACTGGTCGTTCTCGCCGCCTGCATGGTGCCGGCCATTGGCGTCGCGCCCGCCCTGATTCCACTCGCACTCGCTGCGATCATCGCGATCAGTCAACGCACCAACCTCGCGGCATCGCTCCAGACGCCGGACTCGAATCGGCGCCGCCGACGGCTCATCACTTCCGCCGCCTTGGCGGTGCTCAGCGTGCTGATCGTCGTGGTCTTCATCGCCGACATCGGTACCGACGACGAGTGGGGCGACCGTGTGTTCGTCTACAACCTCGCGTTCTCCGCGACCGCCGTGGCAGCGGTGATCTACCTCATCGTCGGCTTGCTGACCAAGAAGTCACCGGCCGGGCACAGCGTCGTCGCTCGACCGCTGGGCTAGACCGACCGGATGGGGAAGCAGATCGAACGGTTCCGGAAATCCGAGGAACGACTCTGGGCGTCTGTGGGCGTGACGCCAATGGAGCGACGAGTGCGCCTACGCACCGGTGAGATGGTGCGGGTGCAGGAGACGGGTGACGGTCCACCCGTGCTGCTCATCCACGGTGCAGCGAACGCCGGCACGAGCTGGATGTCGCTCATGGCCGAGCTCCCGGATTTCAGGTGCATCGCCCTCGATCGTCCCGGTTGCGGGCTCAGCGACCCGATCGTTGGCGGTCCGCTGCGCGACATCGACGCCATCGAGTCCTATGCCGACCGGCTGGTGTCCGACACCCTTGACGCGCTCGACCTGCCCAGCGCCGCCGTGCTCGCCACGTCGTACGGCGGCTACTTCGCGGTGCGCGGCGCTGCGGCGAGCCCGGCCCGGGTCGACAGCATCGTCGAGTACAGCTGGTTGATGGGCGCGCCGATGGACAAGGTGGCCATGTCGATGCGCCTGTCAGCGCTGCCGGGGATGCAGGCCATGACCACGAGAATGCCGATCACTCGAACGATGGTGAAGGGACTCCTCCGCCAGATCGGTCTCAAACGGGCCATCGAGACGGGGACCTTCACTGACGAGATGATCGACTGGTTTCTGTCCGTGCAGCGCGACACCGACACGATGGCCAACGACCTTCGCTCGTCGCCGAAGATCATCTCCCCGGTGCGCGGCCTGAACGAACGCATGCTGCACACCGACGAGCTCCTCACCAGGGTGACGATGCCGACGCTGTTCCTGTGGGGCGACGAGGACCCGAACGGCGGTGAGCTCGTCGCCGAGCGGTTCGTGGCGCGCCTGCCCGACGCGCGGCTCGAGGTGATCCCGAAGGCCGGTCATGCCCCCTGGATCGATGCACTCGACCTCTGCGCCGATCGCACCCGAGTATTCCTCGCCGCCTGACCGCCGGCGACGATCACGTGAAGATCGACACACCGCCCGGCCCGACGAGGAATCCCAGCACGATCAACACAACGCCGTACAGCCATTCCTTTCGGACGATCGCGACGATGCCGGAGATGACGAGAACGACGGCCAGAAGCCACAGGATGAATGCCATGGAGGCTCGGTACCCCGTGGGGACGCCGTCGAAACACCTCGGGTGTTCGCGGCCGTGAACGCCTCGCCGAGCGGACCGATCAACGACGAAGGGTGGGCGGTGCCACGCCGAACCGTTCGGCCTCGAGAGCGGCGAGTGTCCGGTTCGACACCTCGAGCTTGCCGAACAGTCGCCGCACGTGCGTCTTGACCGTGTCGACCGACAGGTACAGCTCGCTCGCAATCTCGCGGTTCGACGCGCCTCGCGCGATCAGCGCCAGGACTTCTCGTTCTCGTTCGGTCAACACCGTCGGCAGTTCGTCGTCCTCGATCGCATCGAGGCCGACATGCTCGCCGCGATGGACACGCTCGAGTGCGTCGACGAGTCGCTCGCCCGTCTCGGACTTGAGGATCACGCCATCGATACGCATCGTCGTGATGTCGTCGAGGAATGCGGTGGGGACGTCCCAGGTGTAGAGGACGACTTTCGCGATGTCGTGGTCGGCGAGCATCTCGCGGATCCGACCGAGTGCGTGGCGTCGGCCGGCAAACGTGTCGAACAACGCGATGTCCGAGGATCCGTTCGGCGTGTCACCGGCCACCGTCTCCACGACACGAACTCGATCACCGAATGGCGTGAGCATCCTGCGAAGCCCCTCGACGATGATCTCGTAGTCGTTCACCAGGGCCACCCTGATCGGGGAGTCGCGAGTGATCACAGCACCAGCATGGCGTGAACGGGCGGCCGACCTGCTGCCGGTCAGTCGGTGTAACGACGGACTCGGGCCCGCTTGCCGCGCAGCGTGGTGCTGGACATCTTCTCGATGACGTGCTCGACGGACGCTTCGGGCACACCGACGACGGAGTAGGCGTCGGAGATCCTGATCGGGCCGATCTCACGGCCGACGAGTCCGGTCTCGTTGGCGATCGCGCCGACGAGGTCGCCCGGGCGAACGCCGGCCTTGCGACCGAGGCTGACGTGGACGAATCCTGCTCCGGCTCCCGAGTGCTTGCCCTTCGCTCCGCCCCGGTCACGCTCGCCGGTGTTGCGCTGCTTGTTCTTGTCGAACTTCTTGCCGTCGCCCTTGCCGCCGCGCAGGCGGTCGGATGCGTCGGGGATCTCGAGTTCATCGATCGTCGACCCGCGTGATTCGTGGACGAGCTTGATCGCCGCGAGTGCAATGTTGCGCTGGCTGTCTTCGCCGGCCAACGCGTTGAGCACGACGTTGAAGTCCTCGAGGTCGACAGCAGCAAGCGCCTCGCGCACCGCCATGACGGTCATCTCGATCTGGCGGATACGGAGGTCCGACACCGTCGGGACCGTGGCAATCTCGAACTTCTGCTTCGTCAGCCGCTCGATGTTCTCCAGCCCGCGCCGTTCACGGGGTTCGGCCAGTGTGATCGCGACGCCCTCGCGTCCGGCGCGTCCGACGCGCCCGATGCGGTGGACGTAGCTCTCGGCGGCCGACGGCACGTCGTAGTTGACGACGTGGGTGAGCGTGTCGATGTCGAGCCCGCGTGCGGCGACGTCGGTGGCGACCAGCAACTCGGCGGTGCCGTCACGCAACCGGGCCATCACGCGATCGCGCTGCGCCTGATCCATGCCGCCGTGAAGTGCCTCGGCGCGGTATCCGCGCCCGTTCATGGTCTCGGTGAGCTGGTCGACCTCGGTGCGGGTGCGACAGAACACGAGCGCCGACTTCGGTGCCTCGATGTCGAGGATGCGGCCCAGTGCCGACGGCTTGTGGGCTCGCTGCACGACGTACACCGTCTGGCGAACGAGCGCCTTCGTGCCGGGCTCGGCGTCCGGGCGGCCGATCGTGATGCGGGCCGGATCGGTCTGGTAGCGCTTGGCGATCGATGTGATACGCGACGGCATGGTGGCCGAGAAGAGCACCGTCTGGCGATCGTCCGGCGTGCTCTCGAGGATCGACTCGATGTCGTCGGTGAAACCCATGTCGAGCATCTCGTCGGCCTCGTCGAGGATGACGGTGCGGATCGAGTCGAGCGCGAGTGATCCGCGACCGATGTGGTCGAGGGCACGTCCGGGTGTGGCGACCACGACGTGGACACCCCGATCGAGGGCCTGCAGCTGACGCTGGATCGGCTGACCGCCGAACACCGGGACCACCTTCACGCCCAGCTCGCGGCCGTACTTGAACATCGCCTCGCTGACCTGGACGGCGAGTTCGCGGGTCGGCACCAGCACGAGCACCTGCGGCTCGCGACGCTTGGCGTCGATCAACTGCAGTGCGGGGAGTGCGAAGGCCGCGGTCTTGCCGGTGCCGGTCGCCGCCTGGCCGAGCAGGTCACGGCCGGTGAGCAGCAACGGGATCGTCTCGCGCTGGATCGGTGTGGGCTCTTCGTACCCGAGTTCGTCGAGCGCAGACAGGAGTTCGTCGCACAACCCGAGCGTCGCGAACCCGCTGGGAGAGTCCTCGCCCGGTTGTCCGTCCTGCTCGGAGTCGTGCGGCGCGTCGACGACGGCCTCGTGGTCGACGACGGCGTCGTCATCGGTGGTGGGTTCGTCGTGGTGCGTCGTTCATCGCGTGCTCCTGGCGGGGGAATTGGTCAACGATACGAACGTTGCGCCCCGGATCGAACAGAATGTTCCATGGCCTACATCGCTGACCGTGTCGCCCACGACGCCGACGCCCACATCATGGAGCCTCCGAACTGGCTTCGCGACCACGCCGATCCCGACATTCGGGACCGTATCGAACGCCCCGGCTACGCCAACGAACTCGCCCAGACCGGCGACGGAGATCATGGTGGCGATCAGGATCGCATCGACGAGGTGTTCGCCCGACTCGCCGAGCGCCACCGCTCGGAGGAGTTCCTCGCGAACGAGGACGTCGACGTGATGAACCGCAAGAACTTCGCCGCCACCGGATCGTTCCTCGCCGACGACCGGCCGCGCGTCCTCGACTTCATCGGCGTGCAGAGCCAGTTGTTGTTCAACACCTTCCACAACAGCCGTCTGTACCAATGGGAGCACCAGCCCGACCTCGATCTCGCCTACGGCGCCGCCCGTGCCCACAACCGAGGCATGGTCGAGTTCTGCTCGGTCGACCCTCGACTGCTGGCGACGTGTTACGTCCCACTCGCCGACTTCGGGCGCGCCGATGCAATGGCCGCCGAAGCCATCGAGATGGGTGCTGCAGCCCTGCTCGTCGCCTCGGGTTGTCCTGCGGGTCACTCGCCGTCGCACATCGCCCTCGACCCCGTGTGGCGCCAGGCCGAAGAGGCTGGGATCCCGGTGGTGTTCCACGTCGGTGGCACGGGCGATCTGATCGACCGCGCCTACTTCGACAACGGCCTGCCGATCCCGGCCGACTTCCACGGCGGCGAGGAGAACTTCCGCTCCGTCGACTACATGGCGATCCCGTTCCCGCCGATGCAGACGCTCGCGACATTGATCTTCGACGGTGTGCTCGAGCGTTTCCCCGACCTGCGCATCGGTGTCATCGAGCAGGGGTGCAGCTGGGTGCCGAGCTGGATGAAGCAGATGGAATCTGCGATCGACGCCTTCAGCCGCCACGAGGAGCGCCTCCAGAAGCTGTCGCTGCGCCCGAGTGAGTACGTCGAGCGCCAGGTTCGTGTGACGCCGTACCCGACGGAGGACATCGGCTGGGTGACCGAGCAGGTCGGGCCCGACATCTTGCTCTTCAACACCGATTATCCGCACGTGGAGGGCGGCCGCCGCCCGTTCGAGCGCTTCGAGAAGAGCCTCGGGGACGCATCCGAGGAGATCCGCCGGAAGTTCTACGCCGACAACTTCGTCGACCTCATGGGCTCGGCCGTCAGGGCGCTCGTCGCCGGTTCATAGATCGCCGAGTCGCCGGACGTCGATGCCGAACGGCTCGACGATCCCGGCGACGATCCCGAGCAGATCGCCCGGGCGCTGGGAGGCGGCCTCGATCAGTGTCCCGGCCCATCGTTGGATCGCTTCGATGGTCGGCGGATCGACGAACCGCCCGTCAGGGTTCGACTTGGTGCGCGGCGCACTGATGCCGAGCGTTGCCACGACGAGCGCTCCCTGCCAGCTGAGCGTTCGTACGAGCTGCTCGATCGCGAAGACCCCACCGCTGGTTCCAGCGCTCAACACGGCGATGGGACGGTGGTGGATCGATGCCGACCCGACGAGCCAGTCGAGCGCGTTCTTGGTGCTTCCGGCCACTCCACCCGCATACTCGGGCGCCGCGATCATCACACCGTCAGCGCCGTGCATCTGCAGTCGCATCTCGGCGACGGATGGGGGTGGATCGTCGACGAGTTCCGGATTGAAGGCCGGGATTTCTGCGAGAGCGACCGTGGCCAGCGAGACCTCTCGCACGCGGAGCCAGTCAGACGCAACGTCGAGTGCGGCCTGGTTCGCCGAGACCGAGCCGAAGCTTCCGCACAGCGAGACGATTCGCATCGCGTGACCGTACCCGGCCGTCGACAGGTCAGCCTCGACGACGGAGGAGATCGAGCCGATCGCGAACGTCGGGGTCGGCGAGCAACTCCGACGTCGGGACGTCGAGGCGGCGCCGCCAGATCTCCGGCACGACACGACCTGGCAGGTTGTGCGGTCGCATCTCACCGACGAGATCGTCGAGGTCGGCGATCACCATGTAGGCATCGCTGTACGACAGTCGGATCAGCATCTGGTCGAGAATGTCCTGCCAGGTGTCGGCGACGTCGACGCCGTGCGCCGCGCCGAGGCGCGCTCGGTAGCCCTCGGTGTCGAGTTCGTCGACCGCCACGGCGAGCGGCGCCATGTCGTGGGTCCGGATGCCGGCCACGACGCGAGACGGGATGTGTGGCAACGGGTCGATGTCGAGATGGAACTGTTCCTCGTACATCCCCAACATGTCCCACCGGTCGAACGCGTCGGAGACCTCGCTCGGCACCGTGCCGAGGTCCTCGCCGACGATGGTGACACCGGCCGACGACGCGCTGGCCGCGATCACCGCGAGGATCTCTTCGCGTTGGTAGTGCACGTACGCGCCCTGGTGGGCGGGGAGTCCGGCGGGGACCCACCAGAGACGTTCGACGGCCATCGCGTGGTCGATCCTCAGGACGTCGGCATGGCGTCCGACCCGAGCGATCAGTTCGCGCCACAGGCGCTGCCCGCTCGCATGCATCGCTGCGGGGAGTGGCGGAGGGAACCCCCAGTCCTGTCCGTCGGCGAAGAAGATGTCCGGCGGCGCTCCGACACTCATCGCCCCGGCGAACATCGATCGGTCGGCCCACACCTCGTAGCCCTGCGGATGCGAACCGATCGGGAGGTCGAGCGCCAACGCGGCCGCTGCGGGATCGTCGGCGATGGCCCGCAGTTGTTGGTCGGCGAGATACTGAGCGAGGACGTGTGACTCCTCGACGTGCGCGTCGACGCCCGCTTCGTGGCCGGCGAGGAAGCGGGCGTAGTCGGCCACATCGGGATTCGCCAGGACGAACGCTCGTAGGTGCTCGCGTTGATCGGCGTCCAATCGTCGCGTGGCTTCCAACAGTTGAGCGCGTCGCCGAGCGCCCAGCGCGCGCCAATCGACGTGGTCCGTGAGTGCCGGTGCGGGTGCATCGGGCAGGCCCTCGTCGTCGAGGTAGACCTCGTTCCAGTGCAGCCGACTGATCGGTGAGTAGGGGCTCGGGTCGAACGGATCGTCCAGGAACGTCGAGTAGAGGGGAAGTGTCGAGAGCACGTCGATGCCCGACGACTTCAACGATCGAGCGAGCTCATGGAGGTGCCTGAACGACGGCAGCGGTCGTTCGGCCTCCCAGAGGGCGTAGGCCGGTACGAAGAGCCCGGCGGTCCGTTCGAAGTCGGCGCTGCGAGGCATCGTCGCCGGCGCCACGACCACGACGCTCTCGCCGGAACCGCGTTCGGTCTCGAAGCTCAGCAGATGACATCCCCAGGGCAGGTCCGCGGGAAGATCGAGGAGGTCATGGTCGTCGCCGTGCTCGACCACGACGTCGAGTGGCGCACCCTCGACGACGATCGACGCGGAGGTCACCCGACCGGCGACGGCGACCGGGGCACGTGGGTCGTCGTGCAACGGCGCCGCGAGTCGGGAGGAGGACGCTGCCGCTGTCCGGTCGGCCTCGAGCACCGCCACGATGCGTTCCAGCGCGACATCGTCGGCGTGGTGCAGTTCGTTGCGGACGTCGTGGTAACTGGTTTGCACTCCGAGTTCGCGGGCGCGGACCCGCAGCGGTGACTCTGTGTCTGACACGAATGCAGTCTCGCCGGTGAATCGGCCGAGCGAAAAACGCGTTGGTCGCTCGACTGTGAGGAGCTCAGCCCGAACGGGCCGGCGGCACGTCGTCGTAGTGCTCGACGGTGTCGATCGGTCGTGGGACCGCACCGTCGGGATCGAGGCCCGCTGAACGTCGGGCCCGTCGCTGGCGAAGCAGGTCCCAACTCTGGTCGAGCTGTTCTTTCACCTCGGCGAGTCGGACACGGTCGAAATCCGTGGCGGTCCCGGCGGATTCTCTGGCCAGAAGATTGTGTTCCTCGTGGGCCAGATCGTTGATCCGCTCGGTGATTGCATCATCCATGACGACCTCCTGCCCCCACCCTACGACGCGCCGGGCCCGAAGGTCTCAGTCTCCGGCCACCGGTGACAGGTCGCCCGACCCGTCGACGGCGAGCGGCGCGTCGGGATGGTGCATCTTGGCCTCACCGGCCTGGATCGCTTCGAGCAGGTGGATCGAGACGTCGGCGACGCGGACCTGGTCCTCCTCGACCCCGGCACCCTTCACGCCGTCGTCGAGCATGATGTAGCAGAACGGACACGCAGTGGCGACCCGGCTCGCGCCGGTCGAGATGGCCTCGGCGGCCCGCTCGTCGTTGACCTTCGTGCCGGTGTTCTCCTCCATCCACATGCGGGCTCCACCGGCGCCGCAGCACATGCCCTTGGTGCCGTTGCGGGGCATCTCGACGACCTCGATGCCCTTGATCGAGGCGACGACCTTGCGGGGTGCGAGATACACGTCGTTGTGGCGGCCGAGGTAGCAGGAGTCGTGGTATGTGATGCGCTCCTCGAGCGTCGCCTGGCTCACGTCGAGCTGGCCGGACTCGATGAGCTGCTCGAGCAACTGCGTGTGGTGCACGACTTCGTAGTTGCCGCCGATCTGCGGGTACTCGTTGAGCAGCGTGTTGAAGCAGTGGGGGCACTGCGTGATGATCTTCTTCACACCCATGCCGTTGAGCATCTCGACGTTCGGCTGGGCGAGCATCTGGAACAGGTACTCGTTGCCCGACCGGCGAGCCGAGTCGCCGGTGCACATCTCCGACGGACCGAGGATCGACACGTCGATGCCGGCGCGGCGCAGGAGTTGCGCCATCGCCTGGGTGACCTTCTTGTTCTTGTCGTCGAAGGAGCCGGCGCAGCCGACCCAGTACAGGTACTCCGACTGGAGGGCCTCTCCCGGGTCGACGATCGTGACGCCGTCGAGGCCGTCGGCCCAGTCGCCGCGCTCACCCTGGTTCATGCCCCAGGGGTTGCTCTGGTTCTCCATCGCCCGGTAGGCGTTGCCGAGTTCGGCGGGGAAGTTCGACTCCATCAGCGACAGATACCGCCGCATGTCGAAGATCTTGTCGGTGATCTCGATGTTGACCGGGCAGATCTCGTCGCACGCCTTGCAGGTCGTGCACGCCCAGATTTCCTCGGGGGTGATGCGTTCGAACAGTGCGTTGGCGGTGACCGTGATCTCACCGTCGACGCCGATGGGCGGGCTGACCACTGGCGTGCCCGTTGCTGCCATGACCTCGCCGGCCTTGAGCACGATCTCGCGAGGGTCGAGCGGCTTGCCCGTGGCGTGGGCCGGGCAGACGCTCGTGCAGCGACCGCACATCGTGCAGGCGTCGAGGTCGAGCAGCTGCTTCCACGTGAAGTCCTCGATCGACGAGGCCCCGAAGCTCTCCAGCTCGGTCTCCTCGAGGTTCGGCATGGGCCGCATGGCGCCCTTCGGCCGATCCTTGTCGGACAGGTACATGTTGAGCGGCGAGGTGAAGATGTGGCGCAGCATCGTGATCGGCAGCAGCGCCAGGAACACGATGAAGGCGACGACGTGGACGATCCACGTCCACTGGTGCCACGTCTCGAGCGACGAGAGCGACCAGCCGTCGACGAGCGTCGCCAGCGGGTAGCCGATGAACGACCACTTCTCGTAGGCCGGGGTTCCCTCCTCGGCGATGCGGAACATCTCGGCGCCGAAGCCGGTGACCCCGATGGCGAAGAACGTGGCCAGGATCGCTGCGTGCTCGGGCTTCGACTTGATGCGGATGCGATAGGGCCGCTGGACATAGCGACGCACGATCGCCCACACGATGCCGCCGAGGAACACGAGGCCGGCAGCGTCGCCCACGAAGCTGTAGGCCTGATAGGTGGTGCCGTGGAGGAACTTGAGCGACTCGGGCATCTGGTGGTCGACCTCGAGGATGGTGGTCACGCCCAACAGCACGAGGAACCCGAAGTAGATCATCGAGTGCATCAGGCCCGCGCCGCTGTCACGCAGCAGCGTCTGCATGTAGGCGCCGGCACGGAAGTCCTTGAGCCGTTTCGCGGCATTCTTCGAGGTGGTGTGGCGTTGCGCCGGGGCCCCGCGTTCCCAGTTCTTCATCCGGTTGGCGAACATGAACGCACCCCAGATGACCATCACCGGGATGATCGTGTAGAACGCGATGATCATCGGCCCGGGGATGCCACCGAACACCTTGCGGTGGATGGCGTTGTCGTTCTCCCACCCGGTGATCTGCGGCAGGACGCCCGACACCATGATGAAGATGCCCATCGCGATGCCGAGGACCAGGGCGAGCTGGTTCGGCTTGACCCGCTTGGGTGCCTTCGGTGCTCCGTCGGCGGTCGTCTCGTCGTGTTCGACTGTCGTGCTCATGTCGGCGGCAACGCTAGTCGTTGGCCGCTCACACGATCATTTCGAGTCGAGGACCCGGTGGGACGATTGGTGCGACGATTGGTGTCGGACACCAATCGTCACGTCAGCCGAAGTACTGGCGATCGAGGTCGCGGATCTTTGCGGCCAGCGCCGCGAGCAGCTTGTGGCTGATCGCCGGAACGGAATCGAGCACGCCGAGGAATCGGCGCTGGTCGATCACGAGCAACGTGCAGTCGGTGGCGCACACCGCAGTGGCAGTTCGGGGACCATGGTCGAGGAGCGACAGCTCGCCGACGACCGATCCGGGCCCGAGTGTGGCGATCTTGCGGTTGTTGCGTTTGACGTCGACGTCGCCGTCGATGATGACGAAGGCTTCGCGTCCCGTTTGTCCCTGGTCGACGATGAGCGTCCCTGCGGTCATACGGATCTCGTCGCTGGCCTTGGCCACCTTCTCGAGCTCCTTCGTGCTGCACCCGCTGAAGAGCGGAACCTCACGGAGCGTGTCCAGATGTTGCTTTTTGCTCGCCATGTGTCGAACTCTAGGCGGTTTCGCGCCCGCGGATGAGCAGCGGAACGCGTTGCCTCGCGGGGAACCCGCTGGTCAGGTGGTGCCGGCCTGCGCCGCGACGGCTGCGGCTGCTGCGGCGACGGCGTCGGCGTCGCCCAGATAGACGGCCTCGGTGACGGCGAGTCGGTCGTCGAAGGAGTACGAGCGTGGTGCGCCTGTCGGGATGTTGATGTCGGAGATGTCGTCGTCGCTGACGTCCTCGAGGTGCTCGCTCGCGGGCAGCACATCGGGAGGCAGGTGGGCGTACCGGGGATCGTTGATCGGATGCTCCGGGCTGTCGAGGCCGACGGGGGGCGGAGGCGTCGCGTAGCCGCGCCGCCAGGCGTGCACCTGTTCGGCACCGTGACGCTCCGTCGTCTGCTTCCCTCCTGATCGCGGGGGAATCGTTCGACTGCCCAGCGGGGCGAACACGCATAGTCTTCCGGCGTGACCAGCCACATCGAGTACGACTTCGACCGGTACCTGCGCTACGACGAACTCGTCCGATGGGTCGATCAGCTGGCAGCAGCTAACCCCGAACTGGTGGCGGTGGAGACGTACGGGCGCTCGTACGAGGGACGGGACCTGTTCGTCGTCACGGTGACCGATGCGTCGACGGGCAGCCACGACACGAAACCAGCGCACTGGATCGACGCGAGCATCCACGCCATCGAACTCACTGCGACGGTGGCGGCATGTCGTGTTCTGCAGCGTCTCGTCGACGGATTCCGCTCGGGTGACGAGACGATCACCCGAGCCCTTCGCACGCGCACCTTCTACGTCGTGCCGCGGGTCAACCCGGATGGCGCCGAATGGGTGCTCGCCGATCGGCCCCGATTCCGTCGCTCCAGTGTGCGACCGTGGCCGTACGCCGATGCTCATCGCTGGCCTGGTCTCCACGAGGAGGACGTCGATGGCGACGGGAGAATCCTGCAGATGCGGTTCCCCGACCCGGACGGACCGTGGATCGCCCACCCCGACGACGCCCGGGTGCTCATCCCTGTTCCCGCCGCCGGGGTCGCCGAGGGCACGCCGCGTTTTCGGGTTCTCGATGAAGGTGTGGTGGAGGAATTCGACGGCTTCGCCATTCCGTCGCCGCGGGCGCCGGAGGGTCTCGACCTCAATCGGAACTTCCCTGCCGGGTGGGGCAGCAAGATTCCCGGATCGGGCGACCATCCCCTGTCGGAACCCGAGATCGATGCGCTGGTCCGGGCGATGGTGGCGCGGCCCAACATCTGTGGCTTCAACGCGTTCCACACCAGCGGCGGCGTGCTCTTGCGGCCGTCGTCGACGAAGCCGGATTCGCAGCTGTCACCGCACGACCTGTGGGCATGGCAACAGCTGGCGGCGATCGGCACCGAACTCACCGGGTACCCCGCCCACTCGCTGTACGAGGACTTCACCTGGGACACGTCCGACACCATGAGTGGCGCGTCGGACGATTGGGCATACGAACACCTCGGCGTCTTCAGCTGGACGACCGAATTCTGGGACATCGTGTTGGCGGCCACGGGCCACAAGCAGTCCACACATTTCTGGTACACCGGCCCGACCGACGACGAGTGCCTTGCCGTCGCCCGGTGGCTCGACCAGTTGGACGATGGGGCCGAGCGAGGGTTCGTCGACTGGTACCCGTTCGAACATCCGCAGCTGGGCCCGGTGGAGCTCGGTGGTTTCAACCACCTCCACTCGTGGACGAACCCGCCACTCTCGATGCTGTGTGACGAGGTCGACCGTCACGCCGACTTCGCGGTGGCGCAGGCGCTCGCGGCTCCCTGCCTGCACATCGGGCACACGGCCGTCGAGGCACTCGGTGACGGGACGTGGCGGGTGTCCGTCGGCATCGCCAACACCGGCTTCCTGCCGACCACCGTCACCGCCCAGGCGGCCGCCCACGACCTCGTCCGCCCGATCGTGGCCGACCTCGAGGGGCCGGGCGTGCGCGTGATCGACGGGTCGGCTCGGCGATCGCTGGGGCAGCTGAGCGGATCGTCGTCCGTCCGCCTCGGTACCGGGCGCCGCAGCGCCGGCGGCACGCCCGATCGCGTGACGTGCAGCTGGCTGATCGCCGCAACGCCGGGCACGGAGGTGACCGTGACGGTGCGCCATCAACGCGCCGGAACCGAGGTCGTCACGGTCGCCCTCGACTGATGACGACCGACGCGTGGATCACGCTCGCCGTGCTGGTCGTGACGTTCGGCGTGCTGGCGTTCGATCGGCTTCCCGCGGCAGCCGCCATGGGAGCTGCCGTCGGCGTGCTGCTGCTCGCCGGAGTCGTCGACCAGACCCAGGCACTGTCGGGGCTGTCGTCGTCGGCGCCGGTGACGATTGCTGCGCTCTACGTGTTGGCCGGTGCTGCCACCGTGACCGGAGCGTTGTCGCCCTTGATCGATGCGGTCCTCAGCGGGTCGCGATCGTCGTCACGAACCGACCCCCGGCGCGGGAGCAGTGCCCGTCTCGGTCGACTGGCGGTGGCGGCCGGTGCGCTGTCCGCAGTGCTGCCGAACACGCCGCTCGTGGCGCTCGCTGCGCCGAGGGTCGTCACGTGGTGCCGCCGGGCGGGGGTGTCGGCGTCGCCGTATCTCATCCCGCTGTCGTATGCCGCCGTGCTCGGCGGCGTGGTCACCGTGATCGGCACGTCGACCAACCTCGTGGTGTCCGATCTGCTCGTCGCGCAGGGGGAGGCACCCCTCGGAGTCTTCGAGATCACGGGAGTCGGTCTTCCGGTCGCGGTGACCGGCATTGCTGTGCTGGTCGTGACGGCACCGCGGATGCTCGGGCACAGACGCTCGGGCATCGATCGAGCCGACGACGCGACGCAGCCGTACACGATCGCGATGCGAGTCGAACCCGATGGCCCACTCGTCGGTCGGACCATCGACGGCGCCGGCCTGCGTCACCTCCATGGCGTGTTCCTGGCAGGCATCGAACGAGGTGGTGCGGTCGTGCCGTCGCGCCCCGGCACCGTGCTGGGTGCCGGCGACGTGTGCTACTTCGCCGGAGATGTCGTCGATGTCGTCGACCTCTTGGAGATCCCCGGACTGACCAGCGCCGAGGAGTCACATCTGATCGGCGCCGCTGACCGCCCCGACGCCGGCCTGTTCGAGGCGGTCGTCTCGGAACGGTCGGAGCTTGCGGGAAGTACGTTGCGCGATGCCGGGTTCCGAGCGCGCTACGACGCTGCCGTCCTGGCGATCCGTCGCCACGACTCCGACCTGCCCGGAAAGCTCGGCGCCGTCGTGCTTCGTCCGGGTGACGTGCTCTTGGTGCTTGCGACACCTGAGTTCGAGCGGCAGTGGCGTGGGCACGGTGACTTCAGTGTGATCGCCCAACTGGATGCGCCGCCACCGGTGCGGCGCAAGCGTGCCGGTGTCGTGATCGCCGCGATCGTTGCGATGGTGGCGCTGACGGTCACCAACGTGCTCGACCTGATGGAGGCTGCGCTCGTCGTGGCGATCGCGCTCGTTGCCCTCCGGGTGATCAGTGCGACCGAGGCCCGGCGGGCGGTGAACCTCAACGTCGTGCTGACGATCGCCATGTCGATCAGCCTCGGCACGGCCGTGGCGGTGAGCGGTCTCGCCGCGGAGATGGCGACCGTGCTCGGTGACCTCGGCGACCCGTTCGGCGACATCGGTCGGCTGGTCGCGGTGCTCGCCGCAACGATGATCCTCACCGAACTGCTGTCGAACAACGCCGCGGCGGCGCTGATGTTGCCGGTGGCGACCGCGACGGCACTCGACGCCGGGCTCGACCCGCGGTCGTTCGCGATCGTCGTGCTGATCGGCGCGTCGTGCTCGTTCCTGTCACCGATCGGCTATCAGACCAACTTGATGGTGTACGGCCTCGGCGGCTACAAGTTCCGCGACTTCACCCTCGTCGGCCTGCCCTTGACGTTGGTGACCTTGGTCGTCACCCCGATCGTCGTCCCCCTCGTCCTCGGCATCTGATCGTCCGACCCCGAACCCCCCGAAAAGCCCCGAGTGGCCCTGAGAGGCCCCGAAATTCTCCTCAGCGTGCGCGCTCAGCGCGCACCTGGAGGAGAATTTCGGAGGTGTGTGGGGGAGGTGTGTGGGGTGGGCGTGGGAGCATGGGGGGATGGCGAGCGAACCCGATCCGGAACTGTTGGCGGCGGCGACACGAGCGCACCTCGCGGCGTACTGCCCGTACTCGCACTACCGGGTGGGGGCGGCGATCCGGACGGGGTCGGGGGCCGTCATCGTGGGGTGCAACGTGGAGAACGCCGCCTATCCGCTGGGTTCGTGCGCCGAGGCGGGCGCGATCGCGGCGATGGTCCTGGCGGGCGAGCGTTCGATCGTCGAGGTCGTCGTGGTGACCGACGGTGACACGCCCGGCACACCCTGCGGGGGGTGCCGACAGCGCCTGCGGGAGTTCGCCGCGCCCGACGTCGTCGTCCACTCCGTCGCCGCCACGGGTGGCACGATCACGATGACGATGGTCGAATTGCTCCCCCATTCGTTCGGGCCGGAGTTCCTGCAGTCCGATTGAGCACGAAGTTGAGTCGTATCGACTCAAGAAATCTCACTCCGACGTTGCGACGGGTCCTCGCGGGTCCTATGGTGATGTCGTCCCCCACACGAACGTCGCAACAGGAGCAACATCATGGCCAAGGCAGTCGGCATCGACCTCGGAACCACCAACTCGGTGGTCTCGGTCCTCGAGGGCGGCGACCCCGTCGTCATCCCCAACTCCGAGGGCGCCCGAACGACCCCCTCGGTCGTGGCGTTCTCCAAGTCCGGCGAAGTCCTCGTCGGCGAAGTCGCCAAGCGCCAGGCGATCACCAACCCCGATCGCACATTCCGCTCCATCAAGCGTCACATGGGCGAGGACTGGAAGTCCGAGGACGTCGACGGCAAGAAGTACACGCCCCAGGAGATCTCCGCCCGCATCTTGATGAAGCTCAAGCGCGACGCCGAATCCTTCCTGGGCGACAGCGTCACCCAGGCCGTCATCACCGTGCCGGCCTACTTCGACGACGCACAGCGCACCGCCACCAAGGAAGCCGGCACCATCGCCGGCCTCGAAGTGCTCCGCATCATCAACGAGCCCACCTCGGCCGCGCTCGCCTACGGCCTCGACAAGGGCTCCGAAGACGAGACGATTCTCGTGTTCGACCTCGGCGGTGGCACCTTCGACGTGTCCGTGCTCGAGATCGGCGACGGCGTGTTCGAGGTCAAGTCGACCCACGGTGACACCGACCTCGGTGGCGACGACTGGGACCAGCGCATCGTCGACTGGCTCGTCCAGCAGTTCAAGGCGGCGCACGGCGTCGACCTGAGCGCCGACCGCATGGCTGCCCAGCGGCTGCAGGAATCGGCCGAGAAGGCCAAGATCGAACTCAGCCAGGTCCAGCAGACACAGATCAACCTGCCGTTCATCACCGCCACCGCCGACGGCCCGCTGCACCTCGACGAGTCGTTGTCACGCTCGAAGTTCCAGGAGATGACCTCCGATCTGATGGAGCGTTGCCGGATCCCGTTCGAGCAGGCGCTCAAGGATGCCGGGGTCAGCAAGGGTGACCTCAACCACGTCATCCTCGTCGGCGGCTCCACCCGCATGCCCGCGGTGACCGAGCTCGTGCAGTCGATGACCGGCAAGGAGCCGAACAAGACCGTCAACCCCGACGAAGTGGTCGCCATCGGCGCCGCCGTCCAGGCCGGCGTGCTGCGCGGCGACGTCAAGGACGTGCTCCTGCTCGACGTCACCCCGCTGAGCCTCGGCATCGAGACCAAGGGCGGCGTGATGACCAGGCTCATCGAGCGCAACACCACGATCCCCACCAAGCGCACCGAGGTGTTCACCACCGCCGAGGACAGCCAGCCGTCGGTCGAGATCCACGTGATCCAGGGCGAGCGCGAGATGGCGAGCTACAACAAGACGCTCGGCAAGTTCCAGCTCGTCGACCTGCCGCCCGCTCCTCGCGGTATCCCGCAGATCGAGGTCACCTTCGACATCGACGCCAACGGCATCGTGCACGTGTCGGCCAAGGACCGGGCGACCAACAAGGAACAGTCGATGACCATCACCGGCCAGTCCACGATCGACAAGAACGACATCGAGCAGATGATCAAGGACGCCGAGGCGCACGCCGAGGACGACCGCAAGCGTCGTGAGCAGGCCGAGGTTCGCAACAACGCCGACTCGATCGTGTACCAGACCGAGAAGGTGCTTCGCGAACAGGGCGACAAGGTGTCGGCCGACGAGAAGGCGGCCGTCGAGCAGCCGCTCGCCGACCTGAAGAAGGCGATGGAGGGCAACGACACCGACGCCATCAAGGCGGCGACCGACACGCTGATGTCGGCCAGCCAGGCCTTCAGCCAGAAGCTGTACGAAGCCGCAGCTCGTGACTCGGGAGCCGAGGGCACCTCGGCATCCGGGCAGGACGCCAGCGCCGGCTCGGTGAACGACGACGACATCGTCGACGCCGAGATCGTCGACGACGCCGAGGAGGCCTGAGGCACTCATGGACGGCGACATGGTCGACCCGCCCGAGAAGCCTGATCAGGACCTCGCCGCACCCGGCGACGAGTTCACCGAGGTCACCGATGCCGTCGATGATCTCGCCGAACGGGCCAGCGAGATCGACGACGTGACCGACTCGATGCTGCGTTCGTCGGCCGGGGCCGACGACGGTTTCGACGCGATCGTCGGCGACATCGACTACTCCGACGTCGATGTGCCGGCGCTGCTCGCCGAATGTGAGGAGTACAAGGGCATCGCCCAGCGGGTCCAGGCCGACTTCGACAACTATCGCAAACGTTCGGTGGCTCAATCTCTCGCCGAAGCCGATCGGGCGTCGGGCCGGCTGGCCGAGGCACTGCTCCCGGTCCTCGACGCGGCCGAGGCAGCGTTCCTGCGACATCCGGAGGAGGTCGGCCCGCTGCTCAACCAGATGCTGGTCGAACTCAAGAAGCACGGCCTCGAAACCCTCGACCTCGAGAGCAAGCCGTTCGACCCGGAATTCGCCGAGGCCGTCGCCCACGAACCCGGCGATGGCGGCGAGCCGGTGGTGGCCGACGTGCTTCGCAGCGGCTACACCTGGAAGGGCAGGGTGCTGCGCCCCGCCATGGTCAGGACGAAGGACTGAACGTCGCGATCGGGTCTGACCCCGATCGCAGCGGATCGAGTCGAGGAGGAGGTGATCATCAATGGCCGCACAACGTGAATGGTTCGAGAAGGACTACTACGCGACGCTCGGCGTCGACAAGGGTGCGACCGCCAAGGAGATCACCAAGGCCTATCGCAAGCTGGCGAGGGATCTGCATCCGGACAAGAACCCCGGTGATGCCGTTGCCGAGGAGAAGTTCAAAGCGCTCGCCTCGGCCTACGACGTGCTCGGCGACGACGCCAAGCGCAAGGAGTACGACGAGGTCCGGTCGATGGGGCCGATGGGTGGCATGGGTGGACGCGGGGCACCCGGCGCCGGCGGGTTCACGTTCAACGTCGACGACATGGGCAGTGGCGGTCTCGGCGATCTGTTCGGCAACATGTTCGGCCGCGGTGGGCCGGGCCGCGGGCGCGGCGGCGCATCGTCGGGCGTCGGCCCGCGTCGTGGAGCCGACATCACCGCACAGCTGACGGTCAGCTTCGAGGACTCGGTCTCCGGCATCACCACGACGCTGTACCTCACGACCGATGCGCAGTGCTCCACCTGCCACGGGTCGGGTGCCAAGCCCGGCACGTCGCCCACGATGTGTTCGGCATGTGGTGGTCGTGGCGTCGTCGACGACAACCAGGGCATGTTCTCGTTCTCGTCACCGTGTCGAGTCTGTGGCGGCCAGGGAGTGCGCATCGAGGATCCGTGTCCGACGTGTCGTGGCGCGGGCGTCGAGAAGCGCCAGCGAGAGGTCAAGACCCGCATCCCAGCCGGGGTGAAGGACGGCCAGACGATCCGGTTGAAGGGTCGCGGTGGTCCCGGCCGCAACGGTGGACCTGCCGGCGATCTGCTCGTGGAACTCAAGGTGACGCCCCACCCGCTGTTCGGCCGCAGCGGTGACAACCTCACGGTCACGGTGCCGATCACCTACTCCGAAGCGGCACTCGGTGGCGACATCGACGTCCCGACACTCGACGCCACGCCGGTGACGCTCCGCCTGAAGCCGGGCACACAGACCGGGAGTCGTCACCGGGTGAAGGGCAAGGGCATCCAGACCAAGCATCACACCGGTGACCTCATCGTCACGGTGACCGTCCAGGTACCGACCGACCTCACCGACGACCAGCGAGCAGCGATCGAGCAGTTGGCGGCGGCGACTACGGTGAACCCGAGGAATTCACTGTCATGACCACATCTGATCCGAACGAGCGGTCCCGCACGCGGGCGGTCTACGTGATCTCGGTCGCGGCCGAACTGGCCGGGATGCACCCCCAGACGTTGCGCATCTACGAGCGTCGTGGTCTGGTCACGCCGGCGCGTACCGAGGGCGGAAACCGGCGTTACAGCGACGCCGACATCTCGATCCTCCGGCGAATCGCGGAACTGACCGACGAAGGCATGAACCTCGAAGGAATACGTCGCGTCATGCACCTCGAGATCGAGAACGCCCGACTACGAGCCGAGCTCGATCACGCTCGCGACATCGCCAAGCACGCGATCGAAGCGGCGGAAGGTCGGCGTTCCGGGAGCGATCTGGTCCCGCTGCGTCAGGCGGTCGCCGTCTTCGGCCAGCGCCCCTCGATCTTCGACGACTGAATCAGACGCCGCCCTGGGCCGAAGCTGACCCCTCGTCTCATTCAGATCGCTTGCGACGCGGGAGCAGGCGACTGATCGCCCGCTTGACGGGACCGATCGTGGCCGGCGGTTCCTTGGGTGGCAGGCTCGAGAGTCGTTCCACCACCCATGGGCGCTCGAGTGGGTCGACAGCCGCCGCGGTCGGCGACAGCATGTCGACCGGACGAAGTCGCCCTGCGAGGCCGGCGGCACCGACCGCGGCACCGATCGCCACGCACTGTCGCAGCGGTGAGCGGAGGTCGTGTGGCGGAAACGGTGGACAGGCGACCCCGCCGATCAGCAGCTGACCATGGTCGGCATCGTCTCCGGATGTGGGATCGCCATCCAGCACGTCGACGAACCGGCGGAGTTCTGCGACGAGCTCCGCAGGCTCGGCGATGCCATCGAACCAGCCGGTCGAGAACGTCGTGGTCGACAGATGAAGCGAGGGCGCGATGTGTCCGATCGAGTCGACCGCGGCGGCGACCACCGGTTGGCCCGACACGTACAACGACTCGAACGACTCGTCGATCGCCGCGTCGCGGCGTGCTCGCGTCACGTGCGTGTCGACGACACGAGCGATCGCCACGGGGCTCGGCTCGACGGTCACATCGAGGAAGCCCGCCCGCTCGGCGAGTCCCTCGATGCGGCGGATCTCGTCTTCGTCCCAGCGCACCGCAATCAGCCACCGTCGTGGACCGTCGTCGAGGAGCACCGTCGATGCGACCGAGTGCTCGCGCAGGAGTTGTGCCCGCGTCGTGTTGAGTTCGGTTCCGGTGCGCCCGGTCACATCGATGCGGCGCATCGTGCTGGCGGTCGGGAACGTACCGATTCGCGTGGTGTCGGCCGGGTCACCCAACTCGGCGCGAAGTCGAACGAACGCGTCGACCACCGAGCGGTCGTCGCGACTGTCTCCGATCGCCACCTCGGCCGCCGCTGCCAGCCAGCCGTCCTGGTCGGCGTCGAGGCGGACACCGCGAACCAGTTGGCGGGTGAACTCGATGCCGACGCCGTCGCCGCGACGGAATGCACTCACGGCGCCTCCTCTCGCGGGTCGGTCAGCCGTTCGGGAATCACCGAGGCGAGGGGGCGATCGAGCGCCGCGAGCTGGACGATCTCACCGGTCTCGAGCAAGCGGCAGCGCCCCCGCGGGCCACTCGGCGCTCCGCCCAACCGTCGTTGATCATCGGGGTCGGCCAGCGAGCCGATCAGGTGGCGTCCAGGCGCCGTGAGGAGCGGCCCGGCGTCGTCGGCGCGTGCGGGCAACGGCCACGACCGACCCCGCGGCCACGAGTCCTCGATCGAGCCGATCGACCATCGCGTTCACCGTGGCCTGAGCACGCAGGTGACCGAGGTCGTCGATCACGACGACGAGTCGTTGGTCGGGCGGTCTCGGCTGCTCCAACGCGTCGAGCAGCGCCAGCAGGTCGTCGGGCTCGTCCGGTCCCACCACGAGGTGACGCCGATCGATCGTGCCGATCACCCGTCTGCGGGTCGGAGAGCGATCGACCACGACGAGCTGCGCATCGGTGGGTGAGATGCGGTCGATCATCCCCAGGAGCACGGTGGCGACGAGATCGTCGACGCCGGAGCGGAGCGAACCGAACGCCAGGAGCACTCCGGCGTCGGGCTGCCACCAGATCGGCTGCTGCCCGGTGGCCGCGACGTCGACCAGTCCGACAGGAACTGCATCGCCGGGCCACTGGGCGAACAACGAATCAGTGTCGATCGACGACGGCAATGACGCCGGAACGAGCCAGGGACGCTCGACGTCGTCGGCTCGCTGCGCGCGCCCGCTGGGCGAGCTCGCGGCACGCTGCCACGAACGACAACGGAATCGGCTGCGAACGCAGTTGGATGCGGTGCTCCAACGGTGTCAGGGCCCGACCGAGCACGTACGGGCGCAGCACCAGGTTGGAGTCGTCAGGCGGGTCGTCGTCGAGCTGGACGGCGATCCGGCCGCTCGGGGCGTCGACGAGGGCGCGTCGACGGTCGCCTCGCCGCTCGACGGTGATCCTGGTGGCGTTCTCGCTGCCGAGCGCGTCGGTGGTGGCCACGATCAGGCGAAGGCCGGGGAGGTCAGGCGATGCAGCGATCAGGGCGTCGCGCAGTGGCTGGTCGGCGGCGGCACCGATGACCACGACGACGAACTGCACAGCGTCCTCGAGCGCCAGCACATGACGGATTCGTGCGACCAATCGATCGGGTTCGAGCGCGTTGCCGGCGGCCGCCGACAGCGCCATCGACGGTGTGCGGGAAGTCGGCGAGTGCCGACGACGGCGCCCCGATGAGATCGAGGAGCAGCATCGCCGAGGGACCGAGTCTCGTACAGGCCGCGACCGCAACCGTGATCGCCACGCGGTCTGCTTCCTGCGCGATGGGTGCGACGATGACGACGTCCTGCGACGTCAGGTCGAGTTCGAACGATTCGTCGGTGCCGAGCGGTACGGCGGCGAGATCGATGTCGGGGTCGGCCCAGTGCCGACGGAGATCATCGGGTGTCGGGTCGCCCAGGCCGTGCAGCAACGAGTGGCGTGGCGCGGCTCGGGCCGAGTCGGTGACGGGCCCGGGCAGTTCGGTGTCGGCGAGAGGTGCCAGTGCCCGCGCGACCTCGGCGGCCAGACCCGGCTCGACGAGCGCCGCGGACACTCCCTCGATGTCCGTGTGTTCGGTGAGCGACACGAGACGCCAGCGCCGGTCGGGCGATTCGGTGATCAGCGTCGTGCACAACGCCGGCGCCATCCCGGCGTCGTCGCAGAGAGCGATCACCCGCAGTCCAACGGGTGGTGTCGCCAGTAGCGATCGCAGCGGCGACTCGCGCCGGCGCCAGAGGTTCGGATCGTCGATGACGAGCAGCGTGAGATGTGCCGACGGCAAGGGGGCTGCTGCCGGCGTTCGCCCGTCGGCCGCCTGGTCGGCCCAGGCCGCGATGTCGTCGTGGGCGACGAGCACCATCGGCTCGTCGTCGAGTCGGAGGTGGGGCAACCACTTCGCCCAGTCCCACTCGGCCAGCCGATCGGGAGCGGTGGCGATCACCACGTCCAGGTCGCCCGGGCCGAGGGCCGCGGCCGCTTCGACGAGCATCGTGCGAGCCAGTGCGGTGCGCCCGGCCCCGCCGCCGGCCACCGCCACCGCTCGCTCGGTGGACAGGTCGATCTCTGCGACCTCGACGCCCTCGGCGGGCCCCTCGACGACGCCGACCGGGATGACGAGTGCGCCGGGTTGCCCCGTGCGGCGTTGCCACAACGTGGGCCGAACTGCGGTCGCGTCCCTGACCGCGTCGATGACGGGCAACCTCGGCGGTGCACCCGGGTGCAGAGGCGGTCGACTGAACGGGACCGTGCCGTCGGGGTCGGGTTGCGCGAGCCGCCGAGCATTCGATGGCGGCCGCCGGTCGATGACGAATGCCCGGTTGCCGACGGTGAGGACGTCGTCGCCCCAGGGGCTCTCCGACCGGAACGGGGAACCGGCGAGACGCACCTCTGTGATCGCTCCCGTCTCGCGTCCCGACCGTCACGCCCCCGTCACCCGCCACCGTGATCTCGAATGCCGGCTCCTCCACGGACGCGACGCTGAGTTCGTCGGCACTCAAGCGACGGCCCGGTCCGATCCGGTAGCGCCCCGGCGCGAGCGTGCGGGATCGTCCTGCTCCCGGACCGGCGATCTGGACGAGTTCCACGTCGTCAGGGCGATGCGGGTCCGGTATCGCCGGGTCGGTGGTCACGACCGAGCCGATCAGCAGGCCTGCCGCGTCGAGCGGCGTGGCACAGTCGATCGTTCGATCGTCGACGCGGGCGACTCTGGGAACCGCCTGGCCGCTGACCGCAACGATCAGATCGCCGAGGGTGCAGCTCGGCCCGTGGCGGACGATGGTCACGTCGGCGTCGCCGTGAGGGGTGTGCACCACGAGGTCCATCACTGCGCAGACTACGGGTCCGGCCGCTGTCGCTGATCCACCACGCTCGCCCGCGGTGCTCGTCTTGACGAATTCTCGACAATTGCTCAAGTCCGGGTCACGGATGCCGATACCTGAACCGTGAGTGTCCGCCGCTCATCCGACCGTTGAGGTACACGTGAAATTGTCAACTGTGACCTGGCGCCAAGCCGTAGCTGCCACCGCAGCGACGTTGCTTGCGCTGTTCGCAGTCATGGTCGTGGTTCGTGCCGACGGCCTGCCGGCGGTCGATGCAGCCTCAGCGCGGGCGACCGCGTGGTTCGTCCATCAGCCCACCGGACGCGTGGTGCTGGTCGACGGGTACGGCGGGCGAGCCCTGGCGAGCCTCGACACCGGAGCCCGGGGCGACGATCTCACGGTCGCCGAGGGTGGCCCCGGCGCCTACCTGCTCAACGACGTGACCGCAGAGGCCCAGGCGATCGACTCGGTCGACCTGCGCCTCGGCACGCCGTTCGGCCTCACGGCCCTGGGTGCCGGTCGGGCCCTCTCGGGCGTCGGTCAGGCGGGTCTGGTGGTTGTGAACCCTGACGAGAACGAGGCCAACGTGGTTCCCGCCGACGAGGAACCGGTGGCCTTCCCGGTCGACGCCGGCACGGCGACGCAGATCGCGCCCGACGGATCGATCTGGTCGCTGGTGAGCGGTGACCTGCGACGTACGACATCGTCGGCCACCCAGACGACTCGCCTCGGCGTGCCCGACGCTGCGCTGTCGCTGGTCGGCAACGTGCCGTTCGTGGTCGACGCCGAGAACCGTCGGGCCCGCCTCGGTGACGGAGGCTGGCAGGCACTGCCGACCGACGCCGACCCGAGCGAGATCGTCACACAGGTGCCCGGGCCGCCCGCCGATTGCGGTTGGGTCGGCGCCAACGACGAATTGTGGTGTGTCGCAGGCGATGGCGTCGTCGAATCGTCGGTCATCGACGGTCTCGACATGGACGGGTCCGACTTGCTCGCCATCGCCGGTGATGCAGCGGCGGTCGTCGGGCGCGGGCCCAGCTCGATCACGCGGATCGACTGGCGCAACGGCAAGATCCTCGACGAACCGGCCACGGTGTCGGGGGACGCCGTGCTCAACGTGACGGCGACGGTCGACCTCGTGTGGGTCGACGAAGTGGACGGCGACTTCGTCTGGGGTGTGAACCCGTGGGGCATCCAGGCGATCGACAAGGGCGCGCAGGGCATTCTGGTGCTCGGCGACGACGGAAAACTCGTCGATGAAGGCCAGCCCGGCCAGGCGGCAGCGGGCGCGGACGACAGTGCGGCGAGCGAACCCGAGGTTCGCGAACCCGACGACAACGGCATCGACGACCCTCCTGTTGCCGTCGATGACGCCGTGACGGCCCGATCCGGTACATCGGTGCAGGTGCAGGTGACCGCCAACGACTACGACCCCGACGGTGAGGCGATCGCTGTGTCGAGCGTCGGTGTTCCGGGCCATGGCGACGTCGACATCGGGACGGCGACCCTGCTCGTCTACACTCCCGAGCCGGGCTACGTCGGCATCGACACGTTCCCGTACACGATCGTCGACGGCAACGGCACGACGGCCACGGCAACGGTGGTCATCGAGTTGCTCGCAGCGGGGTCGACGAACAAACCCCCCGTCGGTGTGGTCGACCAGGTCGAAACGGGCGCCGGTACCGCCGTGATCGTCGACGTGCTGCTCAACGACGTCGACCCCGAACGCGACGCGCTTCGGCTCGGCGGGTTCTCTCCGCCTGCCGGTGTCGGTGAAGCTGCGCCCGGCCAGGTCACCGAAACGGTCGGATCGTCCGGTCTGCCCGCGCTCCGATTCGCGCCGGCGGAGGGCTTCGAGGGAATCGCCGTCTTCACCTACCGTCCGGTCGACTCCCTCGGGGCTGTCGGCGACGATGTCGAGGTGCGCGTCGAGGTCGCCAGGGCCGGCGACCCCAACCGCCCGCCCAACGTGCGACCCGACGCCGTGCGGGTGCGCCGCAACGTGGAGACGCCGTTGCCGGTCCTCGTCAACGATTCCGACCCGGATGGCGATCCGATGGTGTTGACCGTGGTGGAACCCCTGTCGCCGGGGATCGAGGTCTCGGTCGAGGGTGAGCAACTCTCGATCGTGGCCCGCGCCGGTGCGGCATCGCTTGCATCGTTGGAGTACGACGTCGACGACGGCCACGGCCATGTGGTCCGAGGGTCGGTGCTCGTCGAGGTCATCGACGACATCGAGCCCAACCGCGCTCCGGTCGTCACCGCCGACACCGACAAGGTCGTGGTCGGGCAGTCCGTCATCATCGAGGTCACCGCCAACGACGTGGACCCCGACGGCGACCCGCTCACGGTCGTGTCGGTCACGCAGCCCGAGAACAACGGCGGGCAAGCGATCGTGTTCAGTCGTGACAGGATCCAGTTCTCCCCGTCGCCACTGGCCGATGAGGGGGGCCAGGCGAACGCCCGATTCACCTACACCGTCAGCGACGGCAACGGTCACGAAGTCGCCGGTGAAGTGACGGTGACGGTCCTTCCCGAGGCGCTCGCCGAGCCGCCCTTCGCGCGCGATGACTCGACGTTCACGTTCGTCGACGTGCCCGTGACGGTCGACGTCCTGCGCAACGATGGTGACCCCTCCGGTGGTCGACCCACGATCGTCGGTCGACCCGGCTGTCCGTCTGGTGGCAAGGCAACGGTCACGGCCGACAGCCAGGTGCGCTACGACCCGCCGCTCGGTCAGTCGGGAGCGTTCCGCTGCACCTACGAGGTGACGAATGCTCGTGGATTGCGAGCGTCGGCGTCGATCATCGTCTCGGTCCGCGCCCCGCAGATCACGAACCGCCCTCCCGAGGTCGTCAACGACCGCCTCACGGTCGAGATCGGCGAGACGGCCTCGATCAACGTGGTGGCGAACGACCGTGATCCCGATGGCACCGATGGCGATCTCGAACTCGTCTCGTCCACAGCGCCGACACTGGGAACGGCGACTCGAACCGGCAACACCATCACATTCGTCGCCGGGACCCAGACCGGCAACACGACGATCAATTATCAGGTCGCCGACGCCGACGGCGCGGTCTCGCTGGGGCGGCTGCAGGTGACCATCACCGAGCGGGTCAACCGACCACCGATCGCCGTCGCCGATTCACTGTCGATCTTCGGGCCCGGCAGCCCGCAGCAGTTCAGTGTGCTCGCGAACGACAGCGACCCCGACGAGACACCGGGCGGCCTCTCGGTCGTCTCCGCGGCACGGGTGTCGGGTGACGCGACGGTCTCGCTCACCGGTTCGGTCGTGACCGTGTCACCAGCACCCAACTTCGTCGGACAGGTGGTCGCCACCTACACGATCAGCGACGGCGGCGGGCTGACCGCGACGGCGAACATCCTGCTCACGGTGGCACCACCGCTCAACCGTCCGCCCGACGCGCGTGACGACACCGCTGACGTCGTCAATGGGGGCAGCGTCACGACGGCGGTGCTGTTCAACGACACCGATCCCGACGGCGACCAGCTCGCCGTCACGATCACCAGCGGGCCGGACCCGTCGCTGGGTTCGGCATCTGTCACCGCCAATCGATCGATCGCATTCACGGCCACGCCCGGGGCGGCCGGCACGGCAGTGGTGAACTACCAGCTCAGCGATGGTGAGCTCACCGACACCGCAGCGCTGCGGATCACGGTGCGCCCGTGTTCGGAGTCGACTCCGATCGCCGGCGACGGATTCCTGAACACCGGCTACCAGCAGCCGATCGCCATCGACCTCGGCGCGTTCGGTTCGGGCGGCACGATCGTCGACGTCGCGGCTCCGGCCGGATATGTCGACGGGATCTACACGCCGCCCGCCGGCGAGAACGGCAACGTGTCGATCAGCTACGCCGTGGTCAACGGCTGCCGGCTGCGAGCCACCGGACGGGTGACCATCGACGTCAATCAGGACCCCACGGCCAACCCGAAGACCGTCAGCAACTTCCGCGGCGAGCAGGTCGAGGTGCCGGTGAGCGATCTGGCCACCGACGCCGAGCCTCTCACGATCACGGGGAGTGCCGACGCACCGGGCTGGGTCACGGTCGAGCCGGGGCGCCTCGTGATCGCGCCCAGCGTCGGCGTGGCCCCCGGTTCGTACCAGTGGACCGTCACGGTGACCGACCCGGGCGGACTCGCGACCGCCGTGCCGGTCACGTCGGTTGTCGAGAATCTCCCGCCCGTCGCCGTCGCCGACACCGTCGACGTGAGCGGTGGCTCAGCGGGCTCGTTCCCGATCGTCGACAACGACACCGATGGCGACTCTGCCGGCGGGAGCGCGGCGCTGGTCATCCACAGCGTCTCGTCCACGGCGATCGTGTTCACCAACGGTGAAGCGGGCACGGTCACGGTGGACCCCCTCGGACGATCCGTGGTTGTCGACCCGGCCGGCGGGCTCGGTACCGGGTCCTTCACCTACACCGTGCGCGACAGCGATGGCGGGGTGTCGGCGCCCGTCACGGTGACCGTCGTCGGTCCGCGGCTCAACACGGCTCCGGTCGCACGCGACCAGAGCGTGGCCGTGACCACGGGCCAATCGCGGGTGCTCGACCTCGATGTCGAGTGATGCCGACGGCGATGCGTTGACGGTTGTCGATCTCACCGGCCCGAGAAGGCTCGTGATCGACCAGAGCGGGTTGACCCTCACGTTGTTGGCCAGGGAAGCCGGCACCTACTCGATCACGTATCGGGTCACCGACGGCGAGGCGTTCTCCGCCGTGGCAACGGTGACGGTCGTGGCGACATCATCCGACTGAGTGCCGTCGCGCCGATGCGTCAGACGTTGACGGGCGAGCGCGTCGACGGTCGCAATGAGCGCAGGCTGAGTCGCCACCGCAGTCGTTGCCACCTGGAGCGGGCGGCCGACATCGATCCTTCGACGGCGCCGAGGCACTTGGTTGCATCCTCGGCCAGCAGGTCGGGGTGTTCCGGTGAACCGAAGGTTGCTGCGCCGGCGAGTACCGCCAGCCGATGGAGATTGCGACGGGTGTCGGCGACCAACGGTTCGCCCTGGCCGACGATCTCACCGTCGGTCGCCGAACGGCTGATGTCGAGCCCGGCGTCGACCAGGGCATCGGTGGCCGATGCCCATGCCCCGCGGATCCGCTCGGACGGCACAGTGGCGCGGAGCCGTCGCCGCCGTCGCCGGTACTTGATTCCCGTGATCACCGCCGCGGCTGCCACGAACGGCAGCAGGAGCACGCCGATGCCAACTGTCCCGCGGATCACCCACGTGATCGCTGTCGACAGCACACTGGTCGACTCGGCGGTCGTCGCCTCGTCGGGAGCCAACGTCTCGTTGTCGGGCTCCGGCGGCGGGGCGATCGGTGGCTGGGGTGCCGCGGGGGTCTGCACCTGTGGTTCGGGCGGCGGAGGCGCCCCGTCGCTCGCCTCCTCGGCCGGAACCGGATCGAATGCCAGCCAGCGTCCGTCGGAGAGCTCGACCTCGGGCCACACCTCGGCGTCGGCCGAGCTGAGGGCGAGCACTTCGCCCGGTGCGCTGACCGTCGCACTGCCACCTGAGTCGCCGGCGGCGACGAACCCGGTGGCGACGCGCGCCTCGATCCCGAGGGAACGAGCGAGCAGGACGAACGCCGTGGCGAACTGCTCCGCGGTGCCTCGCTGGGTGTCACGGAGGAACCGGTCGATCAGCGCCTGCTGGAGTCCTGCGCCCTGCACGTTGCTGTCGAGCACGAACTCCTCGCGCATCGTCGTCTCGAGTTGCGTCAGCTGATCGATTGCACTGCCACCGCCGGCGAGACCCGCGGCGAGGCCGGCGAGGCTCGACGCCGACTCGTCGATGAGCCGCGGGGCCACGCCCTGCGCGATGGCGTCGCTCACGGTCGGCGCGAGGTTCGCCACGATCGCGACCTGGTCGCCCGGATCCGGAGGCTCGGCGAGTCGCACCACGGTTCGCTCGGGATCGGTCTCGACCTGCAGCATCGACCGAGACCGGAGCACCGGGCAGCGGAACGAGTGTGAGGTTGTCGTCGAGGAACTCGATGTCGGCGCTGACGACCGGCCCCGTGACCGGGCCGAGTGTGTTCCCGATCGGCCGCAGTGTGAGCGCCGGCGACCACCGTCGACCGTCGAAGTTCGAGAGCGCCGTTGTCCGCCATCGCACCGGGAGGGCGCCGCCGTCGGTGGGTGTGATGCGATGAAGGTCGATCGGTGGGTCGATCGCCCTCGAGCGCGAGCGTCGCTTCGATGGGGTCGAAGAATGGCGCCGTCTGTTCGGCGGGGTCGTTGCGTCGTGGGTCGGCGCGGGCCGTGAGCGACACCGGAATGGTGATGAGCGTGACGAGGATCACCGCGATGAGGAGCAGGGGGACGATGCGTCGCTCGCCGCGCAGCAGCACCATTCGATCGTGCAGCGTGCCGTCGTTGCGGAGCATGGCGAACAACGTCGCCACCGCCCCGAGCAGGACCAACCATGCCCAGGTGATGCCACGCGGTGAGCTGAGCGCCACCGTGCCGAGGTAGCACAGCAGCAGCGGCAGCAGCGGGAGGAGGTGGAATCTCCGGCGTGCGGCGAGTTCGTCGCTGATCGCGGTGGCGATCGCAAGCACGGCGACGACGGTGCCGATCAGGTCGGCGCGTTCGGGGCTCGGCCAGTCGGTCGACAGCAACCCTTGGATTCCGGAGGTGAATGCGTCGAACACGTCAGCGGTGCCGCCCGAGCTGGCGACCACCGCGAGGATGACCGAGACGACGATCGCTGCCACGGCGCCGATCGCCCGGATGGCTCCTGCGGCGTCCGATCAGCGTGACTGCCGCGATGGTCGGGAGAACCGGTGCGACCACGATCGCCCATTCGAACTGGTCGAAGATGCCGCACGCCGCCGCGCCGACGGTGACGTAGCCGGCCAGGAGGACCACGATCCTGAGGCGCGAGATACTCCGGGCGGCGACCGCCGGGTCGACGGGCTCTGCGGCGTCGGTCATTCCCACGACCGCCATCGTCGGACGAACTCGCGTGCGTCGTTGGCCGCCAGAACGACACCCCTGCCCGCAGTCGCCCCCTCGCCGATTCTGACCACCGACATCCGCTCCGAGGTGGCGAAGCGACTCGACGGTCCACCGGGTCCCGTCACGAACACCACCGACGACTGGTCGAACCCGCCGGTGAAGAGCGCGCTCACCGGCAGCAGGCTCCCGGGTTCGGACTGTTGAACGGGAGTGAGGAGGTCGAGCACCTGGGAGTCGCTCACGAGCGGAATGGGCCGACCGGCATGGTCGTGGTCGGTGGTGCGCACCACGACGTCGAGGCCCGTCCGGATGGCGTGAACTGCGAGGGTCGCAGCGACGTCGACCGCTTCCTCGAAGTCGTCGGGCCCGCCTGCCGTCCCCGCGGTGTCGAGCACGATGGTGAACTCGGGGCGGCGAACCTCGACGTGTTCTCGCACCATCAGCGTGCCGGTGCGCGCGGTGGTCGGCCAGTGGATCAGACGCGGGTCGTCGCCCGCCACGTACTCGCGCATCGACACGAAGCCCGACATCGGATCGGACGTGGCACGGCGGAGCACCGACTCGTTCTCGACGACGCGCACCGCCCCCTGCGGACCGATGAGGTCGTAGACCTTGGGATGCACGATCACCGACGCCACTCCGGTGTCGCGACGCCGCCCGACGGTGAGCCAGAAGGGGTCGACCCGCTCGATTTCGAAGGGTCCGACGTCGAAGATCCCGCGCCGACGGGTGGGGATCGATCCGAGCACGGTCACCTCGGCATTGGCAGCGACGGTGGGCACGTGTCACCCGGACCTCGGCCTCAGCGCACCGATCGATGATCGTCGCCCGGCCCGACCGGAATCGGGTGGCGTTGCGCAGCCGGTAGCTCAGTGCGATCGGGTCGCCGCGTGGAACGCGAACGGCGATCAGCCGCCGGGTGACCGTCGCGCGCAGGGGTCGCTGTGAGACCCATGTCGCCATGAGGAGCAGTGCGCCGATGCCGCACGCGACGATGACGATCTCCTCGTAGTTCCACCACCACCCCACGACGCCGAGCACCACTGCAGCCAGGACCGCACCGAGGCCCGAGCGGGTGAGCACGTTCAGCCCTCTCGGGAACGGGGGACCGGGACCTCGTCGATGATGTCGGCCAGCGCATTCTCGATGCGGACACCTCGGAGTTCGGCTTCGGCGGTCAACGCCATGCGGTGGGCGAACACGGGCGCGGCAACGGCCTTGACGTCGTCCGGCGTGACGTAGTCGCGCTCATCGGTGGCGGCGAAGGCTCGCGCCACCCGCAACATCGTGAGCGTGCCGCGAGTCGACACGCCGAGTCGCAGATCGGGGTGGGTTCGGGTGGCGTTGGCGATCCGCACGATGTAGTCGGCGATCGAGTGGACCACGCTCGACGTTCTCGATCTCGTTGATCGCCCGGTCGAGTTCCACGGGATCGGTGACCGGTGAGAGGTCGTCCTGCGAGTTGTGACGGTGGTACTCCTCGAGAATCGAGACCTCGGTGTCGGCGTCGGCGTACCCCAGCGTGAGCCGCATTGCGAAGCGGTCGAGTTGGACGTCGGGCAGCGGGAACGTGCCCTGGAAGTCCCGGGGGTTCTGAGTGGCGATCACGAAGAACGGGCGCGCGACGGGTCGGCTCACACCGTCGGCGGTGACCTGGCGTTCCTCCATCACCTCGAGCAGTGCCGACTGGGTCTTGGGGCTGCCACGGTTGATCTCGTCGCCGATGAGCACGTTGGTGAACACCGGCCCCTCGCGGAAGGTGAACGTGCTGGTGCGCTGGTCGAAGACCATCACGCCGGTGATGTCGGTCGGGAGGAGGTCGGGCGTGAACTGCACCCGCTTCCAGCGTGCCCGAGATGGAGTTGGCGATCGCCTTCGCCAAGCTGGTCTTGCCGGTGCCGGGGACGTCGTCGAGGAGGAGGTGGCCTTCGGTCAGCAGACAGCAGAGCGCAAGACGGATCTCGTCGCGCTTGCCGCGTACGACGCGGTCGACGTTCGTCAGCAGCGCATCGGCGACCTGTGCGGCGTGGAGCGACATCGAGACGAGTGTACGCGGGACCCCGAAGCGGGCCGGGTCATGCCGCGGCGTCAGTCCCAGTCGATGCGCAGATTGGACAGCGCATCGCGCAGCACGGCGGCGAGCTCTCGTGATCTCGACATCATCGGCTCGGTCCGCTCGATGTCGGCGACCTCGGGCAGCGAGGTGCCTGCGGGCATCCTGAGGAGCACCTCGAGCGGGTCGGTTCGAGGCTCGATCGTTCGAGGCTCAACCGCGTCGGGCTCGAACGAGCCCGGCCTCACCAACCGCAGGTGTCGACCCGTCTCCGCCGCGCCGGCCCGTGCGGACCCGACCTCGACCGACCGATCGGCGGTCGTGTCCGCGTCGGCTGTGCGGTTCCGCCAGAGATCGAGGAGTTCCGGCTCGAGGAGGAACTCGTCGCTGAGGGTGAACATCGCGGCGACGACGTGCTTGCACGCGTAGCCGTCCCAGTTGTCGTCGTCGGGGCACGTGCAGGTGGTGCGGATGTCGCGTCGCAGCGGCATGCCGTCGCCGGCGGTGACCTCGACCGCGGCGATGTAGGGCGTCGACCGTGAGCCCTGGATCTCGCAGGTGACGACACCTGGCTCGATGATGATGTCGAGGACCGAGCCGTCCTTGGCGTACTGCTTGCCACGCCGGAGACGTGACGGATCGCTCATCTCGGCGGCGAGCACCTTCATCATCGTGGCGGGGAGCCGCCCGGGATGGTTGGCGCCGAAGGGCTTACGCGGCCGGCTCACGATTCCATCTCCAGCACGACGAGGTCGCGCAGTTCGTCGGTCGACAGCTCGGAGAGCCAGGCCTCGCCGGTGCCGACCACTGCGTCGGCGAGCTTGCGCTTGTCGTCGATGACCACGCCGATGCGTTCCTCGACGGTGCCTTCGCACACGAGCTTGTGGACGTTGACGGTGCGCTCCTGGCCGATGCGCCATGCCCGGTCGGTGGCCTGGTCTTCCACCGCGGGGTTCCACCAGCGGTCGTAGTGGATCACCTGGCTGGCAGCCGTGAGGTTGAGGCCCGTGCCGCCCGCCTTCAGCGAGATGATCAACAGCGGCGGGCCGGTGCCGTCCTGGAATGCGTCGACCATCCGGTCGCGTCCGAGCCTGGTGACGCCTCCATGCAGGAACGGAGGGTCGAAGTGGAACTGGTCGCCGACGTGGGTACGCAAGCAGTTCGCCCATCTCGCGGAACTGGGTGAACACGAGGGCCCGCTCGCCCGAGTCGAGGAGGTCGGTGACGAGTTCGTCGAATCGGGTGAGTTTGCCCGATCGGCCGGCGAGACGTGAGCCGTCACCGAGGGCATGGGCCGGGTGGTTGCAGATCTGTTTGAGCCGCATCAGCGCCGCGAGCACGAGGCCGCGGCGCCGCATGCCCTTGGCCTGTTCGGCGTCGGCCAGCAACTGGTCGACCACGTGCTGGTACAGCGTTGCCTGCTCGCGGGTGAGCTTGGCGTAGGCGATCTGTTCGATCTTGTCGGGCAGGTCGGGCAGCAGGCGCTTGTCGGCCTTGGTGCGCCGCAGGATGAACGGCTGGGTGATGCGGCGCAGACGGGCGGCAGCGAGTTCGTCGCCGTGTCGCTCGATCGGCGTGCCGAACTGCTCGCGGAACTTCTGGAGGCCGCCGAGCAGGCCCGGGTTGACCGCGTCGAGGATCGACCACAGCTCACTGAGCCGGTTCTCCACCGGTGTTCCGGTCAGAGCGAGTTTCTGTCCGGCACGGAGCTGGCGGACCGCGCGGGCGGCCTTGGTGTTGGGGTTCTTCACCATCTGCGCTTCGTCGAGCACGACGGTCGACCAGTCGACCGCGCCGAGGTGTTCGAGGTCACGCGGGAGCAGCCCGTAGGTGGTGATGACGAGCTGACGTTCGGGGTCGGAGTCGAACAGTGAGTCGTCGTCGAACGCTTGCGTGCGATTGGCGCCGTGGTGGATCTTCACGTCGAGCTTCGGGGTGAACCGCGCCGCCTCCTGGCTCCAGTTGCGCACGACGCTGAGGGGACACACCACCAAGTGAGGCCCGGGTCGTTCGAGCAAGTGGGCGAGGGTGGTGGCGGTCTTGCCGAGGCCCATGTCGTCGGCGAGACAGCCGCCGAGGCCGAGCTTGGCGAGGAACTGCAGCCACGACAGCGCCCGCCGCTGGTAGTGGCGCAGCTCGCCGACGAACTCCGGCGACTCGTGGGTTTCGTCGAGCCGTTCGTCGGGCAGCCCGGCCAGCAGGTTGCGGACCCAGGTCGACTCGGCGGCCGCGGCGTTGCCGGCGGCGTTGCCGGCCTCGTCGTCGTGGATCGAGATGGCCGGTGTGTCGTCCTCGCCGAGTTCGGCGTCGTTCGCGAGCCGCAGCAGTTCGAGGGGGGTGACCGCGCTCTTGGTGGCCTTGAGCTCCGCGAGCTTGGAGCGCTTGCGGCGGAGCTCGTCGGCGTCGATGCGCACCCAGCGGTGGCCGGTGTGCAGCAGGGTGGCGCCGGCTTGCTCGGCGCGGGCGATCTCGGCGTCGGAGATCTCCTCGTCGCCGATCACCAGCTTCCACTCGACGAGGGCTTCCTTGCCGAACTGCTTGCGGCGATCGTCGGACGGAGCAGGTGTTGCCTCGCCCGCCACGTTGACCCTGGTGCGGATCAGGCGCTCGGGCCCGATGAGTTCCACGCCGAGGCGTTGCAGTTCGACGGGCGCGATGTCGAGGAAGTCCTCGGCCACGTCGAGGTCGAGTTCGACCTGGGTGGGCTCGTGCTGGATGGCGAGGTCGGCGAGCCCGGGGACGATCGGCGCGATCTGTTCGACGGTGGTGCCGATCAGGTCGGCGAGGAGGTCGAGGTGCTGTTCGCCCTTGGCGACCTCGAGGGCAGTGCCGTTGCGTTCCCACACGTCGTTGGCGGAGCACCAACGTGACGCGTCGCTGTCGTCGACGAGTTCGAGCCGCACGATCCACGGGTCGTGCGGATCGTCGGAGATCACGAGACGCAAGCGGGCGACGACGACGGGCTCGCCACCGACTCGCCGTCGGTGCCGGTCGAGCTCGTCACGAAGTTGTCGGACCGCGGCGTCGAACTCGACGGTGCCGCCACGCACGACGTGGTCGGGCTTCGCGAGCGCACCGAAGGTGGCTCGAAGTGCCTGGATCGATGGCGTCCGTTGGCGTCCGAGATCGGCCTTCCAGCCGTACTGGTGGAGCTGGGCGCGGGCAATGCCGTCGACGAGCTGGGTGTAGATGCTGGTGGCATCGGCGCTGGAACCCGCGGTGCAGATCGGGGGCATCGATGCGTCGAGCGACCGCAGCATGTCGTCGATCGCCTCGGTCGTGACCGGTCGCCAGCGAGCAACGGTGAACGGGCCTTCTTCGACGATCGCGGGAAGGATGCGTCCGCTCGACACGGTGCGTCGGGCCAGTTCGGCGACGCGGGCGAACCAGGCGAGCGAGTCGGACAGATGGGGAGCCTCCGGCAGATCCGACAGCCAGACAGCTGTGCCCATCGCGTCGAGCTGGACCGATGAGGCGTGGAGCGTGGGCAGCCCGTCGAGGCTGATGCTGATGCGCCCGATCGCACCGTAGGAGACGGGCGTGTCGTGCCAGCCGGTGCGGCGCCCGTCGTCGCCGAGCATCCGGAACCCGCCGTAGAGCCACGCCATCGCCGCCGTGTCGATCCCGTTCCATCCCCAGACGTGGAGCGCGCCGCTCCGCCAGGTCCCCTGCGCCACGTGTGGCGGCCGGTGACGCGACATCGTGGCCATCCCATCGACCCTACCGACGGGCTGTCACCGTGACGCCCGTGACGTCTGGAGTGTTACGCCAGGGGTCAGACCCGCGACGTCACGCTGGCGCCGAAGAACGACTGCAGGGCCTCGGCCATGGCCACCCGGGCGTACTCCGAGGTGACCATCGCGTCGACGGCGGGGATCGCCGTGTGGATCTGGCCTGGGCACTGCAGGTGTTGCACTGGCGACGCCGGCATCGGCCATGGCCTCGGCGTAGGCGTCGCCCTCGTCGCGCAGCGGGTCGAACTCGCAGGTGATCGACCATGCCGGCGGCAGGTCCGACAGGTCGTCGGCGAGCAGCGGTGACGCCTTCGGGTTCGAGCGGTCGGCCGGGTCGCAGTAGTGGTCCCAGAACCAGTTCATCACTGCCATGGTGAGTACGTAGCCCGTCGGCGTTGTCGCTGTGCGACGGACGATCGGTGGTGCCATCGGTGACGGGGCACAGCAGCACTTGCCCGACGATCGACGGACCGCCGGCGAGCTTCGCCTGCTGGCGCGGTGACCGCAGCGACGTTGGCACCTGCGCTCCACCCGGCGACCGCGAGTCGGCCCGGCACACCGCCGAGTTCCTCGGCGTGGTCGGCGATCCAGGTTGCCGCGGCGAGGCCGTCGTCGGCGGCCGCCGGGAAGCGGTGCCTCGGGAGCGTGGCGGTAGTTGACCGACACGATGATCGAGTTCGACCGCACGCACAGGTCGCGGCACAGCGGATCGTCGGACGTCGCGGCTGCCCGAGCACCCAGCCGCCGCCGTGGAAGTAGGCGACGATCGGGTGCGGGCCCCTCGGTCGCCGGCCGGTAGAGGCGGTACTCGAGCGGTGTGCCGTCCGCGCCGGGAAGCGTGCCGTCGACGATCTCGCCGACCTCCGGCCCGGGTGGCATCGCAGCACCCGAAGCGGCCATGAACTGCGCGGGCGTCCTCGCGCCGACATCGACTCCAGCGGCGGGAGTTCGAGCTCGGCCATCATGTCGAGCACCATTCCCTGGACGTCGGGCTTCAGCGGCCGGATGACGCCGTCGTTGCGTCTGTGCTCCGGCGTCACCGGTGAGCGTGAAACCGAGGTAGCCGCGCTCGACCACCTCGTCGCAGATCTGCGCGGTAACCGCCGACGCCGCCGAGGTACGGCAGGAACACCTGGGGCTTGCCGGGCACGTTGGCGCCCATGTACCACGAGTTGGCGGTCGGCAGCAGGGTGAGGTCGGCGAACTCGTTGCCGTGCTGCACCCACCGTCGCTCGCGCGAGCTCGGTCGGCTCGATCGTGTCGAAACCGTTCGACGGAGGTGCTCGATCGTGTCGGTGATCAGTCGACGTGCTGCTCGATCGACACCATCATGTTCGACAGCACCGACGGGCTGCCCGGGCCCGGTGATCATGAACAGGTTGGGGAAGCCGACCGTCATCAGGCCGAGATAGGTCTTCGGGCCGTGGGCCCACTTGCCTCGCGGAGTGACTCGCCGTCGCGGCCGGTGATGTCGACGCCGACGATCGCGCCGGTCATCGCGTCGAAGCCGGTGGCGAACACGATGGCGTCGAACTCGATCGACTCGGCGCCGCTGCGGCAGCTCGATGCCGGTCTCGGTGATGGTGGTGATCGGCTGCTTGCGCAGGTCGACGAGGCGGACGTGGGGCAGGTTGTAGGTCTCGTAGTAGTTCGGTGTCGAGGCACGGCCGCTTGGTGCCGAACGTAGTGGTTCGTCGGGCACAGCAGCTCGGCGACGTCGGGGTCGTCCACGATCGAGCGGATCTTGGCGCGGATGAACTCGCCGCAGCGTGTCGTTGGCCTCCGGGTTGACGACCATGTCGTTGAACGGCTGCCGGAGATGCCGAGAGTTCGCCGGCCTGCCACACCGCCTCGTACGCGTGCCGTGACGCTCCTCGTCGGACACGGCGAGCGCGCCGGTCGATCGGGTCGGTGCACGGGGCACGCCGACGCCCGAGTAGCGGGCCTCCTCGCGGTAGGCGGCGGGATCCTTGCGGTACTCGGCGAGGCGCTCCTCGGTGATCGGGCCGTTGTGGGCGGGGATCGAGAAGTTCGGGGTGCGCTGGAAGACGGTGAGCTGCGTCGGCCTGTGCCGGCGATGATCGGGATCGACTGGATGCCCGACGAGCCGGTGCCGATCACGGCGACCCGCTTGCCGGTGAAGTCGACGCCCTCGTGCGGCCAGCGGCTGGTGAAGTACACCTCGCCGCCGAAGCGGTCGGCGCCCTCGATGTCGGGCACCTTCGGCATCGACAGGCAGCCGGTGGCCATGACGTAGAACTTGGCCGGTGACGTCGTCGCCCGTGTCGGTGTGGACGGTCCAGCGCTTCGCGTCGTCGTCCCACGTCGGCCGAGCTCGACGCGGGTGTTGAAGCGGATGTCGCGGCGCAGGTCGTGCTTGTCGGCGACGAACTGGGCGTAGCGGAGGATCTCGGGCTGGGTGGCGTAGCGCTCCGACCAGGTCCACTCCTCCTGCGAGCTCGGGGTCGCAGCTGTAGGAGTAGTCGATGGTGAGGATGTCGCAGCGTGCGCCGGGGTAGCGGTTCCAGTACCAGGTGCCGCCCACGTCGTCGGCGGTCTCGAGCACGACGGCGCTGAAGCCGGCCTCGCGCATCCGGTGCAGCAGGTACATGCCGGCGAATCCGGCCCCCACGATCACGACGTCGACGTCGGTGTTGCTCTCGCTCATTCGATGTCCCCTTCGGTCGGTGTCCCGGCCGCCAGTGTCGCGTCACCGCCTCGTCAGGTTCGACTCGGACCCCGCCCGACGACGCGCACTGCTGCCGATGAGCGAACGGACCGCAGTCCGGCTGTTCGCTCATCGCTGTGGTGGTCGGACGGTGCCAGACTGGAGCGATGGCGTCGACGACGGTGATTGCGCTGCTGCGCGGCATCAACGTCGGCGGGCACAACAAGTTGCCGATGGCGCAGCTTCGTGAGATCGCCACGTCGATCGGGCTGGCGGAGGTGCGGACGTACATCCAGAGCGGCAATCTCGTGGCGTCGACCGAGGCTGATCCGGTCGAGGTCGGCTCCACGCTCGCGGCGGCGATCGAGTCGGCGACCGGCCTGACGGTGCCGGTGATCGTGCGGACGGCGCAGCAGTGGGCCGACCTCGTCGTTGCCAACCCGTTCCCGGACGCGGTCGACCTCGGCAAACACGTCCACGTCATCTGTTTGTCGGCGCCGGCAGGCGACGAGCTGCTGTCGTTCGACGCGTCCGGGTTTGCGCCGGAGGAGTTCGTCGTCGTCGGCGCCGAGGTCTATCTCCACCTGCCCGACGGAATGGGCCGCTCCAAGCTCGCGATCGCCCTGAACCGCCTCCCCGCGGCCGCCGCCGGCACCGCCCGGAACTGGAACACGGTCCGCAAGCTGGCTGAACTCGCCGCCGAGTGAACGGCCCACCCACGTTTGTGGCGCGTTCGATTGGCCCGTCCCGACAAAATCGCGCCGCAAACGAGGTGGGGCGGGCGGGGATCGTGTCAGACGGTGACGGGATCCATCACGTCGGCCAGGAGGTCGACGGAGCGGAGGCGCTGTTCGATCGTCGGCGACGCGTGCGCGGTGATCAGTTCGTCGGCTCCGGCGAGCTCGGCGAACTCGTCGAGGTAGGCCTTCACCGTCTCGGGGGTGCCGACCGCCGAATAGTGCATCATCTGCGCGATCTGGCGGCCCTGCGGCGAGGCGAGGATCGCGTCGGTTTCGTCGTCGGTGAGGTCGCGGCCAGGAGCGACGAACCGGGCGACGCGGTAGCGACGCACCGTCTCCCACTGCGACTGCGCCTCGTGGTCGGAGTCGGCGGTGATCACGTTCACGGCGGCGATCGCATAGGGCTCGGCGAGTTGCTCGGACGGTCGGAACTCTCGCCGGTACAGCGCGATCGCGTCGAGCAGCGCCGCGGGTGCGAAGTGTGAGGCGAACGCATACGGCAATCCGAGCATCGCCGCGAGCTGGGCGCCGAACAGCGACGAGCCGAGGATGTAGAGCGGCACGTTCGTCCCGGCACCCGGAACGGCGACCACACCGGGAATGCGGGACTCACCGCGCAGGTAGCCCTGCAACTCGAGCACGTCCTCGGGGAACCGGTCGGACGAGTGGGCGTCGCGACGCATCGCCCGCATCGTGTTCTGGTCGCTGCCCGGCGCGCGCCCGAGGCCGAGATCGATGCGGCCCGGATGGAGCGTGGCGAGCGTGCCGAATTGCTCGGCGATCGTGAGCGGCGAGTGGTTCGGCAGCATCACGCCGCCGGCACCGAGGCGGATCGTCGAGGTGTTGGCCGCGATGTGAGCGATCAGCACACTCGTGGCCGACGAGGCGATCGCGGCCATGTTGTGGTGCTCGGCGTACCAGACCCGCTCGTAGCCTCGTGCCTCGGCGCGCCGTGCGAGGGCCACGCTGTTGGCGAACGCATCGGTCGCCGTCTGTCCCTTGCCGATGATCGCCAGGTCGAGGATCGACAGCGCGCGAGCAGTGGTCACGCCACCCAGCATGCCAGCCATCCCCGCCGTCGCACCACGCGAGCGATGAGCGAATGGCCGCCATCCGGGCCGCTGGCTCATCGCTCGAGGGTGGGGGCAGTTAGCGTTCGGGGTGATGGATCCCATCGGGGCGATCGTGGCGACGCCGCCGTACCTGCCGTTCATGGACGGACCGGCCCCTGCCGGTCCCGACGCCTTCCGGTGGCGTCTGGGCGTTCGGCCACTCGATCTGCACGACTGGATCGAGCTCGGCGCCGACGCCGACGCGGCAATCGACGCCAAGCCCCGCCTGATGGAGCGACACCCCGACACCGTCTTCGCCGTGCTCGATGATCGCGTGACGCACGAAGCGCAGGAGGTCGCGGACACGCTCGTCGAGCACCTCCGACGGCGCTGGCCGCAGCGCTACGGCGAGGTCGCGCTCGACAGGGCACTCCATCCGCTCGATGCGGCGGCGCGTCTGGTCCCCGAAGACCTCGTGCTGCTCGTGGAGCGCGACGGTCGGCTCGTCTTCGGTGGCGGGTCGGTGTGCTTCCCCAACCGCTGGGATCTGCGCTCGAAGGTCGGTCTCACGATGGCGGCAGTCCACGCTCCGGTCGGCCGACTCAACGATCAGTTGGAGGCGCCGATCGACAGCTTCTTCGATCGCCTGACGCCGGACCGCAGCTTCTGGCGTCTCGGATGGGGCGTCCTCGACACCCCCGACTGGTTCACACCGGTCGACGGCACGGCGCGGCCCCGGCCGAGCGAACCGGCGCCCGATCAGCACTTCTTGCGTGTCGAACGCGAGACCCTTCGCCGCTTCCCCGACACGCGATGCGTGCTCTTCACGATCCGCACCTACGTGACGCCGATCCTGTCGTCGTGCTCGACGGCGCACGAGCGCGTCCGGCTGGCGGCAGCGCTCGAGTCCCTGCCCGATGACGTGCGTCGGTACAAGGATCTCGTCGCCACGGCCGGCGAGCTGGCGAATCTGTTACGCATGGTGTCCGACACCACGGTCACGTCGCGGTCACCTGACCAAAGCTGATATGATACCACTCAGGTTTATTGAGTAGAGGAGCGGAAGAATGGCACTGGACCCGAAGAAGTGGACGCTGAAGACCCAGGAGGCGTTCTCGGCTGCCATCGACCAGGCCAAGGAGTTGTCGAACCCCGAGCTGACCCCCGATCACGTGCTCGGCGCCATGATGCGCCAGGAGGGCACCATCGTGCCGGCAGTGCTCGCCAAGCTCGGCCAGGCCCCGCTGATGGTGCGCAACCGGGCCGACGAAGCGATCCAGAAGCTCCCCAAGGCGTACGGCGGTGCCGAGCCGCGGATGAGCAAGGAGCTCACCAACGTCGTCGAGAACGCCGAGACGTACCGCAAGGATCTCCACGACGACTTCCTCTCCGTCGAGCACCTCCTGCTCGCGATGAACGCCCGCCTCGACGTCGGCTGCGAGGAACTGCTCCAGGTGTTGAAGGAGGTGCGCGGCTCCCATCGCGTCACCGACCAGAACCCCGAGGAGAAGTTCGCCGCGCTCGAGAAGTACGGCCAGGACCTCACGGCGTGGCCGCGAGCGGCAAGATCGATCCGGTCATCGGCCGCGACGACGAGATCCGTCGCTGCATCCAGGTGCTCTCGCGCCGCACCAAGAACAACCCGGTGCTCATCGGCGAGCCCGGCGTCGGCAAGACCGCGATCGTCGAGGGCCTTGCCTCGCGCATCGCCGACGGCGACGTGCCCGAGGGCCTGAAGAACAAGCGGCTCATCTCGCTCGACATCGGCTCGATGCTCGCCGGCGCCAAGTACCGCGGCGAGTTCGAGGAGCGACTCAAGGCCGTGCTCAAGGAGATCACCGACGCCGACGGCGAGGTCATCACCTTCGTCGACGAGCTCCACACGATCGTCGGCGCCGGCGGCGCCGAGGGCGCGATGGACGCCGGCAACATGATCAAGCCGATGCTCGCCCGCGGCGAGCTGCGCATGATCGGCGCCACCACGCTCGACGAGTACCGCAAGCACGTCGAGAAGGACCCGGCGCTCGAGCGTCGCTTCCAGCAGGTGTACGTCGGCGAGCCGTCGGTCGAGGACACGATCGGCATCCTGCGCGGGTTGAAGGAGCGCTACGAGGTGCACCACGGCGTGCGCATCCAGGACTCGGCGCTCGTCGAGCGCGGCCGTGCTCTCCAACCGCTACCTCACGAACCGCTTCCTGCCCGACAAGGCCATCGACCTCATGGACGAAGCGGCGTCGAAGCTGCGCATCGAGATCGACTCGCTGCCCACCGAGATCGACGTCGTCCAGCGGCGCATCCTCCAGCTCGAGATCGAGCAGGTCGCCCTGGACAAGGAGACCGACGCCGCGTCGAAGGAGCGGCTCGATGCCCTTCACGACGAACTCGCCACGCTCAACGTGCAGGTCGGCCGAGATGAAGCAGCACTGGGAGCAGGAGAAGCAGGCGATCGACGCCATCCGCTCGCTGAAGGAGGAGCTCGAGGAGCTGCGCACCCAGGTCGAGCGCGAGACCGACCTCAACGTCGCCGCCGAGATCCGCTACGGCCGCATTCCCGAACTCGAGCGTCGCATCGACGAGGCCACCGCCCACCTCGACGTCGATCCAGGAGACCGGAGCCATGCTCAAGGAGGAGGTCGACGCCGAGGACATCGCCGAGGTCGTCGCCAAGTGGACCGGCGTTCCGGTCAACCGCCTGATGGAGTGCGAGATGTCCAAGCTCGTCCACCTCGAGGAGCTGCTCCACGAACGGGTCATCGGCCAGGACGACGCCGTCGTCGCGGTGGCCAACGCGATCCGCCGGAGCCGTGCCGGGTCTGTCCGACCCCAACCGGCCGATCGGCTCGTTCATGTTCCTCGGCCCCACCGGCGTCGGCAAGACCGAGCTGGCGCGCGCGCTCGCCGAGTTCCTGTTCGACGACGAGAAGTCGATGGTGCGCATCGACATGGGCGAGTACATGGAGAAGTTCTCGGTGTCGCGCCTCATCGGTGCGCCCCCCGGCTACGTCGGCTACGACGAGGGCGGTCAGCTCACCGAAGCGGTGCGCCGTCGCCCGTACTCGGTGGTGCTGCTCGACGAGATCGAGAAGGCCCACCCCGACGTGTTCAACACGTTGCTGCAGGTGCTCGACGACGGTCGCCTCACCGACGGCCAGGGCCGCACGGTCGACTTCACCAACGTGGTGCTGATCATGACGTCGAACCTGCCCGGCGAACCGAGCGACTTCTTCAAGCCCGAGTTCATCAACCGGGTCGACGACATCATCCGCTTCCGGGCGCTGACCGAAGCCGACCTCGAGCGCATCGTCAGGGTGCAGCTGGCGCATCTGCACAAGCGGCTGGCCGACCGTCGCATCGAACTCGACATCGACGAGGGCGCCATGGCGCAGCTCGCCCGCGAGGGCTTCGACCCGGCCTTCGGTGCCCGGCCGCTCAAGCGGGTCATCCAACGCGAGATCGGCGACAAGGCGTCGCTGCTGATCCTCAACGGCGATGTCGCCGAAGGCGGTTCGATCGTCGTGCGCGCCGGCACCGCCGACGACGGCCTCAGCGTCACCGCCGCCTGAGTCGCATCGGGGGGTCAGGGTCGGTTCACGGGGTGACAGGAACGAGGGTGAGGCGGAACGTCGGCGGGCTGAGTTCGATCAGCTCGAGGCGGCCGCCGTCCGACTCCGCGAGGCGTCGGGCGAGCGGCAGGCCGCGGCCGTGCGGGGCCTGGTGATCCGACGGACGGTCGAACAGCGTGGCCGCGCGTTCCTGGCTGATGCCCGGAGCCCTCGTCCTCGATCGTCACGCTGTCGTCCTGTACCAGGATCGCGACGGTGCCGCGCCCGTGACGCAGCGCGTTGTCGAGCAGGATCCCGATCACCTGGCCGACCAGGCCCGGCGTGGCGCTCACCTGGTTCGCACGACCTGTCGTCACCACCACCTGGCGGCGCTTCTCGGCGAAACGGTGCTGCCAGTCGGCCACCTGGTGGTCGACGAGCGTCGTCAGGTCGACCTCGGTGCGTTCCTTCGTCGATCCCGGTCCGCGCCACGGTGAGCAGATCGTCGAGTGTCAGGTTCAACTCGTGGGTCTGTGTCAGCGCTGCGGTCGCCTCGGCGGCAACCTCGGGGTCCTGGTCGCGCTCGAGCAGTTCGAGTCGCATGGCGATGCCCGTCAGACCGGTGCGCAGTTGATGGGTGGCGTCGGCGGTGAAGCCACGTTCTGATTCGAGCATGCGATCGACACGGTTCGCACTCAGGCGCAGCGCGCGTGAGATGTCGTCGATCTCACTGATCCCCGATGGCGGCGGGGCGGCCGCGCTGAAGTCGCCATCGCCCACCCGCGCCGCGCTGCGCGCGAGTCGTTCGAGTGGTCGTGCGAGCTGTCGGGCCTGGACGCCGGCGAGCAGTGCGGCCGACGCAATGGCCGCCACAGCGATCACCATGAGCCGAGCCAGCACGTCGGCGGGGAGTTCGCCACCCTCGGCATCGCGCACGATGAGCAGCACGGGGAGGAGCAGCACCAGGATGACGATCATGACCACGGCGATGGTCGAGAGCACCAGGCGCCGGCGCACGTCGGGTCAGCCCCCGGTTGGATCGAATCGGAAGCCGACGCCGCGGACGGTGACGATCTTCGACGGCGGATCGGTGTCGTCGAGGATCTTGCGGCGAAGCGTCGAGGTGTGGGTGTCGAGGGTGCGGGTCGAACCCCACCAGTTCTCGTCCCACACCTGGCTCATGATCTGCTCGCGCTTGAGCGTCACGCCGGGCTGGCGCATCAGGAGTTCGAGCAGGTCGAACTCCTTGGTGGTGAGTTCCACTTCGATGCGTTTGGCGTCGTTGCGCTCGACGAAGCATCGGCGCGCCTCGGTGTCGAGTTCGATGCCGGCACCGCTGAGGTGCCCGTTCGAGCTGGCGGGCGAGTGGTCGACGAGGCGCAGTCTGGCGCGGATCCGTGCCACGAGTTCGGCGAGTCGGAACGGCTTGGCGACGTAGTCGTCGGCGCCGGCGTTGAGGCCGACGATGACGTCCATCTCCTCGGCGCGGGCGGTGAGCATGATGATCGGAAGGCCGGGATGGTCGGACCGCAGCTTGCGACAGACGTCGAGGCCGTCGATGTCGGGCAGCGTGAGATCGAGCAGCACGAGGTCGGGGCAGTGGTCGCCGACGGAGGCAAGTGCGTCGAGTCCGGCCGCGACGTGCGCAACCTCGAAGCCCTCACTGCGCAGCACTCGGATCAGCGGCTCGCTGATGCGGTCGTCGTCCTCCACGAGCAGCACGGCCGTCGTCGCGGAGGCCATGGCGGTGCCGCCGGATGCGCGAGGGCTCGATTCCATCGCCTTGTCATCGGCCGCGAATGGCTCCGGCTTGAGGAGAGTCATGCTGACGGTGATTAAAATACTGATCCGTATCGTATCGAAACTGGAGATGACGACGATGACGAGTGACACCGACGGCGAACCGATCACCACACGCCCACGACGACGAGCTCGACCCGGCCGTGCACGAACGCCGTTGGGTGATCCTCGGCGTGCTCTGCATGAGCCTCCTGATCATCGTGATGGACAACACGATCCTGAACGTCGCGATCCCGTCGCTGATCGTGGATCTCGGTGCCACGAACAGCCAGATCCAGTGGATCGTCGACTCCTACGTCCTCGTGTTCGCCGGCCTGCTCCTCACCACCGGCAGCCTCTCGGACCGCTACGGGCGCAAGGGCGCGTTGCAGCTCGGCATCGTGGTGTTCGGCATCGGTTCGGCAGCAGCGGCGATGTCGACGTCGGCCGAGGGGCTGATCGCCACCCGTGCCTTCATGGGCATCGGCGGTGCCCTGATCATGCCGGCCACGCTGTCGATCCTCACCAACGTGTTCCGCGACCCACGCGAGCGCGGTCGAGCCATCGCCGTCTGGGCCGGATTCTCCGGGCTGGCCGTCGCCATCGGTCCGATCACCGGCGGACTCCTGCTCGAGCACTTCTCCTGGCAGTCGGTCTTCTGGGTGAACATCCCGATCGGTATCACGGCACTGGTCCTCGGCGCCTTCCTCGATCCCGACATCGCGCGATCCCGAGCAGGGCAGGATCGACCCGCTCGGCGCGGTGCTGTCGTTCTTCGGGCTCGCATCGCTGCTGTTCGCCATCATCGAGGGGCCGTCGAAGGGCTGGAGCGATCCCGCTGGTCGTCGGCGCCTTCGTGATCGCTGCGGTGTTGCTCACGGTGTTCCTGCTGTGGGAACTCCACACGGCGCACCCGATGCTCGATCTCACCGTGTTCCGCAACGCCCGCTTCAGCGCCGGCAGCGGCACGATCACGCTCGTCTTCTTCGCCATGTTCGGTTCGCTGCTGCTGATGACGCAGTACTGGCAGCTCGTGCACGGGTACTCGCCGTTGGAGGCGGGCATCCGCTTGCTTCCGTACGCGGCGACGATGATGATCGTCGCGCCGCTCTCGGCTCGATTCGTCGAGCGTCAGGGGACCAAACGGATCGTGACCCTCGGCCTCGTTCTCGTCGCGACCGGCCTCACGCTGCTGTCGACGATTGCATCCCACTCGCCCTACCTGCTCGTGATCGGCTACTTCGTCGTGATGGCCGCCGGGATGGGCATGACGATGGCCCCGGCGACCGAGTCGGTGATGGGGTCGTTGCCGCGCGCGAAGGCCGGCGTCGGTTCGGCCATCAACGACACGACCCGTCAGGTCGGCGGAGCCCTCGGCGTCGCGGTGATCGGCAGCGTCGTGACGAGTGTCTACTCACAGCGCATCTTCGACCTCGCCGGAGTGTTCGGACTCACCGGCCCGCAGGAGGCGATCGCGGAGTCGTCGCTCGGCGGAGCGCAACAGGTTGCGGCATCGCTCGGGGGACAGGCCGACGCGTTCGTGCAGGCCGCCAACGACAGCTTCGTCGACGCGATGTCGGTCGGGCTGCGTGTGGGAGCGGTCGTGATCGTGTTCGCCGCCGTGATGGCCTGGAAGTTCCTGCCATCGCACGCCACGGCACCGCAGAGCGACGTCGTGGCTGCTCCGGCCGGCGGACAGGGTGCGGATCCGGCTCCGATCGTCGGGACCTGACCATGACCGCTGCAACCACGCGCCGTCCCGGCCGGCCGCGCTCGGAAGGCGTCGACGAAGCGTTGCTCGACGCCACCATGCAGTTGGCCGGCGAGGTGGGCATCCACGGGATGTCGATGGACGACCTCGCGCAGCGAGCCGGCGTGTCGAAGGCCACGATCTACCGTCGCTGGCCGTCGAAGGAAGCCCTGGTGCTCGATTCGCTCGCCCACGCGATCCGGCCGTTCGACCTCGTCGACACCGGCTCGGTGCGTGGCGACCTCGACAGCTATCTCCGAGAACTCGGCCGTCGCATGCAGACGGGCCGCACCAGCGACGTGCTGCCCGACCTGATCTCGGCATCGGCGCGCGATGCGGCGCTACGCGAATCGCTCGACGAGTGGGTCCTGCATCGTCGCCAACCGTTGAACACGATCCTCGGCCGGGCCGTCCAACGAGGTGAATTGGCCGCCGACACCGACATCGACACCATCATCGATGCGCTGATCGGCGCCTTCGTGTATCGGCGCCTGCTGAGTCACGCTCCGCTCGACGGTGCGTTCGTGACGCGGCTGGTGCACACCGTGCTGCCGTCGGTCTGAGGGTCGGGCGTCCCGTAGGGTCGAGACGATGAGCGATGAGTTCCCCACCTCGATCGGCCGCCTCGGCCTGGTCGCGTTCGACTGCCCGGACGCACTGGCGTTGGCCGACTTCTACTCGTCGATCGTCGGTGGCGACATGGTGCCCGGCGACGACGAGGGCTGGGTCGAGCTCCACACGCCGACCGGCAAGCTGGCCTTCCAGGAGATCGACGATCATCGCCCACCGACGTGGCCTGCGGGCGACGTCCCGCAGCAGGGCCACATCGACATCGACGTGGCGAACCTCGACGGAGCCGAGGCCGCGGTGCTGCGGCTCGGCGCGCTCAAGGCCGACGTACAGCCGAGCCCCGATCAGTTCCGGGTCATGTTCGACCCCGCCGGTCATCCGTTCTGCCTCGTCCTCGCCCCCTGACCAGCCCAAAAATGCCGCTGGGTGCGCGCTGAGCGCGCACCTGGAGGAGAATTTCGGAGTGTGGGGCGGGGGTGATCAGGATCGACGGAGACGCAGCGCGTCGCCGTGGGCGGGGAAGCCCTCGTGATCCGCGAGGGCGATGACCGAGGGGGTCATACGGGCCAGCGCCGCCGCATCGGCGCGGGCGATCGCCGTGCGCTTGAGGAACGTGTCGGCGGTGATGCCCGACGACACGTGAGCGAAACCCGACGTCGGGCAGTGAGGCCGGACATCCGATGACGAAGTTGGCCGCGCTGAACGGTGTGTGCTGGCCGACGAGGATCTCGCCGGCATTGACGAGGCCGTCGAGCACCGCGTCGAGCTGCGCATCAGCGACGACGACCTGGAGGTGCTCGGGCGCGAACCGGTTGGCGACGTCGACAGCGACGTCGAGTGTCTCCACGAGGACGCATCCACCGTTCGGGCCGAGCGATGCCCGCGCCGCTGTGCCGCGCGACCTCGGGCAGCGTGGCGATCTGCCGGTCGAGCGCCTCGTCGACGGCGTCGGCGAGCGATGCCGAGGTGGTGATCAGCACGACGGTGCTGTCGGTGCCGTGTTCGGCCTCGATGAGCAGATCGGCTGCGAGGAGCGCCGGATCGGCCGAGTCGTCGGCGATGACGAGGCTCTCGGTCGGGCCGAGGAGCATCATGGTGGCGACGCCGTGGCGCTGCATCTCGACCTGCGCGATCGTGACCGCCGGCGAGCCCGGCCCGACGATCTTGCGCACCTTCGGGATCGTGTCGGTGCCGAACCCGAGCGCAGCGATCCCGGCCGGGCCGTTGACCCGGAACACGTCGTGGATCCCGAGCTTTCGGCACACCACCAGTACGGCGGGATCGACCTCGCCGGAGCCGCCGGGAACCGGAGGGACCACGAGCGCGACCGACGGGACGCCGGCAACGACAGCGGGGACCGCGAGTTGGTAGGCGACGCTCGGGTAGCTGGCCTTGCCCGACGGCGTGAACAGCCCCGCCGAGGTGATCGGGGTGATCTTCTCGCCCACCGTGAGGCCGGGTTCGCTCTCGATCGACCAGTCGCGCGCCTGCTCCATCTGCGCCTCGTTGAACGCCCGCAGGTGGGCGATCGCATCGTCGATCGCGGCATCGACGTCGGAGCGGACCGCGGCCCGCTCGAACTCGTCGGCGCTGACGCGCAGGCCGTCCGGCTCGACTCGATGCCGTCGAACCTGGCCAGTGCGTCGCACACGGCGATGTCGCCTCGTTCGCGGACATCGTCGATCAACGCCCCGATGGATCGGCGCAGCTCGGGGTCGAAGATCTCGTCGATGCCGCGACGCATCAAGCGCATCGCGGGCCGCGACGTCCATGTCGTTCCAGACCTGTCTGCGCATCACCGTCACCCGCTCGACGCTACCGGCCGTGCCCTCGACGATGGTCGGTGTTACATCCGGGGTCTGACCCCGGATGTAACGCTCTGGGTGCGGGACGACGAACGGAGTACCATCTCGACACGTTCCAACCACCACCCGGGGAGCGTGCATGCCCGTCACCGTCGTCGTCGGAGCCCAATGGGGCGATGAGGGCAAAGCCAAGGTCATCGACCTGCTGTCGAAGGAGCACACCTACGTGGTGCGCTACCAGGGCGGCCACAACGCCGGACACACCGTCGTCGTCGACGGCGAGAAGTACGCCCTGCAGCTCGTGCCATCGGGGATCCTGTACGACCACGTGATCCCCGTGATCGCCAACGGCGTCGTCGTCGACCTGCCGACGCTGTTCAAGGAGATCGACACGCTCGAGAACCGAGGGATCTCGTGCGCCGAGCTGAAGGTGTCGAGCCGTGCCCATCTGATCTTCCCGTGGCACCAGGCGCACGATGCGATCGCCGAGGCGATGCGCGGCGACGACAAGATCGGCACCACGCTCAAGGGCATCGGGCCGGCCTACGCCGACAAGGCCCGGCGTGTCGGGTTGCGAGTCGGTGACGTTCTCGATCCGGGTCGTTTCTCCACGCTCGTGCGCGAACGCGCGGTCGCGGAGAACACGCTCATCGAGCAAGCCGGCGGCGATCCGCTCGACGTCGACGAGATCGTGGCGATGTTCGACGAGTTGGGTGCACGAGTCGCGCCGTTCGTCACCGACACCGTCAGCCTGCTGCACGGTGCGCTCGAACGCGGTGCTCACGTGCTGCTCGAAGGCGCACAGGCCACGTTCCTCGACCTCGACCACGGCACCTACCCGTACGTCACGTCGTCGAACCCCACCGCCGGTGGCGCCTGCGTGGGCACGGGAATCGGGCCACGGGACATCGATCGGATCGTCGGGATCACCAAGGCGTACACCACGCGTGTCGGCGCCGGTCCGTTCCCGACCGAGCTCCTCGACGACGACGGAGACCGCCTGATCGACATCGGCAAGGAGTACGGCACGGTCACCGGTCGTCGCCGCCGGGCCGGCTGGCTCGACTGTGTGATGCTTCGCCAGGCGGTCCGCCTCAACAGCCTCAGCGAGCTGGCGTTGACCAAACTCGACATCCTCGACGGTTTCGAGACGATCCAGATCTGTACCGGGTATCGACTCGACGGGCGCTTGCTCGATCACTATCCCGATCGCTCCGACCTGTTGGCCGACGTGGAACCCGTCTACGAGACGCTCGACGGCTGGGGCAGCGTGCTCAGCGACACTCGTGAGCCCGGCCAGCTGCCCGCCGCCGCCAAACGCTTCATCGAGGTGGTCGAGCGCGAGGTCGGCATCCCCGTGCGCGTCGTCGGTGTCGGTGCCGAACGCGACGACTACCTCGTGTGGACATCGTGACGGTTCGGCGATGATCCCGCGCTACTCCACGCCGGAGATGGACGCGGTGTGGTCCGACACCGCACGATTCGGTCGGTGGCTCGAAGTCGAGCTGCTCGCGACCGAGGCACACGCAGCGTTCGGCCTCGTGCCCGCCGACGACGCGCTCGACTGTCGCGCCCGTGCACCGATCACCGACGAGGCATTCGTGCAGGCCGTTCTCGAGCGTGAGGCGATCACCGATCACGATGTCGCGGCGTTCGTCGACGTCGTCCAGTCGGCCATCGGGCCGCCGGCATCGTCGTGGATCCACTACGGACTCACCTCGTCCGACGTCGTCGACACGGCGGGATGCTGGGCGTTGCGTGATGCCGCCGACCTGTTGATCGAGGCGTCCACCGAATTGCTCGGCGTCCTCGTGGAGCTGTCGCGCACGCATCGCGACACGGTGATGATCGGCCGCACACACGGCATCCACGCCGAACCCACCACGTTCGGCGCCAAGGTGGCGTTGTGGGCGCTCCAACTCGATCGCGATCGGACGCGGTTGCGGGCTGCCCGACACAGCGTCGCGGTCATGAAGCTGAGCGGCGCCGTCGGGACGTACTCGAACATCCCGCCCGAGGTCGAGAAGTTCGTCGGCGATGCGCTCGGACTGGAGCCGGTCGCCGCCACACAAGTGGTCGCCCGCGACCGTCATGCCGAGTATCTGTATGCGTGTGCGTCGATCGGTGCGACATGCGAATTGATGGCGGTCGAACTCCGCCACCTGCAGCGAACCGAGGTGCGCGAGGTCCAGGAGGGTTTCAAATCCGGTCAGAAGGGTTCGTCGGCGATGCCGCACAAACGCAACCCGATCTCGGCCGAGACGATCTCGGGCCTGGCGCGGGTGTTGCGGTCGAATCTGTCGGCCGGTTTGCAGGATGTGGCGCTCTGGCACGAGCGCGACATCTCACATTCGTCGGTCGAGCGGATCATCCTGCCGGATTCGTCGCAGCTGGCGTTCTACGTGATGAAGCGCTTGCGCCGGTTGCTCGATGGACTCGTGGTGTTTCCCGAACGCATGCAGACCAATCTCGATGCGAGTTTCGGTCTCGTCTTCAGCCAACCCGTGCTGTTGGCGCTGGTGCAGTCGGGTGCAACTCGCGACGATGCCTACCGAATCGTGCAGCGCAATGCGATGCAGGCCTGGGATGAGGGTGTCGATTTCAGAACGCTGTTGGAAGCCGACGACGAGGTCGACAACGACGTACTCGACGACGCGTTCGACCTGCGTCGGTCGCTGCGCAACCTTGCTCATGTCCTCGATCAGGTCGATCGAATCGAGCTCTGACCGTCGAGTGCCGATACAGCGTCAGTCGGCGCGGCTGATGCCGGCACGCTTGAGGGTGCTGGCGGGAACCCCGACATCACGCCACGAGGCGTACGAGATCGACTTGCTGTCGGAGTAGCTCTTGGCGACGCCGACGAACTCGGCTTCGAGGGCATCCATGTCGATGGCGTTCGACTTCGCGGCCAACTCGGCTTCGAGGTCACGGCGCTCCTGGACGAGCAGCAGTTCGTCGAGCGGGCCGGCACTGGCCAGTTCGGACGTCGATCGCATCGAGGCGCTTCTTGATGGTGTCGGGTGTGCGTTTGCGTCCTCGTTTGGGCTTGGTGGCGCGCAGTCCTTCGAGGTAATCCCGCACGATGCGGCCCTCCATTCGACCTTTGGCGAGCGCTGCTTTGTGCTCGTCGCTCATTGGGGTTCTGGGGCCACGTTTTCCAACCATGAATTCACAGTGTAGGTAACGTCGTTCAAAATGCAATAGCGTGGTTTTCGATGTTCGAATTGTCAGCACACGGGACCGATGTCCATGTTGGAACGGGCCCGCAGTATCCGTGGGGAGGGCTCTACGGTGGCCAGATCGTGGCGCAGGCGCTTCGGGCCGCGACACTGTCGGTCGATCCCGACCTCGAGCCCCACTCGATACGCGCCTATTTCATCCGCCGAGGCGATCACACCGAGCCGGTTCGATACGAAGTCGACCGGATCCGAAATGGCCGCAGTTTTGCCACTCGGCGTATCGTTGCCCGTCAGGCCATTGGGGCAATTCTGAATGCCGAATGCTCGTTTCAACGCCCCGAGCCGGCCGCGCTCGTCCAGACGATCTCGATGCCCGAGGTGCCGGCGCCCGAGGACCTGGAACAGTCGTCGTGGACGGCGACGTTCGATCGCCATTCCGTGCCGGCGGAGCAGGTCACCGGCGGATCGCGCGACGGCGCCGGACGGTCGGTGGCGTGGATGAAGGTGAACGACGATCTCGGCGATCCGACCGATCCGGCAGCACAACTGATGCATCGGTGTTGGTTGGCCTACCTGAGCGACGACCTGCCGACCGATGCGGTCATCCGCGCCCACCCGATCTCACAGGTCGAGCGGTCCGAACACGACCTGTTCGCCGCCAGCCTCGACCACACCATCTGGTTCCATCGTCCGCTGCGGGCCGATCGATGGCATCTCCACGATTTCGCCTGTCACCACTTCGTCGGCGGGCGCGGGCTGTCGATCGGTCACATCTTCGGCGACGACGGTGTGCACGTGGCAACCGTGGCCCAGGAGGTGCTGGTCCGCGAGGTGCGTGACCGCACCGACGGACCCGGGCCGAGCTGACCTAGCCTGCGCAACGTGTCGTCGCTGCCTCCGCTCTCACCCGTCCTCGAAACGCTGCGAGCCCACGTGATGGAGCACTCGGTCAAGCACGGCGAGTTCGTCCTCAAGTCCGGTGCCACGAGCAGCTGGTTCCTCGACACCAAGCAGACGGCGTGTCGACCCGACGGGATCGTCGCGGCGACCGATGCCGTCCTCGAGGTGTTCGCCGACGTGATCGACGACATCGACGCGATCGGCGGCCTGACGATGGGCAGCGATCCGGTCGCCTACGGCGTCGCCGCGGTCGCGGCGACCCGCGGCCATCGGCTGCGCAGTTTCAGCGTGCGCAAGGAGGCCAAGCTCGGAGGGATCACCGGCCGCATCGCCGGGGCGCTCGCGCCGGGTGATCGTGTGCTGGTCACCGAGGACACCACCACGCGTGGCACGTCGCTCATCGAGGCGGCCGACGAGATTGCCGCCTACGGGGCGCGGCCGGTCTGGATGACGGTCCTCGTCGATCGGGGAGGCACCTGCGCAGCTCTGGCCGCCGAGCACGGCATCGACTACCGGCCGCTCCTCACGGCACCCGACCTCGGGTTCGGCTACGGCACCTGAGTCGGTCGGGCGCTCGGGTCGAGCACCCCGGGGTTGAGGATCCGGTTCGGGTCGAGTGCTCGACGCAGCGCTCCCTGTGCGTCGAGATCGGCTCGGGAGCGAACGAGGTGGAGCCACTGCGCTTTCGCGACGCCGATCCCGTGCTCGGCCGAGATCGTGCCGCCGAGCCTGGCGACCGCGGTGAGCACCGACTCGGCGATCGTCGCCGTCGAGGTCGCCCCGAGGTAGTTGAGATGCAGGTTGCCCTCGGCGAGGTGGCCGAATGGAATGAGCCTGGCTCCGTCGTCGGCCGCCGCACGGTGCGCAATGTCGAGCAACTCGACGATGGCGTTCATCGGCACCGCCACGTCGAGCTTGTAGGTCGGAACCCCGAGGCGCCGGCCGCTGCAGCGATCGCATCGGTGATCCGGTCGCGGAACTGCACCAGTGCCTCGCGCTGGCGCGGATCGACAGCCACGGCGGAGTCGATCACACCCGGGGCGATCGTGAGCGCGGCGGCGAGTGCGTCGCTCGGATCGGAGTGATCGGCGCACTCGACGAGCAGCACCGTTCCGTCGTCGGCCACGTCGATCGGTGGCGCTGCTGCGAGATGATCGGCGACGAGGGCGAGCGCCTCGGGCTGGATGACCTCGACGGCGTCGAGGGAATCGAGCCGATGCCGGAGGTGTCCGACGAGGTCGACCGCGTCGTCGACGGTGGCCATCGACAGCATCGCCGTGACGACGTGCTCGAACCGGGGCACCAGCCGGAGACGGGCGGCCGTGACGACCGCCAGGGTGCCCTCGGAACCCGCCAGCAACGACGGCCAGTGGACGCCGACCGTTTCCTTCGGCAGACCGGTGAGGGCGCCGACCACGGATCCGTCGGCGAGGATCGCCTCGATGCCGACGATCTGCTGACGCATCGTGCCGTAGCGCACCACCCGGGAACCTCCGGCGTTGGTGGCGATCGCCCCGCCGATGGTCGCCGAGTCGCGGGCTGCGAAGTCGATCGGAGTGTCGAGGCCGACGAGTCCGGCCGCTGACCGCCACGCAGCGATCGTCGCTCCCGCTCCGGCGGTCAGCTGCATGGCGTTGGGGTCGACGTCGGTGATCGTGTCGAGGCGACGCAGCGAGAGGACGATCGTGGCCGGCCCCGGCGTGTCACGGGGCACGCCCCCACCGACGAGCCCGGTGTTGCCGCCCTGTGCAACCACCACGACGCCATGGTCGTTGCAGTGGCGGAGCACTGCGGCCACCTCGTCGGTCGTCGGCGGGCCTGACCACCAGCGACGCCCGTCCGCCGTACCGGCCGGTCCAGTCCGACTCGTAGCCGGCACGGATGTCGTCGTCGACCAGGACATGGGCGTCACCCACGATGCCGGCCATCGCCTCGGCCAGGTTCGAGGTCGCCTGATCGAGTTCCACGAGCGGAGTGTGTCATGGCTCGCTACGGGTGTTTGCGTCCGGCCGGTGCTCGCACGACGTACGATCGGTGAAGTTCAACGAGGGGACGGAACATGAGGATGGAACGGTTCTGGCGCTGGCTCGGCGTGGCGCTCGGCAAGCACTGGAAGTTCGTCGCAGCCGTGGTCGTGGTGATCACGGTGCTGCTCGGGTTCGGGGCGCGCAACATCGACTTCGCGACCGGCCAGGACAGCTACCTCAACCCGGACTCGCAGATCGCCATCGACAACGTCGCGTTCCAGGACGACTTCGGTGGCGAGACCGTCATCTTGCTGTTCACCTCGAACGACGGCTCCGACGTCAGCCAAGCTCTACGAGGGCGCGAATCTCGAGGAGCTCGACGCGGATCACCGACGAACTCCACGACGTCGACGGCGCGGATGCCATCATCACGCCGCTGACGTCGCTGCACGTTCAGCGCCAACCTGCTCTCCGGCGGCGTCCAGTCCGTCGGCTCGTCGGCGTTGCTGTCGGCCGCCGCTCGTGACGAAGCGGGTGCCGAAGCACGTCAGGCCGACATCGTCGACCGCGCTCGCCCGCCTCGGTGCGATCCCCGAGGACGAGCGTGTCATCGGGAATCCCGCCTACAACGAGTTGCTCATCTACGACAACGGCGGGTTCACCGTCGCCGAGGACGGCAGTCGTCGTTCCGCCGCCCGACGCCGAGCGCAGGATCCGCACGTCGCTCGCTTCGACGTTCCCGAACGTCGAAGGCGGCATCGTCAACGGCACCGCCGTCGGTGGTGTCGTGCTCGAGGGCAACGCCGATCTCGACACGCAGACGGCCGGGACCAAGCAGGTCATCGACATCCTGAAGGACGCCCAGTTCGAGGGATTCGATCTCACGGTGACCGGCGCGCCGGTGTACCTCGCCGATCTCAACGACTATCTCCAGGGCGGCATGCTCAGCCTCGGCGCCGCAGCGCTGGTGCTGATGGCGATCGTTCTGCTCGTCATGTTCCGGGTGCGGTGGCGGCTGCTTCCTCTGCTCGCGGTGATCATCGGCGTGCTCTGGGCGTTCTCGATCCTCGGGATGATCGGCATCAGCCTGTCGCTCGTCACGATCTCGGGTCTGCCGATCCTCATCGGGATGGGCATCGACTTCGCGATCCAGATCCACAACCGTGTCGAGGAGGAGGTGGTGCTCGACAAGGAGGCGCACCCGATCGCCGAGACGGTGGCCAACCTCGCGCCACCATTGTTCGCCGCGGCGTTCACTGCGCGTGGTCGCCTTCGTCGCGTTGCGCATCTCCAAGGTGCCCATGATCCGCGACTTCGGGGTCCTGCTCGGCGATCGGCATCTTCGTGCTCGTGATCGTCGGCATCGTCGTGCCCGCGTCGGCGCTCGGAATCCGCGAGTACAAGAAGCGGACCGAGGTCCGTCCGGAGAGCTTCGTCGAGAAGATCGTCGTCAAGCTCGGCTCACTGCCGACGAGTTGGGGTCTCCCCTTGCTCATCGTGTCGGCGCTGCTGTTCTTCGGCGGCGTGCTCGTGGAGGACCGCGCCAAGATCGAGTCCGATCCGATCAAGTGGGTCGACCAGAGCAGCCAGGTCGTCAAGGACATCGAGCAGCTGGAGGACGACACCGGCTTCTCCTCGACGCTCGGCATCCTCGTCGCCGCGAACAACATCTACGACCAGAACGTCATCGATCTCGTCTGGGACTTCACCCTCGATGCCGAGGAGCGCGGCGACGTCGTGTCGACGTCGAGCCTGGTCAACACGATGGGCAAGATCATCATGATCGACGGTGCCACTCCGATCTCCCCGACGTCGGCCGATGTGGCGGCGTCGGTCGAGAAGATGCCCGAGGACATCCAGAAGGCGCTGCTGCGTGCACCGGATGATCCGACGGGCACACAGCTCAACCTGCGCCTGGCACCGGCGAGCCTCGAGGAGCGAGCGGTCCTGGTGCGAGAACTCGAAGCCGACCTGCAGGCGCGCATCGATGCCCTCGACCTTCCTGCCGACAGCGTCCTGCTCGTCGATCTCCCCGAAGGACAGGATCCGGTCCGGGCCACGCCCGCCGGTCTCGCCACGGTGGGCATCGGACTGCTCGAGAACCTGTCGGCCAACCGGGCCAACCTCACCTACCTGGCGCTGAGCCTCGCGGCGTTGTTCCTCGTGCTGCGGTGTCGCAGCCTGACGCGGGGACTGCTGGCGCTGGTGCCCGTGCTGCTCGCCGTCGGCGTCTCGTCGCTGATCGTCGGGCTGCTCGAGGTGCGATTGAGCCCGCTGACGACGGTGAGCGGGCCGCTGGTGATCGCCGACCTGCGCGGAGTTCTCCGTGCTGATCCTCGGGCGCTATCTCGAGGAACGACAGCGCGGGTTGGATCCGGAGGTGGCCGCCGAACACGCGGCGAGACGAACCGGTCGGGCGTTCTTCACGTCTGCGGTCGCCACGATCTGCGGCTTCGCAGTGCTCATCGGATCGGCACTGCCGCTGCTGCGGGACTTCGGCATCCTCGTGACGCTCAACGTCGCGATCGCGGTGCTCGCCGCCCTGGTCGTCATCCCGCCCCTGTCGATCTGGGCCGACGAGCGCGCGCTGGCTCGGAACACAGCAGCCGTCGGCCGGACCACTGGACTCGGTGCGTCTGGCCGCGCCGTTCCCGGGACCGCAGACCGTCGGTGCCGTGATCGGTGCGGTCGGCTTCGCCGCGACGGGTGCGGTCGTGTACGCCACCGCCGACACGAGCACGGGCACCGCGAGCACGATCGAGTACGTGGCGACGCCGTTGCCCACGACGACGACGACGACACCGCCGACCACGGTGCCGCCGACGACCGTGCCCGGCCAGACGGGTCCGGTCGATCGACCCGAGCACGTTCGGTACCGAGCGGCCCACCTCGGCCGTCGGTGGCGTGTTGTTCGACGAGCTGACCGCGCAGGGCGTCCCGCCGAATCAGGCGAACTGTGCCATCGAGTCGGTCCCGGGCGGCATCGACAGCGTCGACGCCGGAGCCGTGATCGGCGGCGACGATGCTGCAGCGGCGCCGGTGGTGCAGGCCGCACTCGACTGCGGCATCGACCAGGCGGTGATCGACGCCACCCTGGCCTCGATCCGAGGCGGCTGAGGCCGTACCGCACGTCGGCAACTCGGCGATGGACCGGCTGTGTCCGTGGCACGTCGTTGCGGAATGTGTCTCACCTGCTGAGACGCATTCCGCACTGGTCGCGCACAGCTCGGCGCAGACATGATCCACGGACGACGGGACGCCGACGCGGCAGTCCTCGATCGCCAACCGCGACGCGAACGTGTCCGGTGGTCGAGACCGGCGTCGATCCGGTGACCCCACGCTTTTCAGGCGTGTGCTCTGCCAACTGAGCTACTCGACCGTACCCGGTCGAGTTCTGGCGACTCGACCGATTTCACAGAAAAGCCACTCGTCATCTCTCGATGACGAGTGGCCCCCTGCTGCGGTCCCGACGGGACTTGAACCCGCGACCTCCGGCTTGACAGGCCGGCGTGAACTCCAGACTTCACCACGGGACCAGATATGTACAACGCTCTCGCGCCGCACCCCCAACGGGATTCGAACCCGTGCCGCCACCTTGAAAGGGTGGTGTCCTAGGCCACTAGACGATGGGGGCCTGAAGGCAATGGCCTTGTCTCGTTGAGAGCGACCTGAATCTAGCAGCGCCCCTCTCGCAATCCACCAGGCAATCCCGCTGAGGTGCCGATGTCCTGGTGTGGTCTACCTTGCGGCGATGCCGTCGATTCGCCAGGGCTCCCTCGTTGCGGGCGCGATCGGCGCCGCGTATCTGATCGGCACGTTTCCGACGGCCTCGGTCGTGGCGCGTCGGGTCTCGGGTGGAACGGTCGACCTGCGCCAGGCCGGCACCGGCAATCCGGGGTCGGCGAACGCGCTCGGCGTGCTCGGCGCCAAGGCCGGTGCTGCCGTGTTGGTCGGCGATGTCGGCAAGGGCGCGATCGCCTGCGTGGTCGCCGGATCGATCGGTGGTCCCGCCGGGGCGCAGCTCGCCGGTGCCGCTGCTGTCGCCGGTCACTGTTACCCGATCTGGACCGGCTTCGACGGCGGCAAGGGAGTGGCCACCAGCGTCGGCCAATGTCTCGCGACGTTTCCGGCGTACTTCCCGATCGATGCCGCAGTTGCGGTCGCCACCGCGTCGAGTTCGCGATGGAAACAGCGTGCATTCGCCGCGACCGCGGTGTCGTCGATCTGTTGGTTCATCGGATCGGTGGTGTGGTGGCGGCGCGGATGGCCGAACCTCTGGGGCCCGGCGCCGAGTGGTGTGCTTCCCATCTCGACCGGTCTCAGCACGCTGATGATCATGAAGCGCTTCCTCGACGCGCAATCCTGAACACACGCGCAATCCGAGCCGGTCGTCGCTGCTTCGGGTGGGGCCGAGCGTCGGCGCCTACACCGGGCCGGGGACGGCAGGGCTCTTCGTGTTCTGAACCTCGGCGAATGGGTCGCGTTCGGTGCGGGCGGCCTTTGCTCGCAACTCGCCGGGGACCACCGGCGCCAGCATCCCGTAGGGGGCGCCGTTGTAGAGGTGGTGGATCCGGTGCGAGTCGGCGAGGTGGTCGAGGTACACGTTGCCGCGTCGACCGAACGGGTCGATGCGACGATGGATGTACCCGTCGTGGACGAGGGCGTAGGCGGCTCCGTACAGCGTCACGCCGATCGCCATCGGGACGAACGCGGCGAAACCGTTGCGGTTGAACCCGAGCCACAGTCCGAACAGCACGATCGCGGCGAAGAACACGGGGAACCAGTCGTTTCGCTCCCAACGGGGCTTGCGTCCCGGACGGTGGTGGCTGCGGTGGAACCATTCGCCGATGCCGTGCATCACCCATCGATGCGTCGCTGCGGTGATCGGCTCCATCACGAGGAACGACACCACCACGATCAGTGCGAACGCTGCCGGGGACACGAGCACAGGCTAGTCCCGTCGACGTGGAGGTCCCCGGCGGTCAGTCGGCGTAGGCGGTCAGGGCCTCGGCGAGGCTGACGTCGATGACGCCGTGCTCACGCACGACAGCGTCGAGCCATTCGGGCCGAAAGACGCTGGCCACGGCGATCGGCTCCTCGAGTGTCGAGCCGGCCAGGGCGAGGCGGACGAACAGCGTTGCGTAGTCGGGCGGCCGCAGGTCACGGCCCAACTCGACCAGTGCGTACGGGTCGGGCGTCGCGGCGCTGGGCGGAAGCGAGAAGAAGCTCTGCGATGTCGGCCCGGTCGGTCCGCCGGCAAGTCCGGGGCCGTCGACGAGGATCGCACCGTGTACCTGGGCGGCGCGTGCACCGGCGATCTGCAGGGCGATGTAGGCGCCGAGACCACGGCCGACGATGGTGATCGAACGGGTCGGATCGTCCTCGGTGAGCGCGGCGAGCGCCGCGTCGGCGTCGCCGAGCAGCAGTTCGGCGGTGTACCCACCACCGTGGGGGACGGTCGACAGACCGTGGCCGGTGAAGTCGAGCGCCGTGACGGTTCCTGGCCACGTGTCGGCCCATCGCGGCGCGGTTGCGGGTGACGCCTCGCCGAGACCGTGCAGGATCAGCAAGGGTCGCCCGCCCGCAGCGGTGGCGTTGCGCAGATGATGCAGCGCGAGGTCGATCTTGCCGTGGCGCAGCATGGTGACCTCGCCTCGAGCGTGCCTGGGCGCGGTCACGAGGGCACCCCGATGAAGTCGAGGACCATCTCGCTGACGAGGTCGGGTTGTTCGATGTGGACGAAGTGTCCGACGCCGTCGAGGATCTCGCAGCGACCGTCGAGCGGCAGATAGGGCAGCACCTTCTCCGGTGGCGTGCCCCAGCCCATTTCCTCCATCTCCCGACCGAGGACGCCGAGAAACGGCATCGGGAGACCGGGCAGTCGCATCAGCGTCCACTCGGGACGCCATGGCCCGAACCCACCGAAGCGCATCGACGGGTCGATCTTCCAGCGCCACCCGTCGTCGGATTCGAAGCCGCCGACCGTCACGAGCCGTCGCAGCCAGTCGAAGTCGAGCCGGGGGTTCATCCGGCCGCGCCGCTTCGCCAGTTCGTCGATCGTCCCCGGCTTGCGCTGGGCGGTCGCAGTCGAGCGGCGATGGTCGAGCCATCCCGGCGATTTCGGTGGCCACCATCTTGGTGCGCTCGTGCTCGGCGACGTCGGGAATCCGCCGGTTGTACGGGATGCCGTCCATGTTGACGAGATGCGTGAACCGGAAGGGTTGGGCGTCGGCCAACTGTGTCATCAGGGCACCGCCCTTGGAGTGACCGATCACGGGCATCGGCCGGCCAGGGCTCACATGGTCGAACACGGCGAGGGCGTCGCGCATGTCGGCATCCCACGAGTACAACTCGGCGTGCTGACTGTCGCCGTGGCCACGCTGGTCCCAGCTGACGACGCGCCACCCGCCCGCAGCGAGCTTCGGGGCGAACATGTCGAACGTTCGGGCAAAGTCGAATCCGCCGTGAACCAGCACCAACGGCGCGTCGTCGGCGTCGCCCCATTCGTGCACCGCGATCTGGAGGCCATCCGCGTCGACGTGGTACTCCCTGGTCGGGTGTTCGGCACCTGGAACCGGGTGTTCGCCGGAAGGTGCTTCGGAGTGCGTGTTCGTCACCTGTGCGAGGGTACGCCGACCGCCGCGTGTCGCAGGCATCGCCGCGCGCGTAGCATCCCTGCCCATGACGCGATCAGGGCACGCTGCCACCGCTGTGCTGGTTGCCGCGCTCGCCCTCGGCGCGTCGGCCTGTGGCACGACCGACCCGGCGGCCCAGGAGCGGCTCCCGCCGATCGTCACGACCATCGCCACCACGACGACGACGAGCACGACGGTTCCACCCGGCCAGCGCTTCTACACCGTGAAGCAGGGCGACACGCTCGGCAAGATCGCCGCCGGCTTCGAGGTCACGGTGCAGTCGATCGTCGATCTCAACAAGCTGGCGAGTCCGGATGCGATCCAGGCAGGTCAGACGCTGGAGATCCCGTCCGGGGTCGTCGTCATCGACGAACTGCCCGCACCCGCGGCTGCGACCACGGCTCCCTGACCCGCTCAGGGTCGTGACAGGTGTCCAAGTGCCCTGGTCGGGTTCAGCTCGGTTCGTAGACTCGTTGACATGAGCTTCTGGCCAACACTCGACCACTGGAGCGTCGCGATCCCACTCGACACGCCCCATCAGCGGCTCGACGCCCTCGCGGAGAGCGGGTTCGTCGCGCTCCGCGACCTCCCCTACGAGATTCCCGAGACCGAGTTCACCTCGCTCGAGTACATGGACTGGAAGTCGGGCGGCGACACGAATTTCGCCCCGCTGGCCTCGGCCGACGGTGAACTCGACTGCCGCGGGTTCTGGGACAAGGGCAAGACCGACAAGGACGCGTTGTGGACCTCGAACGCCGAGATCGCCCCGACGATCCGCACCTACGTCGACGACGTCGGCGCCAACTTCGGCCGCGTGCGCATCATCAAGCTCGAGCCTCAGGACCGCGACACGGCCATGCGCTCGATCCATCGTGACGACAACAACCGGTTCAATCCCGACGACGAGGGCTGGGTCGTTCGGTCGTGGATCGAACTGACCGACAACCCCGACAGCTACATGCTGCTGATGGACAACGGGCCTGACGGCTTGCCCGATCCGTCGACCGAGATGCGTGTGCCGCTGCATCGCGGCGCGCGGTTCGTCGTCGACACCCAACGCCTCTGGCACGTCGTCGTCCACAACGGTGACGCACCGCGTTACGCGCTGATCACCAGCTTCGAGTCGAGCCCGGCGCTCGACTCGTGGATCCAGCGCGAGCAGCGGCAGTCCGCCACCGTCTGACCGTCACGACGTGACAGGTCAGGGGTGATGGGTGTTACTGCTTGCCCATCTCCGAGCGGTGTTCGATCGCCGGGTCGGGGGTCGGTGACTCGTCGCGCAACACGACGTCCACCCGCTGCAGCGTGCCGGTGAACCGGAACGGTGACTCGTAGGTGGTGCCGACCGGAGCACCGTTGTCGCACCCGACGTTCAAACCGCTGAACGGCATCCAGCCGCGCAACATGCGGGGGATGTCGACACTGCCGACCACGTGACCGTCGACGGCCAGCCGACCATGAGCGCTGATGCGGTCGACCTTGTCGAGCGTCCACGTGATCGTGTGGTCGCCCGGCGTCAACGCCGCGGTGCCGCGTACCTCGTGGCGCTCGAGCGGGAAGTGGTAGTGGAAGCAGGCAACCCCGTCCTGGACGAACATCGCATAGCCGCCCCAACGGTCGCCGTCGGCGACGAGCACCCCCTCGCACCCGGCATCGGGCACGGTGACGTGTGCGGTGATCGTGTGGCTCGTGTTGCGCAGCAGCGGTGCGGCATCGGAGGGCACCCGTTCGAGCCCGGGCCACAGCGTCCAGTCCCGGCGCACGGGACGCTTCGGACGCGTGCCGCCGCCGGCGCGCTCGTCGACCGGCAACACCTTGTTGGCAGCGGCCTCCTCCCACCACCGTGCGACGAGTTCGCGGAGGATCTCCGGCTCGGCATCCGAAAGGTCGTGGTTCTCGGCGAAGTCCTCGTCGAGGTGGTACAGCTCCCACGTGTCGTCGTCCAGCAGGGTCCGCGGGTCGTGCACGGTGACGGCCTTCCATCCGCCGGCGACGATGCCGCGGTGGCCCAGCATCTCGAAGTACTGCACCGGCTTGCGCGTGGGAGCGTCCGGCTCGGCGAACGTGTAGGTCATCGGCGTGCCGTGCAACGGCATCTGCTCCACACCGTTCACCGTCGTGGGCAGCGTCGTTCGGAGCACGTCGAGCACCGTCGGCGTCAGGTCGCTGACGTGATGGAACTGGTGCCGGATCGTGCCGGCCGCATCATCGGGCAGACCGTCGGGCCAGTGGATGATCAGCGGGTCGCGCACACCGCCGCCGTGGGTGTTCTGCTTGTAGAACTTGCACGGCGTGTTGCCCGCCATGGCCCACCCGAGCGGGTAGTTGTTGAACCACTGGGTCTCGCCGATCTCGTCGACCAGGTCGATCGATTGTTCGAGTGTCATCGGCGCCCGCTCGAAGTAGCGGCCCTGATGCAGGGTGCCCGCCTGGCTGCCTTCCTGGGACGCGCCGTTGTCGCTCATCACCACGAAGATCGTGTTGGTCAGGGCACCGATCTGCTCCAACGTGTCGATCAGACGCCCGATCTCGCGATCGGTGTGGGTGACCATGGCCGCGAACGCGGCTTGAAAGCGGACGAAGAGGCGCTGTTCTCCCTCCGACAACTCGTCCCAGACGGGCACGCCCGGGTTGCGCGGCGGCAGTTCGGTCGATTCCGGCACCAGTCCCATCGCCTTCTGCCGGGCGAGGCGTTCGATGCGTGTCGCATCCCACCCCTTCTCGAAGACGGGCACGTAGGCGTCGATCATGTCCTTGGGGACGTGATGCGGTGAGTGGCCGGCACCGAAGGCGAGGTACAGGAAGAACGGCTTCTCGGGGGCGACCGACTGCTGGTCGGACACCATGCGGATCGCCCGGTCGGTGATGTCGGTGGTGAGGTGGTAGTCGGGAGTGTCGGGCGCCTCGACGTGGTGGTTGTCCTCGGTGAGGAACGGCTCCCAGTGGTTCATGGCGCCGTCCATGAACCCGTAGAACCGGTCGAACCCTCGCTGGGTCGGCCACTGGTAGAACGGTCCGGACGGGCCGGTGTGGTGCATCGGCGTGAGATGCCACTTGCCGGCCGCGAAGCTGTTCCAGCCGGCTTCGCGCAGGATCTCGGGCAGCAGTGCGGCCGACCGGGTGATCGAGCCCCGGTAGCCGTCGAATCCGAGGTCGTAGTTGGCGAGCGACCCCATGCCGACGGCATGGTGGTTGCGACCGGTGAGCAGCGCGGCACGAGTCGGCGAGCAGAGTGCTGTCGTGTGGAAGTTGGTGTACCGCAGACCACCGGCTGCGAGGCGATCGATGTTCGGGGTCTCGATCTCGGAGCCGTAGCAACCGAAGTCGGAGAAGCCGACGTCGTCGAAGACGCAGTACACGACGTTGGGTGTGCCGGGCGGCGGCGTCGGTTCGGTCGGCCAGAAGGGATCGGACTCGACCATGGTGTGGCCGATTCGCGGCGTGAAATCTTCGGTCATCGGTTCCCCCTGGAGATCGGTGTTCGGTCGTGACAGGCGTCAGATGTTAGCCGACTGGATAACAGGACGCCAGGCGTCGGTCAATTGGCCTCTGCCTGCGGGTGCAGTGCGAGGGCGTCGTAGATCGCGGCGAGGGCTGATTCGACGGCTGGGCGTTCCCGGTGGCCGACTGCGGTTGCATCGAGGAGAGCGGCGCCGAACACGCTGTAGCAGAGCTGGATCGACACCATGGCGATGACTCTGGCCTTGGCCTCGCTCTCGCCGGCGTGCTCGTCGCCGGCCGCGAGTCGCTGCGACACCACGTCGACGAGCGCCTCGCCGAGCGGAAACTCACCGACGGAGGAGACGGTGTCGGGGTAGTCGATGTGTGACCGAGCCAATGCCTGTAGGTACGGGTGCGGGTTCTCGGTGAGCAGGTGCATCGACGCCACGTCGCCGTGCGTGCGGATGAACTCGTCGCGCAGCGCGACGAGACCTGCGTGGAGCACAGCGTCCTTCCCGCCGAAGTAGTGATGGATCAGCCCGTAGTTGACGCCCGCTTCGGCCGCGAGATCTCGTCCGCTGATGGTGCTCGGTGCCTGGTCGGGCAGCAGGCGGGTCGCGGCGTCGACGAGGGCCGCTCGCGCCCGGTTGGCGCGCCGCTGTGTTGATGGTGTGGAGTTGGCCGTGCTCGAGGAGGGGCCGACCGAGGCGGGCTGTTGCATTCGACTAGCCTAACGGCTAACTTCGGTCACCGAGTGAAGGAGAGCACCGAGATGAGCGATGCAGCCATCGACTGGACGAGCGACTACGACGTGTTCGATCCGGCATTCGTCGCGCAGCCGTACCCCGTGTGGGCCGATCTGCGCGAACGATGCCCCGTTGCGCACACCGGGCGTTTCGGCGGCTCGTGGATGCCCACCCGTTATGCCGACGTGACCGCCGTCGCGCGCGACGTCGAGCACTTCAGCTCCCGCGACATCAGCGTGGTGCCGGCGTCACCCGGCGACAATCTGCTTCCCGCGGGTACTCCGCCGATCACGGCCGATCCTCCCGAACACACCTGGACTCGGCGCTTGCTGCTGCCCTGGTTCTCGCCGACCCGGGTCGACGAGTACGAGGTGTACACGCGTGCACTGTGCCGGCAGTTGGTCGATGGGCTGATCGCCGATGGCCGCGCCGACGCTGCCGCCGACTACGCCCAACAGATTCCGGTGCGTGTGATCGGGCTCGTGCTCGGCGTGCCCGACTCGATGTCCGACGTCTTCACCGGATGGGTGCGCGATGTCCTCGAGTTCGCTCACGATGCCGAGCGTCGAGATCGCGCTCGCGGCGAGGTGGTCGGATACTTCCTCGGGGAACTCGAGGCGCGCCGCGGGGGCGATGGCACCGATCTGATCTCGTCGTTGTTGCGCACCGAGGTCGACGGTGTTCAGGTCTCGGATGCGCACGTGCTGGGAACGGTGGCACTGACCCTCGTGGCCGGTGCCGACACGACCTGGTCGGGGATCGGGTCGGCGTTGTGGCATCTCGCCACCCATGCCGACGACCGCCGTCGCCTCGTCGCCCAGCCGGAGCTGATCCCCACGGCGGTGGAAGAGTTCCTCCGCGCGTATTCACCGGTCACGATGGCGCGAATCGTCAACTCCGATGTCGAGTTCCAGGGATGTCCGATGCATGCGGGCGACCGGGTGCTGCTGAGCTTCGGCGCCGCCAATCGTGATCCTGAGGCCTTCCCGGATGCCGACCAGGTCATCATCGATCGCGAGCTCAACCGCCATGTCGCCTTCGGCGCCGGAATCCACCGGTGCGCCGGATCCAACCTGGCGCGCATGGAGATGCGCGTGGCCGTCGAGGAATGGCTCGCCCGGATCCCCGAGTTCGAGCTCGACCCGGCCGGCGAAGTGACATGGGCGGGCGGCCAGGTCCGCGGCCCCCGTCAACTCCCCGTCCTCTTCCCCTGACCCACCCGTCGCCCCGCTGCATCTCTCGGTTTGTGTGAGCGACAACGTCGAGATTCGACCTCGCCGCTCACACAGATCACCATCTCTCGGTTTGTGTGAGCGACAACGTCGAGACTCGACCTCGCCGCTCACATAAATCGCTGCAGGCCGGTGAGCGGTGACCGGGTTCTCGCTCCGGATGTCGACGTAACTCTGTGACACCGGCTGGTCAGGCTCGCACCATGACCAACACCTACCGCCGACTCATGGCGGTCGCGACTGGTCAGCTGGGCCTGCTGTCACGGCGGCAGGCGAACGGCGTTGGCGTGTCCAACGCACAGCTTCGGAGCCGAGTCTCGAGCGGTTCCCTCCTCCAAGTCGGCGTCGACACCTATCGGTTGCCAGGTGCTCCCACGGGTGCACTCGCCGAACTCCACGCCCTGATGCTCGACATCGGCGGCGAGGTGTGGGCGAGCGGCCCCACCGCTGCTGCGCTTCATGGGTTCGACGGCTACCGCCTCCGGCCTCCGTTCGATGTGACGATCCTGCGGGATCGGAACATCCGTCGCATCGGTCACCGAATCCACAGCACCCGGTCGCTCGATCTCATCGATCGGGCAGTCGTCGATGGAATCGCATGTACCAGCGGAGCAAGGACCCTCATTGAGCTTGCCCGGACAGAGGACGTCGAACACCTGACGATCGCGTTCGACTCAGGATTACGTGATGGCAGGTTCAACGAATCGTTGGTGCATCGGCGGATCGTCGCCCTTCGCTCGAGTGGCCGCTTCGGAGTCCCGCGGCTCCTCGACGCGATCGAGGGTGTCGATGCGATCCATGGCGGGCACAGCTTCCTCGAGCGCGAGTACCTTCGGCTCATCGCCGATGCTGGCCTGCCACGCCCGACACCACAGTCAGTGCTGACCCGCGCCGGCGATCATCTGGTTCGGGTCGATTTCCGGTTCGATGGCACACCCGTCGTGGTCGAGGTGCTCGGATATCACTTTCATCACACGAAGGAACAACTCCGACGCGACACCGAACGGATGAACGCGCTGCTGGCAGATGGCTTCCAGCCGTATCAGTTCACCTACGACCACGTCGTCTCGGACCCGGATGACGTTCTCGCGGTCACGCGACGAGCGCTCGCTCCGTACCGCTGAGGTCGCGGCTCGCTGTTTGTGTGAGCGACAGTGTCGACAGCATGGATTGTCGCTCACACAGACTCGAGGCGAACGGTTTGTGTGAGCGCGGAGATCGAGAGTCGCGATGATCGCTCACACAAACGCAGAGATCGCTCGGAGGTGCCGGTCAGGGCGCGCGGTGGGCGACGGCGAGGTCGGCGACGTCGCGCATGATCTTGGCGAGCTGGAAGTCCTTCGGGGTGTAGACCGCGGCGATTCCCATCGCGGCCAGGCGCGGGCGATCGTCCTCGGGGATGATCCCGCCGACGATCACGGGCGCATCGACGCCCATCTGTCGCAGGTGGTCGAGTACGTCGGGCACGAGGTCGAGATGCGAGCCCGACAGGATCGAGAGCCCGATCACGTCGGGGTCCTCGTCGCGTGCCGCCGCCGCGATCTGTTCGGGCGTCGAGCGGATTCCTGCGTACACGACCTCCATTCCCGAGTCGCGAGCGGCGACGGCGATCTGCTCGGCGCCGTTGGAGTGGCCGTCGAGGCCCGGCTTCGCGACGAGGAACTTCGGCGGCCCGCCGGTCATCGACTTCACGAACTCGACGACGTCGCCGAGGCCCTGTGCAGAGCCGGTGGCTCCGCTGACACCGGTCGGCGCTCGGTACTCACCGAACACCGAACGCATCACGTCGCCCCACTCACCCGTGGTGCCGCCGGCCCTGGCGAGCGCGATCGAGGGCGGCATCACGTTGGTGCCCGATTCGGCGGCGGCACGCAGCTCGTCGAGCGCCGTATCGACGGCGGCCTGGTCGCGCGCCGACCGCCACTCTGTGATCTCGGCGGCCAGGCGTCGTTCGATCGCCGGGTCGACCTTGAGGATCGCACCTTCGCCACCGAGCGGCGACTCGGCGGTCTCGACGAAGTCGTTGACGCCCACCACGATCTGCTCGCCCGACTCGATCCGGCGCGTGCGTGCCGCCATCGACGTGACGAGGCGCGACTTCAACGTCTCGACCGCTTCGAACGCTCCGCCCATCGCCAGCACGTCGTCGAGTTCGGCCTGTGCGGCCGCACGGAGCTCGTCGGTCCGACTCTCGATCACCGTCGAACCGTCGAAGATGTCGTCGTACTCGAGCAGGTCGGTTTCGAAGGCGAGGACCTGCTGCATCCGCAGCGACCACTGCTGATCCCACGGTCGGGGGAGTCCGAGCGCCTCGTTCCAAGCGGGCAGCTGCACCGAACGCGCCCGAGCCCGCTTCGACAGCGTCACGGCCAACATCTCCAGCACGATGCGCTGCACGTTGTTCTCCGGCTGAGCTTCGGTCAACCCGAGTGAGTTCACCTGCACGCCGTAGCGGAATCGCAGCGCCTTGTCGTCGGTGACCCCGTAGCGCTCTCGGCCGATCTGCTCCCACATGTCGGTCATCGCGCGGAGCTTGCAGACCTCCTCCACGAACCGGATGCCCGCATTGACGAAGAACGAGATCGAGCCGAACACCTGGCTGAACTGCTCGGGCGACACCTGGCCCGAATCACGCACGGCATCGAGGACCCCGATCGCGGTGGCCATCGAGTAGGCGATCTCCTGCTCGGGCGTCGCGCCGGCTTCCTGCAAGTGGTACGAGCACACGTTCATCGGGTTCCACAGCGGCGCGTGCTGCGCGCACCAGGCCACCATGTCGACGATCAGGCGCCGTGACGGGTTCGGCGGGAAGATGTAGGTGCCCCGCGAGAGGTACTCCTTGACGATGTCGTTCTGCGTGGTCCCGCGGAGCTCGGATGCGTCGACGCCTTGGTCCTCGGCGTTGGCGACGTACAGCGCGAGCAGCCAGGCCGCCGTTGCGTTGATCGTCATCGAGGTGTTCATCTGCCCCGGTGGGATCTGGTCGAGGAGTGCACGCATGTGGCCGAGGTGGGCGACGGGGACACCCACCTTGCCGACCTCGCCCTTCGACATCGCCGAGTCCGGGTCGTAGCCCGTCTGAGTGGGCAGGTCGAACGCGATCGACAGTCCGGTCTGGCCCTTGGCGAGATTCGTCCGGTACAAGTCGTTTGACGCCTCGGCGCTCGAGTGCCCCGAGTAGGTCCGCATCATCCACGGTCGGTCTTTCGCGCGCGTCATGAGCGCAGTGTTGTGCCTCGGCCAAGAAGTACTCAAGTCAGCGTGTTGTTCTTCCGAAGAAAGAAGCGTCCCACCGGGACGACAACGGATCGGATCACCGCCCCTCCCCTTGGTGGCGATCCGATTCCACGGTGGTTTCCCTCTGGCGGGAACCCCCGCCGGCCGAATGGCGGATTCGGCCGGCGATGTGTGCGGAGCGGGTGGTGGCGGACCACCCGCTCCCTGCACTTTTCGGCCCTTGGGCCCTCCCATCTCTCGGAAATTCGGAGTGTTTGTTGCGCTCTGCGCAACAAACACTCCGAATTTCGGGTTTGCGGGTTTACGGGTTTATGGGTTTGTGGGTTTACGGGTCTCGGGGTGTATGGGTTGCGGCGTGGAGGCGTGACAGGTACTCGGCGCGGGGGAGGGCCACCGCACCGAGGCTGGCCAGATGGTCGGTGACCCACTGCACGTCGAGCAGCTCTGCGCCCGTCTCGTTCAACCAGTCCACGAGCGCGACGAGGGCCGTCTTCGACGCGTCGGTCGCGGTGTGGAACATGGCTTCCCCGGCGAAGAAGCGTTCGATGCGCAGCCCGTAGAGGCCGCCGACGAGTTCGTCGTCGAGGAACACCTCGACCGAATGGCCCCACCCCAGGCGGAACAGTTCGCCGTATGCGTCGACGATCGCCTTGGTGATCCACCGTCCGGGTCGATCCGGGTCGCCGCAGGCCCACATGACGTCGGTGAAGCGAGTGTCCATCCTGACGTCGAAGTGCCGCATGCTCTTGCGCAGCGATCGGCTCACGTGGAGCCCGTCGAGCGGGATGATGCCCCGAGGGTCGGGCGAGAACCATGCCATCTTCGACCGTCGCCGGCGCGGGTCGACCGGCATCGGGAACAGCCCGGCGCGGTACGCCGCCAGCAGCGTGCCCGCTTCGAGATCGGCACCCACCGCCACGAGATCTTCGCCCGAAACGATCTCCTGGGGATCCGGCATCACGAATCGCGACGGTGGCGGTTCGATGGGGATGCTCACCGGCTCATTCTGACCCGGTTGCCGTACGTCGTTCGTCAGTAGGTGCGGAACCCGTGCTTGGTCTTTCGGCCGAGCCGGCCGGCGGCGACCATCCGGCGCAGGGCGGGGGCAGCGGCGTAGTTCGGGTCGCGGAACTCGTCGTAGAGCGCGTCGAGAATCGCCAGCGACGTGTCGAGGCCGACGAGATCGAGCAGGGCGAACGGGCCCATGGGGAAGTTGCAGCCGCCCATCATCGCGGTGTCGATGTCGTCCATCGATGCCGTGCCCTGCTCCCACATGCGAATCGCATTGTTGAGATACGGGAAGAGCAGCGCATTGACGATGAACCCGGCACGGTCCTGCACCTGCACGGCATCCTTGCCGCACGTCGTGGCGAACTCCACCGCGGTGTCGATCGTCTCGTCTGACGCCGTGAGCGGGCGGATGATCTCGACGAGCTTCATCATCGGTGCGGGATTGAAGAAGTGGATGCCACAGACCTTGTCGGGACGCTCGGTCACCATCGCCAGTTCGACCACGGCGAGGGTGGACGTGTTCGTCGCGATGATCGCCTCGGGCTTCACGATGCGGTCGAGTTTCTCGAACAGGTCGCGCTTGACGTCCATGTCCTCGACCACGCTCTCGATGACGAGTTCGCAGTCGTGGAGCTTGTGCAGATCGTCGGTGACGGTGATGCGGCCGAGGATTGCGAGGCGTTCGTCGTCGGTCAGGCGTTCACGGGCGACCTGCTTGGCGAGCCCGGCGTCGATGCCGTGGAGCACGGCGTCGGCACCCGCCTGCGTCCGTGATCGAACGACCACGTCGAACCCGGCGCGCGAGGCGACCTCGGCGAGCCCGGATCCCATGATCCCTGACCCGATGACTCCCACGGTGCGGATGTTTCCCATGCGCGCAAGATAGCTACCGGTTGGTAACCCCACCAAGGTGGGACTCCCGCGACCCCTGGGCCGGGCCGTTCCCGGCGGTCGAATCGGGTGATTCCGCGCTGCCGTCGTCCGCGCCACCTAACGTCACGGCGTTCGCGAGGTCACACGACCTCGCCCGGCATCGCGAATGTTCTTCCTCCTTCTCCTCCACCTCGTCGTCGGGATCGGCATCGTTGCTGCGGGCCGAATGCTCGGTCGGCGGTCGTTCCTCGTTGCCGCGATCGCGCCGGTCGCCACGCTGCTGTGGGCGTCGACGAACGCGTCGGCGGTCCTCGACGGTGAACCGGTGACCGAGTCGTTCGCGTGGATCCCGCAGCTCGGGATCGACATCGACCTGCGTCTCGATTCGTTCGCGCTGCTGATGGTCGGGGTCATCTCCGGCATCGGCGTGTTGATCTGCATCTACTCGATGGGGTACTTCAGTCACGACAAGCCGGGCTTGGCGCGGCTCGCCGGGGTCCTCGTGATCTTCGCCGGGGCGATGCTCGGCGTGGTCCTGTCCGACCAGCTGATCGCACTCTTCATCTTCTGGGAACTGACCTCGGTCACGTCGTACCTGCTGATCGGCAACGACGACACCAACCCGCGCGCCCGAGCGGCGGCGATGCAGGCGATCTTCATCACCGGTGCCGGCGGGCTCGTGCTGCTCGCGGGCCTGATCATCATCGGCCAGGCCGGCGGCACCTATCGGATGTCCGAACTGCTCGCCGACCCACCGAGCGGTGGCGCGGTCAATGTCGGCATCATCCTCGTCCTCATCGGGGCGTTCACGAAGTCGGCGCAGGCGCCGTTCAGCAGCTGGCTCCCGGCCGCCATGGTCGCCCCGACCCCGGTGAGTGCGTACCTGCACTCGGCGACGATGGTCAAGGCCGGCGTCTACCTCGTGGCCCGCATGGCTCCGATGTTCGCGATGACCGGCAACTGGCGCCTCGTGGTGATGGTGATCGGCGCGCTGACGATGCTGATCGGCGGGCTGCGCGCGCTACGCCAACACGATCTCAAGTTGCTGCTCGCGTACGGCACCGTCAGCCAGCTCGGCTTCATGATGCTGCTGCTCGGTGTCGGCGAGTACCACATCGCCGAAGCCGGCCTCGTTCTGATCCTGGCCCACGCAGCGTTCAAGGCGGCGCTGTTCATGGTGGTCGGCATCGTCGATCACGAGACCGGCACGCGTGACATCACCGAGCTCCACGGCTTCGGGTCCTCGTGGCGGCTCGTGCAGGTGGTGGCCGTCGTCAGCGCGGCGTCGATGGCGGGCATCCCGCCGCTCTTCGGTTTCATCGCCAAGGAGAAGGCGCTCGACGGGTACCTCGAACACGGCGACTTCGCCGGGGCCACGGCAGTGCTGGTCGTGATCGTCCTCGCGTCGATCCTGACCTTCGCGTACTCCGCCCGCTTCGTGCTGGGCATCTTCGGCGCGTTCGGCTCGGCTGATCACCCGGTCGTGTCGCGCACCGCCCACGCGCCGGGAGCCGTCTTCGTCGGGCCGGCCGCCGTACTCACTGCCGTGACGGTGATCTTCGGCCTCGTGCCGGGACTGCTCGACGACCTCGTCGAGGGTGCGACCACCGCGCTGTATCCCGGCTCTGAACCCAAGGCCCTCCACCTGTTCGCCGGGTTCAACCCCGCCCTCGGTCTCTCCGTCCTCGTCATCGTCGGCGGCGCGCTGCTCACCGTGTTCCGGGTCCGGGTTGCCGGTGTCCAGCGTCGCGCCAGCGAGGTCATCCGTCCGATCCCCTCGAGCGAGCAGGGCTACCTCGGCGTGCTACGTGGCATCTCGGTGATCGCCAACCGCGTCACCGGCACCGTCCAGAACGGGTCCTTGCCGATCTACATCTCGATCATCATCCTGACCGTCACCGCCGTTCCCGCGGCGGCGTTCGCCACCGATCTCGGGTCCCTGCCCGAGTGGGTCGAGGAACCGGCGCACGTCGTGCTCGTCGCGGTGATGGTCGCGGCGGCGCTCGGCGCTTCGATCGTCCGCCACCGCATCGCGGCGGCGCTCATGCTCGGCGGCGTGGGCTATGCGATGGCCGGCCTGTACGTGGCTCGCGGTGCGCCCGATCTCGCGCTGACCCAGTTCTCGATCGAGACCTTGAGCACCGTGCTGTTCGTGCTCGTCCTGCGGTTCCTGCCGCGTTCGTGGCGGCACGAGGCTCCGTCGATCGCGGCCCCGATGCGCATCGCAGTCGCTGCTGCGGTCGGAGTCGGCATCTTCATCTTCGCGCTGTCGGCCAGCAACGCCCGCTCGAGCGTCGACGAACCGTCGATGTCGGAGGTCATGGTCGAACAGTCGCTGCCGAAGGGCAAGGGCCACAACGTGGTCAACGTGATCCTCGTCGACTTCCGCGGTTGGGACACGATGGGAGAGATCACCGTGCTGTTGGTGGCCGCGATCGGCGCTGTCAGCCTCGCTCGACCCGGGCGCCGGCGTGCCGACGACGACGCTCCCGTGTTCGAGGAGATCCTCGATGCCGGCGACGAGCCGGCCCTGCCCGAGGCGTTGCGATGAGCCCGAGGCCGGTACCGCGGGGTGCACTCCGGCGCAGCCGTCGGATGATGTTGCTCGACACCTCGATGAAGGTGTTGTACCCGTCGATCCTCGTGCTCGCGGTCTACTTCCTGGTGGCCGGTCACAACCGACCGGGTGGCGGGTTCGTGGGTGGGCTCGTCGTCGGAGGGGCACTGGCGCTGCGGTACGTGTCGGGTGGCGCGCAGGCCGTGCGCGACACGTTCCGACTCCCGCCGCACCTGTTCCTCGGCCTCGGCCTGCTCATGTCGGCGCTGACGGCGTTCATCCCGGTCGTGCTCGGAGGGTCGATCCTCGAACACGGCGACGCGACGTTCCACCTCCCGGTGTTCGACAAGGTGAAGGTGACGAGTGCGCTCTCGTTCGACATCGGTGTCGACCTCGTCGTCATCGGACTGATCCTGATGGCGTTCGTCGCGTTCGGCGAGGACCTTCCCGCCTCACCTGGTCCGTCCGATGACGGCATCGACGCTGCGCCATCGGCGCCGAAGGCCCGGTCGACGCGATGAGCGTCCTGCTCGCCTTCGCCGCGGCGTTCCTCTTCGCGACGGGCACGTGGATGCTGCTGCAGCGACGGCTCTCCCGGATCCTCATCGGCGTCGGCCTCGTCGGGCACGGCTCGAACATCCTGCTCCTGACCTCCGGCGGCGGTGGTGGTGTGTCACCGATCATCGACACGGCCGATCCGTCGGAGTTCACCGACCCGCTGCCTCAAGCACTCGTCCTCACCTCGATCGTGATCACGTTCGGCGTCACGGCATTCCTCCTCGCGCTCGGGTTCCGCAGTTGGCGGATCACCCACGACGACGTGGTCGAGGACGACGTCGAGGACCGCTTCATCGCGCGTCGGCGAGACTCCGATCAGGCCGTGGCCGAAGAGGCACTCGCCGAGCGTGACCAAGCGGCCGAGGAGGATCGACGGTGAACGCGCTCGTTCCGCTGCCGATCATCGTGCCGCTGCTCGGGGCGGCGCTGTGCGTGATCGCCGCGCCGGTGCGGTGGGTGCAGCGGATCATCAGCCTGTCTGCGTTGACCTGCAACATGGTCGTGGCGATCGTTCTGTTCGTGCGTGTCGACGACGTCGACATGGTGGTGATGCAGGCCGGCGGCTGGCCGGTGCCGCTCGGCATCACGCTCGCCGTCGACCGGCTGTCGGCGGTGATGCTGGTGGTGTCGTCGCTGGTGCTGCTGGCCGTGATGGTGTACGCCATCGGCCAGAAGGCCGAGGAGTCACGGTACGCAGCGTTCAACCCGGTGTACCTGGTCCTCGCGGCCGGCGTCTCGGCCAGCTTCATCACCGGTGACCTCTTCAACCTCTTCGTGGCGTTCGAGATGATGCTCGTCGCCAGCTACGTCCTGCTCACGCTCGGCGGGCGTCCCGACCAGGTCCGTGCCGGCATGTCGTACGTCGTCATCAGCCTCGTCGCCTCGACGTTCTTCGTCACGGCGCTCGCCGTGATCTACGCGGCCACCGGCACGGTGAACATGGCGCAACTCGCCGAGCGGATGCCCGAACTCCCGCCCGGCGTGGCGACCGGATTCTCGTTGCTGCTGATCCTCGTGTTCGGCATCAAGGCCGGGTTGTTCCCGCTGTTCTTCTGGCTGCCCGACAGCTATCCGACCGCCTCGGGTGCGATCACCGCCGTCTTCGCCGGGCTGCTCACGAAGGTCGGGGTCTATGCGATCATCCGCACGCAGACGCTCATCTTCCCACCGGACGCCCGGCAGGGAACGCTGTTGCTCGTGCTCGCCGGCCTCACGATGATCGTCGGTGTGCTCGGTGCGCTCGCCCAGGACGACCTGCGACGGATGCTGTCGTTCCACATCGTGAGCCACATCGGCTACATGATCTTCGGCCTCGCACTGTTCACCCTCGCCGGAGTTGCCGGGGCTGTCTTCTACGTGGTGCACCACATCATCGTGAAGACCGCGCTGTTCCTCGTCGCCGGTCTGGTCGAGCGGCGCTCGGGATCCGACCGTCTGTCGAGGGTCGGTGGCATGGTGCGCAGCGCACCGATGATCGCGGTGCTCTTCGCGCTCCCGGCGTTGAGCATTGCCGGTCTGCCGCCGTTCTCGGGGTTCGTCGGCAAGTTCGCGTTGGTCAGTGCCGGCATCGAGTCGGAGGACTGGTTGATCGTCGGCGTCAGCCTGCTGGTCAGTCTGTTGACCGTGTACGTGATGGTGCGGATCTGGTCGAACGTGTTCTGGGGGGAGCCGGAGGATCCGGCAATCGTCGAATGGATCGCATCGGACCAGAGTCGGGTGCCACGGCTCATGACGGCTGCGGCCTCGGTGGTCGTGGTGCTCTCGGTCGCACTCATGGTGTTCGCCGGCCCGTTGTACAACTACGCGGAGCGCACGGCCGCTGATCTGCTCGCACCACAGCAGTACATCGAGACCGTCCTGGAAGGCGGTGGCGAGTGACCCCCTCCGTTCGACTCCCTGCCCTCGTCATCTGGCTCACGCTCGTCTGGGCATTTCTCTGGGGTGATTTCGGGCTGGCGAGCCTGGTGGCCGGCGTCGCCGTGGCGTTGTTCGTCGTGTGGCTCGGCCGTCCGGCCGACGTGCACGGCATGCAGCTGACCTCGTTCCATCCGTTGTCGGCGCTCGTGTTCGTCGGCTACTTCGCGGTGCAGCTCGTGAAGTCGAACCTGCAGGTCGCCTGGACGGTGATCAGCCCCCATCCGAACGTCAACACCGCGATCGTGGCGGTGCCGATGCATGTCGCCTCGGACGGCATCGTCACCGTCGTCGCCAACGCGGTGACCCTGACGCCGGGCACCCTGACCGTCGATGTGCACGAATCCGACGACGGAACACCGCCCGTGATCTACGTCCACGTGTTGCAGTTCGACGACGCCGAGTCGGTTCGAGCCGATGTGCTCCATCTCGAACGGCTCGCCGTGCGGGCATTCGGGACCAAGCAGCAACGTGCAGATCTCGACGTTGTCGTGGCGGCGCGCGCGGAGGCCGCGTCGTGAACGCCATCGCGATGATCATGTTGGCGATCGGTGCTGCCGGATTCGTCTACCGGCTGCTGCGAGGTCCGAGCCTGTCCGACCGTGTGGTGGGACTCGACGGCCTGCTCTCGGTCATCGTCATCGGCATCATCGTCGCCGCGGCCCGGTCGAGCAACGGCGGCATCACGATCGAGACGGTGCTCGTTGCCGTGTTCGTCGGATTCGTCGGCACGACGGCGCTGGCTCGGTTCATCGAGCGGAGAGGGAACTGATGGACACCTTCGCCGAGGTGCTCCTGGTGCTCGGATCGGCGCTGGCGATGATCGGAGGCATCGGCGTGGTGCGATTCGGCGATCTGTTCTCGCGGATGCACGCAGCCGCGAAGGCGCCGACGCTCGCACTCATCCTGGTGGCGATCGGAGCCGCGATCGAGATCGGCACGCTTCTCGCCGCAACGACGTTGACGCTCGTGGTCGTGTTGCAGCTGCTGTCGGCCCCCGTCGGGGCCCACGCCCTCAGTCGGGCCTCGCGCCGTCAGTTCACGATCGACATCGACGACATCGACGAACTCACCCGCGACGAACACTCCGACACCTGAACCGACACCGGGTGAGGGTCGATCAGGCTTCGACGATGCGAATCGATTGGATCTCGATGGGCTCGGACGGAACACCATCGCCGGGGGTTCCGGCTGCAGCCATCGCGGCGACGGTCGAGTCGAGGCCGGCGGTGACCTGGCCGAACAGCGCATAGTCGGGCGGCAGCGCTGCGCCGTCGGTGCCGGAGATGATGAAGAACTGGCTGCCGGCACTGTCGGGTTCGATGGTCTTGGCCATGGCGATGGAGCCGACCTGGTACTGGCCCGGCGCCGGTGGCTCGTCGACGATCGTGTAGCCGGGCCCGCCGGTCCCGGTGCCGGTGGGGTCGCCGCACTGCACGACGAAGTTCGGGATGATCCGGTGGCACACGGTGTTGTCGAAGTACTGGTTGCGGGCCAGGAACACGAAGTTGTTGGTGGCGACCGGGGCCGACTCGGGGTCGAGGACGATCGTGAACTCGCCCTTGTTGGTCGTGACGACGGCTTCGTACGTGACGCCCGGCGTGAGGCAGTCGGGCGGCGCGGCGTCGAACTGCTGGGTCTGGGTGCCGGTGCCCTCAGCGGGCGGGCAATCGGCGGGGCTCGTTACGTCGCCGCCGGCCGCAGCGGTGCCGTCGGTGCTGATCGCCGCGTCGCTGGTCGCTGGCGAACCATCGGAGGAGCTGTCGTCGCTGCTGCAACCGGCAGCGATCAGGCCGACGACTGCGAGCGCAGCGAGGAGTGTTCGTCGAGCGGTCATGTCACCCCTGCGTTCCGGTGGACGGCGTCGTGTCGACCGGAACGGTCAGCTCGACCGTCGGCGTCGTGTCGATCGGGCCCGGCGTGGGGTTGTCGTCGCTGACGAAATTGCTCGCGATCCAGGCGATCAGGAACACCGCAGCGACGGCTCCGACGCCGATGGCGACGAGCCGGAATGTCTTGCGGCGGCTGGCCTCCTGCTGCAACTGCTGTTGCTTGTTCGCACGGTTGGCCTTCTGACGTTCACGCTTTTCGGTTCCCACAGGAGTCGGAGGTTATCGCCCGTGCCCGTTCGCGGATCGGCACGCTCGTTCGGCCACCCGGTGGTCCGACGAGGCCTCAAGTCGGCGGTGCGCCGGGCCGATGGATCAGTGACAACGATCGCGTCGACGTGGCGCGGTTCGTCCGGCGATGATGGCGAGAGAAACGAACAACACGGTGACGACGGCGGTGAGGTTGACGGGACGACTGCTCGCCGTCGCGTCCTTGGTCGCCTGGCTCGTCTGGCTCGGATGGCGCGTGTCGTCACCGATGAACGGCGTGGTCGGGTTCGTCGTGTTCCTGCTCGAGGTCGCCGCGTTCACGGCGGCCACGGTCGTCTCCATCGCCCTCTGGCACGCTCCCGCCACCAGCGCCACCAGTGCGCAGCGGCGGGCGTCGCGTCGAGGCGACGTGGCGCTCCCCGAGACGATGGCGGTCGCCCTCGCCCTCACCCCGGCGTCAGGCGGAGTTCGATCGAAGGTCGGCTCCGACGACACCGGTGAAGTGGCATGGGCGCGTCAGGGCATCGGTTCGCTGCACCCGGCCGTGTTGTTCGGCGCCGACCGACCATCGCTGCGCCAGGTCGCGTGGTCGGTGGTGGCCGTCGAGGGGATGAGGCGGATGCTGTCGGTCGTGGTCGTCGTGGTCGTGTTGTTCACGGGCAGATCGCCGTTCGAGGTGCCTCCGTACGAGATCCTGGCGCTGCTGGTCGCGTCGCAACTCGCGCTCACCCTCGGCCACTACCTGCTGTCCGATGGTCTGATCCGCCCCGGTGCCCGCCTGCGGTGGTCGATGGCGTCGGTCGGCGCCGGATTCGGCGATGGCACGTCGCGCACCGGTCTGCCGATCCGGTGGACGTCGACGCTGGCGACGATGGTGGTGCTCAACATCGTGGTGTCGCTTCGCGGTCTCAGTGACCGGTGGACGCACGGCCTCGGTGCGATGGCCCACGGCGAGCGAGTGATGGCGATGGCGGCAGCGGCGTGGCTCGTCGGATGGGGTTTCGTCGCACTGCGGGCGCTCGCACAGCCCGAGCTGGGCTACTACGGCGCGACTCGCCGTTTGGAGGAGACATCGACACGTCGACTCGCGCTCGGCGCCACCCTGACGGTGGCGACCATCGGCCTGATCGCCGGCGGCCTGCCCGGCGGTGTGCCGGCGTGACCGTGACGGTCGCGTGTCGGGGAACCCTGAACGAGGCGCGGGACACTTGTAGATTGGTCGTCGTGCCCACCATGCGTCTGTTCGCCTCGGCACGCGAGGCCGCCGGGACGGGCACCGCCGTGTTCGACGGCACCACGGTCAGCGAGGTGCTCGCCGCCGCCGAGCAGCGCTACGGGCCACGCTTCGGCGATGTGCTGAAGACCAGCAGGATCTGGGTGAACGGCGACGACGCCAGCGCCGATACGCCGATCGGCCCATCAGACGAGGTGGCGGTCCTGCCACCCGTGTCCGGAGGAAGTACGTGACCATCATCGAGACACCCGATCCCGCGGAACTCACCCTGTCGGAGCTGCGGGGGCTTCGTCAGCAGTTGCAGCACGAGGATGATGCCGTGTCGTACGCACGTCGTGTGGCCCAGGCCCGCCTCGACCTCGTGAAGTCCGAAGCAAGCCGCCGAGCCGCGGAATCCGACGACGAACCGACGGAGGACCTGCGCACGGTGCTCGCGCAGCACCTGACCGGTGGCCCGGCGCGTCCGCCGCGGCCCACCGAGGATCTCAGCGATCATCCGCTCGCCGTCGAACTCGACGAGATCTGTGCCCAAGGTGGCCTCGGCCATCTCAAGTCGCTCGACGATGCCGAACTCGCGGCACTGACCGAGGCGATCTCCGACTTCGAAACGCGGATGTCGTCGGACCGGCGGGCCCGATTCGACCGCCTCGACGCGCTCAGTGCCGAACTGGTGCGGCGATACCGTGACGGCGAGGCCGACCTCGACACGTTGCTCACGGACGACTGAGCGACTCGGCAAGATTTTCCGCCTCGGCGGGATGAGATCGACCGTGGTTAGGGTTTGACCCCTGGTGCAGCGCGTCGCAGTCATCTCTCTCCACACGTCCCCGCTCCTGCAGCCCGGTTCAGGTGACAGCGGCGGCATGAACGTGTACGTACGCGAGCTGGTGTCGGCGCTGGCCCAGGCCGGTGTCGAATGCACCACGTTCACCCGCGCCGATCGTGACGGTCTGCCCCGTGAGGTCGTCGTCGAGCCGGGCCATCGTGTGGTGCACATCGAAGCCGGCCCGCACCATCTGCCGAAAGAGGCGCTCCCGGAGGTCACCGACGACTTCCGACGCGGCATGCTCGACTGGTTCGCCCGCAATGAGCGACCGGACGTGATCCACGGCAACTACTGGCTCAGCGGTGTGGTCGGACATGCTCTGAAGCACGAACTCGACGTGCCGTTCGTCTCGACGTTCCACACGCTCGCCAGGGTCAAGGCGGCGGGTGGTGATCCCGAGTCGATGCAGCGCGATCTCGCCGAGGCGCAGATCGTGCGGTGTGCCGACGCCATCTGTGTGAGAAAGCCTTGTGGAATACGCCGCTGATCAACAGGTCGCGCGTGCCGTCGATGCCGGAGAAATCGGCGGCACGGGCTTCAAAGGCATCGCGCATGCCAAGCGCTTGAAGCTCGGGTACGATATTGTTAGCGCCCCAGGTCATGGTAAAGCGCGGAAGAAACACCTGCACACTGCGGCGCTGCAATTTTTAACCCAGGTGCTGAGTGTTGTTTCGTCAAGCCGCGATTCTATGGCGCCAAGTCCGCCGGCCGTGTCCGGCAGCACGATCAGCATGGATATATCATCGCCTTTATAGTCGAGCTCGATAATTTTCAGACCCTCTTCGTTGTAGAAGGGAAGATGCTGTGTTTCGCCGAACGTCATGAGCGGGATTTTCGACGCTCCGACCGTCAGCGCAGAAAAATGGCGTATTTTGTGTGAGCTTTTTGTCGAACGGCTCTTCCCATAGGCCTTTGAAGTATACGGCGTTTACAAGTACAAGGCGCGTATCAGTACTCACACTACCGGGCGTAAGAAGATTCGTGATTTTCTTTCGGGTCTGTTCCTCGACCCAGGCGTTAATCGCAAACCGTGCGTTTTCAGATGCGTTCCTGAAATCAAGGCACTCAAGCGCTCCGCCGTAGAAATTTTTACTTATGTCAATGAACGGCTGCAGGAACGTGCTGGTATTGTCGCCCCACAGGCTGTTGGCAACGCTCATCTCGTAGTCGGTCCCACCGCCGGTGTTGAGCGTTTTAATGGAATCGGCAAAGGCTTTGTTCAGGGCGCTGCCATCAAGACCAAGCTGAAGCGCATTTTTCATCTGCGCTGCAGTTTCGCCGCGCGCGCCCGCATAGGTCATGGCAAGCGCGGTGCGGATGCTCACGGGGGAGAAGAACAGATTGCCGGGTACCGCGTGCAGCTGCCGGTACATGTTGAGTGCGAATGCATTGTTATTCCCGGCGTGTTTGCAGGCTGTTTCAGATGATACCTGTATCGTATCGGCAAAGACTGCGGTTCCTGCAAGGCAGGCCGCCAGAAACGTGTACACAATAATCTTTCCGCATGCTCTCATGGGTTCCTCCTGTTGGGTTTTACGTAATGCTCAGTGCACCTGTCGGGCACATCTCGATGCAGGCACCGCAGCCGATGCAGTGCTCCTCGATCAGCACGGCTTTGCCGTCGAGTTCAAGCGCTCCTCGAGCGTACTTTCTCCGCAGCAGCCGCAGCCCACGCATGCATCTGTGTCAATCTGGAGTGTCATGGTCAGCTTTCCGTGTGCTTGTGATTCTAGTCTTACAGCGTGTCGTTGAGCGTGCGCTGCATGCTCCTGTTGATTTCTCCGGAAGCTCCTAGCTCGATGCGATCCTCGCTGTCTGTCAACGGAGTAGCGCATCCCACATGTATTTCGGGGTGTTGTACTGGCTGTAGCTGCCGGGAAGAGTTTTGTCTTCGACAAGACCGAACAGGTAGTCGAGTTCTTCATCTGCATATGTCGGCGTAGGGCATAGCCCTCGGCAACGCGCAGGACGTCAGGGCCGTTGAACTCAAAGGCCTGCTGCCACCAGGCGGTGTAGCCGTCAAAGCCGCTCTGTCCGTCCAGTTCCATGCGGGCTGCTTCGGCAGCGTGGAATCCGCACATGAGCGCACCTTGCGTTTCGACCTCAACAAATGCCGCAGCATCGCCGATGGCAAGCGCATTGCCGACCATGGCGAAAGCGATGTGTACGCGCGCAGGCCGCAGCCGGTTTCTTTTACAATGCGGGCGTTTTTCAGGTACAACGAAAGTGCGCCCTTGTCGCGGGCATAGGCATAGACCTGGGCAGTGAGCTCTGTTTTATTGCGGGCGATGCACATGCGCGTCCGGGTCGGATCATCAAAATACGGGTACAAAATAATGGGCGCGCGCGACTGGTACACATTGCCCATGAAGCTTTTTTCATGGCCTGCGGCTCGGGATCTTTTACGCCTTCGAGGGTGTACACCATGCATTGCGTGGTGACGAAATGCGTGCGGCCTTTGTTCATGCCGAGGGCTTCAGCCATCCGCGAGTTGACGCCGTCGGCCAGCAAAGCCTTGCGTGCGGAAATGGAGGAGCGCCTGCCGCTGCAGGTGAGCTGAATCGTTATCGCCTGGCCGTCGTCGGATGCATCCCAGGCCGTCATGCCGGTCATCAGCTCTACGCCTGCGCTGTCGCATGCGTCCCACAGTCCCTGCAGGAGAACGCCTTTGTCAAACTGCACGGCCAGGGGCCGTCCGTCATTATGATCAAAGCAGATGCGCGCACCCCGGGTGAGAGTAGTATCTTCTTGTAACCGGAAACAGCGGCCCGCTGTACGGCACGCTGAAACCACCGGTTGTAAAACTGATGGTGCCGGGTTCAGCCGAGACCGTATCACCGGCATAGCCCGCGTCCATTATCAGCTGCTGGCAGCAGGCCCGCGTGATAGTTGAAACATCACGGCGCTTTTCGACCAATGCCACACGGAGCCCCTGTGCGGCAGCGGTTCTTGCTGCCATCAAACCGGCCGGACCGGCTCCGATTATGACAAGGTCAAGCACAAAAAGTCTCCTTATACCCGGTGCGAACGGTTTTCGTCATGCCTATGGTTTTGAAAATTTTTCATTTCTGTCGCAATGCCAACGTGAAAGGTTATTACAAAAAGGGGATGTCTTGTCAAATTGATTGCGGTGACGCATCTGGCGGGGTGATGTTTGCATACAGGCAGTAAAGCCGACAGGGGTGCCATGTTGGAGCAGGAATTTTGCGCGATGTGGCAGCCTGCGGTGGCACATGAGGCAGGGCTGTGATATGGTAACATACCGCATTGTCAGATCTATCAGGTACAGGAGGCAGTATGAAAACCATCATCGTTCTTGCGGCCCACGGAGCTCCGGCAACCGACTGTTCGCGCAGTACAATCGGTATATTCATGGCGCTTGAGTCGATGTCCGGGTTCGTGAGCCGGGTAGGATTACTGCAGAGGCTTAAAGCATCACTTGACCGTAAGGTTCGCTTCTGGCCGCGCACGCCTGAAATGATGCCTACAGGGAAGGCGTGCAGGAGCTGGCCGACCGTATTGTCGCGCAAACCGGCTGTGAGGTTATTTCCGGCTATCTTGAGTTCGCGCCTGATATCGGCGCGTGTATTGACGATGCTGTCAGCCGCGGAGCCGACGGGTCATCGTCGCCACCACCATGACCACGCGCGGGGGTGAGCACTCTGAAGTTGAGATCCGTGACATTGTCGAAGCAGCGCAGAAGCGCCTTCCCTCAACCCGCATTGTCTACGTCTGGCCGTTCGACACCGACCGCGTGGCCCGCATGTTTGCCGATGAGATCGCGCGGTTTAGCCCGTAGGCTGGCCTGCAGCTTAAATGTCCTTCATCCTGCGGATGTCGTTTTTATTGCCGAGGATGATAAGAATATCGCTGTCTTTGATAACAAAATCGGCTTTGGGGATAACGGTGAAGCGCTCCGGTACCAGCTCTTTAACCGCGATGATCTGGACATCGTACTTTGTGGGCAGCTGCAGCGATGCAAGCGATTGTCCGATATAGCCGGGCGGCGGGGCGAATTCTGCGCCAATTTCATCGTCTTCCGTCAGGGTAATGAACTCCATGACGTTGGGCGTTATCAATTCACGCGCCGTCTTTACGGCCATGTCCTTTTCCGGGTAAATCACATGCGTTGCCCCGACTTTTTTCAGGATCTTGGCATGGTCTTCGTTTATCGCCTTGACGTGGATGTTTTTGGCCCCGATTCGAGCGGGTGTAGCGTGACCAGGCACGATGCGCTGATGTTGTCGCCGAGGCTGACGATTACCGCTTCCATCTGGTCAAGGCCGAGCTTCCCAAGTGTTTCCATGGACGTGGCATCGCCGATGATGGCATGTGTCGCGAGTACGGTTTCAGGCTCTGGACAAGCTCCCGGTTGGTGTCGATGACCACCGTCTGGCCGTATTCATTGATGTTTTTTGCAACCCAGTAGCCGAAACTGCCCAGCCCTATAATAGCGAATGATTTTGTCATGGTGCGCTCAAAGCTCCTATCCGATCATGATATTTTCTTCAGCGTACTGATACCGGGGCTGCGTCTTCTGCTGCGCAAACAGGTACACAACCGTCAGGATACCCACGCGGCCGACAAACATTGTCAGGGTAATCAGAATCTTCCGGCCGTATCGAGCCGGGGGGTCGTACCCATCGAAAGCCCGACAGTGCCGAAGGCGGAAATTGTCTCAAAAAGATATTCAAGAAAAATGCCGCGGGTGTGCTGGTGCGCCTCGTTCGCAATGTTTGTCATGAGCATGCAGCACAGAATGGCTACGATAAACAGCGCCGACAGGATTACAACCGATATTGTTTTTGAAACCGTCGCTGTTGTGAGTGAACTGCGATGGACGCGGTTGGTCTCCCTGCCGCACAGTCGGTCCCACAGCACGATCATCAGCGTCGCCGCGCTGGTCGTTTTGATGCCGCCCCCGCATGAGCCCGGAGAGGCGCCGATGAACATCAGCAGGATGCATATCATGAGCGTGGCGTTGTTCAGCAGGTCGAACCTGACCGTGTTGAATCCGGCGGTCCCGGCGTTCTGGACTGACTGGAAAAAGCGGTCATCGCCTGCTCCTTGCTGCGTCTGGCCGTGAGTTGGTCGGCTGGAACAGCGATATCAAAAGCATGCCGCCAACGATAAGGATCAGGGTCGTTTGCAGAACAATCCGGGTGTGCAGGGTCAGTTGGGTTCGCGTCGGCTTGCGTGCCCAGGACAGGAGCTCGAAAAAGACAGGAAACCCGATGCCGCCGAAGATGATCAGGAAGGCAATGGTCAGATTGAGCAGCACATTGTTTTGGTACACGACAAAGCTGTCGGGGAACGGGCAAATCCTGCGTTGCAGAAGGCCGATATGGCGTGGAACAGGGCATAGTAGCAGTTTTGTGCCGGGCTGAGCTCACCCCACAGTGAAATCACGAGAAGCCCGGCGCCGAGCAGCTCGACGATCAGCGCAAAAGAGATGATAAAGCGCAATAGGCGTTTCATGTCGACAGTCGGGTCCGAGGCGTAGGTGTCCTGAATGAAACAGCGCTGCAACACGCTCACCCGCCAGCCCGTAGCCGCGAAAATCCAGACTGCGAATGTCATGATGCCCAGGCCGCCGAACTGTATCAGGAGCAGGATGACGATCTGGCCAAAAAGCGTATAGGTCGATGCCGTATCCACCACGGTAAGGCCGGTAACGGAAAGCGCCGAGGTGGCAGTGAAAAGCGCATCGATCCACGGGATGCTTCCGGAGCGGGTAGCGATGGGCAGGCAGAGCAGCAGCGCCCCGAGATTCGCCGCAGCGAAATAGCTGGCGACAAAGGCCGTGCCCGGATTGGTAGTGAGCAGACGCAGCGATGTCGGTATAGTTCTGAGAGTTGCCATGGTGTTGTGTGAAGTAATGTGCTTATGGTTTCGGGGAAAGGTATACCTTTTATGAACGCTTGTCAATACGGCGGAGGTGTGACTAAAAGACGAGTTGTGAAATGGAGAAATCTTTGATAGGTTGATGAAGGCCAAGGCGCTCATTGAACGCTGGCTGTACAACTACTACAATAGATGCTCGTACAGTTGACTATGTAGATTCCAGTGCCGTGAGTCAGTCTCGAAAGCGGCTGCGTGAAAAGATGGCCAGTGACGGAAAGCTTAAGCAAACATGCGACACAATCGTAAAGCAGCTCACTGAAATGTCAAGATAACGACTTGACCCCGATTTCGACTGAATTTGAAATGACCCCTCTTGAAGCCCTTATAATCGCCATTGTCGAAGGTCTGACTGAATTTCTGCCCGTCTCATCAACGGGCCATATGATCATAGTTGAGAAAATACTCGGCATTAGCAGCACGGAATTTACCAGGCTTTTTGCCGTTAATATTCAGTTCGGTGCTATTTTGTCGGTTGTCGTGTTGTATTGGAAACGCTTTGTCCAGTCATTCGATTTTTATCTGAGGCTGGGGATCGCATTCTTTCCGGCAGCGGTCATCGGTTTTTTAGTAATCGATTATATCGACCGCATGCTTGAAAGCGTTCTTATCGTGGCAGTGGTGATGGTGGCCGGCGGTGTTATCCTTCTTTTTATCGATCGCTGGTTCGGTCGCGCTTCGCAGGATCAGGCTGTTACCCCTAAAAAGGCTTTGTATATCGGCCTTTTTCAGTGCATTGCCATGATACCCGGCGTATCGCGCTCGGCTGCCACGATAATCGGCGGCATGTCTCAGGGGCTGACCCGCACAACGGCCGCGGAATTTTCTTTTTTTCTGGCTGTCCCGACCATGTTTGCCACTGGGGTTTTCAAAAATACTTCAGCTACCGGGACATCACGGTTGCAAACGAGGAATACTGCTGTTGGGAAATCTTATAGCCTTTATTACTGCAACGATAGCTATCAAAGCCTTTATTTCCTATCTCATGAAGCATCGTTCAGGATATTCGGCTGGTACCGGATTGCTGTCGGTCTCCTGATTTTAGTCCTGCATGGCTTTGGCTACAGCCTGTCTATGAAGTAGTCTTACAGTTGTGTAGGCCGGACTGATCCGCCGTGGCGGAATGTCCGGCTGTTTTGATGTCTCAATGTGCCGGACACGCTGCGCTTAGTCCGGCCTGCAACTTATTGCGTGCGGCCAAGACGTAGCATGGCCCTCCACAAAAATCGCTATCAATCAATCGAAATCAAAAATGCTTTAAAACAAAATCACGTAGGGTGGACTTGCGCAGCATGTCCACCGTTTAGATGTTGGTGGACGCGCTTCGCGGGTCCACCCTACATGGCTGTTGTTGTGTCACTCGGATGTGCCTATCGCTTTTCCTGATAGGCGGTAGGTTACCTGGTTGAAGGGGTCGGGGCAGCAGCCGTGAATGATGTCCGGGTCGGCCTCCAGGGCGCGTGCCCGCCTGAGAGCAGCAGGTTCATGTATTGGTATAATTCCCAATAGAGAAAGCCGCACACCTTGCCGATGTTGAACGGATCCAATTCCACCCGTTGGCCATCGCAGTGCCCCCAGGTGCACTTGTTGGCCACGCTGATGGTCTCAAGAAAAATCCGGTAGGTGTCAACGCCGGGATATCCTTTTCCGGTCATGTCAACGGGCTTGACCTCAGTGCGCACCACTGTTGGCTTGGGCAGTTCGACCCGCTTTACATTCACCTGCACGCGGCCTTCCATGCAGGTGCCGCTAAACGATTCAGGTTCGCCCCACAACATGGTGCCGCCGTAGTGCAGCGTCACAAGGTTCGTGTGAATCGGCTGATAGAGCGAGCCGCACATGCCGTCCGAGTTCATGTTTGTCAGGCGGAAGCTGTCGCCTTTTTTGTGTCCATACGGGCAGGTTCCCTCAACGTTTGTGACGGTCACTTCTTCGCAATAGCGGTAAGCTTCGCGCCGTATCTTTTCAAGATAGTCCTCCATGGTTTCGCGGTTCTCGCGGTCAAGCTCCTGCATGAAATCCTTGTTTTCATCTGTCATGGCATGCGGCCTTTCGTAAAAAGGGTATGGTTGCGCGGATTATAAACAGGAGGGCGGGGTGGAGTAAACCTGAAAGGAAATTAAAACAAAGGTGGACGTGCGCGTCGTGTGGCCCGGACTTAATCCCGTGAAAGCAGGATATATCAGCTGGGACACGCTGCGCTTTTTTCGGACTACTGCAACAAAAAAAACAGGGCCGGTGATAAGGCCCTGCTTCAGATAATGCACTGTGATGCACGCGTCTTAAAGGTCTCTGCTTACTGAACAACGGAAAGTCCCAGATTCCCAGACGGGACTTCATCCGCTATGGTGTCGCTTGGCACTTCAAATGTGCTGCAGTTTACCGCCGAAAGATTTAAGTCTAGAAGCGCCTCAGAATAGGTGGGGCCCATGTTCGAAAAAGATGCTGTGCCGGTACCGGTTGCCAGATTAAACTTTCCCCGCAAGTTAATAGTCTGAACAGTAGTCAGATCCGGGACGACCCATGCGCTGGTGAACATAAAATTAAAAATATTCCTTACATATTCCGGAGCCATGCAAAGGGAAATTATTGTCCAGGCGGTAAAGCATGTTCATTGAACCCTGAATATCATACGTAGTAATTTTTTCTCCTCCAGACACTACTGCGGTTCCGCCCTTGGAGGTGGTCATTGTGAAGCTGATTATGGTCGCATCTACGGCCATGCAGATGCTTTTTGGTACCTTGGCCGTGGTGGCCATTGCCGGTACTGCGGCGAATACAAACACCACGACGATCATTGCTACCAACATTTTTTTCATGCCTTCTTCCTCCTTGATGGGATTAATATGGGTTGAATATATTTTTGCTATATAGCTTGTGGTACGTTTATTTGCAAGGGTTATTTGGCTCAAGTTTTCGCTTGCATAGAATCGTAGTCCCGCAGGGTTGATGCAGCAAAGCGCAACCCACCAGATGCATATGTAACCGCCAAAGGTAGGTTGCACCCACCCTGCATACTTGATCCGGGAATGTCACCCCGCACTTGATGCGGGGTCCGTTAAAAACCCTGGATTCCGGGTCGCGCTGCGCTTGCGCGGAATGACACTGTGGTGATTTTGTAGTGCGGCGAGGGTGGGTGCAGCGAAGCGTAACCCCGCCGATTTATATGTACTCGAAAAAAGTGGGGTTGCACCCACCCTGCCGATCCTTATGGGATTAACATAGGTTGAAAACAGTTCAGGAATATAGCTTGAGGAGGTTTTTTCCAGGGGAGTTCTGTTAGGTTTGCAACCAGATGTGAGTTAACCGGAAAGGCAATAAAAAAAAGTGCGGGCGCCGAAGGTGCCGCACTGAAAGAGCATTTTTATTTGGGTGAGAAGGCTGTTGGTCCATCGGCCCCGGACTGGTCGTAGACAATGGCATCCACCGATCCGCAGTTCTTTGACTTTTTGATCATGTAAACATTGGGTCCAGAAATCGGGTTGCTACCGTCCGTGCATTCATAAAACCCTGTTTTTTTGTGCCGGAATACGAAGGCATGCAGCCGTTATAGTATTGCAAACCGACGGCTGTTCCGAATTGTTTCCAGTAGCCCCAGCCGCCTTCAGCATCTTGGAAATAGCCATCAGCATAAAGCTTCATGTACGTAATGCCCTCAGAATACCCGTACCACGTGTATCTCATTTCCATACACTGGTGGCCCGCACTGGCCATGGCCGATGATGTGATACAAATACATGCTACGACGATCAGTGCTGCTAACAAATTTTTCATACCTTTCTCCTCCCTTGCTGGATTAATATTGGTTGAACATAATATATATATATATACCGTGCGAAACTTTATTTTTCAAGGGGTGTCTCGGTTAAATTATCGCAGGGGGGTGAGTCAACCGGAAAGGGAATTAAAAAAATAAAGGGCGGCACTGTTTGTGCCGCCTTGAAAACATCCATTGTGATTTTAAAAAAGGCGCTGTTGTCACCTTTATTCTAGGGATAGGTCCAACGACGCATTAGTATTCGCGATTCATTTTAATCAGGTATCGTCAATGAGGGATCGTTACAGTCTATGCCGGTAACTGGATCAGACTCGCGACTCAAGCCCCCACTTCCAAATTCTAAAACCCAATGGAGCGTACCTGTGTTAGTGTCTAAATTATAGAACAGTTCATAGAAGCTTCCATTAAAGTTTCCTGCGCCATAATGTCCGTCAAAATTGGCGTGCAGTGTTGTTGATCCAGGTGCGACATAGGCGCTTCCACTGACGGGCCAATGGGAACCGCCCGACGTCGACCCAATGTGGCCGGTTATGGAGTATGATTTTACAGTGCCATCCGGTGTCGGGAATACTGCCTTGAGATTTTATCACCAGTTGATAGTACTTGGCCTCAAACAAGTGAGAAAGACACAGGGTTTTCGGTACCTTGACTCCGGCGGCCATGGCCGATGATGCGATACAAACAAAAGCCAAAACGGTGAGTCCTGCTAATAGCTTTCTCATACCTGTTTCCTCCTTGATGGGATTAATATGGGTTGAATATACTCAAGCATATAGCCGGACAGATTTTTATTTTCAAGGGGTATTATTTTTAGCCGCAGTGCAGGGACAGTCAAGCGCAAAGGGAATGGGGAGGAAAAAGTGGGGCGGCACGGTTAGTGCCGCCCTCAAACAAATGCATCCGCTATAGCATAATACCGCAAAAGTTCTGTACTTTTTGCCTTTAATCGGCGTTTGCCGCATGATGGGGCGGTGTTTACCCGCCCCATCGCGGAGTGTGTAATTTCAGGGCTTCTGTTGTGACGCAGGCCCGTCTGTTGCAGGTGCCGCTGTAATTGAGCCCAATGTTGTGCAATCTACGCTGGTTACACCATCGGTACCTATATTGAGCGTATTGTTTGGCGGGTTATCATAACGAAAGTATGCCGTACCGCTTCCGCTCTCAAGGTTAAATACCAACTCGTAGTTTGATACGGTATTGCCATCATACATGCCGCTGTATGTCGCTTTTAATGTCGTAGTACCGGGATCAACGTAGCCGGTACCGCTCAAGAGGCCATAGTTATCACGGCCGGTTATTAGATACGTAGTGACTTTAGCGCCCATATCATAAATGGTTCCGGTGCTCTTGAATGTCAGTTGTGTGTTAAAAACATAGCTAGCAAAGTCCAGGCAAAGGGTTTTTGGAACTTTAACTCCGGCGGCCATGGTCGATGATGCGATACAAAAAAATACCAAAACGGTGAGTCCTGCTAATAGCTTTCTCATACCTGTTTCCTCCTTGATGGGATTAATATGGGGTGAATATAGTAGCTATATAGCTTGCGATATTTTCTTTTTCAAGGGTTATTTGGGTGAAGTTCTCGGCCGCATGGTATCGTATCATAGTATAGTGGGTGCAGCGAAGCGCAACCCACGGATGCATATCTATCTGTCAATGGTGGGTTGCATCCAGCCTGCGATGTTAAGCCTTAAACTCTTGATTTTACGAACGCGGCTGGACGTATTCGATCAGGATGCCTGCGGTGTCATCTTTGTTGAAGTAGGCAACCCGGCTGCGCGGCATGTCGAGAATGCCGTCGGGGGTGACATGTCCAGACGCACGCCCTTGTCCTTCATCATCTCAACCGCCTTCTCAATGTCCGTAACAGTAAAGGCAATATGGTTGATGCCGGGGGGCGGGTTGCTGACCATGTTTTTAAACGTATCCGATATCGGCTGAATGAGTTCGAAATCCATGCCGCCGACCGGGATAAAGGCGAATCGGCTGTCAGGGGCCGGTTCACCCGCAGGCGGTACCTGGAAGAGTGTATCCGGGTCATGGTCAAAAATGCGGGCAAGGGTTGCAAGAGAGTTGTCCATGTCGTCAACATACACGCCGATGTGGCGCACGCCAACAATAAGATCGCGAATAGTCATGATAATTCAATTCCTTATGAATGCTATTGAATGTATTGCCTGAGCATTGGTTTATGGATTATTTTTTATGCTTTCGCCGTTTTGAGTCGTAGGGTGGACTCGCAGAGCGTGTCCACCAGTGCTACCAAAATCGGTGGACGTGCTGCGCAAGTCCACCCTACAGAATAAAGTCCGGTTGGAGTAATAT
>CAVVFL010000031.1:0-106254 GCA_963747375.1 Ilumatobacteraceae bacterium
AGCGCACAGCGACATATCGCCCAGTCCGGCTCCTTCAGCCAAAGGAGCCTCAGCCAGCAACAGATCGGTTTTCGACTCGAGCTGATAACGCACCGCCATCACACCGCCATCGAGATCGGCCTCAACTCCAACGTGTTCCAGCGGGTTGTCCGACGGCCACAAACCGCTACCCAACGTCGTCCACACCGACGCCCCAGGCGACCCCGACAACGACTGAAACACCACAATCACGACCCGGCCCTCACAGCCGTCAACCACAACCTGTCATCAGACGCAGCCTGGGCAACATCGGCCTGAATCCCCACGTCGACAAGCATCGACACCAACACGTCGTCCGACGACGCACCATTTCGCTCGCTCGCCGGCCCGACCGCCCAAATCTCCCCAGCACCCAACACCACCGGGCCCGCCTCGCCCGTTCCCACACCAGCTGTCACACCAATCAAATTGACCGGGTCCCCGACCCGCAACAACTCTGTCGGAGCCGAACCAGGCGCCAAGACCGCCCCCACGATCACCTTGCCCTCAGGGATTGCCTCGTCCACCTGCACGAACAACGACGGATTCAGCACCGTTCCCGCAGGGAACGGATACCGCGGCGTCAACCCGATCAGCACCGCTTGATCCTCGGCCGTCACCGCATCAAGCTGCGACACAGAACCCACATCAGCGACCCGCAGGTCCGACGCCACAATCGGCTCACCCACACGCAACTCGTTGGCAGCAACCATCACCTGCGTCGCCTCCGGTGAAGCAGCCACGAAGGCATACGCACCCAGCAACCCCGCCAACGCAACCGCCCCGAACCCGACAACCACCCTCGAATAGCTGCGCTTCTTCGGTGCCCCCAACTCCACCGGGGCCAGATCATCGTCGATGTCGTAGCCGGCATACGGATCAACAGACCCCCCTGTCAACTGCTCGAAAGAACTACTCACAACAACCACCTTTCACGAACCCGCATCACTGCACGACCAACACAACAACCACCACCGGCACCGACGCCACCGACAACCAAAACCCCAACGGCACCGCCCGCCGCCACGCCGGCGGCACCCACGGACGCGACAGCACCGCCGCCACGCTCGCCACCCACAACACCACCATCCCCGCAGGCCAATACAGAACGCCCAGCAACGCGCCGAGCGCCGCCAAATACTTCACATCACCGAAACCCACCCACGTCGGGTTGATCAGATGAAGGACCAACACCGGCGCACACGTACCGAGAGCACCAATCACCACCCACGACAACAGCACCGAGTCGAACACCAGCCCGAACCCCACAGCAAGCACCGCCATCGAAACGCACACGACGTTTGGGATCCGACGCCACACCACATCCGCGACACCCACAACCGCCCCGAACCCGACCACAGCAACCAACACGCCGGCACCCACCGACACCAGCGACGATGCCACCGCTACCAACGTCGCCGCCCCCGACACCCCAGCCCACACCGGCATCGCCGGGTACGACCGATCCGGCCCAGCACGGCTCAGCGTCGGAGGACCGCCAACGTCCAACGCTGTCATCTCAGCAACCTGCCCCAACGCAGGTGACAAGCGCCTGCACCTCCGATACCGGAAGCAGCTGCTCCACGAAAGTGTCGAGCGAAACCGGAATTGTTGGATCTGCTGGCGCCGACGTGATGTCCCATCGCATCGTCGTGGTCGACCCGAACGAGTACCCATTCGGGGCAATCGACGACGAGTTCTGATACGTGTACGAACATGCCCCGTAACTCCGGGGGACGTACGGCTCTTGCGCCTGGCTGGCGCTGCAGGACGTACCGCCACCCTCACCCGAGTCGAATCTGACCGTCGACGGGGTAGCCGTCGCGGAGGCCGTCACCGTCCCCAACAGGTTGGTCACTGACGCAGTGACCGTCACCGGACCCAAGTTGTCGATCCGAAAATCCATCGGCACCTTCACGAACAACCAGCCATGCTCCGGGCTCGAGTTCGGCCACACCACATCTGGAGGGTCGAGATATCCCGGCAGCACCTCGGCGAGATCCGCCACCAAGTCGGACGGCTGGGGCGCAGGAATCCAGTAGTCCCAGAGTGCCGACAGATCCCCGTTCTCCGGGTTCATGCACGACACTCGCCATAGGAACTCCGCAACACCATCGGGGCGGATGCTGCGCACTTCCCCCTTCGTCGTGCCGTTCTCAGACAAGAAGGCCGCTGTGTAGACGAAGGGGGCGTCGCACGGGTTGTCCCAAACGCCCTTGGGGTTTGCGTATCGACCGCCGATTTCAGCCGAGACGTTGAACTCCGCTCCGCCGCTGCTTCCCTGGCTGCCGTGGTTACCCGCCGCTTCCGCAGGAGTCGCTCCGCCACTGGTCATTAGTCCGAAGGCCGCCACGATGGCCAGGAGGCGTCTACCTATTCGGCACACAGGTTCGCCTCGGGACCAACGCCAGCCTCACCTTGCGTGCTGCTCGACTCTGCATTCCAAACACCATCGATGAGCAACATTCTCCATTCGGTTATCGAGGAGAGAAAGCGGTCATCCACGATCGTTCCGTCCGACTCGGTCAGAACAACTGGATCGGTTACGCAGCCGATTGCGGTCGCTGCAAGTCCATCGGAATCAATGGTCACAGTATCCACCCGGTAATCGAGCGCATCGAAGTTGCTTGCCTCGTAGCCGTTGGAGTTCCAGCTGAGTGCATCGCCTTGGATCTGGGTCCGCTCGTCTCCCGTGGTGCGTTCACTGGCGGCGATCTGGTCACAGTTGGGCAGAGTGCGGAGGCACTCCTGCCATTGCTGTTCGAGGATCCCGATTGTTTCGGCCACTTCGAATTCCGGTGTGCCGGGTTCAAACAGCGAAGGGGTGGTGTCGGTCGAAGCGTCGGTCGTGGCCGGCGGCGACGTCGCTGTAGACGACGGGGGCGTCGATGTGGTCGAAGGAGCCTCGGTCGTGGCCGGTGGCGGGGTAGTACTTGCCTGGGCTGTCGTTGGCGGCGACGCCACTGGTTCAGTAGTGGATTCACCGCTGTCTGATGAGCAGCTTGCGAGCAGCACGACTGCAATGGCAGCAAAGGCAACGATCCGAGGCGAGTTCATTGGTGATCTCCTGTCGATTTGGCATCGCCGGTCGTAGCCGACGGTTGCGACCGCACCCCAGAGTCTTGTGGTTCCCCAGACCTCATCGCCTCAACGTATATTAAATGAACGCACACCGCAATGGGTTCCGAGGCGGTTCCTTGGGTGTCGGCGCTGAGATCGAGCACTTCGTCTCGCGTTGGCTGCGGCCCGAGCAGGCTTCCTGAAGATGCTTGCGTCGTCGGTTCTGCCAGGGTTCAGGCGGTGCGTAGCGGGGGAGTGAGCTTCACGACCATTCGCTGGTGTGCGCTACCCCGTACTGGTGTCTGCTCGATGAGGTCGGCTAGCTCGAGCAGCTCTCGGTATTGCACCCATGATGCGCGGCTGACGGTGAACTGCTCAGAAATCTCCGCTGAGTTGAGGAGCACGACACCATCGGCATCCACGCTTCCGAACAGCGAGACCCACACAGCGAATGCTCGGGCCCGCGCTGTCGATGAGTAGTGCGACAGTCGATCGACGTTCGCCCACGCTACGTAGAAGTCCGTAGCGAGCGAGAGCGGTGTCGCCAGCGGCCCTTCATCTTCGCTGGGGCTCCTCGTCATTGCGCCTGACCGTAGTCAACTTCGACGGACGATCACAGAGAACCAAACCGGGGTCGGCTGCGCCGCCTCCAAGGGGCTGTGTGTCGGGCGACGGTGGGGGAGAGGTCTCGGTTGGCTCGGTCGATGTTCGATTGGGTCCGCACGGTGTACAACCGCCGAATGCGCCGAGGTATGGCCGAGCGGTGCTCGTTCCTCAGGCGGTCAGCAACTCGTCGGCGCTGTCAGTCGACACCGCTCGGCGCAGTGCTGATCTCGGTGGTCGGTTCGGTTGCTGTGGTCGAAGGCTGCAGTCCGTTCGCGGCGGCTGTCAGCACATCGGCGAGCGCGGCGCGAAGCTGAGCGACCTCAGTTTCGAGTTGTACGACGCGCTGTTGTAATTGGGAGCGTTCTGATCCCGCTGCCATTGCGGCGGCCATTCGTTCCGGCGACCAGCTTTCGTCGGCAGGCAGAGCAACATCGATGGTCTCTCGGCGGGTCGGTGGATCGATGATGGCGGAACTCGACGGTGCGCTACTCGTGGAGCGGCGCTGCGGGAGCTGCGCACGGATCTCCGCGATGCGCGGCGTGGCCGAGCGCGATGGTCTCGGGGTCGTGTCGAGTGGAATCGCGTGCCACCCGACGAGTCTTCCATCGACGCCCGAGCACCGCAATGGTGCCACCTATGAACGGGTCTGAGTGGGCGGACATGCCACGGATAGGTTCGGTTATCCGTGTGACGTACACCGGAGTTGACGCCACCTGACGACGATCGAATCTTGTGGCATTATGCGGTGGGCCACTGGCGGGGGAGGGCGACCGACTTCGCCGGATATCGCTCGCCCGGATGTCCGTTGGGCTGCGCGATTACCGAGCGGGTCAGCGAGAGCTCCGGCTCGCGCCCTTGTCAGTCGACTTGCTCGTCGGGCCAATCGAGGTCGAGCTCGATGCCGAGCAGCACGATGCTGCCGTCGGCGACGAGCTGGCCGACGACCACCGATGCTGCAACGAGGGTGCCACCGACGACCAAGACCCGATAGTCGGGGCGGTCGGGGTACACGATGGGGAGCGTGTCGAAGTTCTCAGCGAACTCATCGACGACTGTCGGCAGGTCGATGACGATGAAGTCCGTACTTGACGGCTCTCCGTTCGGCCCTCGGTCGCTGCCGAGCTGGTGGTCGAGATCGTCGAAGAATGCCTGGTCGACACGAACGGTGCGGCGACTGGTCACCGGTCAGGTGTCGCAGCGTCTTGGTTCGCAGCGATGTGCGCTTCGATCTTGCGCCGAGCCCGCTCCAAGAGTTCTGGCGACACCTTGCTGAGGTCCGTTTCGAATCCGGCGCGCACGATCGACTGACGCTCGTTCGGACTCATCTTCTCCAGCTCCTCAGCTGACCAGATCTTCGATGCGTCCATCAGCACACGGTACCAAGCCGGATCAGCGATCTGAGGACCGCGAACAGCGCAGGGGCCAACCTGTTCGAGTACGACGGCGGACGGGTGCTGTCTCTTCTGAGTGATCGGACCGATCGAAACGCAGGAGGTGCGGCGCGATGCCGAGCATTTCGGTCCGGAGTTATCGAGCGTCTCAGCAGCCGGTCCTCAACCGGACACGGTCAGCGACCGTTCACGACGTCCGTCATCACAGTGATCATGCGGTGGGCGTAGGCGTCGAGAAGGCGGCCGACCTCGCCGGAAGCCGTGTGGTGGATGATCGTTGGCAGCCCGGGAGTATCGCTCGCGTCGGCGTGGCATGGTCGACGAGCCTGGAGACGTTCGGACCTCTTCGTTCGGCCTGGCCATTCGCCTGGCGGTCGTTTCGCTCAGGCTGGCGAGTCCACTATGAAGGTCGTGCTCTCTGGTGCGACCGGTGACCGTTCGGCCGTGTCCGTGAACGACCGGATTCTCGGCGTCAGTCGGTGATCAGGGCGGTAGACCACCATTCCGGTGGCGGGAGCGGCGCTGACATCGGCGGGCCCTGCGTGTTCGATGCACCGACGACCGGCCAGCGGAACGGATCGATGATCGCCTGGCGAGCGACGACGGACTCCTTGGTGACGTTGAACACGGTGAGGTCCTGGCTGATGACCACGGGGCCGTCGTGGCGAGTGCGCATCTCGGAGAACACCGGGCCGACGGTCTCGTGATCGACGACGAGGTGCCACATGGCCGACATGCGCGCACCGGCTCGTTCGAACACCATGCCTGCCATGGCAGGGCCGGTATGGGCGCCGTTGACGATCATCTCGGCGACATTCAGCGGCATGCCCGCCTTCTGCGACAGCACGGCCGCTGTCGGGAACGTCTCGTGGATGAGCAGGTCGACGCCGTCGCAGGCTTCGACCAGGTGCCGGCAGGGGCGGGTATCGCCGGAGAACACGACGCTGCGCCCGGCATAGTCCAGTCGGTAGCCGACGGCACCGTTGTGGATGTGGATCACTGGGAACGAGGTGATCGTCACACCGTTGCGTTGGTAGACGACCTCTGGCCGGTCGTAGGGGACCTCGGTGGTGATGGCACGCGCCCCCGACTGGCCGGGGTGGCCGCTCAAGGACTTCATGTCCCACGCGTGTGCCGCCTCGAGATGATCTGAATAGGCACGGGTGCCGAGATGCTCGTGTTCTCCGGCTGGCCCCCAGACTTCCACCGGGTCGCGACGTCCGGCCTTCGCGAGGCTCCACAGCAGTGTTGGCATGTCTCCGACGTGGTCGGCGTGCAGGTGCGACAAGAACACCTTGGTCGTCGCCGTCACCGGCAGCCCGAGCCCGTTGAAATTGGCGAGCGAGCCGGAGCCGAGATCGAAGAAGAAGAAGTCACCCTCCACATTGCCTACCTCGATGAGCAGCGACGCCGATGCCTGGCTCTTCTTCACGAACGGATCGCCACTCCCCAGGATCGTCACGCGGATCTCGTCGACTGCGAGCGGTTCGGTTCCGGGTACGAAGACATCCGCGTGCTGCCGTGCCGGGGCACCGACCACCGGGGTCGTCGTGACCGGCAGCCGCGAGCCTTCGTAGGCGAGTTCGGTCATCTCATCGATCTCGGTAGCCATGTCCGCTCCACCTTCCTCAATCGGTAGGGGCCCACTGCGGTCACCCTCTGGCTCAATGTACGACGGGCCCGACGCGCAAGCACCGATCAGAACCGCGAACGAGCGCCGAATTGCGGGCTCCGAGTCACGCCCCCGCCTCGAACAGCGATGCATCCAACGCCTCACGGGTGCGTGGCCGGCTTCTCACTGTGGTCGCGTCACGGGCTACCCGTTGGATAATTCGCCTACTGAATTGCGCAGGTGCGGCGCGATGCAGTGAACGAGGCTGCACGACGCAGTGGCTTGCGACCGTTCCGGGCTACCAGCGGGATTGCTCGTGGTTCAAGTTCTCCTTAAGAGGTGCGCCAGAGCGTCGATAAGTCTTCAGGTGACAACAACCGATAACCGGGCGATGTTCCGCCGTGTCGTTGCAAGCAACAGGCGTTGCCGACTTCGCACCGTACGACTGCGGCGATCGCCCGTAAACGAAGGGACGGACGGCGAGTGAGTGATCTTCCAGCAGGTGAAGGATGGTGGGAAGCGTCTGACGGCAAGTGGTACGCGCCCGAAAGCCGGGTTGACCATCGCCCGCCCCCGCCCCCGCCCGTGCCACGCACGGCGCCCCCGCAAACGGCGTCTTCCCAACCGCCTGGGTGGTCCGCTCCGGCGCCAGTCGAACCACAAGCCGTCGCGACCGAAACTCCTCGGTCCGGGAACGAAACCCGACCGAAGCGAAAGACCTACGTGATCGGCGCTGCGGTGGTCGGAGTTGTCGCCATGGTCGTGATCGCTGGTGTCATGCTGTCCTCCAAGGGCGCCGACGCCGAGTCGAAGTATCTCGAAGCCATCGATTCCGCCAACGTCAACGAGTGGGCCACCGATCGAGCCGCAACCAACGCTGGCTACCTCGTGTGCGAGGAGCTCGACAGCGGATCTCCGCCTCGAGGCTCCGAGGTTGACCTGATTGCCGTCCAGCACCTGTGTCCCGACTATGAGGCGGCGTTCCGCGTGCTCGATGAGCAGGCGGTCTCGGGAACATTCACCGTCTTCGACATTGACGAGTGGCTTCTCGCTGACGAAGGTGACTCCTGCTACCCGAGTGGCGGATACAACGACATCAGCAGCTCAACCCAGGTCGTCGTGCGCTCGGCAAGCGCCGTCGAGCTTGCCCGAACCAGCCTCGGACCCGGCGAGATCGGCATCCTCAACGGTTGTCAGTTCTCCTTCGAGCTGCCACTGACCGAGGGGGAATCGGTGTACATCGTCGAGGTTGGCGACCGAGGTGAAATCTCCTACACGTGGGAGGAGATCACGAAACCCAACGCTGTTGGTGTCAGCCTTGGTCTGTGATTGAGTGTGCCGGCGCTGCGTCACGGCAGCGATACCGTGCATTACTTGGCTCGGGTGTGCGACCATCAGGTGCCGGGCGACTCCCTGGACTTCAAACGGATCAGGGGGTCGTCCCCAAACGGGTTGACACAGCTCAACCAACCGCTCGATAACGGTCTGGATATTCACCGGCGATCACAGGCGGCTCGCTCCGCATCGCGGCCCCGATGCGGTACCACGTAATCGCATCACCAACCTGACGGCACGGGCGCTCAGCGCTCGCACAGATCGACGGGAGTCAGCGCGCCTCCCTCAATGCGTACGGTCATCATTGCGTACGGTCATCGCGGGTTTGTCCGGTCGGGTGCACTGGCTGCCGCTTCGGCAAGCGCCGACTGGAGTAAGGAGCGAGCGGACCAGCGCATGAGTTCGGTTGCATCGTCACGCGAAAGCCCGGCGACGTCGGTGAGCCAGACGAGTGCTTCGATCCCTGTAGCGCTTCGAATCGCAAGTACAAGCCGGCGTCGATCGGTCTCCGCTATCTCAGCGTGAAGCGGCGCGAGTGCTTCCTCGATCCATGTGATCGCCCGTCCTTGCCGTAGCGGCAGTTGCGTGCGCTCGCCCGGGTCGGCTTCGAGCGAGAGGCGAAGCATCGTGCGTTGTTGGGCCTCGTTCTCGACATTCGAACGAGTGAACGCGTCGATGACGAGGTCGAGTCGAGTCGCAGCATCGTCGGGTGCGTCGTCGGGCAGCAGTGACGTTGTGTACGTCTCGGGATGGGCAGCGACAAGCAGCGCCCGCTGACTCGGGAAGTACCGATAGGCGGTGGTGCGAGAGATCGACGCTGCTTCAGCGGCGGACTCAACCGTAGGCGTGGCGCCGTTGGCCACGATGTCGCGGGCTGCGGCGATGAGCGCGTCACGGGTGCGACGCTTCTGGTCGGTCCGGCCAACGAGCTCATATGGGATTGACACACCCACGATGATACTCTACGCTCGTCATGGGATATGTGTCCCATAAAACTGGAGGCGATGCGAGATGAACGCTCCAATCATCCGAGGTGCCGGCGAAGGCGACAAGCGGTCGTTCCTTGGAGGTGGTCTCCACACCTGGAAACTCACCACCGAGGACACCGGCGGCGCCGTTCTTCATGTTCGAAGACGCCTTGGCGCACGCCAAGACCACTCCGCTGCATCGACATCCCGAAGCCGACGAAACCGTCTACGTTCTCGACGGTGAGATCGTCGTGAACGTCGACGGCCAAGAATCCCGGGTCGGTGTCGGTGGCATGATGTTCACGCCCAAGGGCGTACCCCACGCCTTCCTCGTGGTCTCCGAGAGGCGCGGCTACTCACCGTGCAGACTCCAGGTATCGGCCAAGCGTTCTACCGCGACGCGAGCGACCCAGCGATCGGCGACTCGGCTGATGCATTCGACATCGCACGCCTCCAAGCGTCGGCTAAACAGAACCCTCGAGGAATCGAACTCCTCGGACCGCCCCCGTTCGAAAACCTCCAAGCCGTCATCTGACCTCGCCTTCGAGCTGGACCGCCACGACGGGCATCCGAGTGATCCCGGAGGGCGCTCGGTATCGCCGCTCGATAAACCTTCACCAATCGTCGGAGGTCCCGCTCGTAACGGCCCAAGTCGAACGTCCCATAATCCCTGGCGACAATCCCCGGACGGCGCGTCTTACGGCCGGAACTGCAGCACTTCGGCGCCGCACCCTCGTCCCATGCCGTCGTTGGCCCATTCGGCCGGAGGAGCGTATATGTCGACCCTTGACATAGTACGTCGGCTTCCGCCATAGTGGCGGCATGGGTGAACGAGATGTCGACCAGTTCCTGCCGTTGCCGGCTTCGGTGATGCACATCCTCGTTGCGCTGGCCGATGGCGAGAAGCACGGGTACGCGATCATGCGCGACGTGGCCGCGGTGAGCGGTGGTGTGGTCAAGATGGGGTCGGGGACCCTGTACGGCTCGATCAAACGGATGCTCGATCAACAACTGATCGAGGAGGCCGACGAGCGACCGGACCCTGCCTTGGATGACCAGCGTCGTCGGTATTACCGGCTCACCGCTCTGGGTCGCCGGGTCGGGGCGGCCGAGTATGACCGGCTGGCGTCGTTGATCGACGCGGCGCGTCTGCGCCGTCTCGGTCTGATCCTTGGTGGTACGTCGTGAATCGGGTCGCCCTCGCCGCCTACAAGGCGGTGCTGTTCGCGTACCCGTCGACGTTCCGACGCGCCTACGGCGACGCGATGGTCCAGTCGGTGGTTGACCGGCATCGCCATGACGGCGTGCGCCTCATGCCATTGGTGATGAGTGAAGTCGTCGACGCGGCACGTGCCGCGCCACGGATGAGATGGGAGTCTCTGATGAACCGAATCATTATCTTGATCATTGGCGCGACAGTCGCCGCGGCCGTTGCGCTGGCCGTCAGCCCTGCGGCGCTGATCCCGATCGCCGGCGCGGTGGTCGCAGCTGGTGTGTGGTTGTTCCGTCAGGGGCAGCCGATCGGGCCCACAACGTCACGGTCGCGCCGCGGCTTGGCCTGGCTCGTCGCGGGTGCGGTCATCGTCGGAGTCGCGGTCGTGATCCCTGCCATCGATGGTGGCGAACTCAGCGAGGTCTGGTGGACGATCTTCGCGCTGTCGCTGCTCGGCGGTATTGCAATGATGGTGATCGGGTTCGTCTACGCGCTCAGCAACCGCGGGACCACGGCAACGGCGACGACCCGGTGATCGGAGCACAGACTGGGGGCCTGTTCGTCCATGCACTGACGGCCGCCGCCGATACACCGAGCATGGGGCTGCGTTGGTGATCGACGCAGACGTTCCACCGAGGAAGCCACGACGCCGCCCTCCCGGACCGACCGGGCGGGACAAGGTCCGCTTGATGAAGGCACTGCTGAGCGGACCCAGCTCCCGCGCTCGATGAACTGCGCCGGGTGTACGGCCCGGTTGTCGAGCTGGGTGTCGGTGGGCTTCGCCTTGCGGTGATCGGTGACCCGACGGTCATGCGGGAGATGTTCACCATGGGTGCCGACGCCTACCGCTGGGGGCATCGCTACAACGTGGTGGGTGTCCGCACCGTCGTCGGAAAGGGTTCGATGATCGTCTCGGACGGAGCGGACCACGCACGGCGACGGCGCGCGTCTCAGAGCGCATTCAGTCGCCCGCGGCTCGACGGTCTGATCCCGATGATCCTGCAGCGGACCGACCTCGCCATCGACGCGCTCGCCCGGTCGTCGTCACCAGGCCAGGAACTCGATCTGTATCCCGTCGGAAGGGCCTTGATTCTCGGCATCACCCTCGATGCATTCTTCGGCCCGCGGTTGGCCGCCCGCGCCGACGAGATCGGCGCGCTCTTGCAGCGCCCGCAGGACTTCATTGAGGCACCGGCGCTCGAGCAGTTGCCACGCCCGTTGCCGTTCAGTCGACGGAGCAAGGTGCGCCAGGACCGTCGCGCCCTCGACGGGGTTGTGGATGAGGAGATCGCGCTGCGTTGCGCTGATCCCTCCGCAGCCCGTGACGACCTGTTGGGTGCACTGCTCGCCGACGATTCGTTATCGATCGACGAGATCCACGATCAAGCGGCCACAGCGATCGGTGCCGGCTTCGACACAACCTCGGCGGCGCTCGCGTGGATGCTGGTTCGCGTCGGAAGGTCAACCGACGTGTGGCCCCGCCTCAAAGCGGAAGCCGATGTCGTGCTCGGCCCGCCGGGATCGACCACGCCTGGCGATCGATCCACGCTCGGCGATCTCACCTTCTCGCGCCACGTTGTCCACGAGTCGCTCCGACTGCACCCCGCTGGTCTGATTGCCGTTCGACAAGCCGACCGGGACATCGAGCTGGGTGGGTGCACCGTTCGGCGCGGCACCCTCGTCGTCTGGTCACCACACCTTGCCGGACGAGACGCCGCCACATGGACCGATCCACTCCGCTTCGACCCCGACCGCTTCGTCGACCTCACCGCCGAGCAACAAGCGCTCTGCGACCAGGCATGGGTGCCGTTCGGACGAGGGCCGCACATGTGCCTCGGCTTCTCGCTCGCCCAGATGGAACTGACCTTGATCATCAGCCGCCTCGCCCAGCGCCTCATCGCCGTGTCGTCATCGCCCGACGTGCCACGACCCGTCGGCATGGTCGTCAACCGACCGACCGGGGGAGCGAGCCGAAGATCAGCGCCGGAAGCCGGTATGGGACGCGCTCAGGTCAGTTCGTGTGGTGATGGCATGAGTTGTGCCGACCGAGCGGCTCACATCGCTGGCGGGGTGCCTCCGGTGTGCGCATACGTCTTGCACGTGATCCACCAGCGGCCGTCGATACGACAGACGGTGAAGTAGTCGACGAAGTCGCAGCCGAAGTAGTCCGTCTCGACCAGCACGGCGACGCCTGCGTCGCCGACGATGTCGACGGTGCGGATGTCCCACGTGTAGTTGGGTCCGGCTAGACCTGGATTGGCCTCCACGAGCGCTGTGAAGTCGGTGATGGGTTCGTAGGTGGGCATGTCGTCGCCGATGTGCCCGAACATGTGGGCCAGCGGATGGAATGCCTGGCGCATCTTGTCGCCGTCGCCGTTCGAACCTTCGACGTACAGCTGGATCAGCGCTCGGACGTCGGCGATGTCCTGCAGGTGGCTCACAGTCATGGTGTTCTCCCTCTGGCTCGTTCGTGAAGTTGTGAACAGAAGTTTCTCACACGCTGACAGGGGTCGAATCCGGCACGGCGATTCCGGCCATTCGTGCCGAGTCAGTCGGGCGCGCCGGGCAACGACTACGTCCGGCCGTAGTCCCCTCTCCGGGCACCATCGGCGCGGGGTAAACGGCTCCGGAGCGCAGAACCTTCTCCGTCGTGAACGCCGAACGCGCAAACCGCGATGGAGTCGCTCGCTGATCCGGCGACTTTCCGCTCGAGAGCCTGACCCCGATGTGCCGGTCGATGGCACCCCATAACGCCGATCGATAATCCGCCCCTGAAGCAGGCTCGTCCCGAACAGTGCGGCCCAACTCTCGCGCCACGTAATCCCTTCACCGACCCGGCGGTCGGGGGGGTGCCGAGCGTCCCAACCCATGACGCGATTGCGTGGTGCGTTCGCTCGCTTGCTCTTTGTCACTCGCGCAGCCGGTACACGTACAGGAGGTTGTCTGGTAGTCGTACGGAGAACCGACCCGACGGGCTTGCCGCTGCCAGGATCTCACGCAGCTCGCCTTCGAACTCCTCGAGCTGCTCGCCGAAGAGGTGGGGTGCAGTGCCCGATGACGCGAATCGTTCGGCGACGAGGTCATCAATCGTACGCTCGAGCAGTCGCCCGTCGGGTACCCCGACAACGGCCGGAGCGGCGAAGCCGGCCGCGGCAAAGACCTCCGGCTCTCCACTGGGCGATGAGTTTCGGATCGACTGGCCGGCGCGCCGATCACGTCCGAGCCAGCGGGCGCGCAGCTCCTCGATCGCGGCTTCGGGTAGTGGCGGGTCCCACAGCAGGTCGCGGTGCCCGCTGTCGACATGCACGACGACTCCGTCGGAGTCGATCATCGTGCGCACAGCGGCGGCGACACGAGGGCGATCCATCCAGTGAAACGACTGCGCGAACGTGACCACCCGGAACAGCCCCAAGCCCGCCGGCAGTTCCTCCGCCCGCAGGCGAACCCAGGTCGCGTTGGCTACCTCCTGATCGGTAGCGAGGCGCTCCGCCTCGGCCAGCATTCCAGCGTCCGGGTCGAGGCCGACCACCACGCCGAACAGGTGCGCCACGCGTCGTGCGATGGTGCCGGGTCCGCACCCGACGTCGAGCAGCCGACCGCGTCCGTCAAGCTCGAGCACCTGCTCGAACACCCCGGCAAGCGCAGGCGAGTACGGCAACCGGCCTCGGTCGTAGTAGGGAGCGGTACCGTCGAAGAGCGATTCGTCCCAGTCCCAGTCCTGCCAACTCACCCAGCCGATACTGCCAGACCAATCGTTCACCTGTTCCCGGCCGGTGTCCCCGATGTGCGATCGGGGCACTCGAGAACGCCCGCCCCGTAACCCGCGCCAGCCCGCACCGGCTTGCGCCGCACTGCGAAGCCCAAGTGCGGTACCACGTAATCGCATCGCCGAGCCGGGGATCGGGAACACTCTCAATGGCATTTCGTGACGTGCGACTGCTTGGCATTCATCTTGCGTGGAATGCGTCGATGGTGCCTCGCCTGATTGCCAGAGCGCTGGCGATGATCCATGCATCGCTGACGGTCAAGCCGATGCGCTGGAACAGTCCGGTGCGAAGGCCGGTCGCGGTGAGCGAGAGCGCGATGGCTGACGTGAGGCCGGCAGCGAGACCGCATCGCGCGAGCCGTCGGTGGCCCAGGGCGAGGAGAGGTGCAACAGCGAGGAGCGGCGTGGCAGCAAGCGCGAGGTAGCCGATGCCGGCAAAGGTGCCGTGAAGCCTGTCGAGCATGTCGGAACGTTCCAAGGGTGCAGCCGCGACCGCCAGCGTTGCCAATCCCGTCACGGTCGCGGTGATCCAGGCACGCCCGGGGATGGTGGAGCGCAACGCCCAGCCATACATCGGGAGCGACACACCGAAGGTCACGAATCCGGCGGTCATCAGCCAGCGAGTGTCCGAGCCGACCGCTGCCAACCGGCTGATGGCGTCATCGACCGACGAGTACGGCGCCTCGGTCATCGCGGCTGCGATGACCCACGCTCCTATGAATCCGGCCGGCCCAATCACCCCGCCAAGGGCGGCGGTTCGGACGGGGTCGCGCATACCGACAACGTAGAGGGTGCCCGAACGCGGACGCCGACTTCCGTCGTCCTGATGAGCCTCGGTCGGCCTCGACCCGGCAGACGAGCGTGCGATCGCCCATTGCCAGCTCAACAGCTACTTCGACGGACTGACCGCCTCAGCATTAGGCGAGGTTCGATCGGTTCGTGCTCAGGGCTGGAGCCTCGCTTCGCTCGGTGTCCGGGCGTCGCCACTGGTCAAGGGGGCAGCCGTTCCACTCCCAGCGATCGGCCTCCTAAAGACTGGCCTCAACATTCGCTCTGGCACCGGTTCTACTCGATGCTGATCTTTTGGAGCCTCTCCAGGCTGGCCGTCATGGACTCGGACACCGAGTTGGTCCCGTTGATCCACGCCCCGCCATCGCTCAAGAGATCCTCGGGCAAGGGACCGAAATCAAAGACTTCGGTGACGACGGTGGCGTTGTCCCCGTCCGGATCGAGGATGTAGCCCCAGCGGTAGCCAGCAGGTATTCCGACTTTGGATGGATCATTGTCCTCAGCCCGTGAGGCGTCTCCAGGTGCCGGTTCCCAGAATATGCGTCGATCCGGCTCGAACTCCACGACGTAGTTGAGCATGAGGTAGTCGTCTCCGAGGCGATGCATCTTCATGGTGAAGGTGTCGCCCACGTTGGAGATTGGACGGTCGAGGACAGCCCCCCTGAGCATGCCAGAACCGTCGAAATCCAGGTGACGATGCGGATTCGCCAGGATTTTGAAGATGCGGGTCGCAGGCGCTTCGATCCTGCGTGATACTTCGATCTTCTTGCTTTCCCCGGTCATCGTCCGGCCCTTTCGTTCTACAGCCAAGCGCCCCGTACCGGCCCGCCGATTCTTCCACACTCCCGAAAGTGCCGGTCTGGGGCACCCGAAAACGCCGATCGATAACCCGCTCCCGATGCAGGTTCCACCCGCACAGAACGGCCCAACCGTGACACGAGATAATCCCGGTCGGCGATGCGAGGACGGTGACCGTGGGTGGTCGCGTTACGAGCGGCCCCTCGACGCCGTCGGCCTGACCGAGTGCGCCGGAAGCCGATCGCGTTCTGGTGCTTTGGAGCGCGCGATTATGGGCCGCTCAGTTGTCCCCGTGATCTGACTCGCGCTGAGCGACAGCGTTGGCGCTCAGGATTCCGAGGTGAGTGTCGGGGCCTAGAGGCTGGGGTCTTGGAGTCCGTCGAGGCGTCGGCGGATGTCGCTGAGGCTCGCCATGCGCTGCAGCACGCCCGGGATCTGGTCGAAACCGCCGATGTAGGCCCACACGTAGGCGATGGTGGCGAAGATGGTGCCGACGTCGGCTCCGCCATCGGTGGTCCGCCAGAGGGCGAAGACGGCGAGTCCGGCGGCGATGACGTCGACCACGCTCCAGCTGGTTGCCTCGGCGTCGGACAGGCGCACCCATTGGCGGCTGACGATTCCGAAGTGGTGTCGCACCTCGTCGTTGGTGCCGGTGCCGATCACGGCCACCTCGCGTTCGGTCTGATCGTTGAGTCGGCGATAGAACCCGCGAGATCGTCGCACGAGTCGGCGATTGAGGAGCGCGACGGGGATCGCGATGGCCGCTGAGACGAGCCCCAACAGTGGGTCGTAGAAGAACAGCATCGCCAGTGACCCGAACACGGCGAACATCGCCGTGATCGCCAGTGGGATGTCGAGTTCGTGGAACTCGACGTACTCGGCGGCGAGGTTGGTTCGCCCGACGATCGAGGTGGTGGCGACTCCCTCGCTGCGTTGCTGATCGACGAGGTCCGTGGAAATCTCGGCGTAGAGCTGTGCGAACGAGCGGGCGTCGTAGCGTTGGCGGGTGAAGCTCACCGCTGTGTGCGACAGCGAGATCGCAGCGAACACCACAACGCCGGCCCACGTGTCGTCGAGCAGGCCGTCAACGGCGAGACCGATCGCGAACGGGTAGAGCAGTTCGAAGGTGTTCTCCACGATCACCAGCCCGTAGGTGATGGCGAGTCGCCCTCGCCACGCCCGAACCCGCGCCGACACGACGTTCATACCTCAGTCTCACACCTCGCAGATCGACAGGTCTCAGGCCGAACACACGCCGACACGATGGTCATGCCGCACCGCCAGGGTCACGGGGTGACGATGGGGAAGTTCGGGTCGACGGGGGCGAGGTAGCCGACGAGTGTGGCGAGTACGCCGGGGTCGCCGTCGACGCTGACGGTTCCGTCGCCGAGGGCGGCCTGCAGATCGCGTGTGCCGGTGACGAGGGCGATGAGGTCGCTGCGGGTGAGGGTGAACGTCGTGGTCCCGGTCGGTGGGGTGTCGACGGTTCGGTGGCTGAGGACGCCGTTGCGGAGTTCGGTGAGGTGGGTGGTGCCGGTGTCGGTGATGGTCCACACGATCGTCAGGTGTTCGTTCCAGGCTCGTGGTCCGTCGATGCGGATGCCGAGACTGTCGAAGACCTGGGGGACGGTCAGGGCGCCGATGAGGTCAGCGGATGCTGCGGTGGTGGGGGTACCGAACTGGCCGTGGCGGAGTTCGTGCGCTCCGGACAGGAAGGCGCTCCGCCAGGTGCCGTTCTCGGCGCCGAAGCCGATCTGTTCGAGTGCATCGGCCTGGAGGGCGCGGGCGCCGGCGTTGGTGTCGTCGGCGAACAGGATGTGCTTGCAGACCTCGGTGGCCCAACGGTAGTCACCGCTGTCGTATGCCCGTTGGGCGACGGTGAGCGCTCCGGCCGCTCCGCCCATCGCGTCGACGTAGCGTTGGGCGACCTCGACGGGTGGGTGAGGCCACAGGTTGGCGGGGTTGCCGTCGTACCAGCCGAGGTAGCGCTGGTAGATCGCTTTCACGTTGTGGCTGACCGACCCGTAGTAGCCGTGGGTGTGCCACGCCGCCTCGAGGGCGGGTGGCATCTGGAGGACTTCGGCGATCTCGGCGCCGACGAAGCCCTGGTTCATCAGGCGCAGTGTCTGGTCGTGCAGGTACAGATACATGTCGCGTTGCATCGCAAGGAACTCCACGGCGCGTTCGCGTCCCCACGTCGGCCAGTGATGCGACGCGAAGACGACGTCGAGGTCGTCCCCCCACAGGTCGATCGTCTCGGTGATGTAGTGCGCCCAGGCGTGGGCGTCTCGGACCTCGGCTCCGCGGATGGTGAGGATGTTGTGGAGGGTGTGCGAGGTGTTCTCGGCCGTGCACACGGCGTGAAAGTCGGGGAAGTAGAAATTCATCTCGGCGGGTGCTTCGGTGCCCGGGGTCACCTGGAACACGATCCTGACCCCGTCGACGGTGTATTCCTGGCCGGTGGTGCCGATCTCGATCGTCGGAGGGATGAGGGTGGCCTCACCGGTCGAGGTGGTCTGGCCGAGGCCGGCACCGATCTGTCCCGCCGGGCCCTTGTCGAGGGCGGCGCCGTACATGTAGCCCGCCCGCCTGGCCATCGCGGTCCCGGCGAAGACGTTCTCGGCGATCGCGGAGTCCATGAAGCCTGCGGGGGCGATCACCTGGGCCCGCCCGGACTCGACGTCGTCGGTGGAGATGATGCCCTTCACGCCACCGAAGTGGTCGATGTGGGAGTGCGTATAGATCATCGCGTGGACCGGGCGCTCACCGCGATGCGCCGTGTACAGGGCGAACGCCGCCGCCGCGGTCTCCTTGGAGATGAGCGGGTCGATGACGATCACACCGGTGTCGCCTTCGATCACGCTCATGACCGACAGGTCGTATCCGCGAACCTGGTAGATGCCGGGCACGACTTCGAACAGCCCGTCCTTGATCAACAGTTGGCTCTGACGCCACAAGCTCGGATTCGCGGTGTCCGGGGATGGCCCGTCGAGGAACGCGTAAGCGTCGAGATCCCACACGACCCGACCGTCATCGGCACGAACCTGACGGATGTCGCTGCGAGCGACGAAGCCTCGATCGGCGTCGTCGAAGTCCTGCATGTCGTGCATCGGCAACGCCGCTGCCGCCTCCGCGATGGATCGACGCGTGGCATCGGTGGCGAATGAGTCGGTCATGATGAAGTCCTTCTGAGCCCTGGTGTAACCATCTGAGTACAATGTAGGGCGTGCCGGGATCGGGCGATCAGGGGCAAAGGTCATGAGCAGCGCAGACGCGACGTCTGCAGCCGATCGTCTCCTCGATTCGGCTCGTGTGCTGTTCGCCGAGCGTGGACCCGACGGGGTCTCGGTCCGCGAGCTCGCCGCCGACAGTGGCTGCACCCACGCGCTGCTGTTCCGTCACTTCGGATCCAAAGCGAACCTCGAACGAGCCGTCGTCGAACGCCTCGCAACAGATCTCAATGCCGCTGTCGGCCAGGCGGTCGCCACGAGCGCCGACCCCGTGCGATCGCTGCTCGCTGTCGCACGCCGGAACCCGATCGACACGCGTCTGCTGGTGCGCTGCGGGCTCGGTGACCTCGACCCCGCGCCACTGGTCGCCGCGCATCGCGCTGCCGATGCGCTGATCGGATCGCTCGGACCCGCAGCCCGATCCGCGACCATGGCAACACGGATCGGCCGGTTCGCCGGGCTCAGTGTGCTGCTCGGCTGGATCACCTTCGAGGGATTTCTCGTGGCCGCTGACCGTCTCGGACCGATTCCCCCGACGCAGCGCGAGACCGCTCTCGCCGATGCTGCCAGACGCATCGTCGGACTCGCCGGAGACGTGGCCACCATTGGGCCGGCCTCCCGCCCACGGGGGACGGAGCCACCGACTACAGCGAAGTCGCTGAGCGTCGAGGAACCGAAGGACGCACGAGCAGCACTCCTGAACGCGGCCGTGACGCTCTTCGCGCTCCACGGACCGGCGACGGTCACGACACGCCAGATTGCAGCGGCCGCGGATGTCAATCTCGGACTCATCCATCGACACTTCGGATTCGCCGCGCCGCGCTCATCTCCGAGGCGATCAGCGAGGGAAGCGCCCCGCTGATGCCCGCCGTCATGACCGCACACGGATTCGATCTCGACTCCGTCGTGACCCAACTCAGACACACCTCGCTGGCACCCCGACTCATCGCTCGGACCCTCGTCGACGGCATCGACATCACGCTCGTGCGCGAGCAGTTCCCAGTGCAACACCAGTTGCTCGCCGCGTACCCGGCGATACCGAAAGGCGCCGGAACCGGCGACCTCAACGACCCCCGACTCGCCGTCGCTGCCGGCTCGGCGCTGGTACTCGGTTCCTCGATCTGGGACCGACCACTCAGGAACTGGGCCGGGATCGACGAAGCGGTCGACCTCGATCCGGCCATCACCACGCTCACCCGAGCAATCTTCGACCTCCCCATGAACGGACCCTCATGAGCACGCAGACCGAACCCTACGGTGCGACACCCCAGACCGTGCTCGAGTCGTTGATTCGGCGGTGGCGGCAGCGGCCGGACTGGAGCGAGGGCGAGCGTCGTGTCGTCGTGGCCGAACTGATGCCCGAAGGTGTCGATCGTCGTCGCTACCTCGCGCGATTCGTCACGCTCAGCGTGCTGTCCACCGTGCTCGCGTCGTTCGGCCTGATCTCCAACTCCATCGCCACGTTGATCGCCGGCATGCTGCTCGATCCCCTCATGACGCCAGTGCTCGCGGTCGCTGCCTCGATCGTGTTCGGCCAGCCGACCCGCGTCGTACGGGCACTCGCCACCGTGGGCGGTGGCACTGTGGTCGCCATCGCCACCGGATGGGTCGTCGCCGCGATCTCCCCCGGATTCGCGAGCACCGATGACCTGACATCGGAGCTGCTGCTCCGAACGTCGCCGAGCCTGCTCGACCTCGGCGTTGCCGTCGCCGCCGGCATCTCGGCCGGATACGTCCTCACCCATCGCGAAGCCAACTCGGTCATCCCCGGGGTGGCGATCGCCGTCGCGCTCGTGCCGCCACTCGCGGCAGTCGGCGTGCTGCTCAACATCGGCGCAACCGACGAGGCTCGCGGTGCGTTCCTGCTCTACGCGACCAACCTCGGCGCAATCATCCTGGCTGCAACGGCGATGCTGCTCGTGTCCGGGTTCGTCCCCGGCGATATTCGAAGCGGATCACGCCGATCTGTGCGTGCCGGTTTCGCGTTCACCGCAGCGTTGCTGGTGGCGATCGCCGTTCCGCTGGCAGCGCAGACGTTCGGGGTGATCGAGGAACGCAACTTCCAACGAGCCGTCAACGACGCCATCCAGGAATGGGACCCCACGGCCAGCTCGATCGAGGTAACCACCAGCCTCGACAACGACCGTGGCAATGTCATGGTGCTCGTATCGACACTGGACCCAGAACCTGCCGAGCGACTCGCCGTGCTCATCCGCGAACGCACCGGCCGGTCCGTCGACGTCGAGGTCGAATACCTTCTCAAGACCGACGACACCGCCACAGCGGACTGACCGGAAGGCGAACAGACGAGACCGTGACGATGAACTTCTGCGCTCGAAGCATCACCAAACCACGATTGAGCTAACCGGGGCGTTCGGCCACTCACCGACCGTTGGCGCCGCACACTTCGCCACGCAGAATTATGACCTCAGCGACCCACCGCCCGCAGCATCGCGGCCCAAGCAGCGCACTGCACTTTCGCGGACCGATCTGACCGGAGATTTGGTGGTGTTGCGTGTGGTAGACCTCAACGTCGAAGGGGGTTGCCATGTCGGATTCTCCGTACTTGATGAGCAACGCACACCCGGAAACTGCCTCACGCTTCGACGGGCTGGAACGAACGCTGGATCCGATCTCGACGGGTCTTCTCGAACGCGTCGGTGTTCACGCTGGGGCCCGCTGTTTGGAGATCGGGACCGGTGGTGGTTCCATCGCCCGATGGCTCGCTGATCGTGTCGGGCCCGGTGGGCAGGTGGTGGCCGTCGATCTGGACACCCGATGGTTCCGCCACGACGGCAGTCCGCAGCTCGAGGTCCGCGAGGTCGACCTTGTAGGCGGTCCGATCCCGGACGGTCCGTGGGATCTGATTCACGAACGGCTCGTGTTGCAGCACATTCCGGCGCGTCTCGATGTCCTTGACGAGCTGGTCGCCCGTTTGGCACCCGGCGGCTGGTTGGTGGTGGAGGACTTCGACACCGGCGAAGTCCGCACGACCGACCGTGGGGGACCGCATCACGAACTGATCGCTCGCATGGCGACCGCGTTCAACCGGCTGTTGGCCGAACGCGGGGGTGCGAGCGACTTCGCTGCTGATGCGTGGCGGCATCTGCGCCAACGCGGTCTGGTGAACACGGGTGCCAGCGGCCATGTCGTGTTCGACATCGGAGGGGAGGGTTTTGCGCAGGTGACCGCAGCCAACGCCCGTCAGGTCCACGATGGTCTGCTTTCCCTCGGCATCTCGGCCGAGGACATCGAGCACTTCATCGAGGTGTTGTCGGATCCTGACACCATCATCGGCACGCCGGTACTCGTCACGGCGTGGGGACAACGCGTGATCTGACGATCATTGGACGCGCGCGGAACCACGCCGATGCGGGCCGCAAACTTCGCCGCCCACAATCACGCGAGTTCACTTCCGCCAGGCGCCGCATCACGGCCCAACTGCGCTACCACATAATCTCGTCGCCGGTTCGGGGACAGTTCGATCGGCTCGGTCGGTTCCAGCTCGCGCGTCGCGTGCGTGGCGTCACACATCGGCCGGCTCACCAGTCCGGCCGTCGCGTGTACCTTCTCTTTCGGTCCACTCAAGGAGGGAGATTGACATGGTCAAGTTGACCTATTGCCTACGACGGAAGCCGGGGATGAGCCTCGAGGAGTTCCAGCGCTACTGGCGTGAAACTCACGCGCCGCTCGTCGCCGAGCGCGCCGGAGCATTGGGGATTCGCCGATACGTGCAGGTGCACACCGCCGACCTTCCCGACGTGCACGCGTTGCTGCAGGGGCGCAATGGTGGTTCGCCGGAGCCATTCGACGGGGTGGCCGAGCTGTGGTTCGACTCACTGGACGCGATGGGTAGCGATGACCCTGCGGCCGCGCAGGCCAACGCCGAACTGCTCGAGGACGAGAGGAACTTCATCGATCTTGCGAACTCGCCTATGTGGATCGCAAAAGAGAACGTCGTCGTCGACTAAAGAACTCCGGCATCCCAAGAGCCCATCAGGAGCACCCGATAATCGGCGCTCGATAGTCCGGTCGCATCCGTTCGACCCGCGCCACATCGCGGCCCAAGCCGAGCGTCGCATATTCGCGGTGGCGCTTGCACCGGTTGGACACTGGCCGCGTGTCACATTCGTGTCACGGGATCAGCCGGACACAGTTGCACTCGACATCATTCGAGGAGACCCGCCGGACGAGTCTTCGCAGCTCAACGGCACTGCCCGGCACCCGACTGCACCGCCCGGCGCGGCCTTCTCGAACTTAAACCCCCTTCCACTCACGTGGAGTGCGGGTTCAAATCCCGCCCCGGGCACCATCTGGCTGGTAGTTGGTGAACGCACTGCAAGCGCCGGACGCAAGAAGAAACAGCAGAAGGTGCAAAAGGTGGCTGGGCATTCCGTGTCGACGCGGGCTTCCATGCTGAAACGGGCAAGCGGCGCCAGCTCCTGCGCCAGGGCTTCGGCACCAAGCGTGCTGCCGAGGAGGCACTGGCCGACGCGGATCGGCGCGGCGAGCCGCGGTGTGGCGGTCGACGGTCAAGGTCGGCGAGTTTCTCGACGACTGGTTCGCCACCGCCCGACCCTCGCTGCGACCGACCACGGCCCGCGGGTACGAGCAATCGATCGGTCGGCTGACGCGGTTTCTGGGCAACTATCAGCTGCAGGCAACCTAGCCTTGGCGGTGATGTCCTCTGACGACACACCGCACGGCGAAGTGGTTCGGTGGGCTGGGTGCGTCGGGAAGATTCGCTGATGTGAGTGATCGCTGGGTCAGGTCACGAACCTGGCGGGCCTGGGCCAACGCCGACCTCGAGAACGTGCCAGAGACGAGTGGTTATCTTGCGGCACCACCGCGTCCTCGATGGTTGACGACCCTGCTCTTCTTCGTCGTCGTGGTCGTTGCTGCGGCCGTGGCGCATCTGTTTCGCGCGACTGCCGAAATCCTCATCGAATGGTACTCCGATGAGCCCGACCTTGTTGCGGCCGCGGCTTCGGCGAGGTGGCTGGTGTTGTTCGGCATCGTGGCGGTGTCGGTGTTCATGGCGGCATGGCTCGGTCGTCGGGTCGAGGTCCGACGGCCGTCGGCTACGGGTATCGAAGCTGTTGCCGCGTCGGCGCGCGGTGAGCGGCGGAGGATCTCGCTGCGTGCGTCCGGTGTGCGTGCTGCGGCGACGTGGCTGGCGTCTGTTGGCTTGTCATCGATCGGTCGAGAGTCAGCGATCATCGAGGTCGGTGGGGCGTTCGGTACCGTGGCGGGGCGTCGCTCGGGCGGACGAGGGGACGCGCTGGCGACCGCAGGTATCGCAGCGGCATTCGCCTCGGCGTACCACGCGCCTGTTGCCGCAGTTCTGTATCTGGAGGAACACCTCCGTGTCGTCAGGTCCCGGCGGGGCCTGTGGTTCGCGGCGACGGGGGCAATCGCCGGACATCTGATATCCGTGCGTCTGATGGCGGGGCACGCGATCTTCCCGGCGCCCGAGGGACCACGTTGGGAGACCCTCACCATGTCGCTCGCTGTGCTCGTTCCGGCGGCGCTGGCAGCCAGGGTGTTTCGGGTGCTCCGTGTTCGCGTCAAGGCCGATGGCCTTGCCGACCGGCTCGGCATGCCGTGGTGGTCAGTCGTCGCCGGATTCGCCGTGGTGGCGGGTGCTGCGGTGGCCACATTTCCGTTCGCGGCGGGCAACGGGATGGAGGCGATGCGCCAAGCAGCGGTGGGTCCCACCGTGTCGATCGCTCTTGCGCTGTGCGTCGGCAAACTCATCGGCACGACTGCATCGCTCGGTTCCGGGGCCCCGGGCGGCGCGTTGACGCCGACGGTCAGCATCGCAGCCGGCACCGCACTGCTCGCACTGTTCGGCGCCGAAGGGCTCGGTGTCCACCTCGATGCGGGAGTCACCTGGGGCGTGATGGTGTCATCGATGGCCGTCGGTGTGGCCGTCGGGCTGCGATCCCCACTCTTGGCGGTCGTGCTCATCCCCGAGCTCGTCGGTGACTACGCGATTCTGCCCGTGATCGTCGTCGTGGTGGTTGCCGCCACCATCGTCGACAGAGGCATCGATCATCTGGTCTCGCGTGTCGCATCACCGGTGCCGGACGTCATCTACGACGAGGACGGCTGAATCGCCTCGCAACCCGAGTTGCGGCCAGACCTTTCGGTCTGACGCCGCCTACTGGCGCTGCGCATCATGGGCCCACGACCCAATCCTGCCGACCCGCCGTACTGGCGGCCGATCTGAATGGACTGTGTAGCCAACATGCAGTGGGACGTAGCGGTCGGTGTGGAGTTTGCCGACCGGGGCTCGCCGCCACTCCGCGGGGCTCATACAGCTGACGGATCTGCAGAGGCGAGCGGGTCTGCTCGGCGACCATGACGCCATCGGTGATCGGTCGACAGCCGAACGGCATCGGCAACGTCCTGTTCGTCTACAGCTACCCCGACGACATCTCCGTCGTGCTGCAGTACAACAGCCAGGAGTACACGTCGAAGGCCGGCATGCGCAAGATCGCCGACGAGGTACATGACACGGTCGCCTCGGCGGTGTCGACCTGACACGGGTCTGACCGCGGCACGAGATGACCCCGGCCTGCCGAACGGTGTCGCAGGGTTTGGCCGGTGCCTCTTTGGGAAACCGCCTCTGCTCGCCTCGACCCGAGGTGTGATGATCCTGAGCATGAGTTTCCGGGAACGGGGGATCCAACCAGCGAACGGATTTACCAGGGACGGGTTCATCGTCAGGCCGCTCGTGCCGTCCGATGTGGTGCTCGACCACGAAGCCGTGATGTCGAGTCGCGAGTTTCTCTACCACTGGGAGCAGGAGCCTCCGTATCCGCCCGAGGACTTCTCGGTCGAGGACAATCTCGAGGATCTCGAGCAGATGGACGGCGAACACCGCAACGGGACTCGCTATACGTACACCGTCATGAACGCCAACGAGACCCAGGTTCTTGGCTGCATCTACCTCTTGCCCAACGACGATCGCATGTTCCGGACCGCCGAGGTGACGTCGCACGACGGCACCGACCTGTCGTCCGTCGACGCCACGGTCGCGTTCTGGGTTCGCCCCTCGACGTGGGACGACGGGTTCGAGCGTGTCGTGCTCGAGGCCGTTCTCGGTTGGTTACGCAACGACTGGTCGCTGGAGCGGCCGGTGATCATGACCAACGAGAAGCTCGATCACCAGATCGCGACGATCGAGTCGCTGGGCCTCACCCGGCGCTTCGACTACGACCGCGACAAGGACATGTACACGTCGCACGCCTACGCGTGATGTCGCAGCTCGGCACGCCGATCGACGCTGAATGCGCGCCCGATCATCCGTTCTGATCGACGTCGCCGCCGACCAGACCCTCGAGCGCGTGCTGCAGCCGCTACTCGAGTTGCCCGTCGACCACGAGTTCACCTCGAAGGTCCTCCTGCGACCAACGGTCGCGGCGTTCTGCAACCGCTTCGGCGTCGAGCCCGAACGCACCAGGCTCACCGGCGCTCACCCCTGGCAACCACGCGCCACCCTCGAACCGGTCCGGTGCGGGACGTCGCACGTTCGGTGACTCTTTCGAACATGCAGGCGACGGATTGCTGGAACGGGTGTGTGTGAGAAGATGCGGGAGTGGGAGAGCAGCGATGACGTACACGGTCGGATGCGTGGTGGGCCTCGAGAGTGTCGGTTGGTCGCGTGCCGTGCGCGAGCAGGGCGAGGCGTCAGTGGGCGCGAGTGGTTCGTTGCGGTCCGCTGTCGGCGTCGACGGCGACGGTCAGTTGCAGGTGGTCGGAGACGATCCGGGTGGGCTGGCAGACGAGACGTCGGGCTTCGTGGCTGCGCTGGGGGGGAGCGAACCCATCATGGTCGGGGGCACGCCGTACGGCCCCGAGGCGCTCGTGGCGGTGGTGCTGTCGGCGATCATCGACGTCAATGTGGCGGCGACGGGCGATCGCCCCGATCTGTTGGCGATCGTGCACGACGATGATCTCGATGCGTATCACACGTCGCTGCTGATCGAGGCCGCCCGGCTCGCCGGTCTGGAGAACGAGCGTGTGGTGTTGGTGAACCATTCGGCTGCGCGCGATGCCGGACCCGAGGGTGACGTGGCGTCGGGCGGCGCGTTGGTTGCGTTGGGCGGACTGCCGGCCGGTGGCGGTGCCGGGTCCGGTACCGGTGGTGCTGGTGCGGCGGCGGTGAGGCGGCGTTGGCCGCCGGGGCCGCCGGGCTCGCGGCTGGTGGGGCAGCTGGGCTCGGTGTGCATCTCGGCGCCGGCGGGGTTGCGTCGGCCGCGGGACCCGCAGTCGGGCCGGCAGGAGCCCCGTTGAGCGCCGCCGGCCCATCCGGCGCGTCGATGGGTCCGACAGGCGCGCCGTCCGGAGCAGCTGGGCCGGCAGGGACCCCGGTGGGCAGCGCCGGGCCGACCGGGACGCCGATCCAGGGTGCCGGGCCGACCGGGACGCCGATCCAGGGTGCCGGGCCTGCCGGGACGCCGCTCGATGGAGCCGGCCCCGCCGGGACGCCGCTCGATGGAGCCGGGCCGGAGACATCGCACGTTCCGGTGCCGAAGGTACGCCCGCGTTGGGTCACCGCAGCGGTCGTCGGTGGGGCGGTCGCCGTCGTCGCAGTCGCTGGTGTCGTCGTGCTCGCCCAGGGCGACGACGCACCGGAGTCCGCCGTGGCGGTCACGACCACCGAGGTTGCCGGCGCCGAACCGGCGCAGGCCCCAACGACCGCAGCACCGACCGCAAGTACGCAGCCCGTCCTCACGACGGAGGTGGCGACAGCCCCCGGGTGGGTGATCGACGAGCAGGTCGAGGGCATCGCGCTCTCGTCGGTGAGCTGCGACAGCGAGCTCGGACCGTGGACGATCACCTTCGACCAGACAGTGCCCGAGGGGATCATGACCGGGACTCTGATCCTCACCTTCGACGAGCAGGGTGCTGGATCGGCCGATTACTCGATGACGTTCGTGGTTCCGGGCGAAGGCAGCGTGGCATTGGGCGGGGCCGAATGGCCGGCAACCATCGAACCGTCGGGTGACGGCTACACGATCACGATGGAAACAGGAGGGGTCAGTGGGGTCGCGACCGTGGACGGTGGCAGTTTCTCGTTCAGCGGTGACGGCTCATCGGACACCGCCACGTTCGCCGTGCGGCCGGCCACCGGCGAGTGTGGCGAGTGAGCGCTTACACGCTCGGCGTCGATCTCGGCACCACGTACTCCGCAGCGGTCGTCGGTCGAGGCGGCCAGGTCAACTACGTTGCAACTCGGTGCCGAAGGTGCCGTCGTGCCGTCCGTCGTCGTCATTCGCGAAGATGGCGAGGTGCTCGTCGGCGATGCGGCCGAGCGTCGAGCGAGCGCGGAGCCGGCGCGAAGTGCCCGCGAGTTCAAGCGGCGCCTCGGCGACCCGGTGCCGCTGATCGTCGGCGACCAGCCGTACATGGTCGAGGCGTTGATGGGGTACCAGCTTGCCGACATCGTGCACCGTGCCACCGAGCAGGAAGGTGAGGCACCGACGACCGTCGTGCTCACCCACCCCGCGAACTACACCGAGTTCAAGTTGGGCAAGCTCCGTGAGGTCGCGACGCTCGCCGGCCTGGAGGCCGGCCGCGTGCAGTTGCTCGCCGAGCCGGAGGCGGCGGCGATCTCCTACACGCGCGAACAGCGCGTCGAACCCGGCGACGTGATCGCGGTCTACGACTTCGGCGGGGGCACGTTCGATGCAGCCCTCGTGCGTCACACCGAGACGGGTTTCGAGCTGGTCGGGATTCCGGAGGGGATGGAGCGCCTCGGCGGAATCGACTTCGACCAGGCGGTCCTGGCTCACGTCGATCAGTCGGTCGGCGGAATGGTGACCGGCGCCGATCGGTCCGATCCGTTGACGCTGCCGGCCCAGGCCCGCCTGCGTGTCGAATGCCGTCGCGCGAAGGAAGCGTTGTCGACCGATGCCGACACGACGATTCCCGTCGCGCTGCCCGGGCTGCAGACCGATGTGCGCTTGACCCGGGCGGAGTTCGAATCGATGGTTCGGCCGCGCATCGCCCAGACGGTGACCGCACTCGAGCGCACGGTCGCCAGCGCTGGCCTGACGATGGACTCGGTGTCACGGATACTGCTCGTGGGTGGGACGTCGCGCATGCCGGTGGTCGCGGAGATGATCCGGTCGGCGACGGGCCGACCGGTCGGCCTCGATGCGCATCCGAAGCTGGCGATCGCCACCGGCGCCGCACTCGCAGGAGCGTCGTCGGTCACCGCGCCCGCCGCCGTCACGGAACCGGGAGCCGACTGGGTGGCGCCGACGCGCGCCGTCCCCGCCACCGCGCCGGCAACACCCGACAAGGCACCCGGAGGCAAGCGCTGGATCGTGATCGTGGTCGCTGCGGCCGCGGCCGCGTTGATCGGATTCTTCGCCTTCTCGGCGTTGTCGGGAGGCGACGACGATCCGTCGACAGATTCGAACGGGGTCGCACCCGTCGACTCCGGTGCGCCCACGGTTCCCGCCACCGCGGCACCCGACACGGAGGCGCCCACGTCCGAGCCGTCCGCCACAGAGGCGCCCACGTCGGAACCGCCCTCGACCGAGCCTCCGCCACCCCCGAGCGAGGGTGGGACGGTCGATGCCGTGGCCACGTCGATCCCCCGATCAACGGGCATTGCGATCACCAACACCGGCGCGATCGTCGCCGCTGCCGACGACTCGTCGATCCTGCAGATCACCGCGGTCGATGTGGTCGAGGTGCTCGGCACCGTGCCCGACGGTGTGCCGGGAGGCGTCGCAGTGGCACCCGACGGCGAGGTCGTCGTGTCGACCGAGGCGGGCGTGCGCACGATGTCCGACGGCAGTTTGCTGCTCGACGGAGCAACCGCCGGCCTCGGGAACACACCCGGACCGCTGGCATTCGACGGTGTCGGCAATCTCTACGTGGCCGACAACGACAACAATCGGATCATCCGCCTCGGCACGGACGGCTCCTTGAGCCTGGTCGCCGGCAACGGCGCCGATCCGGCCGGCGAGGCGCCTGCTGATGGAGCGGCGGTCAACGTGGCGATCGGCCCGGTGGCGGGGATCGCGATCGACGGGACCGGCCGTCTGCTGTTCGCCGACGCCGGAACCGGCACGGTCCGCGCGGTCGTGTCGGATGGAACGATCTCGACGGTCGTCGGTGGCGGCGGCACGTCGATCGACGCGTCGACCGGGGTGCCCTCGGGGACGACCGCGACCGACATTGCCTTCGGAACGTTGAACGGGCTGAGCGTGGCGAGCACTGGTCGTATCGCGGTGGCCGACGATCTGAACGGCACGATTCTCCTCATCGACGCGGACGGGTCGGTCTCGTTGGCGATCGCACGGAACGGTGCGGCGACCGAGCCGAGCAACGGCGTCCCGGCGGGCGACTCCACCGTCGGCGTGATCGGACCGCTCGCGTTCGAGTCTCCCGACACGCTTGCCTTCGCGGATGGCACCTCGATCCGCCGTCTGACCGGACTCTGAAATCGGTCACCGATGTACGCCGTCGGGATCGACCTCGCCGAACCCGCGACGACGTGGGCTCGCGCGACGTCCTCCACAGCGACTGACGCGGAAGGAGCCGTAACGTCGGTCGTGTACGCAGCGGCCGACGGTTCGCTTCAGGTCGTGGGATCAGGTGACGGTCCAGCGAGCGAGATGGCCGCCGACCTGCCGGCTGATCCGGCGAACGGACTGGCGACGGACTTCGTCACCGCGCTCGGGTCCAGCGAACCCGTGATCGTGAGCGGCACGCCCTACGGGGTCGAGGCGCTCATCGCCTGTGTCCTCGCTGCGGTCGTCGAGGCAAGCGCCGCTGAGGTCGGGGCACAGCCCGATGTGGTCGCGCTCGTGCACGACGACGACCTCGACGCGTACAGCTCGTCGCTGCTCGAGGAGGCCGCGCGGGTTGCGGGCATTCCATCCGATCGGTTGATGCTGGTACCGCGATCCGGTGCGGGGGAACGTGCCGCAGCCGGGGCGGCGCAGCTGGGGTTCGCCTCGTTGCCCGAGTCGCCGGTCGAATCGGGCGGAGGTGTCGGCGACACCGCGGCGGTCACCGGTGGACTCGCACTTGGCACAACGGCAGGCGTGGTCGGTGCGGCAGGCGCGGTCGACGGAGCATCGGTGTTGGGCGCCGAGGTCGGCGGACCGGGAGTCGCATCAGTCGCCGGCCCCTCGGGTTCGTCGATCGGTCCATCCGGGTTCTCGACCGGGCCCGGAGGATCGGCGATCGGCCCGACCGGCACCTCGGTTGGTCCATCTGGTGCGGGCGGCGTGGCGGGACCCGCGGGAGCGACCGCCGCGGGCAAGTCGTGGATCCCGATGGCGATTGCGGGTGCAGCCATGGTGCTCGTGGCCGTCGGCGCAGTCGTCGTGTTCGCCGGTGGCGACGACGCACCGCCCGACGAGGTGTCGGCGGGCATCGCCGTCGACACGACGCTCGCGACGGCGCCGACTGTTCCCGCCGGTTCGGTGATCGAGCCGTCTGTTCCCGACACGACTGCGGACACCGAACCGTCGACGACGTTGAATCCCGACATCGACCTGTCCGCCTACATCGGCAATTGGGAGCTCTGTCAAGCGAGCACGACGTCTCCGACCGCTTCGGCGGCCGTGCGCTACTCGTTTGCGCCGGCCGGCCCGAACCAGCTGACGATCGACTACTCGGTGTTCGTGTTCGTCGACGCTGCCGACTGTTCCACCGCTGGCATCGCGTCCGGAGTGCCACAGACGTACACGATCGACATCGTGGGTGAGTCGGTCGTCGACGGAATTCCGGCGGTCCAGGCAACGGCGCCCGGTGCGGCCTGGCTCATGGGTGTCGACGGCGACACGCTGCGCTACGGCAGTTCGCCGATCGCAGAGGGATTCCCGACGGCGTTCGACCCGGTCTCGGTGTATTCGCGACGGTTGTGAGACCCGGTTCAGGCCTCCGCGTAGGTGCGCTCGAGCGTGCGGATGGCGACGTCGCAGATTTCGAGCGTCGTGGGGTCGGCGAGCGGGTCGCCCGCCTTGGTGCGCCACCGCGAGATTCCGGCGATCGCCGCGGCACGCACGTCGTCGGTTGCCGCGTCGGCCGGGAGTCCGAGGACGGCTGCCCCGTCCCGGCCCGACACGATCCGGTCGAGTTCGGCACGCTCCTGCGGGGTCACCTGCACCGCTCCTGTGCTGATGAGGTGAGCACCGCGCACCTGCGCGAACTCGACCGTGGTGACCTCGATGCGTTCGAGTTCGCGTTCGATCTCGGCCGACAGCGCAGGGTCGCTGTCGCGGACCGTGCGGCTGAGGGTGCGCAGCGCCGAGATCGCGGTTCGGGCCTGCAGCACGCGTGCCCGCGGACCGAAGTGTCGCGAGATCAGCTGGCGCAACTCGACGAGACCGGAGCGCTCGACGAGAATCGGGCCGAGCGTCGCGGCGGTGGATGCTCGACCCGAACGCATCTCCTGTAGTGCGAGCCGCACGCCGAACATGCCGAGTCTGGCCAGCAGATCGCGTCGGATCTCGACGGTGAGGTCGGAGGACGACATCTCACAGAAGTGATCGGCGGAGAGCAACATCGTCGAGAGGAGCTCGTCGTCGGTGGTGGCGAGCACGCGGAGCGAGGCGACCTCGTCCTCTCGTAACGTCAGCCCGGTCTCGGCGAGCAGCCCTGCCATCGGGACGACCGCTGCGCACAGCCCGGTGAGCTGCGGATCGGCTTCGTAACGCCGAGCGATCCGGCCCGCCGACTCCATGGCATCGAGACGTCCACCACCGATCTCGTCGGCTCGGCTGAGTACCGCAACGGCGTTGACCGGCGATGCGGCAGTGACCGAACGATCCATGAACGCGTCGAGGAACGCGACGTCGGTGCGGTGGGCGTGACGGATGAGGTAGATGACCGCGTCGGCATCGCTCGGGCGTTCGGCATCAGCTTCGAGGAACTCGCGTGTGCGGCGCGAGTTCGCGTCGTTGATGCTCGCCAGTCCGGGCGTGTCGATCAGTGTGATCTGAGCGAGCGCGGAGGTGGGCCACGACACGTCGATCGTCTCGATGTCGGATTCGTCGAGCGATCCGAGGCGGATGTCGAGTGAGCCCTCCGAGCGGCTGAATCCGAGTGGCTCGGAGCGGCCGTCGCGCGAGGCGGGCGACGACTTCGTAGCCGGCGCCGCGTTGATAGCGGCTGACGATGCGGGTGCATTCCCCCGCATCGGTCGGTGCGAGCCGTTCGCCGACCAGGGCGTTGAGCAGTGTCGACTTGCCCGCCTTGACCCGCCCGGCGATCGCCACGCGCAGTGGGCCGCTGAGCCGGTCGACCACGGCGCGGGCGTCGTCGCGAGTGGCGTCGTCGGGGGCGCGCTCGACGAGGAGCCGGGCGACGCCGAGCACGTCGTCGGCCACGGACGCGCGGGACCCGTTCGCGGGCGCGTCGGTCATGACGCGGCTCCAGCGATGGTCGCCAGCCGGGCTTCGAGTCCGTCAACGGCTGCGATCTGCGCGTTGAGTTTGGCGGTGCGCTGTTGGCGTTCGGCGCCGCTGGATTGCATGTCGGCCTGGGCCCGTTGCGCGGTCTCGGTGTACGTGCGCATCAGTTCGGCGATGCGCTCGCTGAAGTCGTCGCGCAACTCGCGCTGGATCTCGCGGATCATCCTGGACGTCTCGTTGCCCATCTCGAAGCTGATGTCGTCGAGGAACGTGCGCACCTGGGTGCGCGCGGCGAGTCGACGGGCGGCGACCTTTCGGCGTCGATCATCGGCCAGACCCATGGTCCCGAAGACGGCGCCCACGCCGAGGAGCACCGGGTTCGACATGATCAGAACGCCGGCGGCGGCGGGCAGGAACGTGCCCATCATCCCGAACATCATGACTCCTCCCTGCGCGCCACGGGCGCCGGTGATCACGGTGCCGAACGCCTTCTTGCCGCTCGAGGCGGCGGGGTCGAGCGCCTTGCTCTGCCAGATCTCGCTCACGTCGATCGTCGCGGCGATCGGTGACTTCGACACCAACCCGAGATGCTCGTCGCGGCAGCAGTTCGACCACCTCGGCGCGAATGCTCGTCCTGCCCTCCTCGAGCTGGACGAAGGCGCTCGTCACCTCGTCTGCAACCACGGTCTGCAGGTAGGCGGTGAGTTCATCCCACTCGCTGCCCTTGGTCAGCACCTCGATCCGCTCGTCCATCATCTTCGAGACCTGGCGGAACGCGGCACGGAACTTGAAGTTGACCTCGGTGGAGAGGTCGGCGACCCGGTCGCCGACGAGGACGCTCCACTTGGCGCCGGGGCCGCGGCAGGAAGTCGAGGCGAGCTTTGGCCTCCTCCAGTGCAGCGAGGCCGGCGCCGGCCTGCTCGGGATCGGCGAGCAGGGCGGCCTCGGCGCGCAATCCCGAGGCGACCTGTTCGAGTGCGGCGGAGGCCTCGCCGACCGAGCGGCCCACGGCGTTGGCCCGTGCCGGTTCGACGACGTCGGTACTCAGGTGCTTGACGAGCTCGGGAACGCGACTCGCTTCGTTCAGTCCTCGATCCTTGCGGCGCAACGCCTCGATCCGCAGGGTGCTGCTGACGCCGACGATCGGGACGCTCAACTCGGCCTTGGCGAGGTGGCCGGCGTTGATCTCCATGATCCGCTGCCACTGCGGGTACAGGTCGATCTTGGTCTGCGCGAAGAGCACGGTGGGGCAGAGTTCGCTCGCCCGACGAAGGAAGGCGATCTCCGGAGCGGTGAGTTCGGCGGACGCATCGCTCACGAACAGCAAGCCGTCGGCGAACGGGAGGAATCCGAGCGTCGCAGCAGCATGTCCGGCACCGAGGCCACCCATGCCAGGTGTGTCGACGACGACGAGGCCGTTGCGGAGCAGCGCGCTGTTCGCCGTGATCTCGACCCGATCGACCGCCTTGTGATTACCCGGGTTGCCGGCCTCACTGACCCATTGGTGCAGGTCGTCGACGGCGACCTTCTCGACAACGATTTCGGTGCCGCGTGCATCGTCGGCGACCGTCCCCCCGGGCGGCGCAACGGCTCCGGCCTTCGGGACGCGTCGCCGTACCACCGCCCCCGATTCCTCGGCCCAGCGCACGAGCGTGATCGCCGACGTGGCGAGGTCGTCGTCGACGGGGCAGACGTTCTGGCCGAGCAGTGCGTTGACGAGGGAGCTCTTCCCTTGCTTGAACTCGCCGACGACGCAGACCACGGTCGATGGGCGTCGCAGACGCGCCGCCGCCGCCGAGACACGTTCGGCGAGGTCGGGGCGTTCGAGTTGTTGGAGGACGTGCGCGGTTTCGAGAACGACCGCGTCGGCGCCGGCGGGGGCTTCGGCCATCAGTCCAGGTCGTCCCACATCTCGTCGGCCTCGACCTCGACGGTTTCGATCGTGTCGATTTCGACGGCGAAGTCGGACGGCGGAGGTGGCTCCGGCATCACCGGGTCGCTCATCGAGTCGACCGGTGCGAACTGGTCGGCCGTGCCATCGATCGCTGCGAAGTCGTCGACGGGCGCAAAGCCGTCGCCGGCATCCAACCCGCTGCCGGCATCGAGCCCGATGCCGGCATCCAACCCGCTGCCGGCATCGAACCCGCCGGTATCGAGCCCGTTGTCCGTGCCTCCAGGGGCCACGATGTCGTCATCGATCCGGGTCGGATCGGACGTGAGCCCTTGGCCGATCGAGTCGTGGAGATCGTTGTAGGAGTCGACCGACGCGCCGAGCGCCGCGCCCAGGTCGAGATCATCATCGGACTCCCCGGTGAGGATGTCCAGCCCGGCCCCGTCGTCGAGGCTCGTCTGCCCTCCGGCGAGGATCTCCCCGCCGTCCAGGACATCGTCGTCGAGGTCGTTGATGCCGTCGCCATCACGATCGAGGAAGACGTCGACGTCGGATTCGCGACTGAAGGTTCCGTCGGCGTCGACCCCGATCGAACCGGTCGCGTCGATCGACAGGTCGCCCGACGGGAGCGACGCGTCGAGGTCGAAATCGGCGGTGGCACCCCAGCTGCCATCGGCATTGCGTTCGAACTCGCCACTGAGCTGACCGCTGATCCCTCCGCCGGGAAGCGGCAGCGTGCCCTGAATGAGCCCGCCGATCGAGATCTCGCCGTCGGGACCCCACGACATGTGACCTTCCGCATACGGCAGCGGGCCCCAGTCGACGCCGATCGAGCCACTCATCGCCAACCCGTCGCTCGAGTCGTAGGAGATCTCGCCGCTCGCCAGACCGACGTCGAAGCTCGCGTCGGCGCTGAACCCCTGGTCGCCGAAGCTGACGCCGACCGAGGCGATACCGATGTCGAGGCCGGCGCTGAACTGGCCGTCGTCGTAGTCGATGTCGATGACCCCGCCGGTGATGTAGTCGACCGTGTCGAACACGTAGTCGTCGAGTGTGTTGAGTGTCCATTCGGCGACGTCCTCGGCGGCATCGCCGATCGCCTCGGCGACGTCGACGACGACTTCCGCGACGTCTTCGGCGACATCGACCACCGCCTCGACCACGTCCTCGACCACATCGACGATGGCTTCGCCGACGTCTTCGACGACACCGACGATGGCTTCGCCGGCATCCTCGAACGCATTGCCGACGTCGTTCCAGGCATCCGTCCACCAGTCACCCATGACTACAGCTCCACTTCACTCGTGTCGCCGCAACAGCAGCGGATGGTGTCGATCTCATGCGAATCACCGTACGGAACCCAGCGGACCGCGTCACCGGGAGCATTCCCGGTCGTGTCACATCCATACGACTGCGTGAACACGCTGTGCCTATAGTTCGGTCATGTCCAATGCGGCCGAGACGAGCTCGGGTGTTGCGCCGGAATCCAACCGCCGCGTCGTGGTGCATCCGAGTGCTGTGGTGCCTGGCATTCCGTCGTTCCTGTTCGACGTGCCCGAGGGGTGGATCGTCGACGAGGGTCCGAGCGCGCTCTGCGTGGTTCGGCGACCACAGGCCGTCAACGGCTTTTGGACCAACGCGATCCTGCGTCACGACAAGGTGCCGCGCGAGGTCGACTTCGAGCGGGCGGCCAAGACAACCTGGGCCAAGCTGCAGAAGACGTATCCCGATGTCGTCGAGCGGGGCGAGAAGCTCGTTCGATTCGACACCAATGTGGCGTATGTCCGAGGTGCCGATCTGACCGTCGACGGCCAACCGCTCGCCCAGATTCAGGCGATGTTCTTCGCCCCGGTGTCCGAAGGCGGCAAAGTGGTCGACTTCTTCCAGATCATCGGCACGTCGCTGCGTGACGCGGAGTTGCAGAAGAACATGGACGACGTCACGGCGATGATCGCCAGCTTCCGTTTCCTCTGACGCCAGTTCGACTGACAGCTGCTCGAAGGATCGAGCGGTCACTGGACCGCCCATCAGTCCATCATGTCGTCGGGGATGTCGTCGACGGGGATGTTCCCCTCGTCCTCGAGACCCTCGATGCCGAAGTCGGCAGCGGGCTCTTCGACGAGCGGAACGTCGGCCATGAACGGCTCGGCTTCGATGTAGACCGGCTGCACGAAGTCGTCAGGCAGTTCTGCCCGGACCTGGAGCCCGTCGAGGTCGACGTCGATGTCTCCCGGCGCGGGTTGGTCGAGACCGATGAGGATTCCCTCCGGTGAGGGTTCGTCGAGCCCGATGAGGATGGCGTCGGGCGCGGGGACCTCGATGATCGCGATGGGTGACTCGATCACCGTGTCGTAGACCGCGTCGCCGACGAAATCGTCGTGCTGGATGACCGCGGAGGGCGTTCCGTCATCGCCGCCGCCGTCATCGCCACCGTCGACTACCGTCGCCGTCGTCGATCTGGTCGGTGTCGAGGACTGCCATCGGCGTCACGTCGACCTCGATCAGGGTCTCGAGCGGTTCGCCACCGACGATCGGCGGCCCGTCGGTCGGCCCGCCGTCGACCGGCCCACCGTCACCGGAGAGCGCATCGCCGAGTGCGATGGAGTCTCGACCGGCGGCGACGTCCAGCCGGTCGAGCCCGCTCGGTCGGATGACATCGGCGTCGAGCAACCCGACACCGATGGTGTCCGCGGTGTCGAGCGGCACCGAATCGATGGTCGCCGTGTCCGTCACCAACGTGTCGATGAGGTCAGGGGCGACCTCGAACCGCTCTGCGGCGATGTCGAAGTCGTCGACGAGCGACCCCGGTGCGCCTGGATCGACGGCCGCCGGATCAGGAGCTGTCGGATCGGCGGCCACCGGCTCGTCGGGTGCCGGTTCTGACGCGACGGGATCGCCGAGGGCGGGGTCGGCGTCGTCGTCAGGAACCTCGACTCCGTCATCGGCCGGGTCGGTCGCTGCCGGGTCGACGACGGTGGGATCGCCGACGGTGGGATCGATGACCGTGGGGTCGGCGGGCGGCGCCTCAGGCGCTGCGGTTGCTGTTGCCGCCGCGGCCGCCTCAGCGGCCTCTGCCTGGTTGTCGCGTTCGGCCTCTTCCACGAGGGCGTCGATCTTCTGGTCTTGCACGAAGTCCTGGACGCGTCGATCGAAGTCGTCGCGCATGGCTGCGAGGGCGGCTTCGGTGCTCTCGCCGGGCCGCGGCTGGAACCTCTCGACGGCGTCGGCCAGCTCCTGGCGCAACTCGGCGGCGTCCTCGGGTGACGTGCCCGCCGGCGCTTCGAAGTTCTCGAGCCGCTCGAGCAGGGTCGCCCTGGCAGCCTCGAATCGGGCGTCACGGCGTCCGGCGTCACCGGCGTCACCGATGTCGGCCGGTGCACTCGCAGGCGCGGCTGCAGCAGCCGCTGGCGCAGCGGACGCCGCTGCGCCGGGCGCAAAGTCGGGTGCGTCGGGGGTCCGGGTGGGCTGGGGCCGGTTCGGAGACGGACGGTCGCCGGGACCGTCCCCGGAGTCGCTGTCGGCAAGGGGGCGATTCCGCTGCGCAGCGGGGCGAGCAGCGCCCGGTGAGTCGAGTGGGACGCCTTGTGGGCCGGCGACGTCGGCTGCCGCCGGGTCGGACGCAACCGTGTCGAATTCGTCCATGCCATCGTCGTCATCGATCGGGTCGGCCGGCGGCGAGGAGGCGTCGGGACCATCGTCGCCGCCGAGGGCGGAGGCGACGTCGTCACCGAACACGACAGCGGCGGCGGCCGCGGCGGCGGCTGCGGTGGCGACGCCGGCGGCTTTGGCGCCGGTCGACGTCTCCTTCTTCTTCGCGGTGGGAGGCGGCGGGATCGGCGCGTGCTTGGTTCCCGCGGTGCCCGACGCGGCCGCAGCACCTGCGGCGGCGGGGTCGGCGGCGGCGGAGTCGGTGGTTGGCGCGTCGTCGTTCATGATGGTGCCCCTTTCGGGTGACGTGGTCGTGCTGGCTTGGGATTCATGGTCGGTGATCGTCGGCGGTGCGGGCGGAAAGGCGGCACCGAGCGCTGTGGCTGCGGCCGGGTCGTCGCCGGCGGTCACGGATTGGCCCAGGTGTCCGGACAGCGTCTCGCCGATCAGCGGGACTGCGGCCGACCCACCCGTCGTGATGACACGATCGATGGTCTCGATGCCGGAACTGGCGACGACCCTGTCGACGAGTGTGACGATGGCCTCGACTTGGGGACGGATCACCGACTCGAACTCGGCGCGGGTGATTCGCACGACGGTGTCGAGCCCCGGAACCGACACGGCGATCGGGGCGTCGGTGTCAGTGCTGAGCAGTTCCTTGGCGGTCGTGCAGTTGGCGCGAAGGTTCATCAGCGCCTGGCGGACGGCGGGATCGCGCCGATCGAGGTCGGCGATCATGTTGTCGACCGACGCCATGACGTGGCCGAACACCGCCTGATCGAAGTCGTTGCCGCCGAGCCGTTCGAGGCTCTGTGTGGCCACGACGTCGGCGCCCGCGGCCCCGATCACGACGACGCTCGCATCGACGGTTCCGCCTCCGATGTCGACGACGAGGACGTCCGCAGGAGCCGTGTCGATCGCAGCGTTCGTCGCGGCCACTGCATCGCTGACGACATCGACAGCTGCGAATCCCTGGGCTGCGCCGAGTGATGTGAGCAGGGTGAGGCGGTGGTCCTTCCACGCAGCCGGATGGGTGAGCACGAGGCGGGTGCTCGCCGGGTCGATCGCCGCCTGCGTCACGACGTCGGATACGACGCGGCCGAGAAGTTCGACGATGTTGAACGCCCGGCCGTCGAGGATGATCGGGCTCGAATCGCCGAACCTGCGGATCAGTTGGCTCACGGTCTGGTCGGGGTGGGTGGTGGCCAACGTGGCTGCGGCGTGGCCGGTCAGCACGTCGCCGCCGTCGAACCCGACGATGGCGGGCATCCGCACGACGATCTCGGTGTCGGCGTGGCCGCCGGCGGTCCGTGCGGCCACCACCGTCGTCGTTCCGATGTCGATCGACAACGTGGTGATCTCGTCGGCGCTGGCCACGACGCTCACCGTACGTTGTCGGGCCCGACCGTGTGACCGGGAGGATTCCCTGTTCGTGTTCCCGGCCCGATCGAGTCGTCGGCCCCGATGTCAGTCGCCGCGTTCGTCGTCGGATTCGTCATCCCAGCCGTCGTCGCGGACGAAGGCATCCGACACGCCGAGCAGTTGCTCGAGGAACGCGATCTGGTCGTCGGTGAGGGCCAGTGGCGCAGCGTCGGCATCGGCGTCGGCCCACGGATCGGGCGCGGCCTCGCTCAACCGGTCGATCTCTCGTTCGATGTTCGACCACCAGTCAGTCATTGCCAAGCCCTTGCATCATGCGAATCGCCAACTCGGTGCGTGACCGTATCCCGAGCTTGCGATAGATCTGTTGCAGGTGGAAGTCGACGGTCTTGACCGACACGATCAGCGATGCCGCCGTCTCCCGGTTCGTCATGCCGCTGGCCACGGCATCGGCGACCCGCCGTTCGGCGGCGCTCAGCGCCTCGACGTCGGGATCGACCGTCCTCGGTCCGACCGTCGGCCGGTTCGTGTCGGCACCGGTGGTCGTTGCGAGGTGTTCGATGCGCCGATCCCAGCCACGTACGCCGCATCGTTGCAGCGCACCCGACGTCGCCGATCGTTCGCGTGGGCGGACGTTGGCGTCGCGCAGTGGCAGCGCCCACAAGCGCGCCTCGCCACCTTCGATCGGCAAGTGCTCACGTTCGGCGAGCGCCATCGCCTCGTCGAGCGCGTCGAGATCGCCGAGACATGCTCCGGTCGCGATGAGGATCCGAACGTCGAGCAAGGCGCCGGATCCGAACGCGATGAATGCGTCGGAATGGGTTCGTGGGTCGCACGTCGGCTCGGTCTGGAGAGCAGCTCGTGCGGCGAGGACCATCGTCCAATCGGCGAGTGACGACGGAAGGTGCGTGGCGTTGAGTTCGAGTGAACGCAGCGCGTCGTCGCCCCGTCCGACCAGGATGTTGAGGTCGGCGGCGACGAGCAGTGCGGTCCAGGTGCCGATCGGGGAGCCGGATGGGACGACGTAGTCGGGGTCGATCAAGGCGGCGCCAGCTGCGGTGGCGAGCAGAGCGCCACGAGCCTCGCGAACATCGCCCCGGCACCGATGGGCGATCGCCGCGCTCACGCCGTCGCGCGAAGGCCCCTCGCTGATCAGACCGAGGGCTCGTGCGTGATCGCCGCGGTCCAGTGCGGTAGCGATCGAGCGTCGCCGGTCTCGGCGCCGCTCCCACGTCGGCTCATCCTGCCCCGACCCCAGCGAATCGACGTTGCCGATCACCGGTTCGCCCTGCACGAACGCGTCGACCTCGGCGAGCGCGAGTGCGATGGTGCCGTCGACGTCGGCGGTCGTCGAGCGGACCATGTCACCGATTCGCCGGACGGCGGGCGCGTCGTCGGCATCGAGCGCCCAGCCGAGTGCGGCGAGGAGATGCTCGATCCGCAGCGCCTCCGTCTCGTCGAATTCGGCCGCGCGTTCGGCGGTGGCGATCGCCGTTCGGAGTGCGCCGCGCTGGGCTGCATCGTGGGCGACGAGCCCGAGGGCTTGGGCGACATCGTCGCTCGGTCCGTTCGTTGCAGCGGCGAGCTGCCAGGCGCGTGAAGCAGCTTGGTCCGGTCGGCGTGAACGCTGCGGCCAAGGCGCGGTGCGCGGCCCGACGGCTGGCCGGAGCGACGAGCGAAGCCCCGACGAGTGCCGTCCACGGGTCGGTGAAGATCAGCCGTGGTCCGATGATCTCCACCAGGCCGGCCTCTTCGGCGTCGTCGAGGCTCGACGCGGATTCTCCGAGCTCGGTGAGTGCCGCTCGCATCGCGTTGACGTCGCCGCCCGGTTCCGATGCGGCAACCACGAGTGCGCGTCCGATCCGTTCGCCGTAGTCGGCGAGTCGGGCACGCAGGTCGTCGGCCAGTTGCCCGGTGGGGCGGGGGATTGCCGCGATCGGCGCCCGTCCGCGGCGTTGATCGGCGGTCAACCCGTCGACGAGCGCCATCGCCAGACCCGGGTTACCACCGGCGACCTCGGCACATCGCCGAGCGGTGACGTCGGCGACACCGCCGGCGACCAGCAGCGCCTCGATGTCGTGGTCGGCGAGCGGCTCGACCCGGATCGTCTCGCCGCCGGCATCTCGCCACGGGCTCGCGCCGACGGCGGTCGAGATGATGGCCACGGGATCGATGTCGAGGTGACGGACGACGTACCCCAAGGCGTCGACCGAGTCGGGGTCGACCAGATCGACGTTGTCGATCAGGATCACCACCGGGCGGTTGGAGGCGAGCTGTCGGATCGTCCTGAGCACATCGTCGCCGGTCGGGAAGTCCTGCCGGCCGTCGATCGCTGCCGCCGGGTCGACCTGCCGATCGGCGAACAGCTGCCTGATACCGCCGAACGGCCGGACACCCGCCGTGACGGCGCCCGAAACCCGCAGCACCGTCGCGTGGTGTTCGATGGCGGCGGCGGCAGCTCGATCGAGATGCCAGCTGCGGCCTGATCCGCGCGGCCCGCTCAGGTGGGCGACCGCCGGCGCGCCGCTGGCGGCCTGGCGGATCGTGCGGGCGATGGTGTCGTCGCCACGGTGCGCACCCGCCATGCGGTCACCGTAGCCAATCGGGCCTGTTCGGGGTGGTAGGCGACATGGGCGACGACCGGGGATCTTCCCGGTGCGCGACGCCGGGGATTGGTCGATGCTCTGACCATGCCTGATCCTCGACCGGATGACCGCCGGCTGCAACTCGATCCCGATGTGACTCCCGTCGACACCGACACCGATGGCGACGGTGTGTCCGATCGCGACGAGGTCGCCGCCGGCTCCGATCCGCACGATCCCGGCGACGTCCCGATCGATCTCGGGTCGCTGCCGGACAGCCCTCGAGACGAACCAGCGGCGCCGACCGAGCCGGTCGTCCCGAACAAGGAGTTCTGGGAGCAGCACTATGCGCGTGAGGTGCAACCCGACGGTTCGGTGATCGTCACGCCTCGCAGCTCCTATGACGCACCGGCGGCCTACACCGGCAAGGTCGCCGACATGAAGCGTGATTCCGACGGCGACGGTCTCACCGACTGGCAGGAGTTCCAGCGACGAACCGATCCCAACAACCCCGACACCGATGGTGATGGCCGATCCGACGGGGACGAATTCGCGCAGGGTTTCGACCCGACGACGCCCACCCCGCCGAATGCCACACTCGACGACCAGGACGGCGATGGCATCAGCGACCTCGACGAGATCCAGTTCGGTGGGGGCGGCGGGTTCACGATCGACACGCACGCGGCCGCCGGCCTCGGCACCGACGGCACGCAGGTCAAGGACAAGTACTACGAGACGCACAAGACGGGCGACCCGGTCGGGGACGCGGCGCTCCGTGAGGAGCTCGGACAGCAGCTGACGCCCAACGAGCTGGACAAGCTCACGACCGCGATCGGCGACGATCTGTTCGGCGACAGTGCGATCGGCAGGGCGCGCGCCGGAAGGCGCCCTCGCTCACGCCGATGGCCGTCCCCTCGATCCGGCGATCCAACAGGCAGCGAACGATGAGCTGGTGCGCAACGCGCAGGATGCAGTCGCTGACACGCTCGCGCATCCGACGGCCGCAAACGTGTTGGGAGCGCTCCGGCAGGATCAGATGCTCGGTGGCGGACTGCTGAACGATGCTCAGCGTGGAGCTCTGGAAGGTGAGTTGGCGGGAATGACGCAGGGTGCAATCCGGACGCGATCGCGCATCCGACGGCCGCAAACGTCTTGGGTGCGCTCCGGCAGGATCAGATGCTCGGTGGCGGACTGCTGAACGATGCTCAGCGTGGAGCTCTGGAAGGGGCCGCCGCCGACCTGTTGAACCCGGGTGCGCGGGGTTCGACGACCTCGCAGCCGGGCACCGGCCGGGCGGGGACAGGTTCGGGCATCGGGTCGGGAACCACAGCTGGCGCCGGGAACGGCCCGCTGGCGAGCGGAGATGCGTCCGGCGGTGGCACAGGATTCGACCCCGGCGCCGACGGTCATGGCGGGGGGCACGGCTCGAATCGCGAGCCCGATGGCGGTTCGGGCGGCGCTGCCGACACGCCCAGTCAGCCGACACCCGGCGCCGGCGCGCCGATCCCTCCCACCCCCACGCCGCCCGCCGGTGCCACACCCGGTGGTGCGAGCACCCCCGACACGTCGTCCGTCGACCCCGTGGGTGCCGGTGGATCTCGGGGGACGGAGCCGTCATCGAGCGGGATGGGGATCGGGCCGTTGAACACCACGCCCGGCGCCGGGGGCACGCCGGGAGCCAGTGGGACGCCGGGGTCCGGCGCCACACCCGGGGCCGGCGGTGGGAGTTCCTCGTCCTCGGGCCCGGCGAACGACACCTCGAGCGGCGCCGGGCCAGCGGTTCCGATCATGAGCAAGGACGGCAACAGCATCGACCACTTCGAGCGCAAGAACGCCGATGGGTCGACCACCATCATGACGGCCGACGGTGACGAGGCATACACGTTGCCGCCGTCGTCGGATGGCAGCGATGCGTCGAGCTCGACCGACGACGGCTCCAACTCCGACGCGGGTTCGACCGACGACGACAGTGACAACAACGACGACGACTCCGACAACGCGGACGACAACAGCGACCTTCCCGACGACGGCGACAGCGGCGAGGCGACCGCTTGGGTCGACGACGACGCGGCCGGAGGAATCGGGAGTGCCGGCGCCGACTTCGCAGGGCTCACACGCGGCGACTTCATGACCGTGGCCGGTGGCAGCGCCGTCGACGTCCGGTTCACCAACATCGGCGGCCCCGATTCGCCCGGCACCGGGCCGGACACGACCGGCGCGGTCGTCGTGCCGACAGCGCCGGGCGGCGAGACACCTCAAGACGACGCAACCGACCTGCTCGGCTTTCGCGAACTCGACGTGTCGAGGGTGCCCGGGGCCTTCGTCACCGACGTCCGCCCCGACCTCGTCGAGCGCATGCCGACCCTCGATCCGTCCACGCTGAACCCCGACCTCAACCCGCACGCCCACATCGACACCGCTGAGCTGGCCTTCGGCAGCGGGGCGATGGCGATCGACACCGCAGACACGGCGATCGGTCTGGACGCGCCGATGGAGTTGGACGTGGCCATCGAGGCATCGGTCGGTTTCGCCGAGCTCGATGACGGCCAGGACTTCGGCGCCGGCAGCGATTTCGCGGTGGCCCTCGACGCGCCGGACCTCGGCGGCCCGGGGCTGATGGGCTTCGACGGAGATGGTCCCGATGACGGCGACGGCATGTTCGGTGGCCCCGACGGCGGCCCGATGCCCTGAACCCGGTGTTGACTTGCGTTTCCTCGAACGGTAGACATGTCCTTCGGGGATCGCCTTGTGGCCGTTTGGCCGGAATCCATCCCGCGGGCTCAGCTCTGACCTCTACTGGAAGGTGAGTTCGTGCCCATGGGATCGCCCGATGTTCTCGTCACCGATGTCACGGCAGCCTGTCGCCGTCGCCGACGTCGCAGTCTGGTGTTGGCCGCCGCGATGGCCACGTCGATGTTGACGGTGGGGGTCGGGGCCTCGACCGCTGCAAGTCCGCCCGGTGGGTCGGGCGTGCCGGACTTCGGTCCGAACGTGCTGGTCTTCGACCCCAGCATGCCGACGAGCGAAATTCAGGCGATGGTCGACGCCGTCGCGACCCAGCAGGTCGACGACGAGATGGGGACGAACCGGTACGCCCTGCTGTTCGAGCCCGGCACGTACGGAACCTCCACCGACCCGCTCAACTTCCAGGTTGGCTACTACACCGAGGTGGCGGGCCTGGGCCTCGCCCCGACCGATGTTGTCATCAACGGGTCCGTCAATGTGTACAACCGCTGTTTCGGGAGCACGTGCTTCGCGCTGAACAACTTCTGGCGATCCCTGTCCAACCTGACCATCAACGTCACTGACCCCCCGGGGCGTGGCTGCTACTCCGGCAATTTCTGGGCCGTGTCGCAGGCGGCGCCGATGCGCCGGGTCGACGTCACCGGCGGCAACCTCACCCTCATGGACTACTGCAGTGGACCGTCGTTCGCCAGCGGCGGCTTCATCGCCGACTCCACGGCCGATTTCGTCATCAACGGTTCCCAGCAGCAGTTCCTGGTCCGCGACAGCTCGATCGGAGGCTGGTCCAACGGTGTCTGGAACCAGGTGTTCTCGGGCGTCGACGGCGCCCCCGCCCAGTGCTTCCCCGCAGAAGCGTCGTGCGGGGGCCCTTACACCACGCTCGGAGCGACCCCGGCGAGCCGCGAGAAGCCCTACCTGTACGTGGACGCGCTCGGTCGATACCGCGTCTTCGTCCCTGACGCCCAGACGGAGTCGTCGGGCACCACATGGCAGACAGGTCCCACACCCGGCCGCTCGATCCCGATCTCGGACTTCTTCATCGCCACACCGTCGGACTCCGTCAAGACCATCAACAACCAGCTCGCCAGGGGCAAGAACCTCATCTTCACACCTGGTGTCTACGACATCGACCGGACCATCTCCATCAAGCGGGCTGACACTGTCGTGCTCGGGTTGGGGATCACCACGCTCACCGCGGCCGACGGCGCGGTCGTGATGAGCGTCGCAGACGTCCCGGGGGTCGTCATCGCCGGCGTCATGATCGACGCCGGACCCGTCAACTCGCCCGTCCTCATGCGGATCGGCACGCGTCACGCCGTCAACGGGCAGGCACGTCAACACAACAATTGGAGTGACCCCACCGATCCCACCGCTCTCCAGGACGTGTTCTTCCGCATCGGCGGCCCCCATGTCGGTAAGGCCACGGTCAGTCTCGAGGTGAACAGCGACAACGTCATCCTCGACAACATCTGGGCGTGGCGAGCCGACCACGGCAACCCCGGCTCCGTCGGCTGGACTGTCAACACCGCCGACACCGGAGTCGTCGTCAACGGCGACGACGTCACCGCGACCGGGTTGTTCGTCGAGCACTACCAGAAGACCGAGGTGATCTGGAACGGGGATCGCGGTTCGGTCGTGTTCTTCCAGAACGAGCTGCCCTACGACCCGCCCAGCCAGGCGGCATGGACCCAACCGTCCGGTGAGCTGGGCTATCCGGCCTTGCAGGTGACCGACGGCGTCTCCCGCTTCAACGGGTACGGCATGGGCAGCTACAGCTTCTTCAACCAGGGCGTCGACATCTTCGCTGCGAATGCGTTCGAGGTCCCCGAAACCCTGCCGCCCGGCAGCCTCAACAACCTGCTCACGATCTTCCTCGATCCCAGCGTGGGCAAGGGTGGCATCCTCAACGTGATCAACGACACCGGCGGATCGTCGACCATCGACAACCCGGACGTGCCGGTCACCGTGGTGAGCTACCCGTGAGTCCCGCGCAGTGCCCCATCAGGAGGAGATGTCGTGGCGACGCTTCGTGACAATCCGTACGGCCGGTTCGTCTTCCAGGTCGATTTCGGGGCGGGCGACCCCGGAAGCGTCGACGGCGGGTTCGAGGAGGTCGGTCCGATCACGGCCGGAATCGACGTGATCGAGTACCGAGCCGGCAACGACAAGGTGAACACCTTTCGCAAGTTGCCCGGTTTGCACCGCATGCACGATGTGACGCTGAAGCGTGGCGTCATCGGGTCGACCACCCTGTTCGCATGGTTCCGGTCGGGAACGCTGGGTCAGGCCGACCGGCGCGATGTCACGATCCGGTTGCTGAACGAGGACCACACCGACGTCGTGTACACGTGGCGGCTGGCACGAGCCTGGCCCGTGAAGTACGTGGTGCCCTCACTCAGCGCGACGTCCAGTGACGTCGCCGTCGAGGAGCTCGTCCTCGCGTGCGAGGGCATCGACGTCGAGTGACGGCGGCTGATCGTGCCGAAAGCTGATGCATCGCCCGCCCACGACGAGGGGCCGTATCTCGGGGCGGCGTTTCGTGTGCGAATCTCCGGTACGGCGTCGGCGCGCCGAGCAGCGGGACTCCCGGTCGCACGTGTCGACTGGGGTCCATTCCCCGTCGCGCAGAGTGACGTGCCCACGACACCCGTGCTCGGGACCGGTGACGGGTTGCCGGCCCGTCACGTCGTGCTGTGCCGCGGGGTGAACGGAGCGACCGACCTCGCCGACTGGTGGCGCATCGAACGAGCGCCGAAGCGGCCGGCCGCACGAACAGTGGCGGTCGAGCTCATCGACCCGGGGTCGGGAGCGCGGTTGTCGACATGGACGTTCCGCGGGTGTCGCGTCGTCCAGCTTTCGTACTCCCCGCTCGACGCCCTGGTGGCAACGGTCATCACCGAGTCGCTCGTGTTCGAGTACGCCGACGTCGACATCGACTGAAGTGGTGCGAACGGGTGAGGGGCCCACTGCAGTCGGCGCGCGCCGCTACCGTTTCCGGTCGTGGGCTCTGTCGACGCTTTCGCTGATCGGCCCGGTGACTCGTCCACCGCGGGAGCGATGTTGAGAGTGCTGACGTCCTTTCCGGGCCGGAGTGAGAATCTCGTGGCGGTCGTCAACGGGCTGTTCGGCGACACACTCGACGACCGCGACTCTCGCTGGTCCACGCCGATGACGATCCGTGCGGGCGACACGGTGCTGCCGATCGACCAGCGCTCGCTGCGTCGACTCCCTGTCCACTGTCGACGTTGGCCCCCGCATCTGCGTGCTCGTTCACGGGCTGATGTCGACGGAGGCGATCTGGGGCTTCGCGGGCGACCCATCGACCACGTACGGCACGCTGCTCGCTGACGACCACGACACGACCGTGCTCTCGGTGCGCTACAACACCGGCCGCCACATCTCCGCCAACGGGCGCGAGCTCGCTCACCTCCTCAACCAGCTGGTGTCGGCGTGGCCCGTGCGCGTCCGCGAGGTCAACCTGATCGGCCACAGCATGGGCGGGCTCGTCGTGCGATCTGCATGCCACTACGCGCGCCGCCAGCGGCCGCTCGGACGGTGGCTCCCGATCGGGCGGCCGTGGACCAGCAAGGTGCGTCGAGTCGTACTGATCGGGGTGCCGAACACCGGCGCCGGCCTCGAGGCCGTGGTCAACTCCGCCAGCGCAGCCTTGTGGGCGCTGCCCATCCCCACGACACGACTCGTCGGGCTCGGGCTCGACCAACGCAGCGCGGGCATCAAGGACCTCCGCTTCGGCGCCATCGTCGACGAGGATTGGCTCGAGCAGGATCCCGGCGTCCGTCGACGCAGCTTCGACCACCGTCCGGACCGCCTCCGTCGAGCCGATCACCTCGTGATCGCCGGGACCGTCACCACCGACCCTGAGCATCCGCTGGCCAGGCTGATCGGTGATGTCCTCGTCACCTCGACGAGTGCGTCGGGTCGCTCGCCCGACGGTGAACTCTTCCCGCGGGCGACGACGCGAACGTTCCCAGGAATCACCCACAACACGCTCGCCCACCACCCCGACGTCTACCAGGCGATCACCGACTGGTGGTGATCGGACGTCACCCACTCGCCGACCTGCGACCACCGGAGGCGGTCCTGCCGAGAGGACACTCGCTCGCCCGTCGGCAACTGCTTCACGGAATGCGGTCGTCGCGCGGAGTGCACCGAGCGACGACCGCAGTGACTGGGAGTCAGGCGATGCGCCTCGCGTACATCTGGTTGGAATCGCTGGTGAACAGACCGGCGCCCGTGGCGTACACCTCGAGGTACGCCGACGAAGCAGCGGCCTTCCCAGCCGCTTCGTCGACCGCTGCAGCGTCTTCGTAGCGGGTCAGCCATTGGATCGTGTCCATCGGCCCGGCGGCGTTGGTGGTGACGACGACCGGAACGCCGGTTGCGGCGGTGTAGGCGTCGGCGATCACGGGCGCCCACGCGAGTGCCTCCATGGCGCGTGCCGGGTCGGCTGTGGCGCTGACGGCCCCGAGGAAGGAGCCGACTTCAGCTGCACCGGTGATCTCACCGTGAATGATCTGCATCAGGATGTCGGGCTCGATGGAGGCCACGTGCTGGCCTGCTTGTGCCAGCAGCTTCGTGTAGTCAGCGTTGGCCATGAGCTTCTCGTTGGCCTCGACCATCGCTGCATACGAGTCGACGAAACTCGACCACGCGACCGTGCCGGGGACCGAACCGGGTCCACCTGCCCAGAGCGATGTCATGCCCCCAGCGGCCTGCACCACCTTTGCGATCTCCGAAGCCCAGTCCATTCCGGCCAGGCCGGTGACGCGCGCCATTCGACGTGTGATGTACATGATTTTCCCCTTTGTTTGAACGAACCGCCCCCCGGTGGCCCGTGTCCCACTGTCTCGCGTGGTTTGGGTCACCGCAAGAGACACGGGGCACGTGTGCCATCCGTCTCGCCGGCGTGGGAGCCGGCGGCCTCTCAGTCGAGCTGAGCGTCGCTCGACCGGCCCGAGAACGACGTCCTGACAGGGGTGGCCGCCCAGCCCGCCACGCCCACGATGCGAAGCACCAGCACCCTGACGAAGGGTTGGTCACGGTACTGCGGGTACTGCCGAGCCAGCCGGGCGGCCAGGGCCGGCTCCCGGCCGGCAGCGGTGTCGCCCTGCCAGCGCAACTGCGCCCTCACCCACCACAGCCGTGACCAGTCGTCGCGGTCCCAGTGCTCGACCAGCAGCGTGGCCCGCGGATCTGCCTCCAGGTTCCGTTCTCGCTGCAGGCGCACTGACGCCTTTGGCTTCACCCGGTCGACGGGCACACCCACGTAACCGTCTTCGTCGACCGTGAACACCACGGGCACGGCGTCGACACCCCGCTCGGCGTGCACGGTGCAGAGGACCCCGTGGTCGTGCGCCGCCAGCCGGGCGAGCGCCTCATCATGGGCGAGTCTCACCGTGATCGAGGGCTGTCCATGGAGACGCAGCCGGTGACCACACCTCGCGGCGCTGCTGGAACGTGATCTTCGATGCTCGCATGGTAGCTCGGCTGTCCGGGCGCCCGAGCCGTCTGCCTTCGGGGGCCGGGCCCGAATGACGTACTCTGCGTGTGTGCTGAGGTCACCGCATGTACGGGAAGTGACCGGGACCGTCGGATGAACCTGGCCATGTGGGTGCAGCGTCACGGCCGTCGGCGACCGGGCGACCCGGCGCTGGCCGATGGCGAGCGCATCCACGCCGACTGGGGAGCGTTCGCCGCCAGGACCGCCGCTGCGGCAGGCGGCCTCCGTGACGAGTTCGGCCTGTCGCCCGGCGATCGCGTGGCGATCGTGATGAGCAACCGGCCTGAGTACCTCGAGGCGCTGTTCGCCGTCTGGCACGCCGGTCTCGTGGCCGTGCCGGTCAACGCTCGCCTGCACCGCGACGAGATCGCGTACATCCTCGACGACAGCGGCTCGACCGTCGTGGTCACCGACGATGGCCATGCCGGCGACGTCGAGGCGTTGGTCGGCACCGTCGCTCGCCTGCAGGCGTTGGTCGTTGCTCCCGGTGAGCGATGGGACCGGCTCACGACGTCGCCGTCGGCACCGCTCGTCGACCGGCATCAGGACGATCCGGCCTGGCTCTTCTACACGAGCGGTACGACCGGTCGACCCAAGGGCGCCACGCTCACGAACCGCAATCTGCTCATGATGTCGCTCAGTCACCTCGCCGACATCGACTCGGTGATGCCCTACGACAGCATCCTGCACGCGGCACCCCTGTCGCACGGTTCGGGCATGTACGCGCTGCCCCACGTGGCTCGCGGCGCGGTCAATGTCGTGCCGCAGTCCAGCGGTGTCACCGGCGACGAACTCCTCACCCTCGCGGAGCGCTGGCCCGGGATGTCGCTCTTCGCCGCACCGATCATGGTGAAGCGCCTGGCCGGCGACCAGGCCCTCGGCAATGCCGACCTCTCCAACCTCAAGACGATCGTCTACGGCGGCGCACCGATGTATCTGGCCGACCTGGAGGATGCCATCGCCGTGTTCGGCCCGCGCTTGGCCCAGATCTACGGGCAGGGTGAGACGCCGATGACGATCACCGCGCTGTCGAAGGCGGACCACGCCGACCGGGCGCATCCCCGGTGGGCGGACCGCCTGCAGAGCGTGGGTTTCCCCCGTACCGACGTCGAGGTCCGCGTCGTCGACGGCGAGGACTGCGAACTCCCCATCGGCGAGGTCGGTGAGGTGGTCGTCCGAGGCGACGTCGTGATGGCCGGCTACTGGAAGCAGCCCGATGCCACCGCCGAGGCGTTGCGCGGCGGCTGGCTGCACACCGGCGACCTCGGCAGCTTCGACGATGACGGGTACCTCACCTTGCGCGACCGGTCCAAGGATCTGATCATCAGCGGCGGGATGAACATCTACCCCCGCGAAGTCGAGGAGGCACTGCTGCGCCATCCCGGTGTCGGGGCGGTGTCCGTCGTCGGTCGGCCCGACTCGGAGTGGGGCGAGGCGGTCGTCGCCTTCGTGGTCGCTGCGGACAGTGCCTCCCCGCCATCGGTCGAGCATCTCGACCGGACGTGCCTCGACCACATCGCACGGTTCAAGCGGCCCAAGGAGTACCGGTTCGTCGACGCGCTGCCGACCAACAACTACGGCAAGGTCGTCAAACGGGAACTGCGCGAGCAGCTTCGAGCAGAAACGCCGGGGTAGCGGTCGGGAGGGGTGACCGCCATCGGAGTCAACGTCGCAGGATGCCGGCGCGTACTGCGATGGCGGTGGCCTCGAGTTTCGAGTGCGCGCCGAGCTTGTTCAGTACACGTTGCATGTGATTGCGGACGGTGTTGACGCTCAGGTACAGCTCGGCAGCGATCTCGCTGTTGCTGTGCCCGAGCGATGCGATCCGCAGGACCTCCAGCTCGCGTTCGGTCAGATCCGACCCCAGTCCGGCGTAGTCCCGGCGTATCAGCGATCGCACCATGTCTGGTGACACCGGGGTCTCGTCAGCGGCGACGGCCAGCACGGCGGCCAGGATCTCCGACGCCCCGTTCCGCTTGGTGACGAATCCGTCACAACCGGCCTCGAGGGCCTCGTTCAAGATGACCGGATCCGTGTACGACGTCAGCATGAGGACGCGACATGTCGGGCACGCGTTCTTGATCGACGAGACCGCGGAGACACCGTCTGCGTCCGGGAGGTCGTAATCGAGAATGACGACGTCGGGCTGCACGGCACCGACCCTGTCGATCGCGTCCGCCGCCGTGCCGACAGCCTCGATCACGGCCACGTCGTCACTGGTCGACAACGCTGCGGTCAACAACTCGGCCAGGACTCGGTGGTCGTCGACGATCACCACTCGGACCGCAGGCTTCGACGTGGGTTCTCGCACGGTTCTCTCTCGTCGTTCGGAGATCGGTCGATGTGGCAGAGTTCGGTTCGGGGGTTGGTGAAGGGGGTCAGGTGGTGATGGCGAACTCAGCACAATCGTCTCAGACTTGCCGAGTCGTGGTCGGCCCAGACGCCGTCTTGATGCTTCGCGCAGGCTCGTCGGAGGTGCCCATCGTCGCACTCGTCGACGCGGCGTCTCCCATCCAAGCCATCCTGGCCCAGACCGCGGGTGCTGACATCGTCCTCCCGACGACCCTGCTCGACGTCGGATCGCACCACACCAGCTGCGAGGACACCCCGGGGCTGGCATTGGCCCTGCGGGCCGCCGCCACGATCGCTCACAGGCGGACCGAGGTCGCTCGATCGTCCCGTCGGGTCGCACACGACATCGGTGAATCGCTCAACGTCATCGGGCTTGCCGCAGAACTCGGTGCGAGCGGTGCGATCGATCCACTCGACGCGTTGCAGCAGATCCGGTCCCTCGCCGGCGAGGCCGGCGAGGTCGCATGGCGAGCAGGTCGCGCGCATCGCTCCTCAGGCCGCTCGCTCACGACGGTCGATGTGGTCCGGCTGGTTCGCGGTCCGTTGACATCCGACCCTGATGTGGAGGTCTGCGCCCCCGACGGCGAGGGCTGGGTGTTCGCCGACGAGCGAGAACTCACCGCGGTGATCGCCGAACTCATCGATGGGATGAGGCGGGGCGGTGTCGATCGGATACTCGTTGCGGTCGACATCGACTCCGGCGCCCACACGGTCGACATCGTCGTGTCGCACGACGGCCCGTGCGATGCTCCCGAGGGCCTCGGTGCGCTCGGATCACCGATGGTCGGAACCTCCCGCTCGGCCGGGCCGGAATTCGGCATGGAGAGGATCGCCGAGTTCGTCGCCGACATCGGCGGGACGGTCGGCGCGCTCGACGCGGAGGTCGCCGATCGTTCGGCCCCAGCTCCTGCACGCTGTCGTTGTGGTGTCCGTCTGTCGATCCCCATCCTCGACGGCGGTGCCCACGAGCCCGCCCGCAGCGCGACGATCGTCGATCAGGCGACCGCGCAGGCCAACATTCTCGAAGGAGTCGTGCGCCACGTTCCGCTCGCGGAGTCGCTCGATGCCATCGTCGCTGCGATCGAGAGCCAACTTCCTGACACGGCCTGCTCGATCTTGCTCCTGAAGCACGGGCGCACGCTCCATCACGGCGCGGGGGCCAAGCTTCCCGGGGCCTACCGGGAGGCGATCGACGGGGTCGCGATCGGGCTCGGCCAGGGCTCGTGCGGCACGGCGGCGTTCACCGGCCGGCCGGTCATCGCGCGCGACGTCACGACCGACCGGAATTGGGTGGCGTTCCGCGACGTCGCGACGGCACACGGCTTGCGGTCGTGCTGGTCCACGCCGATCGTGGCGCAGGGTGGCGAGGTGCTGGGAACGTTCGCGGTCTACAAGACGAAGGTGTGGAACCCGGACCGGGCAGCCGTCCGGTTGGTCGAACGATTCTCGTATCTTGCAGCGGTCGCGATCGAGCATCATCGCCTGTTCGGCGCCGACGCCTCCAACAAGGCCAAGACCGACTTCCTCGCACTCGTGAGCCACGAGCTCAGGACGCCGCTGAACGCCATCCTCGGATTCGCCCAGGTCATGCAAATGGTCGATCTCGATCCCGACGACCGTGCAGATGGCATCGACCAGATCGTCCATGCCGGCGAGCACCTTCGCGACCTGATCGGCGACCTGCTCGACCTGTCTCGCATCGAGGCGGGTCAGCTCAACGTGGTGACCGAGGAGGTCGACTCCTCCGACCTGATCGGCGAGGTGCTGCACCTCGTACGGCCACTGGCGGCATCGCGCGACATCGAACTGATCGGCGATCCTCCAGCGGGCGCGCATCGGGTTCGCGCCGATCGGCGATGTCTCCGCCAGGTGCTGATCAACCTGGTCGGCAACGCCGTCAAGTACACGCCGGTCGGCGGTCGAGTGCGCGTCGAGGTCGAAGAGGTCGACGACGAGATGGTGCGCATCGACGTGACGGACTCAGGACCCGGTATATCGGCCGATGCGATCACCCAACTGTTTCAGCCCTTTCACCGCCTCGAACGAGACGGGCGGGCGAACCCGGAAGGAACCGGTCTGGGCCTCGCCGTGAGCGCCCGGCTGATGGACGAGATGGACGGCAGGATCGGTGTGGAGAGCACGCCGGGAACGGGAAGTTGCTTCTGGGTCGAGTTTCCCAGATCCGATCACTGACCTCCCGCCGGTCGGCCCCGACGTGCCGCAACCAGGTCGCCCAATCGGTCGACTCGTTCGAGGAGCGAGGCAAGGTCGACCGGCTTCGACACGAATCCGTCGAATCCGCTCTCAGCGGTGTCGCGGAGCACGTCAGCTGAGTCGGCGCCGCTGACGGCGAGCAGCCCGACGTCGGCGGTGGCGGGCATGGCGCGAAGTGATCGCGCCAGTGAACAGCCGTTCTGCTCGTGGGCGAGGTCGTTGCCGAGGACCAAATCGGAGAGGACGACGTCCGGTCGATCGGCGCTCGCGCACCCGAGAGCTTCCTGAACCGACGAGGCCGTGGTCACGGCATGGCCCGCCGACGTGAATGCCAGGCGCATGAACGTGACCGTCGCCGGATGGTCGTCGACGATCAGGATCTTCATGCTGGTGGCGCCCTCCGCGAACTGGGACGGAAACGACGAATCGTAGTCAGCGGTTTCGCAGCGGAACTGATGCGAATGCACCGTCGCGATGACGCGTTGGCCCCTGGTTCACCGGCGGTTGCCTCGTTACGTTCGGTCCCGCCAGCCATCGATACTTGAGCGAAGGGGAAACTTGTGGGACGAGTTGAAGGCAAAGTCGCATTGATCACGGGGGGAGCAAGGGGCCTCGGTGAGGCAACCGGGCGCACCATGGCGAAGGAAGGTGCAACCGTCATTCTCACCGACGTGCTCGACGCTGAAGGGGAGGCGTTGGCCGCCTCGATCAACGCCGAGGGCGCAAAGGCCGAGTACATCCATCAGGACGTCACCGACGAAGCGTTGTGGGACACGATCACATCGGGCATCGTCGATCGCCACGGCCGCCTCGATGTGGTCGTCAACAATGCCGGCATCGTGCTCGACGCGAACGTCGAAGAGACCACGCTCGACGGTTGGCGTCATGTCAATGCCATCAACAGCGAAGCGGTCTTCCTGGGAACGCGTGCCGCAATCAAGGTGATGAAGGACCAGGACCCCAAGGGTGGCTCGATCGTGAACATCTCCTCGATTGCCGGCCTCGTCGGCATCGAGAATCTCGCGGCCTACAACGCGTCGAAGGGTGCGGTGCGCCTGTTCACCAAGTCGGCTGCGCTGCATGTGGCCAAGGCCGGTTACAACATCAGGGTGAACTCGGTGCATCCGAGCTACACGTGGACCCCGATGGTTCAGCTCCTCGGTGACAACACCGGTGATCGTGACGCGTTCTTCGAGGCGCTGAGCGCAGCCCACCCGCTTGGTCGCCCCGGCGTGCCGATGGACATCGCGTGGGGCGTGCTGTACCTCGCATCCGACGAGTCGACGTGGGTCACCGGTTCGGAGCTGGTGATCGACGGCGGCATCACCGCCCAATGACCACGACATCTCTACGAGGAGGAATGATCTCATGAAGCTTGCTCTGTACCTGCCGAACTTTCGCGACGAGGTGACCGTCAAGGAGCTCGAGGACCTCACGGCCCTGGCCGAGGAGCTCGACTTCGACTCGGTCTGGACGCTCGACCGGATCGTTGTCCCCGAAGCCTCTGATCGTGAGGAGCTCGTGAACTCGTTCGGCATGATGGACGGGTTCCCGAAGGCACTTCCGGTGTCGGCGCGGGGCCAGTGGTATCAGGGCTGGCCGCTGATCCCGTGGCTCGCCGCGAAGACGACGAAGGTGCGCATCGGCATGAGCATCACCGATACGCCGTATCGCGCTCCCGGGGTGCTCGCGGCAGAACTCGCCACCGTCGATCACCTCTCCAACGGGCGGCTCAACGTCGGCGTCGGGGCCGGCTGGATGCCGGAGGAGTTCGCGGCTGCGAGCGCGTCGCACATCTTCCCCAAGCGGCACAAGCACGTTCGCGAGACCATCGAGATCATGCAGGGCATCTGGACGAACGAGCTCTTCGAGTACCACGGCGAGTTCGCCGACTTCCCGAGCTGCGGGTTCGGGGCGAAGCCGGTCCAGACTCCGCATCCGCCGATCTTCATGAGCGGGCTCAAGGATCCGAAGCGGTCGGCGGACCGCATCGCCAAGTACAACCTGTCGGGTTGGATCGGGATCCAGGACCGGCCCGAAGAACTCGCCGAGTGGCGCGCCGCCATGGCACGCGAACTCGATGAACTCGAGGGTCCGCACTCGGTCGACGATCTCGAGATCTGCAGCATGTGCTGGTTCGTGATCACCGATGAGAAGAGCGATCAGGCCGACTTGGGCAAGGGCAGCAACCTGCTGATCGGGACGGCGTCCCAGATCGCCGACAATCTCAAGCGCATGAAGGACGCCGGGCTCACGATGCCGCTCATCTGGCCACCGTTCTCCGACGTGCCGGTCTCGAAGACGATCGACGACCTCAAGCGCTTGAAGGACGAGATCATGCCCAGCGTCGACGCCATGTGACTCCACTCTGTGGTCGGTGGAACCCGCCGACGTCACTGGCCGAGTCGGCCGTCGATCCGCTCACGCAACAGGTCCACGTGTCCCATGTGGCGGGCGTACTCCTCGATCATCCCGACCAGTACCTCTCGCAGGGACATGTCTCCTCCGCCGCTGCCATGTTGATTCAGCGGGTCGCCTCCGGTGATGTCGAGACTGGGCGCCTCGGCCACGAATCGTTCGGCGAATTCCACCTCGTCGCGCCAGGCGGCCCACGCCTCGGCAACCACGTCGGGATCGGCGACAGCACCATCGAAATCACCGTCGCGGTCGGTCTCGCTGCAGAACAGGCGGGGCACCTGTTGTCCCGCCATCATCACCCGGAACGTGCCACGCTCGCCCTCGGCGAGGTGCCGCACCAGCCCCAGCAGCGACATCGTCGATGGCTCGACGGCGCGCCGTGCCATGGCGTGCGCATCGAGCCCTGCGCATTTCATCTCCAAGGTCAGTCGCAGACAGCGCAGTGATTCGACGAGCGTGCTGCGTTCGTCGCCCAAGCGTGGTCCGTGCTCGCGTGGGTCGTCGTCGGACGGCATGCCGTCTTCGGTGAACATGTCTGCTCGTCGGGTCGCGGCCATCGTTGCAATCATTGCCGACGCAGGTCGAGGCGGTCGAGTGACCGTCCTCGATGCACGATGTGAGCGACCGCGGCTTCTCAGGAATCGTTGAACGCCACGGCCGTCCTGACGAGGGCCGTGAACGCCGGACTGTTGATCTGGTCTCCTTCACCGAAGTCGACCCTGCGGCGCTGGTGATCTCGAGTTGTCGGAGCGCCACGTCGGTCATCCGAACCTCTACGGTTGCCGGAGTGACGAGCGAGGTCGACGCCGCCGAACCCGCCCAGTCGGTCGTCGCCGGGCGGCGGGCGTTGCAGGTCGGGCTCGTCGCCGTCGTGACGCTCGTTGCATTCGAGTCGCTCGCCGTCACGACGATCCTGCCCGAGATCGAAGCCGACCTCGGCGGGATCGCCTGGTACGGCTGGGTGACGAGCGCCTTCTTCCTCGGCACGATGATCGGGATCGTCTTCGCAGGCGACCAGGCCGACCGTCGCGGCGCGGGCCCGCCGTACATCGTCGGACTGGTGCTGTTCGCCGCTGGTCTCTGCATCGGCGGGTTCGCTCCGAGCATGCCGATCCTCGTCGTCGGCCGATTCATCCAGGGCTTCGGCGCGGGAGTCGTGCCGGCCATCGGATATGTCGCGATCGGGCGGGCGTTCTCGGTCGCCGAACGCCCACGGATGTTCGCCATCCTGTCCACCGCCTGGGTCGTCCCCGGCCTCGTGGGCCCCGTACTCGCCGAACGCATCGCCGACCATGTGGGCTGGCGCTGGGTGTTTCTCGGGCTGATCCCGCTCGTGGCGATCGCGGGAGCGCTCGTCGTGCCGGCGATGATGCGCCTCGGCCCCGTCGCCGAGGTCGAGAGAACAATGGTGCCCTTCATGCGGCGCCGTCTCGTCGAGGCGGCACGCGTCGCGGCCGGCGCGGCCCTCGTCGTGGCGGGCCTCACGTTCGAACGCTGGCTGCTCGTGCCCGCTGTCGCCGCCGGGCTGCTGGTCGGCATCGGCCCGCTCCGTCGGCTCACGCCACCGGGCACGCTGCGCGGTGCCGCCGGTCTGCCCGCCGTCATCGCGTCGCGAGGCCTGCTGACGTTCGCATTCTTCGGGCTCGATGCGTTCGTCCCCTACGCACTCACGAGCGGGCGCGATCGGTCGACCTTCGCCGCGAGCATCGCGGTGACCGTGGGAACGGTGAGCTGGACAGCCGCCACGTGGATCCAGCAACGCTGGATCGGCGAGTTCGGCGAGGCCTGGTTCGTCCGCGTCGGCTACGTGATCCTTGCGCCGGGCATCGTCGTGGTCGCCGTCGGATCGCTGCCCGACGCGGCGCCGTTCTGGCTGATCTACATCGGCGCGATCGTCGCCGGCTTCGGCATGGGCCTCGCGTACTCGGCACACGCCCAACTGGCGTTGCGCAGCGTCGAGGAACGTCACGTCGGGAGCGCGACCGCATCGCTGCAGCTGTCCGACAATCTCGGCATTGCGCTCGGAACAGGCATCGTGGGCGCGCTGGTCGCGTTCGGCGACGACCTCGGCTGGTTGGCGGGCACGGTGATCGTGTGCGCGCTCATGGTTCCGGCGACCGTCGCCGTCGTCGGTGCGGTCCTCTCGGGTCGGATGCCCCGGGGGTCGGAGACGCCGTCGACCAGGTGACGGGGCGATCAGGTCAGGAGCGGGTGCTTGTCGTGCTTCTTCTCACGCTTCAGCGCGCGCTTCTCCTTGAGGGTCTTTCCGGGCTTCTTGCCGGAACTGCGCTGTGGTGATCGTTCTGCCATGATCATTCCTCTCGTCGGGTGGTTGCGTGGTTGCTCGGGGCGAGCGAGTCGGTGGTCGTCGCTGTCATGCCGCTCGCCGATCGTCGGACCGCACCCATGGGTGGCGGATCGCGAGCCGGCGCGCCGGCATGCCATCGCTGACGACCATGCGTGGCGCACGCGGCGGGGTGTCGTCGCCGCGGGAAGTTCGCTGCGCCGGGAGAGCGTGAATGGTCATGATGACTCCTCGAACCGCTGTGGCTCAGGTCGAGGCGTCGGGCCTGTACGGGGCGACAGCGCAACCGGCCGTCCTGCCCAAACGAGGCGACTCATCCCAAGACCCTCAATCTACCGCACATCGCGCTGGCCCCGAGCCACCGCGGAGCGCCGGTACGACCTCAGCGTTTGCGTGAGCACAGATCGCCGCGCGTGATGGTGTCGCTCACACAACTCGAGAACCCGGATTCGTGTGAGCCGCGTGGATGGGTCAGCCGATGGTGATCGATCGCCAGTTCTGGTAGGTGTGCCCGCCGTTCCAGACGTTGCCGACGATCGCGCGGTCGTACAAGCGGACGAACACGACGTAGCAACACGGTTCGACCCCGTCGGTCCAGGGATCCCAGTTCACCGTGATCCCCGGGGGCGGAGCGCCGTGGTCGGTGCGGTCGCCGTTGTACGTCTTGGAGAAGATCGTTGCCGACCCGCTGCAGCCGCCGTACGCGATCACGTCGAGCCTGCTGAAGTTGTCGTCGGTGCCTTCGATGTGGATCTCGACCGGGCCCTTGTCCTTGGTCACCTCGGCGCAACAACCGAGCGGCTGGCCCCCTTGGGAGAACTCGATCAACGGCCGGTTGTCGGGGAGCACCGGGCCCTGCGGGCCCTCGTTGTCCACTCGCACCGGGACCGGACCGCTCGCGAACTCCGTGAGTGCGGCGTTTCGCACGACCATGCGAACGTAGTAGCGGTCATCGTCGTCGAGCGGCGGTGTGTCCCAGTCGGTGAGATAGGTCTTGCCTTCCGACAGGAGGTCCATGTCGGCGATCGAATACCACTCCCCGGTCGGTGTGCGGGTGTATTCGGTCCACACGAATCCGATCACATGGGCATCGGTGAGCGGGGTCGTGACGGCAGTCCACGGGCCGGCTGCTGAGGGTCCGACCTCGACCTTGTACTCGGTAGCGCCCGCGACGTTGAACAGCCCGTTGACGTGGACGCTACCTCCGAAAGGGTGGTCGCCGACGCCCGCGGCGACGTTGTCGGGGGGCGTGAACACACCCGGGCTGCTCGGGCCGCGAGCGAAGCCCTCGGCATCGAAATGGCCGACCGGGATGTACCCGACCTTGATGAGTTCGGGCATCGGCGGGCACATCTGTTTGCACGCGACCTGGCAACGCACGCCGCACAACCAGTGGCACAGTTGGTGCGAGAACCGTTGGATCTTCGACCTGGTGATGAACCGTTGGTAGGCCTTGGCATCCTCGGCCTCGACCATGTCGAGCAGCTTGAGCAACGTGTCGGGATCCTTCGCCAACCGGCCGGTGAACTCCGCGAACGCGCGCCATTCGTCGACATCGAAGACCGGTTCGGCGTCGATCGTTCCGGCGAGCTTGCGGCAGACGAAGACGCAGTGCTTGCTGCAGAACCATCGGCAGATCCAGTGGCATCGGTCGAGCAGACCGGCCCGTCCCAGGGCGTCCTGGAATCGCTCCGCGTCCTGCGCCCGGAATGCTTCCGCCGCAGCCGCGAACAGCTCTGGTTGCCGAGCGAGTTCGGCGATCGTCGCTCCGGACGCTTGCAGCTCGTCGAGGCGTTCATCGTGAGTGGTCATCGTGGAACCTCCTGCACTGCCCGCAGCCGACAAAATACCACTCTGAGCGAGCGAGTCAACACTGAATGTGCGCTGACTCACTCCACAGGTGATGGCGTGACCGTCGACGTCGGTCAGGTGATCTTGCCGACAGCGATCCGTTGAGCACGTCGCCGAGACCCCGCAGGAGTTGGTCGATGCGATGATCGCGTCGACCTCGTACTGGAATCTTGCCAGGGTGTGCGCCACTTCGTCACCGACCATGCCGGTACGGTGACCGGTGTCGCCGTCAACCCGACGGCGTGCACGATCGTTGTGAACCGAGGGTTCCATGGATGCACTCCGGATGACACGTCGTGATTCGGTCCGTCTCGTCCCCGACGCACGACGTGTGATCGCCAAACCGTTCCTGCCGGGTGAAGAGATCTATCCGGACGGGTCGTCGCGCCTGCAGATCGTGCTGGAGCGGATCATGGCAATGCCCGAGGATGTGGTCGCCGAGACGCTGAACGCAGCTCGCACGGACTTCGTCGGTCGCCATCGCGACCTCGATGCCGTGCTCGAGCGCAACGCGGGCATCGTCGCAGCACGACTCGATCAAGTCGAGCTGGTCGACGCGGCGCTCTCGCTCGATCGTCTGCATCTGATCGGGGCCTACTTCACGCACGAGTATTCGATCGAAGCAGCGGCACTCGGGAACCCTTCGATCGTCGCCGCTCCCGATCAGACCGGCATCGAAGCCGGCGCTGTTCGCTTCATCATGAGTCTGCGCGCGATCGGGGAGGGGCACCGGTCGTCGATCGAGTTCCGCACCGGGATCGTCAGGGCCGACGCCTCGATTGTGCTCGACCCGGCCAGCGAGTACGCGGTGACCGGCGACCGCACGCCACATACGTACGACAAGCGCTTCTTCACCACGAAGCTCGATGACATGGCGATGTTGAACGACGTCGAGGAGCGAGTCCTCACACGGTTGGAGGACGAGTTCACGATGGCCGAACTCGAAGCGGCCATCGTGGCGCTCGAGGACGACGACTTCGAGCGATCGATGTCGGGCGAGACCACGAGAGTGTTGCACTGGCTGGCGTCGTCGAACTACCGCACGTCGTTCCCGGCGTCGATCGACATCTCCGAGCGGGTCCTCTTCCCCAGTGGTCCCACCGAGAGCCACGGGATGGAGGACGCCCGGTTCGTCCGCTTCGCCGCCGACGACGGAGCGGTCAGGTACTACGCGACCTACACCGCGTTCGACGGCCACCAGATCCTGCCGCAGCTGATCGAGACGGTCGACTTCACGCACTTCCGTGTGGCAACGCTCAGCGGCCGCGCCGCCCACAACAAGGGGATGGCGATCTTCCCCCGCATGATCGACGGCAAGTACGTGGCGTTGGGCCGACACGACAACATGAACAACTTCATCATGACGTCGCCCGACGTCCGGGTGTGGCGCGAGTCGTCGCTGATCCAGGAACCAGAGCGACCCTGGGAGTTGACGCAACTCGGCAACTGCGGATCACCACTCGAGACCGAGGCCGGCTGGCTCGTGATCACCCACGGCGTCGGGCCGTTCCGGCGCTACACGCTGGGTGCCCTCCTGCTCGATCTCGACGACCCGAGCCGGGTGATCGGCCACCTGAAGGAACCGTTGCTGAGCCCCAACGACGACGAGCGCGACGGATACGTCCCCAATGTCGTCTACTCGTGCGGCAGCATGATCCACGCCGGCCATCTCGTGCTGCCGTACGGCTACGCGGACGTCGGAGCGAGCATCGCGACGATTCCCCTCGACGAACTGCTCAGCCGGTTGACCACCGCGGTCCGGTGACGGCGGTTCGTCCTGCTGCCGACAGACGTGGTGCGAACTGCATGGTGCTGATGAGCGCCAGCGTCGACTCGGCGCCCTGGTTCAAATTGGGGCCCGTCGGGGTGAGTCCGTCGTAACCACCGTTCGTGTCGACATCCCACATCGTTGCGCCGACGTCGTTGCTGCCGGCGAACCAGTCGATGGCGAGATCCACGCCGCGTTGCCAGTCGTCGTCACCCGTCACCGCAAGTGCGCGGGCGCACGCATCGGCCAGAGCCGCAACTTCGATCGGCTGTTGATCGAACCGTCCCGGACCATCGCCTGGCCCCGAGCCACCGACCGGTGTCGGTGAGAGGTGACCGTCGACCGTCTCGCGGTCGAGGAGCCAGCGCAGCAGCGTGAGCCCGTCGTCGAGGACGTCGGGGCGATCGAGGATCTGGCCGGCAGCCACGAGCACCTCCGCCAACGCGGCATTCGCGTAGGACAACCGGGGCTCGGGCCATGGCCACGTCGGGTCCGTCGACAACGGGCCGATCGAGGTGACCGCATCAGTGAGCAGGGCACGGGCACCGCGATGGCGGACGTCGTAGTCGGCGACCTCGGCGGCGCCGAGCGCAGCGAATGCCATTGCGCGACGGTGCGGCGATCGCTGTCTCATGCCGTGCTCGAAGTACGACAAGGCGCTCGAACGCATCCCCTCGTCATCGGCCCGACGCGCGGCGGTGCCGAACGCCCACAGGCTGCGACCCCAACAGTCGTCGGTGCCGTAGCGGCCCCGCCAACGACCGCCTGCGTCGCGCCGGTTGCGTGTTCGTCCTGTCGCACTTTGGGACTCCGCGAGGAAGCGGAACGCGGTCAGGCTCAGCTCGAGCACGGCCTGGCTCTCGGCGGGTTCGCGGACGGCAACGATCAGCAGCCGGGCGACGTCGTCGGTGCAGTAGCCGTGCTCACGCCGTGGTTCGGCGTGCTCGGCGTGCTCGAACATCCCGATGCCGTCGCTCAGGGACAAGACGTGGCCGAACGGCGGCAACGTCACGACGTGACCGCGGCTCGCGCCGCCACGACCTCGTCGGCCAGCAGGCCGTACCGGCCGGCCACTGCGGGCCACGACAGGTCGGGCGCGAGGCGACGCGCTTCGGCCGCCATCGACGCCGCGAGCTCCGGATCGGTGAGGACCGATCGGATCGCCTGGCCGAGCGCCACCGGGTCACGCTGCGGCACGACGATTCCGGCGCCGCTCGCCAGAAGTTCCACCGCGTGCGGGAACGCAGTCGACACGACCGGGCGACCTGCCGCCACGGCGTCGACCAACACGCCGGAGGTGACTTGATCACGCGAGTCGTAGGGGAGCACCACGAGATCGGCGGACTGGATCAGATCGGTCAACGACGCCAGGTCGCGGTACGTGTCGTCGAAGGTGATGTGTGATGCCGCGTTCGAGCGCTTGGCGCGGTCGACCAGCATCTCCCGGTACTCCTCACCGTGGTGCTCTCGCACCTTGGGGTGTGTCGAGCCGGCGATGATGTACTCGGGATGAGGGTGGAGGCCGACGAGCTCGTCGAGCGCGTCGATCGCCCACTCGATCCCCTTGCCCGGCCCGAGCAGACCCCAGGTCAGGACGCGGGCGCGTCACCGATCCGGTGTCGCTCGCCCGGCCCTGCCGACGGCGTCGCCGCGCCGTGAGCGATCAGGCTCACCTTCGCGTGGTCGACGTCGAATCCGTCGAAGAGTCGCGTTCGTGCGGTCTCGGTCATGACCACCACGGCGTCGGCCGCGGCGCACACCTGCTCGAGCACGCGCCGTTGGTTCGTCGTCGGGTGGCTCAGGACCGTGTGCGCGACCACGACGATCGGGGCGTCGATCGCGGCCATCAGCTCGACGATCGACTCGCCGTCAGGCCCGTCGTACAAGCCGTACTCGTGCTGCACGATGACGATGTCGTCCGCGTTCAGCGCATCGATTGCAGCGGTCCAGCCTGCCGGTGACCAGCCTTCGAGCGATGCCACCACCAGGACGTCTTCCAGGTCCGGCGATGGTCCGACACGAACGACGTCGACCGAAGCTCCGGTCGCGATGAGGCCGGCCGCGAGGGCGGCGGAGAATGTGGCGATCCCACACGAGGTCGGTGGGAAGGTCGACAGGATCCCGAAGGATCGGGTCTCGCCCTCGTTCGAGGACGTGGGCGGGACGGAGACGGCGGTGTGCACTTGGGGGAACTCCTTGTTCGGCTCGTGCGAGGCGACGAGCCTGCGGAGGGCGACAGGACCGTGATGGCCGTCCAGCCCAAGCGGGGCGCACACGTCCGAGGGGACGTGTGGCCACTGTACTGCCCCAGGTTCTCGATCTGCCGTCGGTACCCTGAGCCCCATTCCTCGTCGCCATCACGACACCGAGCCCGGCCGATCACTCCAGGTTGCAGTGCTCGCTCCGATCGCCTGGCGGACGCCGCCGCGCCATTACGGCCCGTGGGAACAGTTCGCATCGCTGCTGACCGAGGGTCTCGTCGCAGCGGGACACGATGTCACGCTCTTCGCCACCGCCGACTCGGTCACGAGCGCCACGCTGCACGGCACCGCGCCGACCGGCTGGTCCGAGGACCCCACGATCGAGCCGAAGGTCGCCGAGTGCCTCCACATCGCCGCGGTGTTCGAGCGCGCCGACGAGTTCGACATCATCCACAACGGCTTCGACTTCCTCCCGCTCACCTACAGCGGCCTCGTCGACACGCCGGTGATCACGACGATCCACGGCTTCTCGTCGCCGCGCATCGTGCCGGTCTACGAGCAGTACGACGCGACCACCCACTACGTCGCGATCAGCGACGCCGACCGACATCCGAGCCTCCACTATGCGGCCACGATCCATCACGGCATCGACACCGCTTCCTTCGCGGTCCACCCTGATCCCGGAGAACACCTGTTGTTCTTCGGGCGGATCCACCCCGACAAGGGCACCGCGCACGCGATCGACATCGCCCGTCGCGCCGGCCGCCGGCTCGACATCGCCGGCATCGTCCAGGACGAGCGCTACTTCCGCGAGGAGATCGAGCCACACGTCGACGGCGACCACGTGCGATATCTCGGGCCCGTCGGTGTGTCGGAGCGCGTCGACGTCCTCGGCGGTGCGTACGCGTTGCTCCACCTGATCGATTTCGACGAACCATTCGGCTACAGCGTCGCGGAGGCCATGGCCTGCGGCACCCCGGTCATCGCCCACGATCGGGGCTCGATGCGCGAACTGATCGACCACGGTGAGACGGGATTTCTCGTCTCCGACCCCGATGCAGCGCTTGCCGCGGTCGACGCCGTTGCGGACCTCGACCGCGATGCGATCCGAGACGTCGCCGTGTCGCGCTTCGACACCACCGCGATGATCGACAAGTACGTCGCCGTCTACCGCGACATCCTCGATCCCACCTGACCCCACCTCCGAAAATGCCTGGATGTGCGCGCTCAGCGCGCACATCCAGGAGAATTTCGGGGTTGTGTCGGGGTGTGTCGGATTGTCAGGTGAGGCTTCCGCTGGTCTGGGCCTTCTTCACGGAGGCCATCACGACGGGGATGTCGGCATCGGCGAGGGGTTGCATCCACTGCTTGCGGGCGAGTGCGGACTCGATGAACGGTGCCAGTTCGGCGGCCTTGCGTCGCTGACGATCGGCCTCCTCGGCGGCGAACTCGGGCATCACTTCCGCGGCGAACAACTCGAGTGACGAACAGATGTCGGCGTGACGGTTGCGGCCGGCCTGCTGGATGAAGATCACCTGATCGACGCCGACGTCGCGCATCTCGCGCAGGTGTCGTCGCGCGTCGGCCGGCGTGCCGATGCAGCTCGCGTAGGTGTCGTCCTGCGCGGCGGCCGCAGCGATGCGCAGCTCGGTCGAATCCGGTGCGCGGCGTGCCTGGAACTCACCCCACAGATCGGTTCGCCCGGGGACCTGGTCGTGCGCGACCAGTGCATTGAGGGCATAGCCGAAGAACTCGAATCCCTCCTGGCCCCGGCGGATCGCCTCGGCCCGATCGGGATCGAGCGAGAACCCGGTGACGAGAGCAATGTTGGCGTTGACCGTGTGGCCGAGCGGCACACAGTCCTCACTCTTGATGATGTCGTAGTAGATCTCGACCCAGGCCTGCGCCTCCACGGGATCGATGAAGCTGAACGCCAAGGCGCCGAGCCCGTTGCGCGCCGCGACCTTGATCGTGTCGCGGTTGGTGCAGGCGATCCACATCGGCGGATGGGGCTTCTGCCGCGGTTTGGGAAGCACGTTGCGGCACGGCATCGAGAAGTGCTCCGACGTGTAGCCCGGATACGGATCGAGCACCATCATGTTGGCGATCTGCTCGGCGGCCTCCAGCGACATCGCCCGCTTCTCCTTGGCGGGGATGCCGAACCCATGCAGCTCCAGACGGGTCGCTCCCTCACCGATGCCGAAGTCGACCCGACCGTTCGAGATCAGGTCGAGCGTGGCGATCCCCTCCGCAGTGCGCGCCGGATGGTTGTAGTTGGGGATCACCTGGCGGATGCCGTGCCCGAGCCGGATCCTGTTCGTTCGCGCGGCCGCAGCAGCGAGGAACACCTCGGGCGCCGAGGAATGCGAGTACTCGTCGAGGAAGTGGTGCTCGACCTCCCACGCGTAGTCGAAGCCGAGCCGGTCGGCGAGCTGCACCTGGTCGAGCGCGTCGCGGAGGAGTTCGTACTCGTCGTCATCGCTCCACGGCTTCGGGAGCTGATGTTCGTAGAAGATGCCGAACTGCATGCGAGCAGCACAGCACACTCGCAGTGGCGAGCGACGATCGGGGCGTCAGGCCACGGGCCCAGAACCGTGTTGCGACGATCGAGAGCCCCACGTTCGGGTGAGCGCGGATCGCCACGTCTGACGTTTGCGCTCACACAAAGTCGGGTGTTCGGATTCGTGCGAGCGCGAATCGCTCGCGACGACCTGATCGCTCACGCAGATTCGAGGTGGTGGGTCAGGGAGAGTCGGCGTCGGAGGCGAACGGATCGGCCATGGCATCGGCGCATCCATCGGGATGGTCGGCCACCCACCGATCGATCTCATCGACGGGGCTGCGTTGCTCTCCGGCCACCCATGCATCGAGGTACGGGTACGGCCAGATCACGCCACGACGCACCGACCACTCGGGCCCCGGGCACGGTGGCGAGATCGCGAAGTGGACGTGGCAGGCCGACGATCGCCCGGTGCGGCCCACCGTGGCGATCGGATCGCCCGCGTTGACGCGTTCGCCCTGAGCGACAGCGATCGTGTCGAGGTGGGCCGCGTAGTACCGCACGCCGTCGTCACCGAGGATCGCAACGGATCGACCGCCGCGGGTGGCCGGGTTGTCGACGGCCGGATCCCATCGGTCGACCATGCGGACCTGGAGCACCTCCCCATTCACCGGCGACACCACCTGCGCACCGCAGCCGATGAAGATGTCGGTCGCGGTGTACCCGGCGTGAGTGGTGCCCCAACCCGCAGCGGCGACGTCGGCGACCGGCAGGACGTACGGGGTGGTCACGGGGACCGTGGTCGTCGTGATCGTCGTGGACGTGCTGGATGACGTGGACGGGCTGGATGGCGTGGACGCGGGCTGGGCACGCTCGGTCGCCGACGCCGCAGCCGGGACGGTCGGTGCGTCAGCGGTCGTCGAGGTGGTGGCCGCGGAGTCGACTCTGGCGCAGCCCGCGACGACGGACGCCACGACGATGGCCGGCCAGGCAGCGCGTGTCAGGCGGTTCAGCACCACCGGAACGGGCTCACCGCAGGCATGGGCGCAGCTTGCCACTTCTGGGCGTCGGACGGGCGACGTAGTGTGCGGGCATGTGCGGCTGTCTGTTCCTCGTCGTCGGAGCGGTGTTCCCGCGGTTCGGGTTGATCCTGCTCGAGATCTTCACCGACTGGAACGACACGGCATTCGACAGCTTCTGGATCGGCTTCTTCGGGTGGCTCTTCCTGCCGTACACGACGCTCGCGTACGTGTTGATGGATCAGTGGGGTGACCCGATCAACGGCTTCGGCTGGGTGATCGTGATGTTCGCGTTCATCGTCGATCTCGGCAACTGGTTCGGAACGGCGCGTCGCAATTCGTACGGCCAACCCGGATACGCCTGATGCCCCGGCGCCGCAAGGAACGAATGCGCGTGACGCGCGTCGAAGGCGTCGGCGACGAGCGGGTGACACGCACCGTGTTCGACGAACTCATCGTCGAGGAGCCGATGACGATCCAGCTCGACGGTGCCGTGGTCTCGACCACCATGCGCACGCCGGGCCACGACTTCGAACTCGCCGCGGGCTTCTGTTTCGCCGAAGGGTTGCTGGGCGCGGCGACCGTCACCGGCGTGCGGTACTGCGCCGGCGGCAGCGCCGTCGACACGGAGTTCAACGTGGTCACCGTCGAGACGGGAGGGCGAGCTGCGGCACCGACGGCCCGGCTGGGAACGGTGTCGTCGAGCTGCGGCTGGTGCGGCAGCGAGCAACTCGACGCACTGTGCGAACGGCTCGACCCGCTGCCGGCGAGCGAACCATTCGACATCGACGTGCTCGCATCGATGCCGCAGCGGATGTCGACCACGCAGGGCCTCTTCGCGGCGACCGGAGCCGTCCACGCTGCCGCGGCGTTCGACCGCTCCGGCGCGGTGCTCGTGATCCGTGAGGACGTCGGCCGGCACAATGCCGTCGACAAAGTCGTCGGATCGATGCTGCTCGCGGCGCACGTTGCCCGCCTCCGATCTCGGGCTCTTCGTCAGTGGGCGGGCGAGCATCGAGATGGTGCAGAAGGCGTGGGCCGCGGGGTTCTCGACCCTGGTCGCGGTGAGTGCGCCGACCGCGCTCGCCGTCGACGCCGCTCGCCGGGCCGGCATGATGCTGGCAGGCTTCGTCCGCGACGACGGCTTCAACGTCTACGCGCCGGAGCGCTTCACCCGGGACGGTTCTGGGCGTGCTGGAACCCGAACCGACCCTTGATGCACAGATTGCCGTGGGTGATCGGGTTGTCCGGCGGCGAGGTGACCTTCACGATGGTGTTGTCCTGCACGTGGAGCTCGAGCCCGCATCCCACTCCGCAGAAGCCGCAGATCGTCTCGGTCACCACCTGACGCTCCTCGTCCCACGTCCCGGCCGCCCGCATGTCGAACTCCGTGGTCGGCATCAGCGCACCGGTCGGGCAGACCTGGATGCAGTTGCCGCAGTACACACAGGCCGAGTCGGGAAGTGCCACGTCGTGCTCGGTCGACACATGGGCATCGAACCCGCGACCGGCGATCTCGATGACGAAGCTGTGCTGCCACTGCTCGCCGCAGGCATCGACGCACTGGTAGCAGAGGATGCACTTCGAGTAGTCGCGAACGTAGAGGTCGTTGTCGACCTTCACCGGCTGCGCGACCGTCGCCGCGTCGGCGCCATACCGGTCGAGGTCGACGCCGTATTCGTCGTTCCACTCCGCCACGTTCGCGGTCAGCGACAGATCGACCGACGAGCCGAGGAACTCCAACACCATGCGTCGGGCGTGATCGACCCGCTCGGAGCGTGTGTGGACGGCCATGTCGGCTTCGACGGGACGCGAGCAGGCCGGCACGAGCGCGCGTGATCCCTCCACCTCGACCACACACAGCCGGCAGGCGTTCTTGGGCGTGATCGTCTCGCCGTAACACAGCGTGGGGATCTCGCCCTCGCGCCCGCCGCACGCCTGCAGGATCGTCGTGCCCGCAGCGACGGTCACTGCGGCGCCGTCGATCGTCGCGGTGACGGGCGGCTCGTTGCGGATGCTGACGGGCGTCTCGTTCACGGGCGGAACACCCCCAGGGTCACGGCCGACTCGATCGCGTGATGGGCGGTCTGACCGAGCCCGCAGATCGACGCATCGGTCATCGCCCGTCCGATGTCGGCGAGCAGCTCCACGTCGCCCTGCCGCACGCCGCTCGGCAAGCCGTTCGAGGACCTCCTCCTGACGGACGGTGCCGACGCGGCACGGCACGCACTGGCCGCAGGATTCGTCGCGGAAGAATGCGGCGATCCGCCGGATCTGATCGACGAGATCGACCGACTGATCGAGCACCATGACGACGCCCGAGCCGAGCGTGAGCCCCGCGTCGCGCGACCGAATCGTGATCGAGTCGCAGATCGAGTGCGTCGGGCGCCACGTAGCGGCCGGCGGCGCCGCCGAGCAGCACGGCCTGCAGCTCGGAGCCGGATCTGAGCCCCCCGGCGAGCTCGATGAGTTCGCCGAGCGTCAGCCCGAGTTCCACCTCGTACACGCCGGGAACGGCGACGGCGCCGGAGAGGCAGAACAACCGCCGGTTCGACGACGTGCGACCGAGCACGATCGACGGCACGTTCATCAGCGTCTCGACGTTGTTGACCACCGTCGGCGCGCCGAACAGGCCCGCTTCGAACGGGTACGGCGGCTTGTTGCGCGGCTCGCCTCGAAACCCCTCGATCGAGTTGAAGATCGCCGTCTCCTCGCCGCAGATGTAGGCGCCGGCACCCCGACGAATCGTGACGTCGAAGCCGGCGCCGAGGATGCCCTCCGCGCGGAACCTCTCGATGGCGGAGACCAACGTGGCTTCCACCCCTGGGTACTCGCCGCGCAGGTAGATCCAGCCGTGCTCGCAGCCGGCCGCGAGCGCGGCGATCGTCATCGACTCGAGCAGCGCGAACGGATCGTTCTCCATCAGCACGCGGTCCTTGAACGTTCCCGGCTCCGACTCGTCGGCATTGCAGACCAGGTGGCGCGGTGTGGCGTCCTGACTCCGCACGGCCCGCCATTTCCGCGCGGTCGGGAAGGCCGCACCGCCGCGACCGAGCAACCCGGCGGCCTCGACGAGATCGATCACGCCCGTCAGGGCCGATCTCCCGCGCGCGCTCCAGCGCGCCGAGCCCACCATCGGCGACGTAGGCGTCGAAGTCGAGGGGATCGACAGCGTCCGGCCCGAGCGAGCAGCACCAGGTCCGGGTCGCCGGCCTGAGGGACGGATGCAGCGCCATCGAGCGTCGGCATGGCCCCGCCCGCGATCAGGGCGTCCACCTGGTCGGCGGAGACACCCCCGATCGTGGTGCGACGTGCCGGGTCGCCGGCTTCGGTGACGAGCACGGCAGGAGCGAGCTCGCACATCCCCAGGCATGGCGACGCATGGGCGCCGTCGGGAAGGTCGTGCTCGCGTCGGCCTCCCTCGCTGCGGCACACCAGATCGACGCAGACGTGGACCTGACGTGACGGCCGTTCGCGGGTCGAGAACAGCCCGTAGAACGTGACGACCCCATGGATCTCGGCGGGCGACACGTCGAGGCGTTCTGCGATGTGGTCGATGGCCGCCGGGCTGATCCACCCCACGCGGTCGTTGACGGCATGCAGGGTCGGCAGCAGCAGGTGACGGCGGGCGCGGAGCGACTGCCCGCCGGATCGATCGTGTGGGCGCTGCGACTCGTCGGCTCCGAGCACGGACTCGACGGCGGCACGCTCCGCGGGGGTGGGCTCGACGCCGCGCGTCTTCAGGTCCATGGCGGCCCGACGTGGGTTGGTGCCGTCAACTTCTCGATCCGCACGGCGGCGGCCTTGAACTCGGCGGTGCCGGACTTGGGATCGGTGGCGTCGATCGTGAGTTGGTTCACGTCGATCTCGTCGGGAAAGTGGAACGTCATGAACACGAGGCCGGCGCGCAGGCCGCGGTCGATGCGCACCGGTGCATCGACGCTCCCACGGCGTGACGTCACACGCACGAGATCGCCATCGGTGAGTTCGAGCGATCGGGCGTCGTCGGGTGACACGTCCACCGTCTCACCGAGCCGGGTCGGGCTGCGGTACCCACCTGACTGGACGCCCGTGTTGTAGGAGTCGAGCCGGCGCCCCGTCGTGAGCCGCATCGGGAACTCGTCGGTGACCGGCTCGGCCGGCGGGTCGTGGACGACGACGCTGAAGGGCGCGGGTCGGCCGCGGTCGGCGGGGTCATCTGCCCAGAGGCGACCGTGGAGGAATGGTGGCTCGAGCGAGTCGTCGGTGGGACACGGCCACTGGATACCGCCGAGTGATTCCAGACGTTCCCACGACATGCCGGCGTGCATCGGCGACAACCGGCGCAGCTCGTTCCACACGTCCTCGTGCGTGTCGTAGTGCCAGTCGTGACCGAGGCGGCTCGCCAGGTCGACCAGGATGTCGACGTCGTCGCGCGCGTTGCCCGGAGGGTCGAGCGCCTTGCGCACGCGCTGCACGCGACGCTCGGAATTCGTGACGGTGCCGTCGGACTCGCACCACGACGCCGAGCCGGGCAGCACGACGTCGGCGAGTTCCGCCGTCTTCGTGCGGTGGATGTCGAGCACGACGAGGTGATCGAGCCCGACGAGCAGGTCGACCGCTCGGCTCACGTCGGCCTCGGACTGTGCCGGGTTCTCGCCGACGACGAGCAACGACCGGAGATCGCCGCGTTCCATCGCGTCGAACATCTCGGTGAGGTGCCATCCGTCGGTCGCTGGGATCGTGGTCGCCCATTCCGCCTCGAACTTCGCCCGGGCGGCATCGTCCTCGACGTCCTGGAACCCGGGCAGCTTGTTGGGGAGCGCACCCATGTCACCGCCGCCCTGCACGTTGTTCTGCCCCCGCAGCGGCGAGAGCCCGGCGCCGTAGCGGCCGACCTGGCCGGTGAGGAGCGCAAGATTGCACAGCGACAGCACGTTGTCGACACCGTTGTGATGTTCGGTGATGCCCAACGTCCAACACAGCTGCGCGGCCGTGGCACCGGCGTAGGCATGGGCGAGCTCGCGGATCGCATCGGCGGGCACGCCGGTGACTGCGCTGCCGCGCTCGAGCGTCCAGTCCTCGACCGACGCGGCGTACTCGTCGAAACCCGACGTGGCGCCCTGGATGAAGTCGTCGTGGGTGAGCCCGGCGGTGATGATCTCGTGCGCGATCGTGTTCGACAGGGCGATGTCGGTGCCGACCTCGAGGCCGAGCCAACGATCGGCGAACTGGGCGGTCTCCGATCGCCGCGGGTCGACCACGTAGAGCTTGGCGCCGCGACCGATCGCCTGGAGGACGTGGTGGAAGTAGATCGGGTGGGCGTTGCGGGCGTTCGAGCCCCACATCACGATGACGTCGGAGGCCTCGGCTTCGGCGTACGACGACGTTCCACCGCCGGCTCCGAACACGGTGGCCAGACCGACCACGGAGGGAGCGTGTCAAGTTCGATTGCAGCTGTCGATGTTGTTGGTGCCGAACGCGACGCGGGCGAGCTTCTGGGCGACGAAGTTCATCTCGTTGGTCGACTTCGAACACGAGAAGACCCCGATCGAGGAGCCGGTCGCGGCGCGGAATCCTGCGGCGGCCCGTTCGAGCGCTTCGTCCCAACTCGCCGGTCGCAGGACGCCGTCGTGTCGCACCAGCGGTTCGGTCAGGCGGTCGAGCGGGCGGAAGCGGTGCCGACGGTCGGTGGCCGATGCCATCGCCCGACTGTAACGCAGGCCCTGGTGCGGTCGGACGGCGTTGAGTACGGCAGCTCGACACGCGAATTTGTGTGAACGCCGACCACCGTCTCGCACCTTGTCGCTCACACAGATCATGGGGCCGAGTTTGTGTGAGCGCCGATCACCGACTCGCACGCACCTGCTCACGCAAAGCTGTGACGGTGGACTCGGTCGACGGTGGATCGGGTCAGCGGTGACCCAACACGGCGAGCGCGGCGATTGCCGATCCGCGGGCACCGGCCATGTCGAGGTCGGTCACCAGGGCGAACGATGCGACCTTGCGTTGTTCGTCGCGCAACGACGTGTGCTGCTCGACCCGGCCGAGGAACCAGTCGCGGAACGACGGCTCGGCCTCGATCACGCCACCGCCGAGCAGGTACACGTCGGGGTCGGTGAAGTTGGCCGCGATCGTGAACAGGCGGCCCAGCGCCATCGCCTGCTGCTCGAAGATGTGGCGGGCCATCTCGTCGCCTCGTTCGCCGAAGCCTCGAACCTGCTTGGCGGCATCGAGCGGGGCAACGCCTGCGAGCTCGTGGTCGGGGTAGCGCGTCAACCAGTAGGGCAGCAGGTTGATGCGGATGCCGGTGAGCGATGCAACGCTCTCGGCGTCACCGACGAATCCGCAGTTGCATCTGGGTGTCGATTGCCCATCGGCGAGCAGGCCGTCCATCGGGATGTGGACGTGGCCGAGTTCGCCGGCCATGCCGGCCGCACCCTTCACGATCCGTCCGCCCTCGATCACACCGCCGCCGAGGCCGGTCCCGACGATCGCTGAGACTGACGATCGCTCGGCGCCGATCGCCCCGAAGTGTTCGTGGTGGGCGTACAGCGCGGCAGCGTTGGCGTCGTTGCTGTAGACGACCGGTAGACCGAGCTCGTCCTCGAGGGCGGTCCGGAAGTCGAAGCCCTTCCAGCCGTCGTGCGCGAAGTTGGTGCCGCCCCGCGACGAGATCACCCCGTCGGCCGTCGCCGGGCCCGGTGTGTCGAAACCGACCCCGAACACCTCTCGTCGATCGATGCCGGCCAACTCGATCGCCGCCTCGAAGGCCTCGCGCAACGCGCCGATCGCCGCGGAGGGCCCCTCGGTGACGCGACTCGGCAACTCGACCAGACGGTCGATCAGGAAGGCCCCTTCGCGATCCATGACCGTGAACTTGTTGGCCGTGCCGCCGTTGTCGAGCCCGACGAGATACGAGTCCGAGCCGTTCATGACGGCACCCGAATGGCGGTGTGGGTCGACCACGGAGCTGACTGGCATGTCGCGACGTTCACGGGACAGGGATCCTACGCCAGGCGGGCGATCAGGCCCGCGTGGCGAGATAGGTGTCGCAGAGTTCGACGAGGCGCTCTCGGCCGAAGCTCGGTTCGTGGCCGCCGTGGACGACACGCACCGGCAGTTCCCGCAAGCGCCGCATCGTGGTGACGTAGGCCGCGATGTCGCACCCCTCGAGCTCGTCGAGCAGCGGACCGTCGTACACCGCATCCCCCGAGAACAGCACTCCGCTCGATGCCTCCCAGAGCCCGATGCTGCCGGGGGAGTGGCCGGGCAGGTGGAGCACCTCGAACGTGCGATCGCCGAGATCGACCACGTCACCCTCGTCGAGCAGCGTGGTCGGCGGCGCAGCGGACCGCTCGAACGTGGCGCTCGCGAGTCCACCGGTGGGCACCGCATCGATGAGGAGGTCGGGGACGTCGTAGCCGGCGTCGAGATACGGCTGGCAGACCGTGGGCCCGAACCGGGTGGAATCGACGGTGACCACGCCGGGCGATCTCAACTCGTCGGCCTCGGCGGGATGGATCGCGCGGCGGTCGAACTCGTGCAGCCCTCCAACGTGATCGCCGTGCACGTGTGTCGCCACGGCGAGCACCTCGTGGCCGAGGTCGTGTTCGACGAGATGACGCATCGGCCGAATGCCGAGTGACGTGTCGATCACGAGGTCGATCTCGCGACCTCGTACGTGCCACACGTTGCATCGCAGTAGCGGGTGAACGTGCGGTTCGGTGATCAGCGTGACGTCATCGTCGAGCCGATCGACGACGAACCAGGGGTCGGCGATGGGCAGTTCGAGCACGGTACGACGGTATCCGACGAGCCGGGTACGGTGGCCGGACCGATGACCGGGACCCCGAACTTCCATCAGCTCCCCGAGCCATGGCCGTCGCAGCGCACCACGCTCCAACGGCTCGCGACCCATGTGCTCGGGCAGGCCCGCTTCCGTCACGACGCGCTGTTCGACCTTGTTCCCCTGCCCGGTGGGTTCGGCACGCCGCCGGTCGGACCACGACGCGAACGGGTCCGCCTCGTCGGCGGTTCGCTGTTCGTCGAGCGTGTCGTCGGCGACGACGTGAGATCGCTCACCGCGACGACCGCTGTCGTCACCGTCGCCGGGAGCTCGATCGTCGATCTCTGCGCGGCGATCGGATTCGAGCCCGACCCGGCCTTCTGGGTCGGCGACGACACGCCCGAGCTGGGAGATCCGAACGAGATGTTGATGCTCGACAGCCTGTCGGCGCAGGTGCTGGGGGAGTGGTATCTCCTCGGCCAGCGTGCGATCGACGAGGTCGTCGCATCGCTGCCGGCGGCCGAGGCGTCGGTCGGGCGGCTCTGGCCCGAGCACTTCGACTACGGCATCGATCTCGCCGCCCGCCCCGGGGCGCGATGCAACCTCGGCGCCGCGGCCGGTGACGGGTTCAGCGCCGAGCCGTACCTCTACCTCGGACCATGGGACCCAGCCCGGCCCGGATCGGCCGACTACTGGAACGCACCGTTCGGCGCCGTGCTCGGATTCACCGAACTGAACGACTCGGCCGACCCGCTCGGCCGCGCCGTGGAGTTCCTGCTCCAGGGCATCACCAACCTGCGTTCCGGCTGACCCCCTCACCCGACAGGAGCCGCACCATGCGCCCACATCCGATCGCCAGCTGGGACGACATCGCCATCGACACCCCCAGCGGTGCGCTGGTCTCCACCGTCGACGTCGTCATCCTGCGATGGGAGGACGACGATGGCACCGACGACCACTCGGTCCTCTATGGGCGGTGCCTGCACCGCGGCGTGAAGCTCGCCGATGGTCGCGTGAACGGACAGGACCTCATCTGTGGTGTCCACGGGTGGGACTACCGCAGGGACACCGGCATCTCGGCGTACAACAACGACGAAGCACTCCATCGCTTCCACTCGTGGGTCGACGAGGGCCAGCTGTTCGTCGACCTCGACGAGTTCGAGACGTGGGAGCGGGCCAATCCGCAGCCGTACGACCGCAGCGCCTACCAGGGCGAGTTCGCCGACCCGCACGGGGCCCCGGAGGAACCGAACGTCCGGGCGATCCAGGTGATCGCCGCCGGAGGTGGTGGGTCCCACGGCGCGATGGGTGCGATGGGCGTCCCGCGGGACCAACTCCCCACGTGGGACCACATCCAGTTCGTCACCGCCCAGCTGGCGACGAAACCGCTGCTCGACGACGTCGCGGTGTCCACCGACGTCGTGATCGGGCCGAACGCCGCCAAGCCGCTGCGGCTCGACATCCCGCTCTTCGTGACCGACATGAGCTTCGGTGCGCTGTCGGAGGAAGCCAAGGTCGCGCTGGCAACCGGGGCGGAACTGGCCGGAACCGGCATCTGCTCCGGCGAGGGCGGCATGCTCCCCGACGAACACGCTGCGAACAGCCGGTACTTCTACGAGTTGGCATCGGCGAAGTTCGGCTGGTCGATCGATCAGGTGCGCGGCGTCCAGGCGTTCCACTTCAAGTTCGGCCAGGGCGCCAAGACCGGCACCGGCGGGCACCTGCCGGGAGCCAAGGTGGTCGGCAAGATCGCCGAGGTCCGTCGGCTCGAGGAGGGACAGGATGCGATCTCCCCGGCGACGTTCCGCGACCTGACGACCGTCGGCGACTTCGCACGGGTCGCCGCCGAGGTCCGGTCGGCGAGCGGGGGGATCCCGATCGGTGCCAAGCTGTCGGCCCAGCACATCGAACGCGACATCGACACGGCACTCGAGATCGGCGTCGACTACGTGATCCTCGACGGGCGCGGCGGAGGAACGGGAGCCGCGCCGCTGCTGTTCCGCGACAACATCTCGGTGCCGACGATCCCCGCGCTGGCGCGCGCCCGGCGCCATCTCGACACCAGTGGGCGCCCGGACGTCACGCTCGTGATCACCGGAGGTCTGCGGACCCCGGCGGACTTCGCCAAGGCGCTCGCACTCGGTGCCGATGCAGTGGCCGTCGGCAACTCGGCGCTGCAGGCGATCGGTTGCCTCGGCATGCGGGCCTGCAACACCGACAACTGTCCGGTCGGGATCGCCACCCAGAAGCCCGGTCTGCGGTCACGGCTCATCGTCGAGGAGTCGGCGCGGCGGCTCGCACAGTTCCTGACGACGAGCGTGCACCTGATGACGGTCCTCGCCCGGGCGTGCGGGCACGACGCGCTCGATCAATTCGAGGTCGACGATCTGACGACGTTCGATCGTGAGATGGCCCACCTCGCCGGCATCCCCTACGGCGGCATCCACCTCTGAATCCCACCCAACCCCCACCACTGAACCCACCCGCCCCAACACAACCCCGAAATTCGGAGCGAACATTGCGCCTGGCGGCAGATCTGCTCCGAATTTCGGGGTTGGTGAGGCGGTTCGGGTGGGTGTTGGGGTCGATCAGTCGACGCCGACAGCCATGACCTGCTCGAACGACTTGGTGTAGCCGAACTTGCGCAGCAGGAACGGCGTGACCGCCGGGAACATGTTGGCGATCACGATCAATGGCCGCACCGGGGGCGTGTTGACGGTCACCTCGGATCGATTCCTCTTGATGCAGTCCACGGTGACGGCCGCCACTTTCTCGGGCTTCGAGCTGCCGGCGATCTTCGGGGCACGGACACCTTGGCGCTCCCACCGGTCGTACATCCCGGCGTCGGTGACGAAACCGGGGCACACGACCGAGAATCCGACGGGCGATTTCTCGTACTCGGCCCGCAACGCGTTCGTGAAGCCGACAAGCCCGTGCTTGCTCGCGCAGTACGACGTGCCGTAGGCCACGCCGACCTTGCCGGCGCCCGACGCGATGTTGACGATGTGGCCGCGTTTGCGAGCGATCATGCCGGGCACGACGGCGTGGGTGAGCAGGATCGGCGCTTCGAGGTTGATCGCCAACGTGTCGGTGAAATCTGCTTCGGTCGACTCCTCGAACCGACGGACCCGTTCGATTCCCGCGTTGTTCACGAGGATGTCGACGGGGCCGAGTTCGGACTCGGTGCGCTCCAGCAGCCGCTTGCGGCCCGCGCTGTCGGCCACGTCGCAGACGATGGCGATGGCCGTCACGCCGAGGGCCTCCATCTCGCCGCGCACCTGCTCGAGCTCCGTCTCCGAACGCGCGGCGAGCGACAGATTCACGCCCTCCTCGGCGAGCGCTCGGGCGATGTAGACACCGATCCCACGTGACGCGCCCGTGACGACAGCGGTCATTCCGCGTAGATCCTTCACTGTTCCCCCGTTCCGCGGCCTGGCCGCACCAGGGGGCGACGTTAGTTCACGTCGCGCCGGTCACTTGCCGGTGAAGTTCGCGGGGCGCTTCTCGAGGAACGACTGGACGCCCTCTCGGTGGTCGTCGGTGCGAAAGAGATCGGCAAGTGTGGAGCTGACCCAGCGGCCGAGCTCGTCCCAGTCCGGGTCGAGTGCCGTGCGCAACCCGCGCTTGAGGGCCTGCACGGCGAGCGGGGGATTGGCGGCGATGGACGATGCCAGGTCGATCGCGGTCGGCAGCAGGTCGTCGTGTGCAACGACGCGCGACACGAGTCGAAGGGTGTGGGCCTCGTCGGCGTCGATGATCCGGCCGGTGTAGAGCAGCTCGGCAGCGGCTTCCCGGCCGACGAGTTCGACGAGCCGGGCGAGACCGGCGACGTCGCAGCAGAGTCCGCGTTTCACGAACAGCTCGCCGAATCGTGCCCGGTCGGACGCGATCCGGATGTCGGCCATCAGTGCGAGTTCCATGCCCCAGCCGACGGCCGCACCGTTGACGGCCGCGATGATCGGTACGTCGGTGCGCAACAGGACGCCTGCGGCCGGTGTGAGACGCGGCGTGCGGTCGCGGCTCGTCAACTCCTCGCTCGCGGCGACCATCACCTGCTTCACGTCGTCGCCCGAGCAGAACGCCGGATCCCGACCGGTGATCACGAGGCAGCGGGCGGTCGTGGCGCCGACGGCGGTGGCCAACTCGTCGTAGGTGGTGAAGGTCAGGGCATTGCGCGCCTCGGGCCGATTGATGGTGATGACGCCGACATGGTCGTGCTCGTCGTACTCGATCTCGGTGTACACAGCGCCCAGCATTCCACGCCTGGCGATTCTTGCCCGTCGATCACCCCGTTCTCACCTGATTCTGACCTGGCGGGAGCACGATGCTCGCCGATGGACATGCCGCTCACCCCTCCCACCGCTCCGCCCACTGTTCCCCCAACCGCTGTGAACCGCGTCGTCGAACCTCCCTACGGCGACCCCCTGGTGAACAGCTGGAACCCGCCGTCCCCGCCGGTCGCGAACGGACCCTCGCGACCGCGGGGACGCAGCGCGCTTCGGTGCCGGCCTCGTCGTCGGCGCCGCGGTGACCGCCGCTGCTCTCGGCGGCTACGTCGTCGGCCAGGACAACACCGACAGCCCGGCGGCAGTGTCGGCCCCGGGTGTCGCGGCCCAGACCGTGTCGGTCGACGGGGGATCGATCGCCAGCCTCGTGCACGCCGCACGACCGTCGATCGTCTCGGTCCGCCAGACCGTCACCCAGTCGAGCCCGACCGGCGGCCAGCGCCAGGGCACCGCGGCCGGTACCGGCTTCGTGCTGAGCGCCGACGGCTACATCGTCACCAACAACCACGTCGTGGCCGAGGGTGAGGACACGACCATCACGTTCTCGGACGGTTCCGAGGAGTCGGCCACGATCGTTGCGGCCGACCCGACCCGTGACCTCGCCGTCCTCAAGGTCGAGCGCACCGACCTGCAGCCGCTCGCCGTCGGGAACTCCGACGACCTCCAGCTCGGCGACCAGCTCATCGCAGTCGGGTACGCCCTCGACCTGAACGGTGAACCGTCGGTCACCGCCGGCATCCTGTCGGCCAAGGACCGCACGATCACCGAGGAGAACGGCGAGCAGCTCGTCAACCTCCTCCAGACCGACACCGCCATCAACCCCGGCAATTCCGGCGGCCCGCTGCTCAACGGGCGCGGCGAGGTCGTCGGTATCAACACGGCGATCGCCGGGCAGGCCCAGAACATCGGCTTCGCCATCGCCATCACTCCGGTGATGGACGTCATCGACTCGCTGCAGTCGGGCACCGTGCCGGACCGCGCGCTGATGGGAGTGACCACGCAGCCGGTCGCCGATGGCCAGGGTGCCGAGATCGTCGAGATCGCCCCGAGCTCGGGTGCCGCCGCCAGCGATCTGAAGGTCGGTGACGTCGTGGTCGCCCTCGACGGCGACGCGATCGACAACCCGGCCGACCTCGGTGTCGCGATCGCCAAGCATCAGCCCGGCGACGAGGTCAGCGTGACCGTCGACCGCAACGGCACGACCTCCGACATCACCGTCACCCTCGGCAAGAAGCCCACCTGACCCGACTCCACCCCTCAGCACCCCCTCCCCAGACCCGAAATTCGGAGCCGACCTTGCGCTCAGCGCAAGGTTCGCTCCGAATTTCGGGTGTTTGGGGCCCTGGGGTGGGGTCAGGCGGGGAGGCGGGCGATGAACTCGGCGCGGGTTGCAGGGCCGAGTGAGGGTTCGGGCGGGCGCTCGTGCTTGGTCTGGAGTACCGCGAACACGCGGGCGCCGAAGTCGGCATCGGTGAGCAGGGCGTCAGGTGGGGACAGCAGATTGAGGTTGCGGACGAAGGCTCGCAGCACCACCTGATCGGTGCGCAGCGCTGGAGCGAGTCCGTCACGCAGGACCGATCGCGTGAACGCTCGGGGGTCGGACGCGTCCCCGTACGGGTCCTCGTCGGCGAGGATCGCCGCGCTCACCCGACGGGCTTCGCGATCCTGCTCGACCGAGCTGCGGTACCACGGATGGATCTCGGCGCGCAGCGCGTCGTCGTACGCAACTGCGACGGCCCTGAGGTCGTCGGTGTGCTCGGCGATCGCCGACGTCAGGAGCTGAGCGCTCCAGTAGGCGGTGCTGCAACCCCGTCCGTAGAGCGGGTTCGTGCACACGACGGCGTCGCCGACCGGGATGAGACCGGTCACGACCGGCACCCCGTCGACGACATAGTCGCTCCACTTGTTGAGCAGGCCGGCCATCAGGTGGACACCCGACGTGATCGGCTCGGCTCGTCCGTCGAGCCACGGCGCCGTCGCCGGGAGCGTGCGCGCGGCTTCGTCGAACGCTGCGGGTTCGCTGAGTCGGCGCCGCAGCTGGTCGTCGTCGGAGGGGATCGCAAGCGTCACCGAGAAGGTGCGGTTGTCGCCGACGAAGGTGCCGTACTTGACGTAGCCGAGGTCGCCACCGATCGGTCCCGTTCTCGGTGGCAGGTCGGCCTCCGGCAGCAGCCGGTAGAAGCGGCTCGCGTACACGATCCCCGTGTCTTCGACCGTCTCGGCCACCGGTCGGGCGCCGATCGCTGCGAGCCACTCGGCGACCGCGCTCCGCCGACCGTTCGCAGCCACGACCAGATCCGCCTCGATCTCGGTCCCGTCATCCAACCGCACCCCCGAGACCACCGGCACCACCCCGAATTTCTCCTCGCTGCGCGCGCTGGGCGCGCACTGCGAGGAGAATTTCGGAGGTGGGTGGGTGGCTGGGTGGGTGAGGAGGCCGTTGGCGGCGGTGCCGGTGAGCATCGAGACGTTGCCTTCGGCGAGGGCGGCGCGGCGCAGGACCAACTCGAAGGTGGTGCGACGGCAGGCGATCATCACGAGGTCGTCATCGCCCGGCTCCGGCGTGAACTCCATCTCGGGCGCACGACCGTCACCGAAGCGCATCTCGGTGGCTCCCTCGGCGAGCAGCGCATCCAGGATGTCGGGCTGGTGGTCGCGCAGCAGGTTGCGCAGGCGGGCGAGGAACGCGTGGCTGTGACGCACCTGGGGTGCTCCTCGGCGGTCCCACTCGAACGCCTCGTCGGCGGTCGTCGGCATCGGCGTGTCGTCGCGTTCGATCACGGTGACCTCGTGGCCCGCTCGGCCGAGCTGGAGCGCGCACGCAAGACCGGCGACGCCGCCGCCGATCACGACGACCCTCATCAGCGGAAGTCCACGCCCTCGAACTCGCCGGACTTGCGCCAGGCGTCGATGTACCGGAAGTACGCCACCGGACCCTCCGGATACCCCATCGAGTTGAGCGTGCCTCGCCGACCGGTCGGCTGGCCCTCGTTGTTGTAGTAGCCGGGCGTGCAGTCGGGGGAGTTGGTCATCCGGGCAATGGCGCCTGCCTCGAGCTTGGCGACCCAGGCGTCCTCGGCGGCCTCGCTGACCTCGACCTCCTCCGCGCCGACCTCGAGCGCATGATCGATGACCGCTGCGATCGTCGCTCCCGCCTCGATGAAATTGTGTGGCACGTTCGAGATGAGGTTGCCCGCCTGGGTCACGCCGACCACGAACATGTTCGGGAAGCCGTGCACGTGGATTCCGTGGAGGGTTCTCATCCCGTCGGCCCAGTGCTCCGACAGCCGCTCGCCGTCGCGCCCGACGGCATCGAAGCCCGAGCGCCGGGCGTAGTCGGTGCCGACCTCGAAGCCCGACGCATAGATCACGCAGTCGAGCTCGTAGTGCTCGCCGTTGGCCCAGACCCCGGTCTCGTCGATGCGTTCCACACCCTTGCCGTCCGTGTCGATCAGGTGCGTGCCCGGCTCGTTGTAGGCGTCGAGGTACTCGTCGTGGAAGCACGGCCGCTTGCACAACTGGCGATACCACGGCTTGAGCGCTTCTGCGGTCGAGGCGTCGATCACCAGGGCATCCACCCGAGCACGGATCTCGGTCATCTTCTCGTCGTCGGAGTCCTCGTACGCCTTGATGAACGTCTCGCGGGTGAACTCGCCACCGCTCGACAACACCTTGTCGCGGATCCGCTTGCTGATGTCGGTCCAACCGTCCATCACCAGGTCCACGTCGGTGAAGCCGCCGGTCTGCAGCGTGGTGAAGTTCATCATCCACTCGGTCTGCCATCCCGGCTCGAGCGTCCGGAACCAGTCGGGGTCGATCGGGTGGTTGTTGCGGACGTCGATCGACGACGGGGTGCGCTGGAACACGAACAGCTCGCCACACGCCCGGGCGAGATGCGGAATGCACTGCACCGCGGTGGCGCCGGTACCGATGATGCCGACTCGCTTGTCGCCCAGTTTGTCGAGCGGCGCGCCGGCAGGGTCGCCGCCCGTGTACCCGTAGTCCCACCGGCTCGTGTGGAAGCTGTGGCCCCGGTACGTCTCGATGCCGGGGATGCCCGGAAGCTTCGGGCGGTGCAGCGGACCGGTGCCCATCGCGACGAACTTCGCCCGCATCTCGTCGCCTCGATTGGTTCGGATGATCCAGCGCTTCGCGTCGTCGTCCCAGTCCAGTCCGGTGACCTCGGTGGACAGGCATGCGTTGTCGTACAGATCGAAGTGGCGCGCGATCCGCCTCGAGTGTTCGAGGATCTCCGGGGCGTGGGTGTACTTCTCGCTCGGCATGTGGCCGGTCTCCTCGAGCAGTGGGAGATAGACGAACGCCGCAGTGTCACACTGCGCGCCGGGGTAGCGGTTCCAGTACCAGTTGCCGCCGAAGTCGCCGCCCTTGTCGATGATCCGCACGTCGTCGATCCCGGCCTGCTTGAGTCGAGCGCCCGTGACCAGTCCGGCGAACCCGCCGCCGATGAAGGCCACGGTCACCTCGTCGACGAGTGGCTCGCGCGGGGTCACTTCGACGTACGGATCGTCGAGGTAGTGGGCGAACTGGCCGACCGGCTCGACGTACTGTTCGCTGCCATCGGCGCGTAACCGCTTGTCGCGTTCGGCCCGGTACTTCGCCCGCAAGGCGTCGGCGTCAATCGTCGTCATGCTTGCACCGTACAAACTCGTGCATCCGAGGTGAGACCCCTGATGCACGACCCTTGATGCCGCTCAGGCGGCGCGAGCGGGGATGAATCGCAAGGCGAAGGCGGCACCGATCGCGGCGACGCCGGCGCACACGAAGCAGCCGACGTGCAGACCCGACAGGAAGGCCTCGTTCACCTGGTTGAGAAAGGCCGGGGCGTTGGCGCCGAGTTGGCCGGCGATCACCCTGGCAGCGCCAACCGACTCCGCCGTCGCGTCCTGGAGTTCGGGCGGCAGCGAGCCGAACACGCCGCCGGCCGAATCGAGCGATCCGATGTAGAGCGAGCTGAACACGCTGCCCACGATCGCCACGCCGAGCGTGCCGCCGAGTTCACGGGTCGTGTCGTTGACCGCGGAGCCGATGCCCGCCTTGTCGGGCGACAACGACCCCATGATCGATTCGGTCGCCGGCGCGGTGGTCATGCCGAGGCCACTGCCGAGCACCACCATCTGCCCGGCGATCACGAGGTAGCTCGTGTCGACCTCGGCCGACAACCCGATCCACATGAAACCGATCGCCATCAGGGCGAGCCCGGTCGCGACGACTCTCGCCGTGCCGATGCGCTCGACGATCCTCGGCGCCACGATCGACGCGACGGCGATCGCGCCGGCGACCGGCAGGGTGCGGATCCCGGCCTGCAGTGGCGTGTACGACTTGACGAGCTGGAAGTACTGGGTGATCAGGAAGATGAACCCGAAGAGCGCGAAGAACGCGGACGTCACCGACACGCTCGCAGCGCTGAATCGCAGGTTCCGGAAGATCGACACCGGGAGCATCGGGTGGTCCCGGCGCAGCTCCCACAGCACGAACAGCACGAGGAGGACGGCAGCGGTGGCGAAGCCGGCGAGGGTCTTCGGGTCGAGCCAGCCCCACTCGGGCGCCTCGATGATGGTGTAGACGAGCGTGGTGATGGCTGCGATCGACAGCACGATGCCGCCGAGGTCGAGCCGTGGCGCGCCGGCCTCCTTCGACTCGGGCACGATCAGCACGGTCGCGACGAGTGCGCCGATCACGACCGGCACGTTGACGAAGAAGATCGAACCCCACCAGAAGTGCTCGAGCAGCCAGCCGCCGCTCACCGGACCGGCGGCGACGGCGATGCCGGTCACCGCGCTCCAGATGCCGATTGCCTTGGCCCGTTCGCCCGGATCGCGAAAGACGTTGGTGATGATCGCCAGCGTGGCCGGGAAGATCAGCGCGGCGCCGATGCCCATGAGCGCCCGTCCGAGGATGAGCCCGCCGGCGGAATCGACCGATCCGGCGAGCACGGAGGTGATGCCGAACACGGCGAGGCCGGCGATGAGGATCTTCTTGCGCCCGTAGCGGTCGCCGAGTGCGCCGCCGGTGAGGAGCAGGCCGGTGAACACCAGCAGGTACGCGTCGACGATCCACTGCAGTTGCCGGGTGGTGGCGTCGAGATCGACGGCGAGCGTCGGGATCGCGACGTTGACGATCGTGCCGTCGAGCACGGTCACGAACACGGCGAGGCTGACGACGGCGAGGATCAGCCAGCGGCGACGGTGGAGGCCGTCGTCGACGGCCTGGTGGGCGGGGGCGAGGGTGGTCATGGATGCTCCTGGGTGTGGCGGGGGACTTGACAGTGGCAAGTTGCCACCGTAAAGACCAATCTTTCCAATGTCAACACCCGGCTAGAGTGACATGTGTGACAGACCGGTACCACCACGGCGACCTGCCGAACGCGCTGCGCAGCGCGGCCGTCGACGTGATCACCGAACAGGGCCTCGGCCACTTCAGCCTCCGCGAGGTGGCGCGTCGTGCCGGCGTGTCGCACACCGCTCCAGCGCATCACTTCGGCGACGTCGAGGGTCTCTTGACCTCGCTCGCCGCGCAGGGATTCGACACGCTGTACGACGTGACCACCGCAGCGATCGCCGGCGAGACCGACCCCGCCGAACGACTCACCGTCATGGGGCAGGCCTACGTGTCGCTCGCCACGGAGTACCCCGCCCACTGTCAGGTCATGTTCCGCACCGACGTCATCGACACCGACGACGAGAACCTGAGCGAAGCGGGAATGCGGGCGTACGGCGTGCTCCACGGCGTGGTCGGCGAACTCATCGAGTCGGAGGGTCTCGGGGCCGATGTCGATGCCGCTTCCGAGTTGTGTTGGGCGACGATGCAGGGCCTCGTCGTGCTGGGCCCGAAGCTCGAGCTGATCGAGGCGCGCACCGGGGGGAAACGGTTGTCGACAGCCGATCGCGTTCGGCGCCTGACGGACCTGATGCTGAACGGCATTCGTCACACCTCGCCCGCCGGCACCTGACCCTCCAGAGGGGGCTGACGAGGACGACCGTGCTGTGAGAGGCTGAGGGAGTGCAGATCGCGTTGGCGCTGTCGCCGGGGGTGTCGGCCGACGAGTGTGAAGCGTTCACGCTCGTGTTCGAACAACTCGCCGGTGCCGAGTTGATCGGAGTCGGTGCGCGCCTCGGCCATGTCGACGGGCCGGCGGGCGGACACCACGTCGACGCGTTGTTCGACGACGTGCAGCATCCCGACGTCGTGCTCGTCCCCGGAGGCCTCGGATGCGCCCAGTCCGCTCGCGACACGAACCGCTCCTCGCGTGGCTGCGCAGCAGTTGCACCGCGCTGCCACTGGATGGCAGCCAGCTCGACGGGCACCGTCGTGGTCGCCGCCGCCGGCCTGCTCGGCGAACACGAGGCCGCGACGCACTGGCTCGCCTCGCCGCTCCTCGAGTCCTACGGATCGGCGGCGTCGCGCGAACGAATCGTCGAGATCGGCAACGTCATCACCTGCGAAGGGCAGATCACGGCGATGCACGTGGCGCTGTTGGTCACGCTGCGACTCGCCGGGCCCGACGCAGTGGCGCAGGTCCGAGCCGGCCTCGCCGAGCGACACGCTCCGCCGCAGCACAGCCGATCACCCTGGCAGCGGCGCCGCCACGAACGCAGACGCCGGCTCCAGGGCCCCGGCAAACCTCGCAATCCGGAACTGACAGCGCCCGACGTGATCGAGTTCGACCCGCTCACCCGCCTGCGCTGAACGATTCCCCGAGAATGTGACAGTCGGCGGTGGTCGCGGCGACGCGACCGGTTCACAGTGGGTGCATGGAACACGACACCAACCAGACCACGATGCGGCTCGACACGATCGTGCACCGCTTCAGGGCGCGTGCCGCCGGCCAACCCCGACGCACTGCGATGCGTCATGTGGTCGATGGTCGATGGTCGACGATCTCATGGGCCGACTATGCGTCGGCGGTCGAGCAGGCTGCTCTCGGGCTGGTGGCACTCGGTGTGGAACCGGGCGATCGCGTGGCGGTGCTCGCGTCGAACCGACCCGAGTGGCACATCGCCGATCTCGCGATCATGTCGGCCGGGGCGGTGACCGTGCCGGTGTACCCGACGAGCTCGTCGTCGCAGGTCGCGTACATCCTCGACAATTCCGATGCCCGCGTCTGTTTCGTCGACGACACCGAACAGCTCGCCAAGGTCCTGCTCCACCTCCCCAACCTGCCGGGGCTGGAGCGCATCGTCTCGTTCGGTGCCACGGCAGGACTCGACCGCGCCGGACTGCTGGTCACTCTCGACGAGCTCCGTGCCGACGGCGACGCTCTGGGCCTGCTCGATGCGCGTGTGAACGCCTCACCCGACGACCTCGCCACGCTCGTGTACACGAGCGGCACCACCGGCCCGCCGAAGGGGGTCTGCATCACCCACGGCAACATCACCTGGACGCTCGATTCCGTCGACTCGCTCCTCGACCTCAGTCCCGGCGATCGACTGCTGTCGTACCTGCCGTTGAGCCACATCGCGGAGCGGGCCACCAGCCACTTCGGCGTCATCCAAGCGGGCGGAGAGACCTGGTTTGCTCGGAGCCTCGCCACGATGGCCGACGATCTGCAGGCCTGCCGACCGACGATCTTCATGGCGGTGCCGCGGGTGTGGCAGAAGCTCCACGATGTCATCATCGACGAACTCGACGCGCTGCCGATCCATCTCGGAGGGACACTGGATCACCTGATCGCCGTCGACACCGATCCGGCCAGACCGCAACATTCGCCGAGAGCGCTGGCGACCCACGTCGCAGCATTCGCCGCGAACCAGACGATCGGACGCGTGCTGCGGCGCAAGCTCGGGCTCGATCATGCTCGACTGCTCGTGTCGGCCGCCGCACCGATCCACCCGGATCTCGTTCGATGGTTCCACGGGATCGGGTTGCCGATCGCCGAGGTGTACGGCCAGACCGAGGACTGCGGACCCGCCACGCTCAATCCGCCCGACGCCATTCGCATCGGTTCGGTCGGTCGGCCGATCCCCGGCCTCGAGATCCGCGCGGCGAGCGACGGAGAACTGCTCGTACGCGGCGGCAGCGTCTGCTCGGGCTACTTCCAGATGCCACAGGCCACCGCCGTACTGATCGACGCCGACGGGTGGATGACGACGGGCGACCTCGGGCGGATCGACGATGACGGCTATGTCTGGTTGACGGGCCGCAAGAAGGACCTGATCATCAATGCGGCCGGCAAGAACATCGCGCCGTCGGAGATCGAGGCGCGATTGTCGATGGAGAAGCTCGTCGGCCAGGCCGTCGTGATCGGTGAAGGTCGGCGCTATCTCACGGCGCTGTTGACGCTCGACCCCGATGCGGCCGCGGAATGGGCCGGCCACCACGGCGCCTCTGATGACATCGCCGACCTGATCCACGATCCCCAGTCCGCGAGGGGGTCGATGACGCTGTCGCCAGGGTCAACCGGGAGCATGCACCCGTCGAACAGATCAAGTATTGGCGTCTGCTCCCGACGCCGCTCACCGTCGAAGGCGGCGAGCTCACGCCGACGTACAAGGTCAAGCGGGCGGTGGTGTCGGAACGCTACGCCGACCTGGTGGAGGCGATGTACGCCTCCTGAATCCCGGGGTCCGACCACGGTGATTCAGCTGGTAGGAAGGCGGGATGATTCGTCACGTCGTCGTGTTCCGCTGGAACGACACGGTCACCGAGGCCGACCTCACCGAACTGGCGACCGCCCTCGATGCGCTCCCTGCGGCGATCGTGGAGATCGCCGATTACCGCCACGGACGCGACCTGCGGCTGGGCGCGACCAACCACGACTACTCGATCGTTGGCGACTTCGCGTCGGTCGACGACTACCTCGTGTACCGCGACCACCCCGAGCACCAGCGGTTCATCGCCGACCACATCACGGGTCGGGTTGCCGATCGGGCCGCAGTGCAGTTCGAGTTCTGACCCGCAGTCGGCGCGGGGAGGTCGTCGGCGAGCCGTCAGATCTCGACGCGAGAGCGGGCGGATTCCGCCGCAGCTGGTGGCGCCAGAATCCCAGTACACCCAGCCCGACGGGGATGAGCAGCAGCCACGTGATGATCCGGAAGATCAAGACTGCAGCGGTGATCTGGTTGACCCAGTCCTGGCCCGCCGCGGCCGTCAGCATGCCGATGTAGGCGATCTCGCTCACCCCGGCATCACCGGCGGTGATCGGGAACACGGTCAATCCCTGCACCAGCGCGTACACGACGAACACCTGCGTCCACGGCAACACGTCGTCGTCGACGCCGACGAAGCGCAGCGTCATCAGCAGCAGCGCGAACTTGGTGGTGGCGGTCAGCATCGTCGCCCAACTCGCGACGAGCCAGCGGTCGTGCAGTGTCTGCACCGCGCGGCGCGCGCAGCGACCATCCGCGTGGTGAGGTCGGCCGGCTCGGGCTTGCGGAGCATCCGCAGCACCCGCGCCCAGATCGGCTCGATCAGTCGTCCGGCCTGCTCGGTTCGCTTCTCCGAGCCGAGCACCACAGCCAGCACCGCCACCCCGAGACCGACGAGCAGGCAGATCACGACGACGGTGCGCAGCGTGCCGCTGATCGGAGCGTCGGAGATCAGCAACCCGATCGCGGCGATGATCGGCAGGGCGAGCTTCACGCCGATCGAGAAGATGCCGCCGGCAGCGACCGCCAGCGTCGCCTCACCCGTCGTGCGGCCCCATGACGTCAACATCTGGAAGCGGATCGGCAGATCACTCGGCCCCGGTACGACCGACGTGACCGCCGCCGGCCCGAGGAAGGCGACGACGCCGTGGCGTACCGCCAGTCCCGGCACGAGCGACGCGGTGAGCAGGCCCTGTGCGGCGATCCACAACAGCCACATGCTGCCCAACGACAACGCCTCGGCATCGTTCAGTGAGGTCACCGCCGAGCGGATCTCCGCGATGTCGAGATCGTCGAACGTTCTGGCCAGGATCCAGAACGAAAGAACGAGTGCGCCGACGACGAAGAAGATCCGCAGCACGATCTTGCGGATGCTGCGCTTGGGTGCCCCGGGCAGCGAATCGCTGTCGAGCGTCGTTCCGGCGTCAGTCATGGCTGTCACCGATATTGGCGCGCACGAGCGCGGCGACATGGGATCGTGCCTCGAGAACGGGGCCGAGGAGACCGGCCCGATCGCGTACGCGCACCATGCCGACGAGCACCCGGAACTGTCGCAGCAGCGGTGGCCACACGATGAGGGCGACGAGCCCCCCGGCCGCCACGGCGACGGCGTAGCCCACCGCCGACCAGCCGTCGCCCAGCCATGCCCCGGCGATGATCCATGTGAGGAGCATGGTGACGAGGCCGAGCAGCAGCCGGACCGTGCCCTTCGTGGCGGTCGATCGCACGAGTCCGGTCCCGATCGTCACGACGAGGAGCGCGGCAGGTGGATCAAGGTGGCTGCGACGACGATCGATCCACCGAACACCAATGCCAGAACGGAGAGTGCCACCCGCCGGCGCGAGGTGTGTTCAGGACGGAGTTGGTCGGCGGTGATGCCGATCAGCAGGAGTCGCGCCGCGAACGTGCGGTACGCATCGACGATCTCCTGTCGTGCCGCGGCGGGCGCGGTCGCCAGTCGGCGAGCGGCGATCTCGGCGTCGGCGAACGAGGGATCGCCGTCGTCGGACTGCGCGATGCGTGCTGCCGCCCGGAGCACCTCGCGCTCCTCGACGTCGGCGAACCCCGGCGACACCGCCTGCAACGACGCCGTGATCCGTTCGGTGAGCGCCCCGGCGTCGTCGTGGTGAGGCTCGCCGTCGGAGCCGAGTCCCCGTCCGGCGAAGTCGACGACCGAGATCGGCTCACCGAACATCACCGCCACGCGGCTGCGCGTCCTCGACCTTGCTCTCGTACGCCATGCCGATCGGCACGATCACGACGTCGGGAGCGGTCGGCAGGGCCCCGAGAGCGATGCGAGCGGCGCCCGACTTCACGCGGTCGAGTCCGGCGCGGTCACCCGTCGTCCCCTCGGGGAAGATCGCCACGGTCGCACCCTGCGCCAACTCGCGATGGCATGCCCGCGAACACCGACGCGTTGTTGCCCGACCGGTCGCCGTCGGCGCTGCGGTAGACGGGCAGCACTCCGGCGAGCGCGAGGAACGGTCGGGCGACCACCACCTTCCACAACGCCGCCTTGGCGAGGAATCGCGGGAGACGCCTGAGCACTGCGGCCACCACCACCGGATCGACGAAGCCGTTGCCATGAGTTCGCCACCACGAGCACCGGTCGGTCGGCCGGGAACCGTTCGCTCCATGCGACGTCGACGGAGCGGTGGAACCCCAGCACCAGGCCGCCGGCGAGCATGCCGATCGTGCGATCCGCGAAGCGGCGGAACATCCTCGGAGCGTGGTCGGGGTCGGCGGCGGCATATGCGCTGTCGACCCAGGCGAGGGCCAGCACGGCGGTGAGCACATGCCAGAGCGCGTGGGGCTGGAGCACCGACTCGGTGCTGCACAGCGGGCTGTCGGGGGAGCCGAGCGCCCACATCGCGACAGCAACGGCGCCGAGCACGAGCAGAGCCGGCGACCACACCCCCACGAGGCCCCGACGCCGCGCCGCCACCGATGTCGCAACGATCACCACGATGGCCACCGCAACCGTGGCGTTGGTGGCGCCGGGGGCAACGGCCCACAACACGCTCGCTGTCGCCAGCCCCACGACGAGTCCGACGAGCGAACCGCGGTCAGTCGCCGCGACGAGGCGGCCGGCATGCCAACCGGCGACGAACCCCAACGCTGCGATCAAGGGCACGTCGTGCAGGAACTGCGACGCGTCGCCGGCCGCCCCGTGGTACAGCAGGCTGCCCGCACCCTCGACTGCGACCACAGCGGCCAACCCGTACGCGGCAGCCGGTAGCCGATGGCGGAACACCTGAACCGCCATGATCACGCCGGCCGCGAGATAGGCGAGCGAACTCCACGCGTTCACGTCCTGTTCGAGGAACCAGTCGTCGCGAACCTCGCAGTCAGCAGTGCCCGACACGGCCGGGTGACTCAGATCGTCGTCGTCGAGCCGATGCCCGTCGACCAGGCTGCCCGCAGTGTCTCACGGCGCCGTTCGACGTCGATGAACTGTGCGATCATGCCGCCGATCGCCAGCGCGAGGTAGATCGCATACCACCACCAGTCGTCGGCGAGTGCCGTCGTGGTCTGCGCCGAGTCGAAGTCGCCGAGGGCGGTGACTCCGAACACGAGCATCAGTCCCCCGACGATCGCAGAGGCTCCGGCCATCGCGGTGAGGATGGTCAGCAGGGCCATCGGCAGGTCGGCGATGAGCGCCACGAACGCCAGGGCAACGGCCAGAGCCAACCCTGCGAGCACGATGACCCACGACCACGTCACGCCGAGCGCAACCATCACCGACGTTCCCAGCGTGAAGCCGATCGCCAGCATGCCGATGATCACCGCGACCTCGTAGTAGAGGTACGCGAGCAGACCGAAGACGACGGCGAGGACGATGCCGACGATCCAGCCGAGTGCGGAGCCGAGGAATCCGTCGGCGCCCGACACGAGCCCCGCGCCGAGCATGAATCCGGCGAACGCCCCCCACAGCGGGATGATGATTCTCATGGCGAGATAGCCGCGGAAGCAGAAGACCGCCCCGGTGAGGATGGCGAGGACTCCGACGACGACGTCATTCATGGTTCCACTCTTGCAGAGTGCCGTTGGTGGCCGCGGCACTCCGGTGGTGCGAGAATCGGGGGATGACGTCCACGACCCCACCACCGGGCCCGCCGACCGTGCTGCTGTGCACCGACGGCTCCGACCTCGCGCTCACGGCGATCCGACAGGGCCTGGGGCTGCTTGCCGTGCCGGGTCGAACCGTGCTGCTGGCAGTCGCCCCACCGGTCGACCCGACGCTCGTGACCGGGACGGGATTCGCCGGCGGTGTGATGTCGTTCGACGAGAAGAACGACCTGGTCGAAGCCCAGCGTGAGGCGGCCCAGATCACGCTCGACGAGGCCGTTGCGGCGCTCGGCCTGACCGACGTCGAGACGGTGGTGGAATACGGTGACGCCGGTCGCGTCATCTGCGAGGTGGCAGCGTCGCTCCCTGCGAGCGTGGTCGTGTTGGGCACCCACGGTCGTCGCGGTCTGCGTCGGGCCGTGATGGGTTCGACCGCCGACTACGTGGTGCGTCACGCCGTCTGCCCGGTGCTGGTGCAACAGGCCCAGGACTGAACATCACGACCTCGGCCTGAAGTACGTTTCGTCCCAACATCGACTCGAGGAGACAACTGTGCCCAACGGCAAGCCCAACATCCTGATCATCTGGGGAGACGACATCGGGATCTCCAATCTCAGCTGTTACAGCGACGGTCTGATGGGCTACCGCACCCCCAACATCGACCGGATCGCGGCCGAAGGCGTGCGCTTCACCGACTACTACGGCGAGCAGAGCTGCACCGCCGGCCGCGCTGCGTTCATCACCGGTCAGAACCCGTACCGGACGGGTCTCACCAAGGTCGGCTTCCCGGGCGCCGACATCGGCTTGCGGGCCCCCGACCCCACGATCGCCACCGCCCTGAAAGCGCAGGGGTACACCACCGGCCAGTTCGGCAAGAACCATCTCGGCGACAAGGACGAGTTCCTGCCGACCATGCACGGCTTCGACGAGTTCTTCGGCAACCTCTACCACCTCAACGCCGAGGAAGAACCCGAGCAGGCGGACTACCCGAGCGAGGAGGAGTTCCCGAACTTCCGCAAGAACTTCGGCCCGCGCGGCGTGATCCACTCGTGGGCCAACGGCGACGGCACGCAGCGCATCGAGGACACCGGCCCGCTCACCCGTGAACGGATGAAGACCGTCGATGACGAGATCCTCCCCGAGGCGCTGCGTTTCATGAGCGACGCCAAGGACAACGAGACGCCGTTCTTCGTGTGGTTCAACACGACGCACATGCACTTCCGCACGCACATCAAGGACGCCAGCCGCGGCCAGGCCGGCCGGTGGCAGTCGGAGTATCACGACGTGATGATCGACCACGACAAGCTCGTCGGCGAGGTCCTCACCTTCCTCGACGAACAGGGCCTCGGGGACGACACGATCGTCATGTACTCGACCGACAACGGCCCCCACATGAACTCGTGGCCCGACGCGGGAATGACCCCGTTCCGCAACGAGAAGAACTCGAACTGGGAGGGGGCCTACCGGGTTCCGGCGATGGTGCGCTGGCCCGGACACATCCCCGCCGGTGAGGTGCTCAACGGCATCGTCAGCCACAACGACTGGTTCGTCACTCTGCTGTCGGCCGCCGGCAATCCGAACATCCAGGGCGAGCTGAAGGCAGGGTGCGACTTGAACGGCACCACCTACAAGGTGCACCTCGACGGCCACGACCAACTCGACTACATCACCGGTGTCGTCGACGCGAGCCCGCGGCAACACTTCTTCTACGTCTCGGACGACGGCGACCTCACCGCGTTGCGGTTCGACAACTGGAAGGTCGTGTTCCTCGAGCAGCGCGGCGCAGGGGACCTTGCAGGTCTGGGTCGAGCCGTTCACCGAGCTGCGCGTGCCGAAGATCTTCAATCTGCGCACCGACCCGTACGAACGCGCCGACATCACGTCGAACACCTACTTCGACTGGCTGATCGATCGGGCATGGGTGCTCGTGCCGGCGCAGATGTACGTCGCCAACATGCTCACGACGCTCGTCGAGTTCCCGCCGCGGCAGGAACCGGCGAGCTTCAACATCGACAAGGTGATGGCCAAACTGCAGGCCGGAGTCGCCAGCGCGTGATCGACATCCCGGCGGGCACGTTCCGCATGGGCTCCGACGACCACTATCCGGAGGAGGCGCCGGCCCATCAGGTCCACGTCGACGGGTTCTCGATCAGCCCGACGACGGTCACGAACGCACAGTTCGCCGCGTTCACCGACGCCACCGGGTACGTCACCGTGGCCGAGCGGCCGCTCGATCCCGCCGACTATCCGAATGCTCCCGCCGAGAACCTGGTTCCCGGCTCGCTCGTCTTCACGATGACGGCGGGCCCCGTCGACCTGCGCCACCTCAGCCAGTGGTGGACGTGGACACCCGGGGCGTCGTGGCGTCACCCCGAGGGCCGACGCAGCTCCGTCGACGATCGCCTCGATCACCCGGTGGTGCACGTCGCGTTCGAGGACGCCGAGGCGTATGCCGCCTGGGCGGGGGAGGACCTGCCGACCGAGGCCGAGTGGGAGTACGCCGCGCGGGTGGCGACGAGGGCCGAGCCTTCGTCTGGGGTGACGTGGCCGTCCCCGACGGCCGACATCTCGCCAACTTCTGGCAGGGCGACTTCCCGTGGCGCAACTCCGAGGCCGACGGTTTCACCGGCACCTCGCCGGTGGGGTCGTTTCCACCGAACGGATTCGGTCTGTTCGACATGGCCGGCAACGTGTGGGAGTGGACCACCGACTGGTACATGGCACGCCACGAAGGCGACGCCGACAAGGCCTGCTGCGTGCCGACCAACCCGCGCGGGCCCGATGTCGAAGCGAGTTTCGACCCGCACCAACCGCAGTTCCGCATCCCCCGCAAGGTGATCAAGGGCGGCTCCTTCCTCTGCGCCGACAACTACTGTCAGCGCTATCGACCTGCAGCCCGGCGCCCCCAGATGATCGACACCGGGATGAGCCACGTCGGTATGCGCACCATCAGACGCGTGATCGAGCGAGACGCTGGACACCATGGGCAGTGACACTCGACTTGCGTCGTGGAACCCGGGACCGACACGTTCAGCGCTGCTCGACTTCATCGACGCGGCCGACGCGCTGCCCGTCGAGGATCGTGTCGCGGTCTTCGACAACGACGGGACCCTGTGGTGCGAGAAGCCCATGTATCCGCAGTTGCTGTTCATGCTCGACGAGCTGCGCCGAGCCATCGGTGCCGACCCGTCCCTCGCCGAGCGCGAGGAGTACCGGGCGCTGATCGATCAGGACAGGTCCGCCCAGGCGGAGATCGGTCTCGAGCGGATCGCGTTCGCCCTCCTCGAGTTGTGCACCGGCATCGGTCCCGAGGAGTTCGACGACCGCGTCGTTGCGTTCTTCGAACGGAGTCGCCATCCCGATCGAGGCGTCGCCTACCTCGAGATGCGGTACCAGCCCATGCTCGAACTCGTCGACGAGCTCCGAGCCCACGACTTCGCTGTCTTCATCGTCACCGGTGGCGGCGCCGAGTTCGTCCGCGCCGTCAGTCGCCGGTTCTACGACGTCTCACCGGACGCCGTGGTCGGTTCGCTGGTCGGTTACGAATTCGCCCGCGACGCCGCCGGTCGACCGGCTCTGCGCCGCACGACGCAACTGTTCGGTCAGGTGAACGAAGGTGCTCCCAAGGTCACCAACATCCAGCTGCAACTCGGTCGCCGACCGATCTTCGCAGCCGGCAACTCGCCGGGTGACGCCGAGATGCTCGAATACGCGCTGGCCACGGGCTCGCCGTCGATGGCACTGCTCGTGAATCACGACGACGCCGATCGGGAGTACTCGTACGAGGGGGAGGCGGGGACGTTCGAGACCGACGGCTCGTTCGCCGAGTCGGCGGCGGGTCTCGGCATCACGATCGCCAGCATGCGTGACGACTGGGCGACGGTCTTCCCGCCGACATGAACGCGATCCGGGCGATCGACCGCGCCTGTACGGTCGTGGTGGAACGGGGTCAAGCCGTCGAGCGGCTCGGAGTTGCGTACGCAAGCCGTTGCGGGAAGCTCGGTGGCGATCGGCAGCGTGCCCGACGGCATGGCCGCCAGTGTGCTCGCCGGGGTCAACCCGGTGTACGGGCTGTATGCGTCGTTTGCCGGCCCGCTGTTCGGTGGCTTGTCGAGCAGTACACAGCGCATGGTCGTGACCACCACGAGCGCTGCTGCGCTGGCCGCAGGATCGGCGCTGTCGGGCGTCAGCCCGGCCGACCGGCCGGGTGCGCTGTTCCTGCTCACGATTGTCGCCGGCGCAGCGATGCTGCTCGCCGGTGTCGTCCGACTCGGCCGCTACACCCGGTTCGTGTCGCAATCGGTGATGACCGGATTCCTGACGGGTGTTGCCGTCAACATCGTGTTCGGCCAACTCGACGACCTCACCGGAGCCCCGAGCGAGGGCGACACCGCGATCGAGCGGGCGATCAACGTGTTACTCGACCCCAGCGCCTGGTACATCCCGACGCTCGTCCTCGGCCTTGCGGCGCTGGCGATCGTGGCCTGGCTGAGGCCGACCAGGTTCGGTTCGTACGCTGCGCTGGTCGCGCTGATCGTACCCACGCTGGTGTTGTTGTGGTCGGGGAACCCGAACGTGACGACCGTCGACGACATCGGCGACATCCCGACCGGCGTTCCGCTTCCCCAACTCCCCGCGTTCGGTGACCTGTCGTTGTCGTTGATCACCGGCGCGCTGGCAGTGGCGGCGATCGTGTTGGTGCAGGGCTCAGGCGTCGCCGAATCGTCGCCCAACATCGACGGTTCCCGTTCCGATCCGAACCGGGACTTCATGGCTCAGGGTGTCGGGAACATCGCGGCAGGACTCTTCCAAGGCCAGCCGGTGGGTGGGTCGGTCGGTCAGACCGCGCTCAACGTGAGTTCGGGCGCAGTGACCCGGTGGTCGGCGATCATCTCGGGCGTCTGGGTACTCGTCATCCTCGTGGTGTTCTCCAGCGCCGTCGGCGAGGTCGTGATGTCATGTCTCGCCGCCGTGCTGATCTACGCCGCCTCGCGGTCGATCCGAATTTCCCAGATCAAGGTCGTCTGGCATTCGGGCATCAACTCGCGGATCGCCGTGGCCAGCACGTTCGTTGCCACGCTGTTGCTGCCGATCGCCGCCGCGGTCGGCCTCGGTGTCGTTGTCTCGCTGCTGTTGCAGCTCAACCAGGGCATCTCCGACGTGCGGGTGGTCGAGCTGCGACGACGCGAGGACGGCCGGTTCGAGGAGCGCCCAGCCCCCGCCGTCACCCCTGATCGTCGGGTGCTCGTCATCGATGCGTACGGGAGCCTGTTGTACGCCGGTGCGCGCACGCTGCAGATCCGACTGCCCGACCCGTCGGGCGCGACGCAACCGGTGGTCGTGCTGCGCCTGCGCGGGCAGCACTCGCTCGGTGCGACGTTCGCCGCCGTGCTCTCCGACTACGTGGAGCGGCTCGAACGTGTCGGCGGCCATCTGATCCTGAGTGGCGTGCAGAGCCCCGTGCTCGCCAAGATCGAACGGAACTCCACGCGTCAGGTGGCGGGCGCGATCGAGGTCTTCGAGGCGAGCGAGGTCATCGGCGAGTCGACGTGGTCGGCGATCGACGCGGGTGAACGCTGGCTGGCCGAGCACCCGTCGCTGTCTCGCCTCGAAAACGACGACGGCGCCACGCCCGACGATGAGCCGGGCGTGACGCCGTCATGACGTCGTGATTCGGGTTCGGCTCAGGAGCCGATGACCTTGGCCTTCGCCGTGGCGTACTCGGCGTCGTCGATCTTGCCACTCGTGTGGAGATCGGCGAGCTTGGCGAGTTGGTCGGCTTGGCTCGTGCCGGCAGCCCCACCCGTGGTGGAGCGGATGTACTCCTGCATCGCCTCGTTCTGCTTCTCGGCGGCGGCCACCTGGCGCTCGCCCATGCCGCCACCGCGGGCGATGAGGTAGATGAAGATGCCGAGGAACGGCAGGAAGATGATGAAGATCGACCAGATGGCCTTGGCCCCACCACCCATGTCGTCACTGCGGATGATGTCGCCGAAGATCGTGAAGATCAGCATGATCCACACGAAGAAGAGGAAGAACCAGAGGAGCGACCAGAGCACCTGACCGGTGCCGAATTGAGCTGCGAGTAGCAATGTGTCTGACCTTTCTGTCAGTCGTCTCGTCGGAACAACCGTGTTCCGAGCGTGCCCATCTTGTCGGGATGCCTGGTCAATATCAAGCATCTGTGGTCGACGTGTACGATCTCATCGGTCATACCCGACTGACGCCACCCCTCACCATTGGAGAACCCACATGCCACTCGCCCCCATCGAGGTGCTCGTCATCAACTTCCCGGGGAATCAGTTCTCCGGTGAGATCATTCCCGAGCTGGAGCGCCTCGTCGACAACGACACGATCTCGATCATCGACGGCATCCTCGTGCGCAAGGACGAAAATGGCGATGTCACGTTCACCGAGTTCGAGGAGATGGGCGGCAACGCCGAGGCCGCCGCACTTGCCAACGTGATGAACCAGCTCGAGTCGCTGATCTCCGACGACGACATCATGCAGTTCGCCGAGACGCTCGAGCCGAACAGCTCCGAGGCGATCCTCGTGTTCGAGCACACGTGGGCGCGGCCGCTGCGCGACGCGATCGTCAACTCCGGTGGCGTGCTCGCAAACAACTTCCGCGTTCCCGGCCTCGTCGTCGACGAACTGCTGGCCGAACTCGCCGAGCTCGACGAATCCTGACCTGCATCACCCCGAACACATCGACCGACAACAACGAACGAGGAGACACCAACATGCCACGAGGACGCAGAGGACGACCGGGACTCGTCGGAACGATGGCCCGCACGGCCGTCGTCGCCGGAACAGCCACCGCAGTGGTGGGTCATTCGCAGAACAAGCAGGCCGCCAAGCAGCAGTCTGCAGCCGAGGCTCAGGCAGCGCAGCAGGCCGCCTTCGACTCCCAAGCGCAGGTGGCAGACATGCAGGCGCAACTGGATGCGATGCAGGCCCAGCAGGCAGCGCCCCAGGCTGCCGCCGCACCGGCCGCTGCTCCGGCCGGCGACGATCTGATGACACAGCTGACCAAGCTCGCCGACCTCAAGGCCGCCGGTGTGCTCAGTGAGGAAGAGTTCGCGGCCGCCAAGGCCAAGCTGCTTGCGTGAGCGCCGTCGTCGCTGACACCGTTCCCCCGGACAGGCGACGATGACCGAGTATCTCCCGGCGATCATCGCGGTCGCCATCGTTGGCTTCGCGGTCGTCTCCGGACGACTGAGTCGTTCCGTCATCACGGGGACGATGATCTTCACCGCCCTCGGGCTGATCGTCGGCCCCGAAGTCCTCGACCTGGTCGACTTCGGTGGCCTGCTCGGCCAGCCCGAGTTCGTGTCGCTCATCCTCACGGGCACGCTCGTGGTGGTGTTGTTCACCGACGCGAGCGCGATCAACGCGTCGAGCTGGCGCGATGACGTCATCCCGGCGCGCCTGCTCGGAATCGGGCTTCCGGCGGCAATCCTGTTCGGCTGGGTTGCCGCGTCGGTCGTCCTCGGCGACCTCGAGATCTGGGAGGCAGCGGTGCTCGCAGCGATGCTCGCACCCACCGACGCCGCCCTCGGCAAGGCGGTGATCTCGAACCCGCGGGTGCCTGCCCGTATCCGCCAGGCGCTCAACGTCGAGAGCGGGCTCAACGACGGCATCTCCCTGCCGTTCTTCATCGTCTTCCTCGAGGCGGCGAAGGCTGCAGAGGCGTCACTCAGTGTGGCCGACGTCGTCGTCGAACTCGTCAAGCAGGTCGGTATCGCAGTGGCGGTCGGTGTCGTCGTCGGTGTCGTCGGGGCCCGTGTCATCCGCTGGGGTCGAACGTCGGGTTCCGCCAGCTCGCACTGGTTGCAGGTCGGGCTGCTCTCGTTGGCGGTGGTGGCATACAGCGTGGCAACGCCGCTCGGAGGCTCCGGCTTCATCGCGGCCTGGGTCGCAGGCTTGATGTTCGGGCGGAGCAACCATGCTGCTCACGATGTCGATGAATCGCTCCCGGTGTTCGCGGAGACCACCGGTGACGTGTTGACCATGATCAGTTTCTTCATTCTGGGTATCTATCTCGGCCCTGTCCTCGTCGATCTCACCTGGCAGATCGTGGTGTACGGCGTGCTGAGCCTTGCGGTGGTTCGTCTCGCCTCGGTGATGATCTCGCTCGTCGGCGAGCAGATGCGGATGTCGACGCTGGTGTACATGGGTTGGTTCGGCCCTCGTGGACTCGCCACGCTCATCCTCACGATCGAGATCATCGACGGCAGTGGCCTCGACCACGCGTCGACGATCGCCAACACCGCCTTGTTCACGGTGGCGTTGAGTGTGTTGGCCCACGGTGTGACCGCGTGGTGGGGATCGAACGTCTACGCCGATGTCATCGAGGAGCACCCGGATGGGCCGTCGCTCGAGGAGAATTCGCGGACGGCGCTCGAAGTTCGTGTGCCCCTGCGTTCACGGCACGCGCCTCCGGCGACCGACTGACGGTCGGCGTTCAGCCGGTGGTGCGGCTCGACGGGAGCGACGCACCGAACACGATGGCCGACGCCTCGTCCTCGAGCGCGCACAGGGCGGTGGCGAGGTCGTCGAGGGCGGGCCGGAGTGCAGTGCGGGCCGATTCGATCGGTGTGCCGTCCGGCGTCCGATCCACAGCCGAGCGAAGCTGATCGTTGGCTGCGAGCACGGAGGTGAGGATCTCGGCGATGCCGTGATCGGGTGCCGTCGGACGCAGGTCGGAGACGTGCTCGGTGAAGCGCTGTTGCTGTTCGGTGTAGTGCGCCGGGCGCGACCAGACCGTCGCAGCGTCGAGCAACGTCGTCAGCGTCAGCGACGCTGCCCGACCGATGTCGCACGTCAGCGAGGCCGAGCGCGCCCAGTCCTCGGTGACGGTGCGGCGTCGCACGCCGTACGTCATGCCGAGCGCGGCACCCGCCGCAACCAGCGCGCCGCCGATCCACCACCAGACCGACACCGATGTACCGGTCGAAACTGTGTCGGCCGGTGCCAGCATGGCGAGAAAGGCGCCCTGTGGCGGCCGCAGCGGAATCAGCCGATGACCTTGGCCTTCGCCGTGGCGTACTCGGTGTCGCTGATCTTGCCGGCGGTGTGCAGATCGGCGAGCTTCGCCAACTGGTCGGCATCGGACGACACCGCAGCGGCATCGCGGATGTATGCCTTCGTCGCCTCGTTGCCCTCCTGGGTCGCCTTGGCCGAGCGAGCGGCCATCCCGCCACCGCGAGCGATCAGGTAGGCGAAGATGCCGAGGTAGGGCAGGAAGATGATGAAGATCGACCAGATCGCCTTGCCCCAGCCCGACAGATCGTCGCTGGTGAAGATGTCGCTGAAGATCACGATGATCATCCAGATCCAGATCACGAACAGGAAGAACCAGAGCATCGACCAGAGGACCTGACCGGAACCCCATTCAGCAGCAATCAGCATGTTGTGTCACCTTTCGGAGAAGTGTCGAGCAAGTAGTGAGCAAGTAGTGAGCAACGGTGTGGTTCGTCAATCGCGGATCACGACGGCGGGCGCGGTCGCTCCACCGATGAGCACGGAGACGAGGATGCCGAGTGGCAGGGTGCCCCAATAGCTGAGGCCGAGCCCCGGACCGACGTTGCCGAGGAAGAGCATCAGCAGCCATGTCGCCGGGAACGTGGCGAGCAGGAAGACGATGAGCAGTCCGAGCAATCCCTTGATCATGATGTCCTCATTTCGAATTCAGGTGCGTCCCCATGACGTACCTCTTTCGAAATGTAGCCACCGCGATATCGTGCCCCGGTGCTCATTCTCGCGATCCTCGGTTTCGGAATTCTCGTCGGTGCGCTCGCGCAGTTCATCCTCGGCCGCGATGGTGGTCGGGTCGATTGGGCCATCGCGTTGGTCGCCGGTCTCGGCGGCTCCTTCGTCGGTGGGTTGTTGTTCAGTCTGATCAACGGTGACGGGTTGGCGTTGAAGCCGAGCGGCTTGATCGGTTCGGTGCTCGGTGCCGTCGTCATCACGGCCGTCTGGCGCTGGTACGCGAACAAGAAGTAGGCCGAACTCGCGCCGCCGATCGGCGGCGCCGAGCCGGCAGGCTCACCGTCAGGGCTCGGCGCTCTCGGGCGAGCGAGCGGGGACGAGTGCGCGTACTTCGATCGGCTGATTGTCGAGATCGACGACGTCGTCGGCGGGTGCGGTCACCCACTCTCCGGTCGACGCCTCCAGTGTCGAGAGGTCGACGAGTATTTCATCGGCGAGTGACAACGCACTGATCGCCAGGGCTCTGCGCACCGGTTCGCCCCATGCCGCGAAGGTGAGGCTCCCGCGAGCGAGTACTCCGGTGGCGACCTCGCCGGTCGACACGCCGATGTGCAGTGTCAAGGTGAGTTCGGCGTCGATGGCCAGGGCACGGACCTCGCTCTCCAGCGCCAACGCAAAGCCGAGCGCGGCGTCGGCGCCATCGTCGGCCGGTCCTCCCGCGACGAACAACGAACGATCGGCGGCGACGCGGATTCGATCGATCCGACCAGCTGCGGCCAGCTGTTCGGCCACGGTCGAGGCGGCGGCGAGCGCTTCGGTCAGGTCGTCGTCGCTGTCGATCTCGTTGCGATCGGTGTCGATCACGACGGCGATCACCGTACGCGCCGCGACCTCGTCGCCGGTGCCCGACACCGCACCGTCTCCTCGCACGAGGTGCGGTGGCAGCACCGACAGCAGGAGCTGACGCTTGCTCTCGAACTCCTCGTGGAGCGCTCGTTCCTGGCGCTCCAACGTCGCGGCCATCCTCGTGAGTCGCCGTTGGAGATCGCCGAACTCGTCGTTGCCCGCGGGGAAGATCGAGATGCCGCTCGCCGTCGGCCACGGCGCGGGCGGCGGCCACGGCGACGGGGATCGGCCGGGTCAGTCGCCGGGCGAGAAGGAATCCCACGAGTGCTGCGAGGGCCAGCAGGATGGCCGCCACGATGCCGAGGCGGATCAGGTAGTCGGTCAACGGTCGCCGAG
>CAVVFL010000032.1:0-24339 GCA_963747375.1 Ilumatobacteraceae bacterium
GGAGTGCGCACCCGCCAGGGTCGCATCGGCTCGTCCCAGTCGTACGTCCACTCGAGTTCCTCGTGGATCTTGGTGAGCCGCCCGTCGATGCACAGCGCGTTCTCCGTGTAGCCGGTGCCTTCGGTCCACTTGCCACCGAACTGGAGTCCGATCGTTCGACCGTCGCGGGCCACACCCGACGCCGCCGCCCAGTTCCACCGGTTCGAGTACGGCCAGATTCCGCGACCCAGATCCTGTACCCCCCACGCCGGCATGTCGCCGATCTCCCAGCTCCGCTCGCCCGCGCGGATCGATCCCGACGCGGGCCGCGTGTTCTGCTTCGACGTGAACTGGAAACGCCGGTCGCTCCACGGGATCACGACGTTGAGTGACTCGTGACCCGGCGGCTTCGCCACGGAGATGTCGACATCGATCGCACCGAGCCGAGATGACGGCGCCGACGCCCTGAGCCGGGTGGCGTCGGAGCGCTCCTCGATCGCGAGCTCGAACCCGTTCCGCGACGCGGCGACCGTCCCCGTACACACCTGCTCGGGAAGCGAGAAGCCCCGGCCGAACGGCACGAGCGTCCCGGCGTCGGCCTGCACCCAGTCGGTGCGGTCGAGGATCCACACGCTCGACAGCCCGGCGTAGTCGATGTCGGCGTACACGAACGACACGATGACGTCAGGGGCGATCACGCACCAGTAGTCCCAACGCTTCTTGCGCCCGTACGCCCGGCTCAGATTCGCTCGGAGTGCAGGCTGACGTGACCAGCCGCGAGCGTCGGGATTCAGGCGCCCACGCTGATCACACAGATCGACCGGCCCGCAGATCTCTCGCTCCATGGCGCCATCTTCACATGGCGGTGATGGCCACGCCGTGCGTCGCTGAGGCGACCGAGGCGTTCGACGAGCAGGCCGACCGAGACGGACTCGACCGAGTCGAGGTTGACGACGCTCTGGCGTGGCACCGGGTCGTCTCCGGGTTCGAGCACGACTTCGCTCGCCAAGCCGCGGATGGTGGTTGTGCACGGTGCGATGAGCACCCGGCGCAGCCGCGGAATGGCCGCATCACGCGAGAGCACCACGACAGGCCGACGGCCGATCTCGGGTGGTTCGCACCACCAGAGCTCACCTCGGAGGGGCAGATCATTCATCGGCCGGCGGCTTCGCGGAACGACGCCAGATCTCCCCATTCGTCGGGTTCGTCGAGTGGATGCTCGGAATAGGCGGTCGCGTAGGCGGCATCGATCTCAGCGGCGCGATCGCGGGCGAGCAGTGCGGTCAGCGCCTCGTCGATGAGTTCTGCGTCGGTGCTCGATGCGCGTGACCGTCGTGCGTTGTCGAGGAGCGCCTCGTCGACCGTGGTGCTGATCCGTGCCCGAGCCATGCCACGATCATGCCATCGTCGCCTCACGAGGGCAACGGTGCGTCCTGCATCGTCCGGCGGGTCTGCTGCATCCATGGTCACTCCTGTGTTGTGGCAACGGTGGGGTGACGTCGACCTGACTTGCGACGTCGACGAGGAGGAAGTCGGTCGCAGCAGCATGCGCACGTCCGTGTCACAGGGTTTGGCCGGCTCGTAGGACAACACAACTTCGTGAAAGAAGGTGCTCAGCGGCTCGACAGCACCGTGCTGGATCTCGCTGTGGCGAGATCCAGCTGACTGAGGGGGTCTGACAGGGATCCGAAAGCGTGGCCACGGTGCGCGTCTGCGGGCGCGTCGTGGAGCGACACGCGTGCGGGTGGTCCCAACTCGTCGCGGTCGTCGAGTTGGTTGCGGCAGGATGAGGGGATGGACAGCAGGGCGCCCGACGACGAGTCCGATGAACCAGTCGAGTCGCTGGCCGAGTTCTTCGAGCGGATCGAGAAGGAGGGCGGCCTGATGCTGGACGCGGAGGACCATCGGCTGATCGTTGAGGCGATCAGGATGGATCGTGAACATGGCCACTGACCCGCACGAGCCTCCTGCGCCGCTCGGTGCGTCGATCCGCATCTTTCTGGCGAACGGCGTGGCGGACGGGGTGTGGGTCGTGGAGAAGAGCAACTGGACGGGCACGGCAGCGGGAGTCGACATCGCCGAAGTGCTCGGGCGGTTCGGCGCAACCGACGTGGGGACGAGCCGACGTGATCGGCGACGAGGGCAAGCGGAAGAGGCTTCATGTGCGCGGTGGGTGATCCGACCGCAAAACACCTTCCTGTCGTCGCGCGCTTCCTGACGCGGGTGCTTCCACTCGGGAGAGCGGCTGCGGGAGTCGTCGGCGAGCGATGAGCCAAAGGGTCGAAGGATTCCTCACGATCTGGCCACGAACGACCGAAGAAAGATGAGTATGACCGAATACGAATCAGACGATCTAGCTGCACGATGGGTGTGGCCCTCGAACGAGGAGATCAACGACTTCCCCGACCCGCTCGGCTTCGACCGCGAGTGGCGGGAATGGACGGCAACCATGTCCGGTGGGCCGTCGATCAATGCGGAGATCTTCGCTCGTGAGTACCTGCAGAACTCGTGGGACTCGATCCAGGCCCAGGTCACCAGCCTCGAGGCTGGGGGAGTGGCAGTACCTGACCACGGCGTCGACTTCCGATTCGTCCGGCTGCAGGGCGACGCGGCGCAGCGATTCGTCGACTCGTTCGGGCTCGACGGTCACCGTCACCGATTCGCCGGCATGAGCCAGCGACACCGGGACGACAACCGCCTCGGTGAGAGCACACTGATCACTGCTGAACCTGCCCACGTCGACCTGTTGATCGCTTCCGAGACGTGCGGCCAGGGGATGTACGGCCCCTGGTACACCGGTGGCAAGGCCGGGGTCGTGTCGCGACTCAAGTCGGCCCTCATGCACACGAAGTCGGAGAAGAACAGTCAGGGAGCAGGCGGCAGCTGGGGACACGGCAAGAAGGCGGTCGCCAACGCCTCGAAGTGTCGGACGATCGCCGTGTACACCCACTTCGGACCGAGAGACGAATATCCCGATGACGACATCGGGACACGTCTCCTGGGTGTGTCGTACTGGCGGTCGCACGACCTCGACGATCGCGCCCACGTCGGGCTCGGGCTCCTCGGCGTGGAGGTTGACGAGATCGGCAGCTTCGTCGAGCGGTTCCGTCCTCTCGAGGACGAGGAGGCCGACGAGTACGTCGAGCGCCTCGCAGTTCCCGGACTCGCCGTTCGACACAACGGTGACCCGGCGTCGCTCGGGACGTCCTATCTCATCGTCGAGCCTTCCTTCAGCCCCGCCGACCTGGCATCGGCTCTCGAACGCAACTGGTGGCCGCTCCTCGGGCAGGACCGCACGAGAATCGCCGTACACGACTACGACGGCGAGGAGTTGACCCTTGCTCCACAGGACCGGGACGAGTTGCGACCGTTCCTGCAGGCACAGGATCTCGCCACCGGCACGGTCGAGCCGCGCGAACGAGGCGACTCGGTGGCACCCCTGATGGTGTCGGGAATCGAGGTCGGGGTACTCGCCCTCACGTCGGACGACTCCGAGAACGGTTGGTCGTACGCCGATCCAGACCACAACCGGACACTGGTGGCGCTCGTGCGCAACGACATGGTCATCGCCTACGAACCGTTCCCGCGAAAGCAACGCCAGAAGGGCCCGTACCTCCGTGGAACGCTCCTCGTCGATCGGACCGAAAACTCGCCGGCCAGCGAGCTGCTGCGCATGTCCGAACCGCACCTCCACAACGAGTGGCAGACCGAAGCCGGCAACGCCGTACCGAAGGAGTCAGCAGACTTCGCGGCGGCAACCCTGAGCTCGGTTCAGAAGCGGGTCGGCGCACTCCGGAGCTCGCTCAAGGAGCAGGAGGTGCAGGTCGCTCGACGATTCGCCGTGTTCAGTCGGGTCTTCTCGGAGGGCAAGGCGCCTTCGGTGACGCCGTCTCCCAAGCCCCGTCAGCCTCCGCGGCCGTTCCGGATCACCGGTGCCTCCAACAAGCACCTCGACGCGAACCTGACCGACCCGACGCTCATCCGCGCCCAGTCGACGGTCAACCTGAGTCTCACCGAGAAGCAACTGCGGAACACCGAGCGGCTCGAGGTGACAGTCACCTTGGGCTGGCGAGTGATGGAGGAACGGGGATCAGTGCCCGACACGGCGTTGCTCGACGATTCCTCTGTTGTCGTGCCGTCCGGATTCGTTCCAGTCGACGGGAGCCCCCGGATGTTCCGTGGCTGGCTCACTGCGGACCCGCAAGCGTTCACATGGAGCACCAACTTCTTCCCCGACGACTGGCAGATAGCCCCGGACCCCGTCGTCGAAGCCATCGAGGACCGAGACGGAGGGAGTGGCGTGAGCACCGAGAATCCCGTCATCCCGAACTTCGACGGTCTCGAGGGATTCGAGGAGCTCGCCTCACGGCTTCGTCTGAACATCCGTGTGGCGCTCGCAGCCGACCCCGAGCAGCTCGAACCGGGATCCACCATCCGTCTTCCCTCCTTCGACTTCCGCAAGATCGGTGTCGAACTCGTACACGACTGGGGGGACGGAGAGGTGGCCGGAGCCGCCTCGCAGGCGAACCTCACCGACTGCGCGGATCGACGTCGTCGTGGTCGTCGAGGATGGCTTCCTCAAGGAACGGGCGATCGTCGCAGGACCGGCTCTGGCATCGGACTTTCCGACCAGCTCGAAGTTCGCCCCGTACAACGGTGAACGAGTAGCGGCGATGCAGAACTCGGACCGTGGGTTCGCGCTCGTCGCTCACCTCGTATTGGGATCCGAGCGCGAACCGAAGCCCTTCCAACCACACCGGAAGGGCACCATCCTGGCGTCTGCCCATTTCCAGGTCCGGGCAACGCGGGACACGGGCGGGCTCGATCCGAAGCCGCTGACCGACGACAAGATCAACGAGTTCGAACTGTCGAAGAACAGCGTGCTCTACGTTCACTGCGACGACGACATGGTGACGCTCGAGCACCTCGAGGGTCAGCTCGAGGTCTACGTCAACGAGGCGTTACTCGCCGCCGCGAGCCATCAGCGAACCGACGAACGTGACGCCGTGATGAACGGACTCGCGATCGAGGCGATGGGCCAGCTGATCCACCACGTCAGCCGTGAGCTGGAAACGATCGCACCCCCTGAAGGCGATGGTTCCGCCGTGCTGAGGATGATCCGGCGCAGCCTGGCAGACGCTGGGGTGAAGAAGTCGGCCGACGAAGTCGCCGAGCTCGTGAAGGACGACCCCTTCCGTGTGGTCGGCCTCCTCTCGGGGCTGGACCATCGTGCGCAACGCCTGCTCTCGGTCGTCGCCGGTGAAGAAGAACGAGACGAGGAGAATTCGCCGTCATGAGTTACCCCATCCTGACCGCCCGGGCAGCGAACGCCCTCGCAGCGATGCTCGGCGGGCCGATCGACGAAGACGAGCGTCGCAAGCAGTTGGTGCTGTCGGAGGGACCGCACTTCGACGAAGCGGCCGTGGACGCGGCAGCGAGCCGAGCTGAGTCGGAATGGAAACAAGAAGTACAGGCCCGTGAGGCTCGTGGAGAACGAGCCGACGTGTACTTGCTCGAGGCGTTCATGGCGCCCCGCGTGCACCGTGCACTGCGCGACCTACCCACCGAGATACTGCAGGACTTCGGCTTCTGGCGCTACCTGGCCCTGTTCCCGTACCGCTGGTACCTCCAGCTGAGAGAGGGCGGTCCCACCGGCACCGCCGTCAAGCCGCAGGACTATGGGGGAAGGACGCCGAAGTCCGACGGAGCGGCTCAGTACGTCGAGACCTCCCCCGTGTATCAGTTGATGCTGAGGACGTTCCTCTGGGGGAAGGTCGCCTTCGACGAAGGATCGTCGGACCCGTATCGACGCGCAACGCTGGTCAACGAGACCGGGGGAGCAGTCACCGATGTCTGGCACAGCCACCTTGTCAGGATCCAGCTCGGCCAGCTCGGTGCCCTCCCGCATGCCTTCCTCGACTCCATCTGCGCAGGCCCCAGGGCGAACACGACGCAACCCGCTCGCGACGTCGAGAAGCGCTTGACCCGAATGAAGCACACTGTGCTCTTTGACCTGTACGACCTCGGTGAGGCCCGCAAGCTCGTTGACACCCAGAAGGAGATCTCACTCGCAAAGCTGGCCGCGAACGGGAAGGTCTAGAGGCGGGCACAGACGCGAGTTGATTGGCCCCCTCAGAGACCGAGTGACGCGATGATGAACTCCTTCAGCCTCACCTCACGATCGATCCTGAAGCGCTTGAAGGATGTCTTGTTCTTCCAGCCGTCCTTGAGCAGCTGAGTGTCTGCCCGATGACTTGCGATCGTCGGCCCCGCATCGTTCCCGAGATCACTGATCACGTCGGCCGAGTTCTTGTTTCCGATTGATCGATTCGTCGTCGACCAGATCGGCGTGAGACCCGAGATGGGCCTCCTCTCGTCTGCGTTGTTCGGGAACCACGTCTTGAGGCGTTGCTCTGGAACCATGTGATGGAAGTCGACTGAGTCGTACGACCTCACCTCGATCTGTCCGGGAGCCCAGTCCAGCGCGCCGTTGGAGACAAGGAGCGCCATGATCGTCCTACCCAGAATGTTTCCTTCACGCGTGAATGACATTCCAAGGTCGAGCTTCTCGACCAGCTCGCGGTCCAGTGCCTTGACAGACTCTGGCATCCGTCGTTCGTTAGCCCATTTCTCGAGGCGGTTGCAGTCTCTGTCGGCATACGAGTTGACGCTGCCGTAGTAGTCGATCGACAGACCGACCGAGAAGAACCACTGCTTGAGCTGCGCCACGCTGAGCCGGGACGATGGTGGCCGCAGGTACTGGTCGGCCAGGGGGAGAAGCATCGCCTGTTGAGGCAACAGAGAGGGACCTACAACGCCGCACACCGCGATCAGGAAGTTCGCCGCGTCTTCCAACGCGTGGACAGCCCGTGGGAGATCGAGATCGGAGATGGCTGCACCCTGGTGCCCGATTACCTGGTTGGGCTTCACCTCGAGGACATCGCCACTGTTCAGGCCCTTGACCCGACCCCGCATTGCCAGAGGAAGACGGGACACCTGCTTGGCGATCAGTTGCAGCGGCAGCATCCCATCGCCTTCGCCGACGCCGAGCTGCTGAAGGCCGGGAGCGTTACCGAGTGCCGTCTCCCAACTCTCACGAAGGTTGTAGTACGAACCGTCGGGCTGGCGTTGGTACAGCCTCGCAACCATGAGATCGAACTTGTTCAATGGCTGGCCGCGTCGGTTCATACCCTCGAAGATGTCTGCGACCACATCAAGCGGGGTGTCGTGCTTGATCTGAAGTACCGGAAAGCGGTACGAGCTCACGCTGAGCAAACCGGGGATGGTCTGCTCGACCGCTGCAATGAATGCAGGTGCGTCACCACCAAAGTTCTCGTTCACGAATGTCTGCTGCCACCCAGCCAGCTCCCCACTCGAAGTCAGAGTTGCGAAGTCCGCTTTTCCTTGGCGGGCCATCTCGGCGTAGCCCGCAACACTTCCTGCAGCCATGACCGCCATGTCTTCCTCGACTACTTCGCCTCGTCCGAGGGCGCCCTTCACATCGACCACGATCTTCTTGAACTGGCCTGTCTTGCCGAACGAGGTCCGAATCGCTCGGTAGAGCGTCGTCGTTCGCTGCTGTCCATCCAGCAGCAGCCATTCGAGCTCGCCGTCTATCAAAGGTGGGGCCGTCTCGAGCTCACGTGGGGCGAGGGTGTTGTCGGCAGTGGCTTCGAGGAGGAGGAGCGTCCCCGCCGGGCGACCTTGCAGGACAGTCAGAAGAAACGGGACCCAATTCGACTTCCCCCAGACCGACGGTCGCTGGAACTGGGGCAACGCGAGTTTCGAATCATCGATCATCTTCGTCAGATCGGAAATCTTCTTCTCACTGATCTCCCACATGCTGGCCTCTCACTCTCATCTGGATCGTCAAGTCCGTTCTGTTTGCGAATCGATCTGGGCGGCGCCGAGCACTGCCAGTCCGGCTGCGTGACCCAGCGGCATCGGTACGGCGTCGCCGATCCACTTGCCCAGTTGTGCCTTCGAACTCGGGTTGGCCTCGTCCGGGTGGAAGCGGTACGTGTCGGGGAAGCCCTGGAGGCGGGCCGCCTCGCGTGGCGTCAGGGTGCGAAGTCGCGTCGGGTGGATGTAACGGCCTCGGCCGGGTGTCATGAAGCCCGACGTGATCGTGGGCGCCGGGCGCTCCTGGAACAGGCGCCCGTAGACAGCGTTGTAGGTCGTGCCGTCCTGATGGCACTCCGGTCGCTCGGCAAGCGGCAGGTCGTGGGCGTCGTTGTCGAACAGCCACTGGATCCGGCGACGGTTCTCGTCGCTCCACTCGACTGGCAGTGTCATCAACCCGTCGACCGGCTCGTCCTCGAGATCCTCGATCGCCCACCACAGCGGACGCGGCTGTGACTGCTCGAGCGCCGCTTGGACGATCGATGGGTCGAGCGGTCTGCGGCCCTTGCGGGCGAGGAGGAAGAAGCGCTGGCGAGTCTGGGGCCAACCCAGGCGATCGGCGAAGAAGCGACCGGTCTCCACCTCGTAGCCGGCCTCCTGGAGTAGGCGAGTCGTTGTCGCGACGACTTGCTGGCGGTCGTGGATCACCGCAGGGACGTTCTCGATGACCACCATGGAGGCGTCGACGGCGACGGCGAACGCCGGCACCGCGAGATACAGCTCGTTGCGGCGGTCGGAGCGCCGGGTGTGGTTGTTCAGGTTCGAGTGGCCCTGGCACGGCGGGCCGGCGAGCACCACGTCGACCGAGCCGGGGAGATGAGCGAACCGGTCGTCGAGGATCTCCGGTGTGTAGCGGAACTTCGCCTTCTCGGCGACTCCCCGCACCTGATAATCGATGATCTGGTTCCCGATCGGAGCTGTCGCAGCGGTACGTGTCGAGTGATTGGCGCGGTACACCTGGTGGGCGCCCTCGTCGCCGTCGAGCGCAGCCTCGGACACCACGTCGTAGCCCAGCTCGCGTGCTGCCTGGCCGAAGCCGAGCGCGAGGCCCCCGGGGCCGCAGAACAGGTCGAGCGTGCGCAGGCGACAGCGCTGCTCGCGTGCGATCGGGGTCGCTCCGTCGAGGAAGCCGCGCCACCAGTCGCCACGGTCGTCGCCACTGTCGTGATCGGTGACGAGATCGGATGTGTAGGTCTCGTCACCGATGCGGTAGGTGCGGGCCAGCCCTGTCGCGGTCCGCTCGAACGATTCGGTGAGGACGTCGTGACTGATCTCGATGGCCGTCATGGTGAAGCCCGAGCCTATTCGTCGTCACCCGAGCCCGAGTCGGACTCGTGGCGCGTCTCGTACAGCTCGGTCATCAGCTGGTCGGCATCCGACTCGTCGAGGCGGTCCAGCACGACGTTGGCCCACAGGCGGTTGAGTCGGCGGGCGAACGGTCGCAACTCGGGGCTGGTCGGCATCTGCTTCTCGGTCTGCAGCCGCGTGAAGCTCCGCGCGAGCGGCGGCGCGGCTCCGGTCCGGACCCGGATTACGTGGCTCCGCCAGAAGTCCGTCGCTTGCTTCATCGACGAGGCGAGCGAGTAGTCGTCGCCGTCCTGGATCGCCTGGGCCCGGAGGAACATGCGCAGGGGGACGCACTCCGCCGGACGCAACCCGTCGATGTAGTTCATGTGGTTCCCGCGGGAGATCGGGCCCGCCTCGCGCTCCTCGATGAACCACCAGAGCCTCGCGACAGAGACGTAGCGCCAGAACCCGGGATCGTCGAGCGCTTCGATCGGGAGGTCGCGCAACGCTCGGTGGAGGTCGCCGGCCGCCAACCCCTCGAACTCCTCCGGTCGACCACCGTCGTCGGAACCGAGGAACTCGAGCCAGCGCGTCTTCAGGTTGGTGACCGCCTCGTCGAGAGGGCCGAGGTCGACCTCCTCGCCCGCGCCCACCCACGAGATCTCGGCATCGACGGCGGGGCGCTGGCCGGAGACGAGGCGCCGCACGAGGTCGTCGGCCTTCGAGGTGGAGATGGTCGGGTATCGCATGTCAGTCCTCGAACAGGTCCATCACGTCGCGGCGGCTGGCGAGTCGCGACTCCAGGTTGGACAGGAACCTTGCCGGGTCCTCCACCAGCTGGCGGTACCGGTCGTTGCCGCGAACGTGCCCCAGCGGAGTCCTTGGTCCGTCCGCCGACCATCTCGACCACGCCGTGGACGAGGCTGCCGTCGAACTCGTCGACGTCGGCATGGCCGAGCCCGTCCTCGGCGCTGATCTCGGCGATCGCCCTCATCGCGATCGCCCAGACGGCATCGAGGAACAACTGGCGCTGGAGCTGCTTCCCGATCGGGGAGTGGGCGACCACCGCCAATCGGTCGAGCAGACCTTCGTCGATGTACACCGACACGGCGTCGGCCGGTACCTCGGCGTCGAACACCGACACTTCCGGGTCGACCCGCGCGTACTTCGTGACCTGTGGGTCGAGACCGAGTTCGCCGCGGAGCCCGTCGGTGAGACGGACCGGCGTGAAACCGACTCCGCCGAGGTCGGTGCGCAGCTGGAACTCCTGCTTGCCGAGCCACGTGCCCTTGCGCCACGGGTGCGAGGGCTCGCGGCGGGAACTGCCGCGCCAGACAGAAGTAGACGCGGATGTCGCAGCCGCCGAGCGGCCCGCGCAGCGCACGTGGACGCTCGCGTGGGAAATCGACGACCGCCGGGACCTCCTGCAGCTCGTCCAGCCGGTTGGCGAACACGACGTCGACCATCTTGAGCCTGGGCGCCGATGTCAGGACGACCAGCTCGACGTCCGACGTCGCGAGAGCGAGGTCTCCGAGACCGTCGGCGATGCGGCCCTCGTTCTCGTGGCGATCGTGCTCGTCGGCTGCGAGCCGGAGCGTGATCGGATAGTTGAGGTACTCGTCGGCGGTGAGCGAGACGCGGCTCCCGCCGTCGATCGGTCGATCGCCCACGTACAGCTGGGCACGGTCGAGCACGCCCTGGAAGTGGTCGACGCCTCGGTACGGCCTGATGGTCCTGGTCTCGCTGCTCATGCGTCGACCTCCACCTGTTCGTGGGCGGCGAGCATGTCCGCCTCGGCCTTGAGACGGCCGGTCCAATCCGCTGGATACGGCGCCGAGACGAAGTCGAACTCGACGTGATCGTGGCCGAGGACCCCGTGGAACGTGTACGGGCGCTCGCTGATCGACTCGAAGCCGGGTGGGGCGGTGATCGTGAGCCCGAGTTCCTCGCCGACGCCGCCTTCCTCCATGATCCGGTACGAGATGGTGAGCTCCGCGTCGCAGGACTCGGGGAGGTCTTCCCGGTCGACGAGCGAGAACCGCACCGAACCCTCCAGGCGAAGTCGCATCTCGAGGTCGTCCTCGACGAGCCGCTGCGAGACCTTGATCGAGAACGGGCGATCACCCTGTGGCGGCGGTGGCGGTTCCTTGCCCTTGGTGTGGAACAGGTTCCGGAACAGCTTCTCCAGCTCCGGGAGCCGAATGTCCTCGGCGGGCCGCGGAGGCGGCTTGAGGCTCTTGCGGAAGTCATTGACGTTGCGCTTGACGCGTTCGATGATCGCCTTCGCGACCTCGGGTGCCGCGACGTCGACACCGCCCTCGTCCACCTTGGTCTGCCAGGCGTCGTGCGCCTTCGGTTCGGTCTGACGCAGGAGCTCGTCGACCTGCTGATCGGCCACGAACACGCCGCGAATGAACGGTCGGGTCATGCCTGCCTCGAGATACTCCACGATCATGCGTGGGCCGCGCACGAGTGCCACCAGGCTGCGATGTGCGATCTCCTCATCAGAGTCCGGGTCGTCGGCTGCGTACGACCAACCGCCCGACTCGGCCACCAGCCCGAGTGCGCCGAGTTGGTGCACCGCGCCGTCCGAGGACTCGAACGACGAGAGGACGGCCCGCTTGCGCTCGGTCGACGGGTTGTCGGGAGCTGAGAGGGCAAGGTCGTAGCCCTCGATGAAGGGGGCGAGAACCGGGTCGCGACGTGGGCGCGGGATGAGTTCGTCACCGTGGTCGACAACGGTCGCGGTGAGCCGGTCGTCCTCGATGGCCGGCCACCAGTTCCGTTCGATCGCACGGAGGAGGTCGCGGGGTTCGACGCTCGTGTCGACGAGGAGGAAGGTGGTGCCGAGATCCTCGTCGTCGTGGGGATCGCGGAGCTCGAGGCCGAGGCGTTCGGCGATCGTGTCGGCAGCATCGTTCTCGAACGGGACGACTGCGGGTCCGGTGTCGTTCCCGAAGCGGGCGAAGCCGGTGAAGCTCTCGCCGTCTGCGTCGTGTTGTCCCCAGTAGGTCATGCCGAGGAGGCGGCGGGTCACTCCGGGGTCGTCGGGTCGTTCGCGGAAGCGTGTGTAGGCGACGACGGTCCTGATCCGTGAACCGCGGATGAGGCCTGCCTTGCCGTAGCCGTACGAACCACCGGACCCCGCCGCCTTGACCGTGTAGCCGAGACTGATCAGCGCCAGGTAGAGCTTCGACTTGGCGCCCACGAACGGGCCGTACATCCCGGTCGTGCCGCGCTCGACGATCTTCAGGACGCGCAGGGGAGCATCGCCCTCGAGGACGGTCAAGCAGTCGTCGTTGGAGAGGCCCAGACGGCCGCGCGAGTTCGGCTCGTCGACCTTGTCGATCTGCCCGGCCAGCGCCGCCAGGTCCAGCGAGCGGACCAGCGCAGACTTCGCTTCACCCTCGAGGGACTCGAAGGCGAAGTCGATCTCGAACTCCGGGCCTTCTTCGCCGAGTTCCTCGGCGAGCTCCTTCGCGGCGTCGGCGCTGTTCTGGATGACCTCTCGGGCCATCAGGGTGGCGACGTCCGCGGGAGCATCGGCGGCGAGGATCCCCGGGTTCTTCACGCCCTCGTTGCGGAACAGCTTCGAGATGTCGCCCGACGATCCGCTCACTGCGGGGTCGGTCGCTTCCCACACCCAGCGTGGGTCGTCGATGTTCGTCGTCATGATTCGTCGAGCGGCTCCGGGGGCGGCGGCGGGGGGAGGGGTGACGGTAACACGACGCCTGGCTGCCAGCCGGGAGCGAGGAAGTCAGGGAGGGATGCTGGGTCGACATCGGTTCGCCGAGCTGCGAGGAGAGCGACGGCGTAAGCGCGGTCGAACCGATTTCGGTCGGCGGACCAGGCGAGCCCGGCGGCGTGGTCGAACTTCGCGCCGTGCGGGCGGCTCCCGTCGAGGTTGGCCATCTTGGCGAGAACGGAGCTGGGCGGTCGCCGGAACAGTGCGGCGAGGAGCAGGACCGGTTCGTCGGCCGTGTGGGCGGTCGAGCTGCCGTAGCGACGATGTTCGACGAGTAAGGATGCGCCGTGAGCCAGGATCACCTCGACTGCGGTGAAGTCAGGCTGGCGCACGCCGGGCTCCAAGGCTGCCCGGGAGTGGATCGACTCCCATTGACGGATGGCGTCCACGAGGTCGGGGCGCAACAGCTCGTCGAGTCGCTCGATGCCCGGCATGTGATGCAACGTAGCCGGCCACCAATGGACCGGCCCGAAGCGCTTCGAGCTGTCGCCGCCGCCGATCTCGTCATCTCTGTGACACCCCGCGCGTACGTTCGGACACATGGAACGTCGCTCCACCCTCGAGCTGCCCCTTGGCGGCGAATCTCAGCCGTGTAGTTTGGAACCCGTGTCGTCATCGAGTTCGTTCAGCGTTGCCGGGTTGTTCGCCGGTATCGGCGGGATCGAACTCGGGCTCCACGAATCCGGCGGCCGGACTGAGCTGCTGTGCGAGTGGTGGGAACCGGCGCAGGCCGTCCTCGCCGAGCAATTCCCTGGCGTTCCGCTCGCCGGCGACGTGCGCGACCTCGACCGGCTCCCCGACGTCGATGTCGTCACGGCAGGTTTTCCGTGCACCGATCTGTCGCAGGCCGGTCGGACGAAGGGCATCACCGGCGAGGCCTCCGGGCTCGTCGGTGAGGTGTTCCGACTCCTGAAGGGTCGTCGGGCGCCGGTGTTGGTCCTGGAGAACGTGCGCAACATGCTCGTCCTCGACGGTGGGCAGGCCATGCGATATCTGGTCGACGAACTCGAGTCGCTCGGGTACCGCTGGGCCTACCGGCTGGTCGACTCACGCTTCACGGGTGTGCCCCAACGCCGGCAACGGGTCATCTTCGTCGCGGCGCTCGATCTCGACCCGCGAGCGGTGCTGTTCGCCGACGAGGCCGGGGAACCCGACGACGACTGGTTCGACGACACGGCCTACGGCTTCTACTGGACCGAGGGTCTTCGCGGCGTCGGCTGGGCTCGCGATGCCGTTCCGACCCTCAAGCCCGGTTCGACGATCGGCATCCCGTCGCCGCCGGCGATCTGGAACCCCGGCGCCGAAGCGGACCGGCTGATCGTGACGCCGCAGATCGGCGACGCCGAAGAGTTGCAGGGTTTCCCGCGTGGATGGACCGAGCACGCTGGGTCGGTCTCGACGCGCAAGGGCACTCGCTGGAAGCTGGTCGGCAATGCCGTGACCGTCGGTGTGTCGAGGTGGGTCGGAGAACGCCTGATGAAGCCCGGCGAGCCACTGGTCGAGGGCATCGCCATGACCTCGGGATCGAAGTGGCCCACAGCGGCGTACGGGTCGAAAGGCGAGGCATGGGCAGTCCACGTCTCCTTGTGGCCGAGGCAGATGCCGTACCGCCACCTCGCGGATCTCGTCGGCCTCGACGACGCACCGCCGCTGTCGGCCAGGGCAACGGCCGGATTCCTGAACCGGGCCGAGCGCAGCACGTTGAACTTCGCCGACGGCTTCCTCGCCGACATGGAGCAGCACGCCGACTTGATGTCGGGGGAGCGTGCCGTCGCCTGACGGACCGCGGCGGCCGGAGCCGTCGTCCGACGTCGTCCGTGACCGCATGCGTCGGCAGGCCCGGCGTGACACGAAGCCCGAGATGCTCCTACGGCGGGCGCTGTTCGCCCGCGGACTCCGATACCGACTCGACCGTGCGCCGATCCGAGGGATGCGGCGGCGAGCCGACATCGTGTTCGGTCCCGCCAAGGTCGCCGTGTACGTCGACGGGTGCTTCTGGCACTCGTGCCCCGAACATGCCACCGTGCCGAAGAACAATCGTGAGTGGTGGGTCGAGAAGCTCGCCGCGAACGTTGCGCGAGATCGCGACACCGACCGTCAGTTGCGCGAAGCCGGCTGGGAGGTCGTCCGGGTCTGGGAACACGAGGACATGGAAGTGGCAGCCGACCGGGTGATGCGGGCGGTGCGGCCCGGCTCGCCGTACGGTGACGACGATGACCGAACGTAAGTGGGCGGACCTCGAGCCGGATCAGGCGATGGTCGCTGCGCTCGACCGGGCCGACGCAGGTGGCTCGAGGGCCCAGGCATTGGTGTCGAGTGCGTCCACGAAGAACGGTTGGAGCAATCGGTTGGCCGATGCGTGCGCCGTGATGGTCGCCGACGAGTTGCGTCGTCATCAGACGTGTCGCTCGCTCATCGTCCGTCCGCAGGATGTCGGGCCAGCGGAACCGCTCACGTTCGTTGCCGGTGATCGGAGCAAGAAGGTCGATGTCGTCGTGTCGTCGATCGTGTCCGGTCTGCAGCTCGGGTTCTCGCTGAAAGGGATGAACTTCCGTGACAGTGCCGGGATGCAGTTCGACAAGAACCTGACGGGCCGGACCTACGAGCTGCAGGACGAGGTGTCGGTCATCCATCGGTACCAGCCGGCGGCATTCCTCGTGGCGCTGTACTTCATGCCGATCGCTGCGACCGTCGACAAGCGGTCCGAGACCTCCACGTCGTCGTTCGCTCGGGCGGTGACGCACCTCCGTGCCCGCACCGGTCGCCTCGACCCCACGCTGCCGAGCCAGATGGATCGCGTGGATGCCGCAGCGATCGCGCTGTACGTGCCCGGCGACGTCGAGACCGGTGGCGAGTACGACTACTCCGATGATCTGCCGCGTGGAGTCGTCCGCTACTTCGACGTCGAGACCGATCCACCGAAGCGCGGCCGCCCGAGGATCGACACGACGCTCGACCTCGCCGGGCTCGTGGATCGGATTGCCACGAGCGCGTTCCCGTCGGACGAATCGGTCAACTGGGCCGAGCCCGAACGCTGACGGAGATCAATCAGTCTCGATCAGTTCGTCGCGCTCGCCATCGTTCTCGGGGTGACGGGCCCTACGTACCGAGAGCTTTCCGGTGAGCTTGCCGGTCACCGACTTGGCCTTTCCGCCAGTCTCGCTCCCGAACTGCTTGACGGAGGCCATGCCGTGGGCGCCGGTCGTTCGCGCCGTGTCCCAGCTCTCGGCTGCTGCTTCTGACCATCGTTTCGCCTCGGAGGCCTCGCCGCCTGACTCGATCCCGAGCAGACCCTGGAACTCGTGAACGTCGGTAGTCACATGGTTTTTCGACCTGACCACCGACGGGGAACTGGTCGGATTGAACAGGACCTTCGAGTTCGCACGATCGACGGCCGCATTCATCCGTATCAGCAGACGCCCGGTGCTTTCCGCGATGATTCCCAGCCGATCGTCTCGGGCCGCTCTCAGCCCGAGGCGATGCTGGTCCAGCTCCTCGGGAGATGCATCGAGCACGCGGTCGAGCTCGAGAACGCCGACGGCGTCATGTAGCTGGAAGCAGCGAGCCAGGACGGCCAGCCACTTCTCGACGTCGGCCTCTGCGTCTTTGGCGATCTTGGCCAGGTCACCGACCTTCGTCTTCTCGTCGAGCTTGTCCGCGAGGTCTGCGAGCTGGCGCAACGCATACCCCTGGGTCTCGTGGATCATCTGAGCTGAGTTCTGCACCTTCGACCAGGTGACCTCGGAGACCCGGCCCACCGACGCGCGGATGCTCATGGCTTCTCTTGCCGCGAGGTCGACTCCGTCCAGACGAGCCAGCACCTGATTCGTCTGGGCACGAAGCACATCGTCGAGCTTTTCGTCGATCACGGCGAGGTACTCGGTGATCTCGGCCATGGACTGCTGCATCGCCTGTTGCGCCATGATCCCGGCGACACCCGAGAGCATGGCTGGGTTGGTCACCATTGCCCCGGGCCCGGTCTCGATCTGCAGCCACTTCTTGATCGAACCCCGTTGTCCCAACATCGCATGGCTCACGCCGGGCGTTCCCGTGGGCGTCGGCCCAAATCGCTTCAGATCTTGAGCAGATTCCGCTGTGAGCTTGATCCAACGGCCGGATTCCTGGGCGATCTCCGAGCCCATCTGGGTGGCTGAAGCCCCGCCACGAAGTGCAGTTCCGAGGTCGTGTGAATCAAGTTTCGACAGCCCGGTGGACGCCATGAAGCGTTCCACAGCCGTCGGGTTCCCGATGACCGCAAGTCCGTCGCCGTCAGTGATCAGTTCGATTTCGTTGTCCATTGCCGCCTTTCGTCACCGAGGAGCAGTCCCGGGCCTGATGTGAACCACAGTACTGACAGCCGCAGTGGCGAGCGCAGAGTCACAGGTCCCCGCCCGCTCGCCGACTACTTCAGTCGTTCGATCAGCCGCCACTCGGCGTCCGTGAGCCGCAAGGGGTTTCGGCCGAACGGTTGGCGAATGACTCGGGCCTCGCTGAAGCCGCCGGCGGCGAGCAGATCGGGCTTCAGCACAGGTCGATCGACGAGGATGTCGGTCCACCGAAGCGCGCAGAAGTTGTCCTCGACGCCACGGTCCTCGGGATTGATCCAGTCGTCGTCCCTGAAACCGAAGAACGGTGCACTGGCGACGTAGCCGATGGCGTACACCCCGGACCCCGGCCCATTGATCCAGAGCGCAGCATTGTCGCCGACCGAGACGTCGTCGAGGTGTTGGGTGATCGGCCAGTTCGTGTCGTGTCCGCCGTTGCGAAGGTGGTCCACGATCGGGAACTTCTTCGGGTTGCCGTGGAACAGCCAGTTGGCCATCGGAGTCACCACGCCTCTTCGAGCACTCCGAAGATGCCGTCGAAGACGAGGAGTGCTGCTCGCTTCGCTGCGGTGAGCTTGTTGTCGACCGTTCCCGGTGAGATCCCACGCTCTTCGGCGATCTCCTTCGAGGTGAGACCTTCCGCGTACTTCGAGTGGAGCAGGGCGCGATCCTCGGCTGCGATCGTGGCCCAGGCGCGGTCGAAGTCGACCTTGGCCGCAACGAACGAACCGAGGCTGAGCTCGGTCCCGCTTCGCATCTCGGTGATCAGGAACTCGACGCGCTCGTCTTGCTGTTCGTCGTACATGGGTGGCGGCTCACTGCCGGCCCTCCCCATCGCAAGGTCTCGGTGCAGCTTGGCGCCGACCCGACGACCGTGGTTGCAAGCGACGGTTGCGACCCAGGCTCGTCGTTGCTTCTCGATCGTCGACACATGGTCCCAGTTCCGTTGGAGTTGGGTGACCGCAACGTCGGCCGCCTCGCGAATCACCTCGTCGTCGCGCGAGACCTTTGCCGCGGCCTTGCGCGCCACGTCGAGGTAGATCTGTTGCTGATCTCGAGACAGTTCATGCGACATCTCGAAGAACTCATCGGTGCGGTTCCGGAAAATCTTGAAGTCCGCGATGAGAAACCCTGATCGGCGGGACTCCTCCTTTGTGTCAGCACTCGGCTGGCGGAAACGACAAGGAGTCATCAGTGCCAAACCTCAACTTCATCACCCCCCGCCTTGCGACAGGCGGCGACCTTCCGGAGCGCCCCGACGAGGCCCTCAGCGACCTCCGAGGCTGGCAGGACCTCGGCATCACCCACGTCGTCGACAACCGGCTGGAGTGGAACGACGCGAAGTTCGTCGCCGAACACAGCTCCGGCATCGAGTACCTCCACAACGGGGTGGACGACCGCGGCGAGGACATGCCCGACGAGTGGTTCGACACCGGGGTCCCCTTCGCTCTGGCGGCACTCACCCAACCGGACACCAAGGTGCTCGTCCACTGTCACATGGGCATCAATCGGGGGCCGTCACTGGCGTTCGCCACGCTCCTCGCTCTCGGCTGGGATCCGATCGAGGCGATGACGACGATCCGTGCGGCACGCCCCATCGCTGCCGTCGGCTACGCCGACGATGCCCTCGACTGGCACCACCGTCGGCGTCGGGTTGCTCGCTCCACTCAGGTGGCGAACTGGCGTCGCATGGACGAGTGGTACGACGCGAACCCGATCGACGTCGTGCGGATCATCAAACAGATCCGCCTCGGCGAGGCGAGCTGACATCTGGTGAGGGGCCGTCGTGGCCCCTCACCCTCTGCCCAACACCACCCAAGACATTCACAACACAAGGAGAACCATCATGAGAAACGTCACCGTCGACCGCGACGACTTCCTCGCAAAGGTCAGCGCCAACCGGGACGGGCACCGAGAGGTGTTCGAGGAAGCGTTGGAGGCGTACCGCCGCCTCCTCCAGCGAGAACTGCAGCAGCGGATCAGCGATCTGAAGCGTGGGCTGCGGATCGACCAGTAAATCGGGCTCCCCGAGCCGCAGGACCACACCGCCGACTACGACAGGGTCATCACGATGGCCGAGATGTCGATCGACGACACGATCCAGCTCAGCGAGGACGAGTTCGCCATGTACGTCATGGATCAGTGGCGGTGGAAGCAGGACTTCGCCGACTCGACGCTCTGCTACCTGCAGTGAGTCCGTCGGCCGGATGGGACGCTCGTGTGCCGGTGCCCCATCCGGCCGGCCGGCGCTGAGTATCCCGACCCACCGTTCGGCTTCGGGTGGAGGGAGTGTCAACGGGGTCCGATGAGCAGTCACAATGGAATTCCGGCCGAAATTGCGCGGTTGGGGCAGGGCCCTGGCCGGCCGGGGGCGGAAGACCTGCGCTTCTTCCAGGCGGATCAGTTGGAGGACATCCGTGTCATCGCCGAGAGTCTGGGGATGGCGCTGGTCCACGACGACGTTGCCGTGATGCGTTGCTGGGCCGAGGTCTGGGCCGGGATGCACCCGGACGCAGATCGCTACGTAGACGATGCCTGGCGCGAGTTCATGGCGGCGCTCGCACAACATAGGTGAGCGCGTCCTGGCTCAAGCGCGAGTAGCGCTTGGCCGATGCATGGTCGGACCTGTTGCGCTGACCAGGTCGTGGTATTCGCGTCAGTGGCTGCTGGCACCTCGCATCGCACGAACGGAGACCGAAATGGCGCTGCTGTACGACCCAGGTGAACGGATGCCGGATGGGCCTGACGACTTTGCGGCGATGTCGTGGTTGATTTCGTGGCCCGACGGCCCTTGGCACCTGCACGACGTGGAGGTCGGAGGCACCGTGTTGCTCGTCGACTCCGGTCCCGCACAACGGATCGTCTGGGAGACACGCGTGACGCACTCGTTCGCAGTGCCCTACGAATCGGTGAACGACCTTGCTGTCGAGATCCTCCGGCGATGGGGACTCGTTGTCGAGACGCCGGAGATGGTGCCCGGAGGCTTCAGCATCGGATGGCGAGCGGAGTGTGTTGCTCGCCTCGATCGCGACCCGCTCGAGTTGCCCGCGGCCACGCCGGGTGGCGAGGCAGACGAGCTCGGCCTCAGCGGTTTCCAACAATCGGCCCACATGTCTCCAGCCTTCAACAAGCGCTGGGGCATCGGCGACGAGCCGGAGGTCTTCTGTACGGGACGACCCGCGATGGGCTGGTTCGGCCCGAACTGAGCGTCGCTCACCTCATTCGATGTAGAAGTCGGTGCCGCAGACGTACTCGCCGGCCTCCTCGTCGGAGTCGAACTCCCCGCACCACTCCCACGCGACCGCATGTTGGTCGAACTGGTAGTAGATCGATCCGATTCGCCCGAGCTGGCCCATGCGAAAGTTGTCGTCGTAGAGGTCGACCTCATCGGCTTCGACCGGCGTGCCGTGGATCGATCCGACCTCGTCGTACGCGACATGGTCGTCGGGCACCAACTCGTCGATTCCCCCCGATTCATTGCGGACGAGGACGGTCGGGGTTCCCTCGATGCAGACGGTCACACCGTTCGTCAGGACGCGTTCGACCTCGTCTTCGTGCCACGTGGCCAGCACGACGATTCGTATCTGGTCCTCGCTCACTGATCGGTCTCGAACATGTCCGCGGTGACGCCGCTTCGCTGCAGGAAGTCCCGTTGTTGGGCTGCTGTGCGCTGACGGATTTTGGCGGGGATCGGCGTCGTCCACTTCGAAGGCTGCGTCGGGAGCGCCGCATGGACGACGCCGACGTCGAGATCGCGTGCGGCGACCTCGATCTGCTTCCACTTTGCTCCAGCGCAGACCGGCCCCACGTAGAACACCCACGAGAAGTCGGCTCCCCGACCGAACTCGTACGCCTGATAGACGGACTCGATCCCGAAACCGTTGGCCTGCTCCACCTCGATGGCGAGGTAGACGATCTCCGGCTTCGCATTCGACTTCCGTTGCACGCGGCCAACGAGATCGGGTTGCGACCAGTGGCCCCGGTTCCGTTCGGCCGTCCGGGAGCAGTGAAGGATCGAGATGTTGCGCATCGCGTTGTCCTTGCCCCAACGGTGCTCGATACCTCGACGGACCTCCTTGTAGAGACCTGGCTTCTGCCCGGTCTCACTGCCGAAGTACTGCACGCCATGCTTGACGACGTTGATCGGCGTCGTGGCATCGTCGTCGAATTGCCGGGCCTTGGCCTCGACCATCTCGGGCGTCCACGTGCCGCCGAGCTTGTTTGCCAGCTGGGTGAAGCTCGCCTTCTCGTGGGGGAAGGTCTTCAAGGCAATGACGAACTGATCCTTGTGTGATCGCGCACCCATCGAGGGCTCCTTCTGTGGGGTTGACGAACGATAACCATCGACGGTCAGGAGGCAGAGGACCAGCGCCGGAGGTCCGTCAATCGCGATTGCGTCGCTTCGTGTGCTGCACTGCAACATGTCGGAGTGACCGGCATCGATGAGCTCCTGTCAGCCGCGTTCGGCGATGGCGATCGGATCGTCGCGCCATGGCCGAGAGCGACACGTTCGAAGACGACACCCTTGTACGACACCGCTGCGGTCGGGGCATTCGTCAGTGGGCCGCCGGAACTCGTCGACATCGACACCTCCGAGCTCTGGTGCTCGCAACCGTGGGTCTTGCGCTCACACGTTCGCTACTACCTCACCGACGAGTGGGAACGGACGGGCCGCACGTCGGCTGACATGCACGTCCGCGCCAACCGATACCCGCTGCTGTACGTCGATCAGCGCGGGCGGACGATCATCCTCGCGGGACACCATCGCTCGCTTGCAGCGACGCTGCTCGGACGACCGGTTCGTGCTCGGGTCGTCGGCGAGCGACCCGGTCGTGGCGTTGCGGTAACCCCAACGCTCGTGTTCGGGTCGACGACCGACCTGTCACGAGCGATCGCAGTGTCAGCCGTCGGCGACATCCGGACTGAACTCGAAGCGCAGGGTTTGTCGCCTGACGAGATCCTCGATCGGCTGAGCGTCGCCAGGCTCGACGATCGTTGACCGGACCCGGGTGCGGCCTGGACGCTCGGGCCCGCTGTGAGGCGGTCGTTGGGAGGAACCGCAGAGGGTCGCTGATCCACTCTTGTTATACTAAATGACATGCACCTTCAGCAGACGAGCGAACGTTGTGAATCGTTGCGGCAGCGGCTGTCGATGACGCAGACCGAGTTCGCGAGTCTCCTCGGGGTCTCGCAGGCGGCGGTGTCACAGTTCGAATCGGGAGCCCGATCGCCGGGGGGTAGGACGTCGGCGCTCTACGACCGTCTCGAAGTCGCCGTCGCCTCCGACGTGGTGACCGAAACGATCGACGGACGCACCACCACCATGCCCGCACATCGGTGGGCCCCGGTGATCGATCCCGGCGATGTGGGCACCATCTCGCTGCCGGCACGTCTCGACTGGTCACCGAGGATGGCGTCGGGATGGGACTACGCCGACGAGGTGCACCGGCGTGAGATCTACCGGATCGTGGTCGATGTCGGTGACGCACTCGACATTCAGGTGTTCATCGACCCTGACGAGTTGATGCAATGGTCAGCCGATCTGCATGTGGCGCGCCGCCTGCAACCGGCCTTCGACCGCCTGATCGAGCGGCTCGCTGCGGTGACGACTGGTGCCTGAAGCGCTGAGCCGATCTCAACGTCGCATCGTGGCCGACGTGATGTCGGTCGTCGCATCCGACGGTTTCGTGATCGCAGGTGGCGTGGCGCTGATCGTCGCAGGAGTCAGCAGTCGGCCGACTCACGATCTGGACGCCTTCTCCGCAACATGCGACGACGTGGCGAAGGTCGCCGATCGCTTGACCGAACGACTCCGAGGGTCGGAGTACCTGGTCCAGGTGCATCTCAGCGACCCGACGTTCGCTCGGATGACCGTCTCGACCGGCAAGTATCGGCGCACGGTGCTGGTCGTCGAGCTCGGGAGGGATCACCAGCTCTTCGCTTCGGTAGGCAGCACCCTCGGGCCGACGCTGTCGATCAGAGAGCTCGCCGCAAACAAGGTGCTCGCAGCATTCGGTCGGCGAGAGCCTCGCGATCTCGTCGATCTCGCCTCGCTCGCCGACGCGATCTCGCTGCGTCAAGCGGTCGTCGACGCCCGAGCGAAAGACCCGGGCTTCAGTCGCGACCCGTTCGTCGAGATGGTTGCCCGAACGTTGCTGGTTCGAGACGATCTGTGGCCGGAGGGATCGGATCCGGACGCAGTTCGTGAGTTTGCCCGTCGGGTGCTGCTCGACCCCGACCTGTTCGGCTGACCGTGAACCTTCGAGTGTGTTCGCCGTCCACCGGCGTGCGGGCCGATCGCTCGAGCGAGCAGATTCGAGACAGCTCTCAGCGGCCAGCTGCGGCCTGGACGGCTCGACAGGTGCCCGGCCCGCGCGGCTTCGCTCAGTCGACGGAGTCCGGCCCGGCGAACGGGTTGACGACGGCGACGCCGGTCCGTTCGACGTCGGCCGTGTTCCGGGTCACCAGCACCAGGTCCCGCTCGAGTGCGGTTGCCGCCAACAGTCCGTCGATGACCGGTATCGGGTCGGGCACGTTGAGCATGGCCCAGCGCTCGCACACGTTGGTCGTGATCGGGATGATGCGGTCGCCGTACTCGGTGGTGACCGTGGTCAGCCAGTCACTCAGCCGCTTGCCGGCCGCCACAGCCCTACGATTCGCAGCATGCACTGCTCGCTGTGGACGTACCGCGGTGACCCGGACGACCTGGCGGCGCGGTACGAAGCGATGATCGCCGAGATCCCGCCCGAGGCGATGCAGTTCGCTGCGTGCGTCCAGACCCCCGACGGCATCGTGATCATCGATACCTGTCCGTCGAAGGAGGTCTTCGACGAGTTCTCCGCCTCGGAGGGCTTTCAGGCGCTGCTGGCACGCCACGGTCTCGACGCCCCCGCATCACTCACCGACCATCCCGTCGTTGCCGCGTTCGCCGGCGGTCGGCGGCTCGAGGACTGAACCTCGACATGGACACGGTGGACGTCGACGGTGCGACCATCGCCGTGGAGATCGTCGGCGATGGGCCCGTCGCACTGGTGCTCCACGGCGGCCTCGGCGTCGACCACCACATGCTGCGCACCCTCGACCCGCTCGCCGAGCACCTGC
>CAVVFL010000033.1:0-31309 GCA_963747375.1 Ilumatobacteraceae bacterium
ATTCGGCGTAGCGGTCGACGACCGATCGGATGTGGGCATTGACGCCGAAGATCTCCTGCACGATCACGATCGACGCGGTTGCGCCGTCGGGGTGCACTTCGTAGGCGTCGAGTTCGTGGCCGTCGCCGGCGGTGAGTCGGATCATCCCGAGACGGTAGAACACCCGCCGTCGACCCGTCGCACCGATCTCACTCCACCCAGGAGGCTGTTTGCGTGAGGGTTTGGTTGGGCCGGCCCAACCGAAGTGCAACGCAAACCGGATGTGGGTGGGTGGGTGGTGCGTGAGGGTCAGGCGCCGGGGAGGCCGCGCATGCGGTCGTCGAGGATGCGGGTCGCGGTGGGCAGGTCGATGCCGTCGAGGCGCAGTCGCTTGTGGCGGCTCGAACCACCCGAGCGTACGGTGACCGCCGCCGAGCGCAGGCCGAACACCTCGGCAACGAACGCCACCAGCGCCTCGTTGGCGCGATCGTCGACGGGCGGGGCCGCCACCCGGATCTTCACGGCATCACCATGACGTCCGACGACCTCGGTACGTCGCACGCCGGGCTGCGCATGCACGGTGAGCATCACGCCGCCGTCGGCCGGTGTGAGTTCGGGGCGCTTGCTCGTCAACGCGTCACCGATCGCAGCGTGGCGGCGCGACCGTCGGCGGTCTGGGCCTGGATGACGTAGAAGTCCACCTCTCGCGCGAGGCGTTGGGCGGGGTGACTGAGATCCATTCCGCGTCCGCCTGTCGCCGCGAGGAGCGCCGTGGTCGCCCGCCGGGCGATGTCGAGGCAGGCCGCCCGATGGTCGCTCGCCGACGCGATGTGCGCCTCGAGGTCGCCGTTCGGGCCGACCCTGACGAGGTCGTCGTCGCGTGCCCATGTGCCGGCGAGTTCTGCAGCGAGATGGTGTGCTGCATCGGACAGCGTCTGCGAGGTCGTCCAGCAGCCGGATCGCACGATCGGCGACTCCGAGGACGGCGGGCTGTCCGATCGCGGCGCGCACGCGATCGTTGGCGCGCCACCCGCTGACGTTCTCGATCGCGACGACACGCTCCGGCGGGATCGTGCATCCTTCGAACGACAGCGCCACCGTGCCGGTCGACGCGAACACCGGGAGGTCGAGCGGAGTGGCGGTGAGCCCTTCTGTCGCCGACGCCGGGATCATCGACCAGACGAGTTCACCGGCGGGCGATTCGGCGGCGACACAGAACCAGTCGGCGATTCCCCACGACGTGACCCACGGTGCGTGCCCGTCGAGACGCCAGCCCCCACCGACGAGTGGCGTCGCGGTGACGGCCGGCGGTCCGAGGCGTCGAGCGTGGGCGAAGGCCACGCCGGCAACCAGCTCACCGGCGCACATCGGTGTGAGCAGCGCATCCACGAGGTCGCCGTTCGAAGAGGCCTGCACCGAGCGGACGACGCCGTGGTGCTGGACCCAGACGAAGAACGTCGCGCCGCAGCCACTCCCGATCGCGGCGATGACCCGTCGCGCGCGCTGAGCGCGTCGAGGTCGCTGCCGCCATGCGACGCTGGGCCGGCGATGCCGAACATGCCGGCGTCGGCGAGTGCCCGCAACCCGTCGTCGGGTGCAACCGTGCCACGGTCGACGTCCTGGGCTCGGGGGAACAGCACCGAGTCGGCGAGGGTCTGCGCTCGCTCGACGACGGTCGACGCGTCCGGTGCCATCGGGCCAGTGTCGCATCCGCAGCACGGAGCGGCGCGGTCGATGACCGGCCGGTACGGTCCCGGCGATGGCGAATGAGCACGTCTTCCCCGCCGGGTTCTTCGATCGCACCGACGAATCGGCCGACGCCGGCTTCTCTCGACCGGACCGACTCGTGACGCACATCGACGACGGCGCCATCACCGCGAGTTGTACGACGAACTGGAGTTGACCGGCGAGGTGCTCGACATCTGCTCGTCGTGGATCTCGCACTTCCGGACGGCGCCGCGACGACTGGTGGCGATGGGCATGAACGAAACCGAGCTCCGAGCCAACGTGATGGCGACGAGCTGGGTGATCCAGGATCTCTGCGCGATCGTCGACGCCTACTTCGATCTCACCGGTGGATTCGATCCCGCGGTCGTGCAGCGGAGCAACCCCGGCAGTCGCTCCGACCCCGCTCTACGCGGTCGTCGCTCGACGCTCAGCCGGGGCGGCTGAGAATGGGTGAGCCGTGGTGCGCGAGGAGGCGCCAGCCGTCGCCGCGGTCGGCGTAGAGGTTCGTGGCGGCGACGGTGCCGGTGCCGCCGCGATCGACCAGGTTCTCGTCGAGTGTCACCCAGGCGAAGCGGCCGTCAACCGCCACCGCGTGGTTCGTCAGGATGAACTGGTTGCGTCCGGGACCGGCGAGGATGCGTCGCCAGGAGTCCTCGACCACCGGCCAGGTCCGCAGGATCGGCCAGCCGGGGTGAACGCACACCACGCGGTCGCTGTGCTCCCAGACCGCGGCCATCGCCTCGACGTCGCGTTGCTCGTGGGCGTCGTAGAACGCCTGGTTGGCGGCGAGGACCGTCTCGATCACCGGGTCCATCGGAGGCGGCTCCATGGCGCCGACCGTACTTGGCGCCGCCGCTGTCGTCGCGCCGCCGGGCGTGCGAACCCTGGACGTTCAGCCAGCAGCTGCTCGCGCGTTGACGCTCGCCGCGCGCGTCCGCCTCGCGCGGGGCGGCGGTGGCGTGTCGAGTTCGGCGAACCGGAGGGCGACATCGGCGCTCACCGACACGGCGAGTTCGATGAACCGCTCCGCCGCCGGCGAGAGCGTGTGTCCGCGTCGCCAGGCGATCGAGATCTCCCGGCCCGGGAAGGCCGGTTCCAGCGGGTGCAGGCTCACCCGAGGGTCCTCCGGCTCGATGCACAGGAGGGGGAGTACGGCGACGCCCATCCCCGCACGCACCATGGCGGCCACGGTGCCGTTGTCGTTGGTCCGGAACACGTAACTCGGCTCGACGCCACCCGATCGCAACCCGGCCTCGTTGATGAGCTGGCACGAGTTCTGATGCTGGCCGACGAGTGGCTCGTCGGCGATGGCGCTGATCCGCACGGGGCCGGCCGGGAACTGACCCGGGCGGGCGAGGAGGCGGAACGGGTCGTTCAGCAGGTGGCGGCTGTCGAACGTGGGATCGACGTCGCTCACGACGAAGCTCAGGTCGAGATCGCCGGCGGCGAGCCGGTCGCGGAGTTCCTCGTCGTAGTCGCTCTCGAATGCCACGATCTCGAGGTTCGGCAACTCGTTGCGCATCGCCCCGATGAGCGAGGGCAGCACGGTGTTGGAGATGCTCTGGAATGTCCCGACCCGGAGGCGTCCAGCATCACCGGCGCGGAAGCGGTCGAGATCGTCCGCGATGCGGTCGAGTTGAGTGAGCAGCGCTCGGCCGTGCTCGAGCAGGTGGGCGCCGAGAGGCGTGAGTTCGACCGGGCGGGGGCCGCCGGGACGGTCGAAGACCCGCGCTCCGACGAGTCGCTCGAGCGACGCGATCTGTTGGCTGACAGCCGACTGGGTGTAGCCGAGACGTTCGGCCGCCCGTCCGAAGGTGCCCTCGTTGGCCACTGCGTCCAGCGCAACGAGCAGTCGCATGTCGAGGTCGCGGAGGTCGGCCATTGAGTATAAGCATAACTGATCACTATGACGACAAAGCATCGCTAGTGATTGACCTTCACCGTCCGTAGATTTGAGTGCATGGAAACCAGCCCCGCCCTCCAACTGCTCGACCGGTTCGCCGACGCCATCGAAGCGAAGGGGATCGCCGCGGTGCCCGCCGAACTGCTCATCTCGCTCGTGAACGTCGCCCGCCGACTCGAGGTCAGCCCGGTGGCGATCGAGGTGTTGGTCGACCCGACCGAACCCGACGTCGTACGCGAACGCGCCTACTCCAGGGTTGCGATCCAGGTCGTCGGTCGGGCCTTCACGTCGCGTGCTGTCATCGAACCGATGGCGCGTCCGCTGCTCCCAGCCTGACCCTCACCGAGAACGACGACAGCCGGGCGGCCGCAGTCCGTGGGACTCAGGAGCGCTGCGATGGCAGCTTCGGCACGAGCCAGTCGACGAAGTCCGACGGGCTGCGGGTCTGGATGTAGACCCGGCCCGGTCCGGTGAGCTTCACGACGAGGCCCTCTCCGCCGAGGATCGAGGACTTCCAGCTGCCCGCCTTGGCGACCTCGTAGCCCACGCCCTCTTCCCAGCCGACCATGTGTCCGGTGTCGACGGTGTAGCTCTGCCCGGGTGCGAGGTCGACGGCGTGCACGGCGCCATAGCTCGACACGACGAGATCACCGATGCCGGTGCACTTGAGCATGAAGAGGCCCTCCTTGCTGAAGAAGGTCTTCGCGCCGCCCCACTTGCTGTCGATGTCGATGGACTCCGGCGAGGCGAGGTACGAGCCGGACTGCAGGAAGACGGTCTTGCCGCTGATCGGCCACACGATGATGTCGCCGGGGAGTGCCGGGGCGACGATCACGTGGGCGTCGGGGCCGGTGGCGGTGAAGGTGTTCATGAAGAACGATTCGCCGCCGAGCACCGACCGACGCAGGCCCTTCATGATGCCGCCCTGGGTGCTTGTGGCGATCTCGACGTTCGGCGACATCGCCATCATCGCTCCCGCCTCGGCCTTGACCGATTCGCCCGGTTCGAGGTGCAGGCTCGCCATGGCGAATGCGGGGCTGAACGCAATCTCTGTGCGCATGCGGTTCTCCTGGTCGTGTGAAATCACGGTTGGTGACGATCGACCGTACCGCGCGGGGTCGCATCGTCGCAGAAGTTCTCGGGTCCGACTGCACCTACACTTCACCCGTGGCGACACGTGACGGCGGGGGGCCGTGAGCACGCAGGAGATTCCGGAGGGCACGGTCACCGTGCTGTTCACGGACCTGGTCGAGTCGACGCAGCTCAACCAGGCGCTCGGTGACGATGCCGCACGCCAGATCGGTCGCCAGGTGGAGGAGATGGCCCGCCAAGCGGTCGCCTCGAATCGCGGCGCCCTCATCAAGGAGATGGGCGACGGGCTCATGGCCGCGTTCGCGTCGGCACGCAGGGCGATCGCCGCAGCCCGCGAGATGCAAGTGCAGATGCGCCAGCTCCATCGCACCGGCCTCGACGCTGCGGTGCAGATGCGCATCGGGCTGCACACCGGTGAGGTGATCGACGAGGACGGCGATCTCCACGGTGAGACCGTGATCATCGCAAAACGAATCGAGGGGCTTGCTCCACCCGGCGGGATCCTCGCGTCGGAGACGGTTCACGGAGTTCTGGGTACCGCCCGCGACGAACTCGTCGATCAGGGTGCGACGGCGCTGAAGGGGATCTCCGCCGAGTGGCACCTCTATCTCGTGCCCCTGCCGGAGGAGGAGGAGGTCGAGTCAGGACTTGCCGACACCGTGGCGACCCCGTACGTCGGCCGGGTCAGTGAGCGTGAGACGTTGCGCACGATGGTCGAGGCAGCCGCGTCCGGACACGGTGGGATGGTGCTCATCGGCGGCGTCGCCGGGGTGGGCAAGAGCCGGCTCGTGCGGGAGACTGCGGCGATGGCCGAGCGTCTCGGGATGGCGGTCTACACGGGCAACTGCCTCGACATGGAGTCGCCGCCGCCGTATCAACCGACGATCGACCACCTCGAGCAGGCGGCACGGACCTTCTCGTCCGACGGATTTCACGCGGCGCTCGGCGTCAACGCTCCGGAGATCGCGAAGCTGTTGCCGGCGCTCCGGCAGCGCTACGACGACATTCCGCCCTCGCCCGACCTGACACCGGAGCAGGAGCGTCGGTACATGCTGCACGGCGTCGGTGAGTTCATCGAGCGCGCTGCCAACAATCAGCCGATGGTGCTCACGTTCGAGGATCTCCACTGGGCCGACGAGTCGACGCTGTTGCTGTTGCGCCACATCGGTGCTCGGGCCGCGAGTGTTCCGGTGCTCGTGGTCGGCACGTTCCGAGACGACGAACTCGAGCCCGGGCGTCCACTCACGACGGCCATCGGCCCGCTGTTCCGCGATGTCGGCGCCACCGATGTCCGGCCGAAGTTGCTCACCCGCGAGGAGGTGAAGACGGTGCTCGGTGCCCGGGCCGGAAGTGAGGCGCCGCCGGAGCTGGTCGACCTCGTCTACTCCGAGACCCACGGGAACCCGTTCTTCACCGAGGAACTGTTCCGGCACCTGCGTGACAGCGGCCGACTGTTCGACGACGACGGGCGGTGGCGTCCAGGCTTCGAGATCGGTGACACCGAGGTGCCCCAGGGGGTGCGACTGGTCCTCGGACGCCGGCTGGACCTGCTCGGACCGGAACACCGCAAGATGCTCGCATCGGCGGCGGTGATCGGTCGGACGTTCACGTTCAACACCCTCGCCGCGGTGTCGAGCGCCGATGAGGACGACTTGTTCGATGCGCTCGAAGCTGCTGAGCGAAGCCATCTGATCGAAGAACTGCCCGCCGACCATCCGGCCGACTACCTGTTCGTGCAGGAACAGATACGCCAGACCCTGGTCGGTGAGCTGTCGTTGGCCCGTCGCCAGCGGGTCCACCTGCGCATCGCCGACGCCATGGACCAGCTCGGGTCGGGGTCGGCCGCCGAGCTGGCACACCATCTGGTGTCAGCCGGTTCCGCCGCCCCGGTTGACCGCACGGTGGAAGCGCTCGTCGCCGCCGCCGAGGCCAACATGGACGCCCTTGCGTTCGAGGATGCATTGCGGCAGCTCGACAACGCCGTCTCGCTCGTCGGCGGCGGTGAGCGTCGCTTCGAGTTGCGCCGAACGCAGGCGCGCGCGTTGCGCGGCGCGGGTCGGGTCGACGATGCGCTCGCGGTGCTCGACGACGAACTCGATCGCGCCGCCAACAGCGATCAGGAGATCACGTTGCGCCTACAACGGGTGCAGCTCCTCAACGACCAGTACCGGGCGGCCGAGGGACTGGCGGACGTCGATTGGCTCGTCGCCGCCGCCTCGGAGGCCGACGATCCCGAGTTGGAGATCGCGGTTCAGCTGGCGCGTGGGCGGGCGTACTACATCATGTCGCTCGACAACCCGGGCACCGCCGAGGTGTCGCGCGACGCCTACGAGGCCGCCTACGCGGCGGCAAAGGAGCGCGGCGACAAGGCGAGCATGGCGCTGGCGCTGCTGCCGACGACGTGGTTCACGGACTACTGGGCGGACTACCGGGCGACGGCGGTCGCCAACGTCGCCGAGTCGTTGGAGTTGGCCGAGGCGATCGGCGACGAAGACCTGATTCTCGATGCGATGGCGGCCTCGTTGCGCACTGGCACCGTCGCCGATCAACTCGGCGCCTGCGAGGCGTTGATGGAGCGGCTCGAGCGTCGCCGTGATCCGGTGAGGTTGAACGCGCACTGTTTCTGGATGATGTGGCAGTACTTCGGTTTCGGTCGATTCGCCGACGCGATTGCGACCTGCGATCGTGGGATCGAGCTGGCCGATCTGATCGGTTCGGCGCCGGTGCAGTACGGCTCGATCAAGGCGATCGCGCTCACCGAGATGGGCCGGTACGACGACGTCGATGCGGCGATCGGCCAGGAGGTGACCGATGACGACCACCCGTTCGGGCAGGCGATGGCGTCATTCGCCCGATCGGTGTTCCTCACGAGAGTGTGCGCATGGGGGCCGGCGGCGGAGTCGCTCACCGAGACGTTGGCGTGGGCCGAGCAGCTGACGCGCGTGTGGATGCAGTACTGGGCCGGCTCGTTGATGGCCATCGTCGGCGCCAACTGTCGGGTCGAGTCGGTCGGATCGGTCCCCGATCACGAGTCGCTGCCGACATTCGGTGAATGGCGCACCGGGTTGGCCGCGGCTCAGGTCGCGCTGGTCGAGGGCGATCTGAGGCGGGCGGTCGATCTGGCCACTCCGGGTTGCCCACGATCCGAGGACGTGACGCCCGGCGGCGATCACGTGCGCTCACTCGATGTCGTGGCGCATGGCCAGCTCGGTCTCGGCGATCACGCCGCCGCGCTGGACGCGGCAACGCGTGGCCTGGCGTTGGCCGAGCCGATGGAGTTCGGCTCACTGATCTGGCGTCTGCGGCGCGTGCAGGGTCTCGCGCTCGACGCGCTCGGTCGGGCCGACGAGGCGTCCACGGCATTGGCCCGGTCCAACGCCGAGTTCGGCGTGCTCGCCGACCGGATCACCGACCCCGACCTCCGATCCTGGTTCGAGCGCCAACCCCTCGCGCCGTCCACCTGAGCCCAGCGATGAGCCGGCGGCCGCCATTCGGGCCGTTCGCTCATCGCTCGGTCAGAGCGTGGCGGTGATCTCGCCGAGGAGGCGCCAGAACTCGACGCGCCGCCGGTCGGTGAATGCCCCGCCGTCGAGGAGCAACTGGCTCTGCGCATAGCCGCAGCTGATCCCGTTCGCCGGGTCCATGGTGAGGAACGACCCGCCGTAGCCGCCCCAGTGCATCGAGGTGGTGGTCGGTGCGGGGTAGTCGTCGGTGTGGAGCCCGAATCCGAGGCCGTAGCGGACCCAGCCGACGAACTTGTCGTCGGCGTAACTCTGCTCCGCGCCGGCCTGGGCGATGATCTCGGGAGTCAGGTAGCGATGCCCGTCGACCTCGCCGTTCAGTGCGATGATCGAGCCGATGCGTGCGAGCGCCCGCGCGTTGGTGATGCCACCGGACGACGGGATCACGGTTGCCAGGAGCTGAGGATCGACCCATTCGTGGCCGGGGACGAACTCGGCGATGATCCGCTCGGCCATCTGCGAAGGGGGTATGGGTTCGCCGTCCGCCGGCCAGATCACGCTCACGCGTCCCGCCTGCTCGACGGGCAGCCCGAAGTGGAAGTCGGCGGCGAGTGGTCCGGCGATCTCGGACTCGTACAGGGCCTCGAACGGGAGACCGCTGACTCGTTCGATCACGCCTGCGAGCAGGTCGCCGAAGGTCTGGGCGTGATAGCAGCTGACCGTGCCCGGTTCGTACCAGAGCTCGGCGTTCTCGATGATCGCCGCCGCGCGGTCCCGGTCGCCGAGGTCGGCGAACGTGACGGCTCGGCCGTATCCGGGGAGACCCGATCGATGGACGAGGACCTGGCGGGTGGTGATGGTGCCCTTGCCGTGCTCGGCGAACTCGGGCCAGTAGGAGGCGATCGGTTCGTCGAGGTCGAGTTGACCGCGGTCGACGAGCATCAGGATGAGCGTCATCAACATGACCTTCGACGAGGAGAAGACGCGCACCACGGTGTCCGCCTCCCACGGCTGCGTCATCTCGTAGTCGCGGGTTCCGCCCCACAGATCGACGACGGACTCACCGCCGAGCGTGACGGCGAGCGATGCGCCCTTGTCGAGTCCGCTGTCGAGGTTGCGCCGGAACGCGTCTTCGAGCGGCTGGAATCGTTCGTCGCAGAACCCGTGTACGTCGGCCATCGACCCTCCCCGGCGTGCAACTTAGCTGTCGGCGGTGGCCCGTGCCTGTGGCGGGGGTCACCGACCCTGGCATCACCCTGGCGCGTGTGCGAACCTGCTTGGAGGGGAGGGACACATGGCCATCGCGACCGTTGATGCCGAGAGCGTGGGGATGTCGAGCGAACGCGTCGGCTGGGCGCGCGACCTCGTCGCGAACCACGTTGCATCCGGTCGCTCGCCGTCGGCGGTTGCGGTCGTCCAGCGGCGCGGCGAGGTCGTGCTGGCCGAGGCGTTCGGCGTGCGAGGACCACACGGGGATCCGCTCGACATCGACGACGTCTGGCCGATCGCGTCGTGCTGTAAACCGATGACGGCCGCGGTGGCGATGACGCTCGTCGAGGAGGGCCGTATCGGGATCAACGAACCGGTGGTCACGTACGTTCCGGAGCTGACCGGCCCGGGCGACGACGAGGTGCTCGTCCACCATCTCCTCACTCATACGGCGGGATGGGAATCGGCGCAGTTCAGCGGTCGAATCATCGAATACGCGCGCTCCGGACGGATGACCGAACCACCACCCGGCCGCGACTTCGTCACGCATCTGTTCTTGTCGTTGGCATTCGATCCGATCCGGGTCGCCGCCCCTGGCGTCGAGATGCAGTACGACAACTCGCACTACGAACTGCTCGCCGAGATCATCCGTCGGGAGACGGGTGACACGTTCGATGCCGCGCTGCGATCGAGGCTCTTCGAGCCGCTCGGCATGACGCACAGCGTCGGCATCGTGGGCGACGATCTGCGCCAACACCTCGTCACTCGCGCCGCGGGCTTACCGATGGGACCGGACGCACCGTTGCCATTCGAAGGCCCGCTCTGGGAGTCGTCCGACTCCGGCGCGGCGGCGGTGCACATGTCCGCGACGGATCTCGCCGTGTTCGGCCAGATGATCCTCGATGGTGGTGTCCACGGCGGCGAGCGGGTCCTGGCGCCGTCGACGGTGCGCTCGATGGTGACGAACCAGATTCCCGGCGTCCCGGCGAAGTTCGGGTCCGAAACGATTCCGGAGGGGTCCTGGGGGTACGGCTTCACGGTCGTGCAGACGCGACCGTTTCCCTACTTCCACGGTGGCCTGTTGCCGCTGGGAAGCGTGCTCCACCCCGGTGCAGGCGGCATCTCGTACTGGGTCGACTTCGAGCACGAGATCGTGGGCGTGTACTTCGAGGTGTTGACCAGGACGAGCCTGCTCAACGAACCCCTCTCCGGGATCGGGCACCGGTTCCAGGACGTCATCACCGCGGCGGTGGTCGAGTGACGTTCTCGATGGAGCTCCACGACCCCGCCGAGTTGGGGATGTCGGCTGCCCGGCTGGCCGATGCCGCCGCGTTGATGGATCGCCAGTACGCCGCCGGCCTCACGCCGATGGCGGTCGCACTCGTTGGCCGACACGGCAAGGTGGTGTGGACCCACGCCGTTGGCGACGCGAGGCCGGGCGGGCCGCCGGTGACCGTCGACTCGGTCTTCCCGATCGCGTCGCAGGGCAAGCCGTTGACTGCGGCGGTGATCATGGCGCTCGCAGAGCGGGGGATGATCGGTCTCACGGAGTCGGCCTCGCTCACCTTGCCCGAGCTCTCCGACGAACACGAGGACGTGATGGTGTACCACCTCCTCACCCACACGTCGGGCTGGATTGACGACGACCATGTTGCCGCTCGTGTGGCCAAGCTCGACGAAGCGATCGCCACGATCCCAGAGGGAATGGACGCGTTGACGCACATCATGTTGTGGCCGGGATGGGACGTTCCACGCCGGCTGGCGGCGGGCGAGCGGATGCAGTACTGCAACTTCAACTATTCGCTGCTCGGCGAGATCGTCCGGAGGGTCACGGGCGACACACTCGACGCGGCGATGCGTCGATATCTGTTCGACCCCATCGGGATGACGAGCAGCGCGATGATCGTCGGCGATGACCTTCGATCGCGGCTGGTCGAACGTCCACCCGCGATCCCGATGGGCCCCGACCACGAGGGCACGTCGCTGTCGACGAACGATCCGTTGTGGGTCGCGAGTGATGAGGGTGCCAGCGGTGCGTATGCGTCGGCGCCCGACCTGGCGCGGTTCTGGCAGATGTTCCTCGACGGCGGGAGGGTCGGCGACGTACGTGTGCTGAGCCGTGATTCGGTCCGGCTGATGACCACGAATCAGATTCCGGGGATCAGGGTCGACCTGGGTGGCATCTCGCTCGCAGAAGCCTCGTGGGGTTTCGGGTTCGGTGTGGCAGGTCACGAGGCGTGGACCAAGTTCGGCGGCGGACTCTCCAGCCCGTTGAGCTTCCGCCACGGTGGCGCAGGGGGGATCGACGGCTGGGCCGATCCCGAGACCGGCGTCATCGCCGTCTACATCGAGGTCGTGACCGAGGCGACCCCCGAGGGCATGCCGTGGAGTTGGGCGGCACACCGCTTCCAGGACGTCGTCAACGCCGCCGTCCTCGAACCCTGACTCGCCCGCACCCATCGCGATTGCGCTGCCCGCTCCGTTCGATGTCGCCGATTCTCTGCGGATCTGGTTGCGAGGGTTGAGACGTATTCCGCAGAGAAGCCCTGGGTGCGGGCGGAGCGGCCGAGCCCTACGCTGCCGACCCGTGAGCGAACTCGACGAGCGTGAGGTCCGACGACGGTGGTTCGAGGCGACATGCGTCGACCTGCACGAACGGTTCGGGCCGTTGCAGGACGGCGAGCCGGCGTCGTACATCCCCGAACTCGCCGATGTCGATCCCGACCGCTTCGCCATCGCGGCGATGACGGCCGATGGCGAGCACATCGGGGTGGGCGATGTCGACCACGAGTTCACGATCCAGTCGATCTCGAAGCTCCTGATGTACGGCTTGGCGCTCGAGATGCACGGGCGCGACCGCGTGCTCGAACGCGTGGGTGTGGCGCCGACGGGCGACGCGTTCAACGCGATCGAGCTCGACGACGCCACCAACCGCGCTCCGAATCCAATGGTGAACGCCGGTGCGATCGCGATCACCGACCTGGTGGTCGGCGGTTCCGTCGAGGAGGGCCTCGAGGAGATGCGGTCGATGTTCGAGCGGTACCTCGGCCGTCGACCGGAGATCGACCGGGAGGTGTGGTCGTCGGAACAACGCACCGGGAATCGCAATCGGGCGATCGCCTACCTGATGCTGAGCCGGGGGATCATCGGCGACGCCGTGGAGGTCACGCTCGACCTGTACTTCGGGCAGTGTTCGGTGCTCGTCACCGCACGCGACCTCGCCGTCATCGGCGCGACGATCGCAAACCACGGTGTGCATCCGATCACCGGCGAACAGGTGGTGCCCCGCGAGGTGACGCGCGACATGCTCACCGTGGCCCTCACGTGCGGGATGTACAACTACGCGGGCGAGTGGGCCTACTCCGTGGGGATCCCGGCCAAGAGCGGGGTCGGCGGCGGCATTCTCGGGATGCTGCCCGGGGTGGGTGGGATGGCCACGTTCTCCCCGCGGCTCGACGGGATCGGCAACAGCGTGCGGGGCCTGCGCGTGTTCGAGGAACTCTCGCAGCGCTTCGACATGCACCTGTTCGACCCCGACCGCCCCTGGCGCCGCTGACCGTCACGTTTGGTGTCGGGTACGGCACTCAGCGCCGTTCGTACTTCGTGGACGGACCGAACGACCCTGGTCGGGCGAGCGATTCGGGCGCACGATCGTGACATGAGCGGATCGACCACACACGCCTGTCCGTACTGCGAGCTGATCTTCGCCTACCACAACGAGGTGAAGGACCACATCCTCCACGACCATCCCGAACACGCTGCGGTGGTGGAGACGATCGAGCCCCACGAGCTGCCGCACGACTGATCGTTGCGGCAGCTCGCAGAGTCTCACCGGTCGGAGACCACGAGTTCGTCGACCATGCCGTTGACGAAGTGCGGCGGCCCACCGTCGACCTGAGGTGGACCGTCGCTGGTGGCGGCCTTCTGGAGATACTCCTGTGGGTTCGCCCCGGTGGGGATCGTGCACAGGAGGAGGTAGCGGCCGGGCTCGGCGAGCACGCCGTCGCCGACGGCGTCGATCTGCTCGCCGCCGGGTGCGGCCAGCAGCACCGCCGCCGGCGGACCGGCCGAGAACAGGTCGTCGAGGCCCGTTGCGACGATCTCGTCCACCGAACGGTCGTCGCCGTCGGGAAGCCGGACGGCGACCAGCTCGTGCAACTCGCTCTCGGAGGTGTTGTCGACCCGTACCCGGGTGCCGGCAGCGACCTCGTCGGGGAGCTCCCCGAACGAGAAGTCGCTGAGTGTCACGTCGAGGACACCGGTGTCCGCAGTGGCGTCTGCCTCGTCACCGCAGGCGGCGAACAGCAGCGGCGCACACAGGAAGAGGGCGAGGCCGGTGCTCCTCATCGTGTCACCTCCAAGCGGTTGGCGAGGACGGCGAAGTCGATCGGTCGCAGCACCGATCGGGCCAGTCCGATCGTCGCCTCGAACGCCTCGGGCGGTGCCGCCAGACGCATGCCGGTGAACAGCTCGGTGCGGTCGTCGATGTTCATCGCCGGCAGCATGAATGCCAGGCTCCGGGCCATCTCGTCGGGTGGGATCGAGCCGACGATCGCGCCGTGCATTGCGGCGATCTCCTCGATGCCGAGCAGCTGCGGGAGCCGTTGCATCACGAGCGCGCTCCTCGAGGTCGATGTGCTCGAGGTATGAGCTGGTGAATCGGGCGAGGTCGAGGTGGAGGAGCTGGAGCAGCCGTCGCTGCTCGGTGGCCGCAGCGTCGATCGTGGCACCGGCGAGGTCGGTGACCGACGCGAACATCGCCTCGAGGCGTTCGTGGTCGGTGGAGATCTCGTTCGCGAGCTCCGGCAGGTGCCGTTCGAGAACCGGATCGATGATGCTGTCCTCGTGGTGGGCGTGCGATTCGAGGACGGCGGCGACCGAGGTGATGTGGTCGGCGAGGGCCGCGCGGTCGCAACGGTCCGACGGGTCGATGCTGCCGGCCGTCGACGTGACGGCGAACAGCTCGGCGCGGATGCCCTTGTGGATGTCGCGGTACAGATCGACGGCCGGGATCCGGAAGTCCGGATCGACGAGCGTGGTCATGGACTCGATGATGGTCATGTGTTCCTTTCCGTCGACTCGACCTTCGAGCCGACACCGACCATCGTGAACACTTCGCCGGCTGCCCGTTCCTCAACTCCTCGTATGCGGATCGTGAGAGTTTCCTCACGTATCCTCAAGGTTCGATCAGGAGGCTGCGGTGGGGTTCGCAACGGAGTTGGTGACGATCTTGGAGACCGGCGCCGGCCTGGTCGTGGGCACGGTGTCGGCCGAGGGTGAGCCTCGGGCCGACCGGGCGTGGGCAGCATCGGTGGTCGATGCCGACAGTCGCCGGCTCCGCTTCGTGATGAGCGCGGATGACCCCGCTGTCGTCGACAATCTGCAGTCCGGCACGGTGTCGTTGACTGGCGCCGAGGTCAGTACGTACCAGTCGGTGCAGCTCAAGGGACGGTCGCTGGTGGTCGAGGCCCCGACGGCCGCCGACGTCGAACTCGTCAGCGTCCAGAGTGAGACGTTCTTCGAGGCCGTGAATCGAACCGACGGAAATCCGGTCGAGTCGTTGCGCCGGATGCTGCCCCACCGGATGGTGGCGGTGGAGATGATCGTCGAGGAGTCGTTCGACCAGACCCCTGGACCGTCGGCGGGAACCGCGCTTGCCGGAGCGGCCGATGGGTGAGTTCGCCCTCGCCGACATCGAGCGCTGCTTCGGTGGCGCGATTCCTGCTGTGCTCGCGACCGCATCGGCTGGTGGCATCGTCAACGTCACCTACATCTCGCGTGCGCACCGGGTGGACGACGAGCGGGTGGCGCTCTCGAACCAGTTCATGTCGAAGACGTCGCGCAATCTCGCCGACAACCCCCGAGCCAGCCTGCTGCTGATGGACCCGATGACCCACGACGAGTTCCGCCTGTCGCTGGTGTACGAGCGCACCGAGCGGCGCGGGCCGGTGTTCGACCGGTTGCGCGCCGACATCGAGGCGCTCGCGGTGCTGGAGAACATGCAGGACGTGTACCGCTTGCGCGCCGCCGACGTGTTCCGGGTGGTCGCGCTCGAGCAGAACCCGCCCAACCCGTCGGGCGCCCTGCCGAGCGATGTCCCGCTCGGGCGTCGCCCGTCGCCCGAACTGGGCGGCCTTGCCGAGCTCGCGCAGCGGATTGCTCGGGCAGGTGATCTCGACGCGATCGTCGACACGACCCTCGATGGGCTCGACCGGTTGTTGGGCTATCGCCACACCGTGCTGCTGCTGCTCGACGAGGGCGGCACCCGGCTGTACGCGATCGGGAGTCACGGTTTCGACACCGAGGGAGTCGGCGCCGAGGTGACCCTCGGGAAGGGGCAGATCGGTCTGGCCGCCGAGCGGTGCGAGCCACTCCGAATCGGGGGTCTGCACCAGATGAAGAAGTACGCCCGGACGATCCGACGGGGGTACGAGCAACAGGGCGTCGGGCCCGGTCACGAGCTGCCGGTGGCGGAGATCGACGGCGTGCAGAGCCGGATCGTCGTGCCGGCGATGGCGCGAGGAGAACTGGTCGGGGTGCTCGTGGCGGAGAGCCGCCGTCCGGTGGCGTTCGACGCTGCGGACGAGCAGCTGTTGGGCGTCGTCGCGTCGCTGCTGGCCAGTGCGATCGAGCACGTCCGGGCGATCGAGCGCGACGATCCCGACGAGGTCGCTCCGGGCCCGATGTCGGGCCTGTCGGCGGATCGATCGGCGGTTCCCGTCGGCCCGGACGGCGAGTTGGCAGTGCGGTTCTTCCCGGTCGATGGCAGTGTGTTCGTCGATGGCGACTACCTCATCAAAGGGGTTGCAGGTCGGATCCTGTGGTCGCTGCTCCGGGCGTATGTCGCAGACGGTCGGGTCGACTTCACCAACCGCGAGTTGCGTCTCGACGCGAGCCTCGACCTTCCCGGGTTCAAGGACAACCTGGAGAGCCGGCTGATCCTGTTGAAGCGCCGCCTCGACGAACGCGAGGTGCCGATCCGACTCGAGAAGACCGGTCGCGGCCGGTTCCGTCTCGATGTCTCGGCGCGCCCTCGTCTCGAATCCGTCGACTGAGGTCGGGGCCTCCTGATGTCGGGACGATCAGCCTGCGGTCATCGCTGCGACGACCTCGATCATCGCTTCGCCGGTGTTGCCGGCGAGGAACCGGTCGCAGTAGGGCAAGGCGGCCGACATCCCGCCGGTGCTCGGCTCGAACCCGGCAGCGGCCGCACGCGGATTCACCCAGACCACCCGATGCGCGAGCAGCGAGAGTCGCTTCATGCTGCGCTCGAGCTGCTCGGGGGCGTCGGCGTCCCAACCGTCGGAGCAGATCAGTACGACGGCGCCCCGCACGGTCGTGTTCCACGTCCGGTGGTGCAGAAGGGTCTGCAGACTCGTGGCGAGCCGTGTGCCGGAGAAGCGGTCGGTCACCGTGTCGGTCACCTGTGCGATCGCCTCCGACGGCGAGCGGTGTCGGACGGCAGGTGTGATGCGGCTGAGGCTCGTGGCGAAGGCGAAGATCTCGGCGCGGTGCTCGATGGCGAGCGGTCGCGTCAGGTGCAGGTACGCGCGTGCGTAGTGCTCCATGGACCCACTCACGTCGAGCAACACCACGACGTTGCGCGGCTGGCGTTGCGGCGTCGAGTGCAGCCAGGTCATCACGTCGCCGCCGGTGTGCATCGACCGTCGCAGACTCCGACGCAACGCGATCGGTCCGCTCGAACGGGTCGTCCTGCGGCGACGGGTTCGTCGCTGCGGCCACTGCGTGATCGCCGATTCGAGGAGTGCGCCCACCCGCGCCAGTTCCGCCTCGTCGAGGAGGTCGAACGGCCGCTGCATCTCCGACGCCGTCGGTGACGGTCGTAGTTCGGGGATCGCGAGATCGTCAAGGTCCGCGGAGTCGTCAGCGTCGTCGAAGCTGATGGACGGCAGCGTCGCCCACGGCAGTCCAACGGACGCGGTCGACTCGTCGGCGAGCTGACGTCGCAGCGGTACGAGTCGTTCGTCGTCGCGGTGCGACGGTGCCGGTTCCTGACCGCGTCGCTCCGATCGCAGCGTTCCGGCTTCGGTGTCGAACACGGCGCTGAACACGGCGTCGAAACGGTCGAGTTGGGTGTGTCTGCTCACGAAGCTGAGCCGACACACCCAGTAGAGGTCATTCAGTGTCATCGGCCCTGCGACGTCGAGCGCGGACGTGCACCGTTCGAGCGCGGAGAACGAGACGTCGACGCCGGCGCGGCGGAGCCGGTCGGCGAAGCCGGCGGCGAAGATCGCCCGGTCGACGCCGGCGAACAGTGCGTTCGTCGTCACCGCCGCTTCAACAGCACCCTCAGCGCGATCAGCACGGCGATCACGGCCACCACCGGGATCAGTCGTTTGTAGACCGAGTTCCCGGCGTACTCCATGAGGTCGAGTGCCTCGGCCTGCTGCGGACGTGGCCGGGCCGGCGCGGCCTCGCCGGGAGCAGCGGCACCCTCGGCGGCGACGCGGTCGATGATGGCCTCGCCGAGCAGCTCCTGTTCGATGCAGTCGACGAACTGGTCGATCAGCTTGCCCGAGACCTCGGCGATCATCCCCTTGCCGAACTGGGCGACCTTGCCCGAGATCTTCAGGTCGGTGGTGATCGACACCTTGGTGCCGTCGCCGTCGGCGGTCATGTCGGCGGTGATCGTCGCCGAGGCGTTGCCCGAGCCGCGTGAATCGCGTCCCGACGCCGAGATCTCGACGTGGTGGGCGGTTTCGTCGCGTGTGACGAACACGGCGCTGCCGGAATAGTCGGCGGTCACGGGTCCGACCTTGATCTTGACCTTCCCCTTGTACTCGTCGGCGTCGTGATCGGTCAGCGTGGCCCCCGGAAGGCATGGTGTGATCAACGGAATGTCCGTGAGGACCTCCCACGCGTGGTCGATCGGCACGCTGACTCTGAACTCGTTCTCGAGCTTCATGATGTTCCTCCTGTTGGGATGGTGGACGTCGGAGCGGTGGTCGATTCGAGCGTTGCCCGGATCATGTCGACGTCGTCGGGTGTCTTGGCGATCGCGCCGATGGTGGCACGTGCCACGTCTCGCTCGAGTTCGGAGACGCCGAGCGCGTGCAGTGCGCTGACCCAGTCGATCGCTTCGGCGAGGCCGGGCGGTTTGTCGAGTTCGAGTCCCCGAGAGTGCGAGACGAAGGCCGTGGCCGCGTCGATCAGGGCCGTCGAGGCGCCGGGTACTCGTCGACGCACGATGGCCGCGGCCCGCTCGACGCTCGGGTACTCGATCCAGTGGTAGTAACAACGACGCTTCAGGGCGTCGTGCAGCTCGCGGCTGCGGTTCGACGTGAGGATGACGATGGGCGGGCGCTCCGCGGTGAACGTGCCGATCTCGGGCACCGTCACCGACGACTCGCCGAGGAACTCCAGCAGCAGTGCTTCGAACTCGTCGTCGGACCGGTCGATCTCGTCGATCAGCAACACCGGTGGAACGGGGCCGGCGTGACGCACCGCGGCGAGCAGCGGCCGGTCGAGCAGGTACTCCTCGGTGAACAGGTCGGTCTTGGAGATGCTGTCCGTCGTCACCTCGGCGAGGCGGATCGACAGCATCTGGCGGGGATAGTTCCACTCGTACAGGGCCTCGGCGGCGGTGATGCCCTCGTAGCACTGCAGGCGGATCAGCGGTGTGTCCAGGGCGGCCGCCAGCGCCTTGGCGGCAGTGGTCTTGCCGACGCCCGGTTCACCTTCGAGCAGGAGCGGCTGGCCGAGACGCATCGCCAGGTAGAGCGCCATCGACAGCCCCTCGTCGACGAGGTAGTCGACCGCGTCCAACCGTGCGCGCAGGTCGCCGAGGTTCTCGTCGGAGGTCATGACGACTCCAGCAGACGCTCGTAGTCGGCCCAGGTGTCGACGTCGATCGGTACCGGGCCGTCGATGACGGCCTCGGCGACGGCGTACCGGCCGGATTCGAGGAGCTTCCACACCGCCTTGTCGCCGTGGAGGTCGGCGAGCTCGGCGAACACGGAGCGAGCGAACCAGAACGGGTGGCCGCGACCCTCGTCGTACCGGCACACGGCGAGTGCCGCGTCGGTCGACGCGGCCGTTGCCCGGAGCGCGTCGATCGAGCCCGGCTCGACGCCGGGTTGATCCCCGAGGAGGAGCACGAGGGCGTCGGCGCGCTCGTCGACGGCGGCGAGGGCCGCAACGATCGACGACGAGCAGCCCGTCGTGTAGTGCACGTTGTCGACGACGTCGCATCCCGACAGATCGACGGTCGAGCGGACGTCGTCACCGGCGCCGCCGAGGGCGACGATCAGTTGATCGAAGTTGCAGACGCGAGCCATGTCGAGGGTTGCGTCGAGCAGGGTGCGGCCGTGGTAGTCGAGCAGTTGCTTCGGTCTGCCCAGCCGGCTCGATCCGCCGGCCGCAAGCACCAGCCCGGTCGTGAAGCGGCGCACTATCCGACGCCGAGCTCCTCGGCGTACCGGGTTCGGCAGCCGGGGTTGCAGAACCAGTGATCGGTGCCGTCGTGGTGCAGATGGGCGGTGTCGTCGCCGATGGTGACCGTCATGCCGCACACCGGGTCGATGGCGGTGTCCGGCCGTGGCAGCTCCACTTCGGATTTGGGCGCCTCGAGACCGTCGACGCGGATCGCCCGGACGACATCGGCGAGGATCGACACGGCGATCTCCTCTGCGGTGCGAGCACCGATGTCGAGTCCGACCGGGCTGTGCACGACCCGTCGCTCGTCAGGGTTCAGGTCGAGCGACTCGACGACGGCAGCCCCGCGGGTCCGGCTCGCCACGAGCCCGATGAAGCCGACTCCGGCGTCGAGCGCCGAACGGATCGCCTGCTCCTCGCCGCGGCCATGGCTGGCGATGATCACCGCCGTCGCATCGTCGACCGTGTCGGCGTCGTGATCGACCGAGAAGCCCAGTGGTGTACCGAACTGCACCAGCGCGTCGGCGATGGGGGTGGTGCCGACCACAGCGATCCGGGCGGCGGGCAACTTGGGTTCGAGGAACATCTCGATGGCGCCTCCGGACAGGCAGGGGTTCACCACCGTGACGGCACCCGGCGTGTCGGGGAACGTCTCGCTGCCGTCAGGCAGGATGCGCAGTAACACCGTGTCGCCGTGCTCCAGGGCGTCGAGGGCGGCCACGCGTACCGACTCCTCGGCGCACTGGCCGCCGACGAATCCCTCGATCGAGCCGTCGGGCAGCACGATCGCGGCATCACCCGGCCGCGCCGAGGTGGGGCACTGCGCTCGCACCACCGTTGCCTGCACGAACCGCCGGCGTTGCGCGATCAGCTCGCCGACGCGGGCGGAGATCTGCTGTGCCATGGTGAGCATCAGATCGCCAGCCTTCTCATCAGATCGGGGGTGTGTGATTGCCCTGCATCGTCTCCCACACACGACTCGGGGTCAGCGGCATGTCGGCGTGGCGGATCCCGTAGGGCTTGAGTGCGTCGACGACGGCGTTGACGATGGCCGGGGGCGAACCCACCGTGGCCGACTCACCGACACCCTTCGCTCCGATCGGATGATGCGGCGACGGCGTGACGGTGTGACCCGTCTCCCAGTTGGGCACTTCCATCGCCGTCGGGATCAGATAGTCCATCAGCGAGCCGGCGAGGCAGTTCCCGTCCTCGTCGAAGGAGATCATCTCCATGAGCGCCATCCCGACGCCGTCGGCGAGGCCGCCGTGGACCTGGCCCTCGATGATCATCGGGTTGATCTGCGTACCGCAGTCGTCGACGGCGATGAACCGCCGAACCTTGACCTGGGCGGTGCCGGGGTCGATGTCGACGACGCAGATGTAGGCACCGAAGGGGTAGGTGAGGTTCTCCGGGTTGTAGCAGATCTGTGCCTCGAGGCCGCCCTCGACCCCTTCGGGGAGGTCGCCTGCGCCGTGCGCCTTCATCGCGACGTCCTGGATGGTCACCGACTTCTCGGGGTCGCCCTTGACGTGGAAGGTTCCTGCTTCGTACTCGAGGTCGGCGACCGACACCTCGAGCATCCCCGACGCGATGATCTGCGCCTTGTCGCGCACTTTCCGGGCAACGAGCGCCGCTGCAGCTCCGGACACCGGCGTCGAGCGCGATCCGTAGGTGCCGAGACCGAACGGTGTGTTGTCGGTGTCGCCGTGCACCACCTCGATGTCGTCCGGTGGGATCCCGATCTCCTCGGCGACGATCTGTGCGAACGTCGTCTCGTGACCCTGTCCCTGGGTCTTGACCGACAGCCGGACGACCGCCTTGCCGGTGGGGTGGATCCGCAGTTCGCAACCGTCGGCCATGCCGAGGCCGAGGATGTCCATGTCCTTTCGGGGGCCGGCGCCGACGGCCTCGGTGAAGAACGAGATGCCGATGCCCATCAGTTCGCCGCGCTCGCGTTTCTCGGCCTGTTCCTTGCGGAGTTCGTCGTAGCCGGCCATCGCCATGGCCTTGCGCATCGCGGGTTCGTAGTTGCCCGAGTCGTAGACCCATCCGGTCTTCGTCTCGTATGGGAACTGCTCGGGCTGGATGAAGTTCTTCAGCCGCAACTCGGCCGGGTCCATCTCGAGCTCGTAGGCGAGCAGTCGACCATCCGCTCGACGAGGTACACGGCCTCGGTGATCCGGAACGAGCACGCGTAGGCGACACCGCCGGGCGCCTTGTTCGTGTAGACCGCCGTCATGTGGGCGTACGCGGCTTCGATGTCGTAGCTGCCGGTGAACACGCCGAAGAAGCCGGCCGGGTACTTGGTCGGGGCGGCAACGCCGTTGAAGGCGCCGTGGTCGGCGAGGACGTGGGTGCGGATGGCGCGGATCTTGCCGTCCTTCGACGCGGCGATCTCGCCGCGCATGATGTAGTCACGGGCGAAGCCGGTGCTCACCAGGTTCTCGGTGCGGTCCTCCATCCACTTGACCGGCTTGCCGATGACGAGCGAGGCGACGATCGCGCAGACGTAGCCGGGGTAGATCGGCACCTTGTTGCCGAAGCCGCCGCCGATGTCGGGAGCGATGATGCGGATCTTGTGCTCGGGCAGCCCTGACACGAGCGCGTACACGGTGCGGTGGGCGTGCGGGGCCTGGGTGGTGCTCCACAGCGTGAGCTTCCCGGACACCCGCTCGTAGTCGGCCACACAGCCACAGGTCTCCATCGGAGCGGGGTGCACCCGCGGGTACACGATGTCCTCGCTGACGACCACCTCGGCGTCGGCGAACACGGCCTCGGTGGCGTCCTTGTCGCCGGTCTCCCAGTCGAAGCAGTGGTTGTCGGTCTTGCCGTCGAGGTCGTCGCGGATGATCGGGGCGTCGGGCTCGAGGGCCTTGCGGACGTCGATCACCACGTCGAGGTCCTCGTACTCGACGTCGATGAGTTCGAGTGCGTCTCGCGCCGAGTAGCGGTCCTCGGCGACGACGAACGCGACCTCCTGGTGCTGGAAGCGCACCTTGTCGGTGGCGAGCACGGCCTGGACGTCGTTCGACAACGTCGGCATCCAGGCGAGGTTCTTCTCGGCCAGGTCGGCACCGGTGATGACCGCGACGACTTTCGGGTGAGCTTCGGCGGCGCTCTTGTCGATGCTGACGATCCGCGCGTGTGCCAGGGGCGATCGCAGGATCGCGAGGTGCAACATGCCGGGGAGTTGCACGTCGTCGCAGTATTGGCCCATTCCCCGCACGAAGCGTGGGTCCTCCTTGCGGAGCATGCGACCGAACCCGACGGGCTTGTGGTCGTTGAGGTTGTTGTCGGGTGTCGGAACCGCGTTGGTCTCGACGTCGTCGGTGATGGTCATGAGGCGCTCCCGGTGGGGCTGAGTGTGACGGCTTGTTCGCGTTCCTTGGCGGCCGCCCATTGGATCGAGCGGACAATGGTGGCGTAGCCGGTGCAACGGCAGATCTGGCCGCTGATGGCTTCGCGGATCTCGTCATCGGTGGGATCGGGGTTGCGGTCGATCAGGGCTCGGGCGGTCATCATCATCCCTGGCGTGCAGAACCCGCATTGCAGGCCGTGGCATTGGATGAAGCCCTCCTGCACGGGGTCCAGCTCACCGTCGACCTCCAGGCCTTCGACCGTGCGCACGTCGTGCCCGCCTGCCATGGCGGCGAGCGTCGTGCAGCTCTTGACGGGCTCGCCGTCGATCCAGACCACACAGGTGCCGCAGTTGCTGGTGTCACAGCCCCAGTGGGTACCGGTCATGCCGAGTTGGTCGCGCAGGTAGTGCACGAGCAGTGTGCGCGGCTCGATGTCACTCGAGACCTCTTCACCGTTGATGTTCATCGTCACGTTCATGTCATGGTCCCTTTCGTGCCTCAGGCGGTTCCGGTGGCGCGTGCGACGGCCTTGCGGAGCGAGCGGATCGTGAGTTCCTTCGCGAGGTGGGTCTTGTAGGCGACGGTGCCGCGGGTGTCCTCGCTCGGCGAGCAGTTGTCGGCGGCGATCTGTCCGACGAGTGCGTACAGTTCCTCCGACGGTGCCTGACCGCGCAGCGCCGCCGAGATCGGTTCGATGTTCGTGAGATTGGGTCCGACGGCGCACAGGCCCACGCGGCCGTCGGCGATCACGTCGCCGTTCATCGTGACCGCGGCGCCCGCGGACGCGACGGCCCAGTCGCCGGCTCGACGCTCCACCTTGTGGTAGGCGCTCGACGAGTTCGGCCTGATGGGGATCCGGACCTCGGTGAGCATCTCACCGTCGCCGACGGCGGTCTCGTACGGGCCGCGGTGGAAGTCGTGCATCGACACGACGCGTTCGCCCGATCCGTTGCGGATCACGCACTGCGCTTCGACGGCATCGCAGACGGCCGACAGGTCCTCCGACGGGTCGGCCTGGCAGAGCGAGCCGCCGAGCGTGCCGCGGTTGCGGACCACGGGGTCGGCGATGACCTTCTCGGCATCGCGGAAGATCGGGAGCACCCGTGCGAGTTCGTCGCTGTCGAGCAGCTCGCGGTGGCGGGTGAGCGCACCGATGCGGACCTCGTTGTCGGTGAAGCGGATGTACGACAGTTCGGCGCCGAGGTCGTTGATGTCGATCAGATACTCCGGGTTGGCGAGCCGGAGCTTCATCATCGGCAGGAGGCTGTGGCCTCCGGCGACGATTCGTGCCTCGCTCCCCAGACGCTCCATCAACGCGATCGCATGGTCGACGCTGGTCGCCCGTTCGTACTCGAACGGTGCTGGTACCTGCATGGTGCCCCCTTCGGTTGTTTGCCCCCGAAGCACTCTTGCCTGTCGGAACCTCCGAGTCAACGCAGACTTCAGTGAATGGTTAAGTTGCCGTGCTGATGACGCCGGCGCAGCTCCGCACGTTCGCTGCCGTCGCCCGCCACGGCAGTTCCAAGGAGGCTGCGGCCGAGCTCGGGGTGACCGAGGCCGCTGTCTCGGGAAACGTCGCGGCGCTTCGCAAGGAACTCGGCGACGACCTGTTCCGGCGGTCCAGCGGAGGGCTCTACTTCACACCGGGTGGGCTCCGGCTCGCGTCGCGGGCGGTCGAGCTGCTCGGTCTCCAGGACCAGACGCGGCGCGAGGTGCGAGCGGCCGCCGACGGTCAGCGAATCCTGAGAATCGCGGTCTCGTCGCTGTTCGGTGAGTATGCGGCTCCGGGTCTGATCGAGTTGTTCTCGACTCGTGCCGACGATCTCGAAGTGGAGATGAGCGTGTGCGCGCCCGCCGATTTCGATCGGTTGTTGGCGGCGCGGGCCATCGACGTCGCGATCGGCCCGGCGACACGTCGGCAGACCGAGGGCATCGCGACCAGGGAGTTCCTCCGGTACCAGATCGTGGCGGTGGTCGGCGTCGAGCACGCGTTGGCCACGACGACGTCGCGAGACCTGGCTGCACACACCTGGTTGCTCGGACCCTCGGCGGTCGACCCGACGAGCAGCGCGTCGCGGATGCTGCAGCGTCTCGGTGTGGCCGAAGAGCATCAGCGGATCTTCCAGAACCACGCTGCTGCGCTCGCCGAGGCGAGAGCGGGCCACGGCATCGCGCTGTGTCCGATGCACATGCTGGCAGCCGAACTCGGCGACGGCCGCCTGGTGCGGGTCCAGTCTCCGGGATCGATGATCGATGGCGTCTATGTCACCTACGTGCTCCGCCAGGAGGTGCCGAATCCGCTGGCGAGCGAACTGGTGCGCTTCATCTCGACGCCGCGGGCGATCCAGGCGATGCTCACCGGTAGCGGGGCGAACGTGAGCCGGTTCCGCCCTCGGGTGCACGTCACGCTGTGGAGCTGACGGTATCGATCGTACCCACCCGCGAGGCGACGAGCTCGCGGACCTTGGGCGCCACCTCGGTTCCGTACAGCTCGATGCTGCGCATCATCGTCTCGTGGGGAAGCGTCCCGGCGGAGTACTTCATGTCGAAGCGGCTCGCGCCGAGCGCGTCGACGGTCGCGGCGATCTTGCGGGCGACGGTCTCCGGCGATCCGACATGGAGTGCGCCATCGGGACCGGCGGCGTTCTCGAACTCGGCGCGGGTCGACGGCGGCCAGCCGCGCTCGGCGCCGATGCGGTCGCGCATCGGCTTCCAGTGCGGCCAGAGTTCCTCGAGGGCCTGGTCGTCGGTCGGCGCGACATGGCCGGGCGAGTGGACGCCGATCGGGAGTTGATCGTGGCCGAACTCGACGAGGGCGCGGTGGTACAGGTCGACGTACGGCCGGAAGCGTGCGGGCGACCCGCCGATGATGGCGAGCATCAGTGGAAGTCCGTGGCGAGCGGCCCGGACGACCGACTCGGGGCTGCCACCGACGCCGACCCAGGTGCGCAGCCCGCCCGCGGTGTGCGGGTACACCTGCAGTCCGGGGATCGGCGGTCGTGTCGTGCCGCTCCAGGTGACCGGCTCTTCGCGGACGAGGTGGGTGAACAGGTCGAGCTTCTCCTCGAACAGTTCCTCGTAGCGATCGAGCGGGAACCCGAACAGCGGGAACGACTCGGTGAACGAGCCCCTCCCGAGAATCACCTCGGCGCGGCCATCGGACAGCGCGTCGAGGGTGGCGAAGCGCTGGTACACGCGGATGGGATCGTCGGAGCTCAGCACGGTGACGGCCGAGCCGAGCCGGATGTGTTCGGTGCGCGAGGCGATGGCCGCGAGCACGGTCTCAGGGGAGGAGATGGCGAAGTCGTCGCGGTGGTGTTCGCCGACACCGAAGAAGTCGAGGCCGAGGCGATCGGCGAGGACGGCTTCGTCGACGACATTGCGGATGACCTCCGCCTCGCTGAGACGGTTGCCGTCGGCGTCGACGGTCACATCGCCGAAGGTGTCCAGGCCGAGCTCGATGCTGGCCGGGGCTGGTTCCGAGAAAGTCGTTGCGGTCACAAACAAATGAACCGAACGATCGTCCCGAGTATTCCCCGGTCGGACCGCAGTCGCGGCGCACGGCCAGTCTGCAACGATCTCGCAATGAGCTTCTTCGACCGCAACCGCTCACCTGGACCGACCTTCTTGCGCTGCCACAGATCGAGCTCACCGTCGACATCCACTGCGTGACGAAGTGGTCGAAGTTCGACACCACATGACGCGGCGTAGCCCTCGACACGGTGCTCGACCTGGCCGGCGTGTCGCCGACGGCCACCCATCTCATCGAGCACGCCGAGCACGGTTACACCACCAACGTTCCCCTCGTCGACGTCGTCGGCCACGACCCATCGGATCGACCGAGGGCCGTCCTTGCTCACACGTTCGACGGTGCCTCGCTCGAACCCGACCATGGCTTCCCACTGCGACTGGTGGTGCCGGCGCTCTACTTCTGGAAGTCGGCGAAGTGGTTGCGCCGACTGGAGCTCAGCGTCGGCGACCGGCCGGGTTTCTGGGAGCGCAACGGCTACCACAACGTCGGTGACCCCTGGCTCGAACAGCGTTTCAGCTGAGGCGGTCGACGCGTAGGGTGCGGCCATGACCGAACTGAACCATCGCATCACGCTCGCCAAGCGCCCCACCGGGGCGATCACGGCGGACTGCTTCGCGACCGACGACGTCGAGATCCCGACTCCCGGCCCGGGCGAGGTGCTCGTGAAGGTGGGCTGGTTGTCGATCGACCCGACCATCCGGGGGTGGATGGCGATGGACACCTATCTCCCGGCGATCGAGATCGGGGCACCGATCCGCAGCGGGGGCCTCGGCGAGGTGATCGAGTCGAACAACGATGCCTACCCGGTCGGCTCGACGCTGTTCGGGATGACGGGGTGGCAGCAGTACGCGGTGATGGGCGCCGGCAGCAATCTCATCCCCGATGGCATCGACCCGACCGCGGCGCTGAGCGTGTTCGGAGTCACCGGCCTCACTGCGTACTTCGGACTGCTCGACGTCGGCCGGCCGGTCGCGGGCGAGACCGTGCTCGTGTCGGGTGCTGCGGGAGCGACCGGATCGGTCGTCGGCCAGATCGCGCGGATCAAGGGCTGCCGCGTGGTCGGCATCGCCGGGTCTGACGAGAAGTGTGCGTGGCTGGTCGACGAACTCGGCTTCGATGCCGCGATCAACTACAAGAGCGAGAACGTCGGCAAGGCGATCCGCGCGGCGTGTCCGAACGGCGTCGACGTGTTCTTCGACAACGTCGGTGGTGAGATCCTCGAAGCCGGGATCGCCAACCTCGCGTTGCGGGGCCGCGTCGTGTTGTGCGGGGCGATCGCCACCTACAACGACGATGAGCCACGTCCCGGTCCGCGCAACCTGTCGCTGCTGATCTCGATGCGTGGCCGGATGGAGGGCTTCATCATCCTGGACTACATGAGCCGCGCGAACGAGGCGATCGGCGAGCTGGCGGGTTGGGTGATGGGCGGCGAGTTGAAGTTCGCGGTCGACGTGGTCGACGGCCTCGACAACGCGCCGGTCGCGATGGACCGACTGTTCACCGGAGCCAACCAGGGCAAAGTGATGGTGCGCCTGTAGGGCGCCACCGTGTGACGCCCCGGCATGCTGGTGGTGAGGGCGAGGTCAGTTGTAGAGCATGCGACGACCACCCATGAGCTCCCACGGGTAGATGTCCTTGGGTCCGGCCGACTTCGCCTCGGCGGATTCGAACACCTTCTTGCCCACCGACTGCACCAAGGTGACGAGGTAGAACTCGGTGAGCTCCTTCTTGTCGAGCGCCTCTTTGCCGAACTCTTTGACGATCGCTGCGTCGTCGCGTCCGCGGACGAGCTTCTTCGGTTTGGCGATCTTGTAGATCGAGCCAGGAGGCAACAAGATCTCGAGTTCCTTGGGGGCTTCGGAGATCCGTGAGACGTCTCGGCCGTTGGTCACGTTGATCCTGCAGATGACCGCCTTGGTCGCGTCGGGATTCAGCGCTGCTGACAGGCTGACGAATCCTTTCGAAACTGACACCGATTCGGACGTACTCCAGAAGTCGTGTGCCTGGTAGCTCGGCTTCGAGAGCAGCCCCAGGAAGTCGGTGCTCATCGCCATGCCCCTGTAGGTGGTCCCCGTCCACAGCGGCAGTTTCTCGAAGGCCTGCATGGTGAACCCGGCGTGCAATCCGGCCTCTTCGTACCGTTCGCGGTTCTGTTTGCCGGTCCGACCGTTCTTGTCCGCCCCGTCGTTCTTGCCGGTGTGCGACCAGTCCTGGCCCGTCTTCTTGTTCTGGAGCAGCTTGCCGTTCGGCAAGGTGATCGGGCCGACGGACGTGTCCATCGCGCCCTTGCCCCAGCCGCCGACATTGGGGTTGATGTACGCGTAGTCGCCGCCCGTGTAGGTGTGGATCGCGGCGTACTCGGCAGGGGTCAGCGATTCGATCGCCTCGGTGAGTTGCCTGTCCCGCTCGGCGTTTGGTGCCCTGAGCTCGTCGGCGAGTTCGATCCGTCGCGCATCTGCTTCCCTGTGCTTGTCGCCGGAGTAGCTGTTCTGCTTCTCGTCGGCCGACTTCGTGCGGTCCTCGTACATGGTGGGATCGGTGAACGTGTGGTGGTTCGTCAAGTTGGCCAGCGCCTCAGGCCCCTTCTTTCCTGAGCCCCCTGCCTTGCCGGCCGCCATGTAGATGGCGGAGGCCTGGAGCTTGCCGAACTCCATGCCGGCTTGGGTGCGGATCGAATCAATCAGCTCCATACGTGACTGGTCGGCGCGGTCTTGCACCTTGGCGTGCTTACGCAGCCACTCGTCGCCGAGCTTGAGCAGGATCTGGAGCTCCTCGAGCTCCCGAGGGCTTCCGGGTTTGGTCTTGTGATACCGCTTGAGCGCGTTGCGGATCTTGGGGACCTCGTCGCTGCTCATCGACTTGGTGATGCCGCGGACGCCGGTGTGGTGCGTGAACGAGCCGTCGAGTTCCTCGGGCGTGGTCGAGACCCTGCGGCGGATGGTCTGGCGTTGCACGCGGCCGCCGCCCTCGGCGAGGTGGGCGGACTCGTGCAGGATGGTGTGCATACCGTTGTCGGTGTCGGGTCGGTACTGGCCGCTGGCGAAGAACACGTTGCGATCCACGGTGAACGCGGTTGCCTGCATGCTGCGGGCGAGGCGGTCGGCGCGGGTGTCGGTGTGGACGTGAACGTCGCTGACGTCGTGGCCGGTCGCGCGACGGATGTTGCCCTGCACGTCGGGTGCGAACGGTCGACCTCGCCCGATCGCACCGTCGAGCTCACTGGAGATCGACCCGTCGACTGCTCCGCCCGCCATGCCGACGGTGGAGCCGGTGGTCGATCGTTGGATCCGCGAGCCCGGGCCCACGCTCACTGATGCGGTTGTCGGGAGCCGGGACTCACCGCAGCGCAGGGCCAGCAGGCCTCGATCGGCCACCTCGTCGGCTCGACGTTCGGCCGAGTCATTGGCATCACCCACGATGTACGGAGTGCTCCGCCGACGGATCTGGACACGGTCCTGCTCGGTGGCATCGAGTGCCTCGTCGAACCGACGCACTGGAGGAAGCCGATCGTGCACCCGCCGAACCTAGCAAGAGGGGATTGATCGTGCCACCTGTTGCGATTCCTTCGAGATGGCGCCGCTCAGGTGTGGACGAGGTGGTCGGCGGTGAGGGCTGGTTCGCCGTCGAACCGGTAGGCCGCGAGCGGGCCGTCCGCCCCGGCGCTGTAGTCGACGCACAGCGCGAGCGGGTTGGTCACCGCCAGCGGTGGCCGGAACCAGTAGTGACCGAAGATCACCGGAACGTCGCCGGTGTAGGTCCACATCCGCTCGCCCGGGATCGGTTCGTCGGGGAGCGAGTCGACCGGTTGCTCGTTGGCGTCGCGGATCGGTGTGCCGGGCGGGAGGAGGTTGCTCCAGTGCGTCGCCGTCGGGTCCCACCACTTGAGCCGCACGTTGGTGCGTTCGTGTCTGCCCTTGTCGCGGAATTTCAGCCCGTTCGGGAGGCGAACCTCGGGACCCTTGAGGACTCGCTCGATGGCGTCGTAGGTGTCGTGGCCGTCGGTGCTCGCGTCGACGACGAGCTGCTCGGTGAGGCCGTTGATCTCCGAGGCGCTGGAGCGGAGATGGGCGAGGTCGTGGTCGGACCAGTAGGCGTGGACCACTCTCAACCCGTCGAGTTCGAGCCACAGTGGGATGGTCGTGAACCATTCGACGAGTTCATGATGCAGTGGCGAGTCGAGCCCGACGGCGGCGATGAACGCAGCATGTTGGCTGCGGTTCTTCCTGGTTCGGCGGCGGAGGTGGTCGCCATTGTCGTTGGGCGTGGCGTAGGCGACGGCGTTGAACTCGTGGTTGCCGAGCACGAGGTGGGCCGTGCCGGCGTCGACCATCCGCCTGACGATGTCGATGGTCTCGAGTTGCTGGGGGCCGCGGTCGATGACGTCGCCGACGAAGACCACCTCTCGCCCCGGGTGGCGCCACGCACCGTCTCGCTCGACGTAGCCCATGGAGCGCATGAGCGCGACGAGTTTGTCGGCGTGTCCGTGCACATCACCGATCACGTCGTAGCCGGTCATGTGGGCATGACCCGTCGGACGTTGCCTGACGCGACCAACACGGTCCCGATCCTACGCGGCTCCACCCCCACCCGGGTTTGCGTGACAGAACGGTTGGGCCGGGCCAACAGAACTACAACGCAAACAGGGTGCGGT
>CAVVFL010000034.1:0-82553 GCA_963747375.1 Ilumatobacteraceae bacterium
AGGCGTGTCGGCGCCCTTCACGTCCGTGTCGGTGATGCCGATCGCAGCGCTCGACGCCGTCGATGCAGCGACCAAGTCACCCGTGGTCATCACCCGCTCGAGCGTGTCCGACGGGGGGACGCCCGAGGAGGTGGTGCTGGTCGGTTTCGAACCGGCCGGGCTCGGCGCGCGCAGGTGGTCGAGGGACGAGCCCCCGATGCCGAGGGTGAGGTGGCGCTCGATCGAGCGCTCGACATAGATGTGGGTGCCGACATCACCGTGTCGGGCGAACCGTTCACCGTGGTCGGGTTGACCGACAAGACCACGGTGCTCGCAGGTATCCCGTTCGCCTATCTCGTGCTGCCCGAGGCACAGGTACTGGCGTTCACGTCGACCGACGTGATCAGCTCGGTGCTGGTCGCCGGCGAACTCGGATCGCTGCCCGACGGACTCGTGTCGTTGTCATCCGACGCCGTCGTCGCTCAGACGCTGCAGCCCCTCGAAGGGGCGATCGCGTCGATCGACCTGGTGCGGGCACTGCTCTGGATCGTCGCGGCGATCATCGTCGGTGCCGTGGTCTACCTGTCCGCGCTCGATCGGCAACGCGACTTCGCCGTGCTGAAGGCGGTCGGAGCGTCGAACCTCTCGCTGCTCGGCAGCCTCGCCCTGCAGGCGGTACTGATCGCACTCGGCGCCGTGGCACTGGCGGCGATCATCCAGGTGTTTCTCGCCCCGCAGTTCCCGCTGCCCGTGACGGTGCCGACACGGGCGTTCTGGCAGCTGCCGCTGTTGGCGGTGGTGATGGCGCTCGCCGCCGGGGCGATCGGGATGCGCAAGGTGCTGAGATCCGATCCGTCGCAAGCATTCTCGGGGGCAGCATGACCGTTGGACCACTTATCGTCAGCGATCTCGTCGTCGAGTTCGTTCACGACGGCTACGCCATCCGCCCGCTCGACGGCCTCTCGTTCGAGGCGCAGGCGGGCGAGCTCGTCGTGCTGCTCGGTCCTTCCGGTTGCGGTAAGACAACCCTGCTGTCCTGCCTCGGCGGGATCCTCACGCCGACGTCGGGCTCGATTCGCATGGGAGACACCGACGTCACGGCGATGAAGGGCAAGCGTCTCGACGCGTACCGCCGCGACGACATCGGCTTCGTGTTCCAGGCCTTCAACCTCATTCCCTCGTTGACGGCACGGAAGCGTTCGCGGTGCCGTTGACGCTCACCGGCCACGGGCGCAAGGAGTCGTTCGCACGTGCCGACGAGCTGCTCGAACAGGTCGGCCTCGCCGATCGTGGAGGTCACCTGCCGAGCAAGTTGTCCGGCGGCCAGATGCAGCGCGTGGCCGTGGCCCACGGGCTCGGCCACGACCCGCCGCTGCTCCTCGCCGACGAACCGACGGCGAACCTCGATCACATCCAGGCCGAGGCGATCATCCGGGTGCTGCAGGGCCTGCGCGACGACGGACGGATGATCGTCGTGTCGACGCACGACTCCCGCCTCGTCCCGATCGCCGACCGGATCGTGCAGATGGTGCCGGTCGGCGGCCACGACGAGGTGCCGACCCACGACGTCACCTACGCCGCCGGCGAGTCGGTGTTCGAGCAGGAGGACCCGTCGGAGTTGGTGTACGTGGTGAAATCGGGCGAGGTCGACGTGATTCGCGTGCTCGCCGATGGTGGCGAGGAACTGCTCACCGAGCTCGGCCCGGATCAGTACTTCGGTGAGCTCGGCCCGTTCCTCGGCTTCCCCCGTTCGGCGTCGGTGCGGGCCCACACCGACGTCGTCCTCACCGCCTACGGCCCGGCGAGTGTTCCGGGAGAAGGTCCTCCACAAGACCTGAGCGTGCGCTGTCGAAGCGTCGCGATTTCGTCAGGAATCCCACGCCGGGTGACGTCGTCGACGCGTTGCGTCGCATCTGGTGAGACTTGTGGCACTTGCGGTGCAGTTCCGCTGGCGCCGCGGCGTTCAAGGGTGGTAGCCAGGGTCGATTGGTGTGACGGGAAGGTTCGACACAACGTGTCGGCTGCTGAACGGGGACGTTGTGATGACGAGATTGATCGACCACGATGTGACGTTGCGACCCCGTGGCGATGTGCGGCCCTCCGTGCGTTGGAGTCGTCGTTCCGGCGCTCCGACTCGACCGGCGCATCGCTCCTCGCTCGTCGCGATCATGATCGCCGCAGCACTCGCCCTGGCGGCGGTCAGCGTCGCCGATCGCGCCGAACAGAATTTCACGAGCACGCCCGCCGTCCCTGCCGACAGCTCCGCCGACAGACGTGGCACCGACAGTCGACGAGCCACTGTTGTCGGCGGCCTTCCCAGCGGCCCGATGGCTGTCACCCTGCTTGGGGGAACGGCGTCGATCACGACCGGAACGGATTCGCCGGCGATCGAGTTGGCGACGGCGAGCATCGGCGACCTTGACCTGAGCGGCGCTGCGGACGGCGTCGTGATCTCGCAGGCCGACGATCAGGTGTCGTACGACTGGGGCGAGGTCACCGAGTGGTACCGCCGAGCCTCGAGCGGCATCGAGCACGGGTACACCGTCGACGTCACCGGTGTCGTCGACCGACGAACTCACCGTGACGGTCGCCGTCGGGCAGGGCTCGCCCAGGCTCGTCGACGACCAGACGGTCGCCATCGCCCGGGCGGGCGCAGACACCATCTGGTACCGGGGTCTGTCTCGCGTTCGACGCCGCAGGTGTCCCGACCTTCCCGCCGAGATGGCGGTCGTCGACGGCGACATCAAACTGCGCGTCAACACCGCCGGAGCCGAGTACCCGATCACCATCGACCCGATCATCAGCACCTACCAGCTGATTCGCGCCGAGGCCGGCCCGGCCAACCTCGCCATCGATCAGGTTGCCGACAGCGGACGTATCGGTACGGGTGGCGGCGGGCCGGCGGTGTCGGCATGTCCTGTAGGAACCGTGCTGACCGGACTGACTGCGTACCAGACTTCACGCGACGGCGATTGGTTGCGCTCCCGCGATCCCCCAGTGTCGACAGGTGGAACTGGTCGGGGGAGTCGGTTGGCCTCACCGGTGACGTCGTGACCGGACCAGAGTTCGGCGCTCCGAGTAGGCCCGCCGCCGCTTCGCCTTGCCGCTGGACCACGCCAGTGTCCGGAAACTGGGCGAACCGGGCTCGGCGGTCACTGGATCTGTCCGGCAACGCAGGGTCCGCTGGTCGACAACGTCGTGTTGTCGTGCAATGTCGTGATATCCCGATGGCACCGTCGGCGCTCCACGGGTGCTCCGGTGGGGCCGTTGGGCGGATCCCGGAGGCAGCGGGAGCCGCTCCCGTGTCGTGTGCGGACATGGTTCCGCGAACGGCCTCCAGGGCAAGGCCGGCGACGACCTCGACGCGATCGGACTGCAGTCCACGCGGATTTCGGTGGGCGCGGACACCGCCAACGACGAGTTCGGGCTGGGCGGTCGACATCGACGGTGACCGCATGGTCGCTTCGGCGCCGCTCGCCGAGGTGGCTGGTGTCGCTGGCGCCGGCAAGGTCTACGTGTACAACCGCGACGTGGATGGCCTCTGGGCCCAAACCGCAACAATCGTCTCGCCTGCTCCCGAAGCCGGAGGTGGGTTCGGTGACTCGCTGGCACTGAGCGGTGATCTGCTCGCGATCGGCGAATCCGACCGTCTCGGCGACCACGCTGAGCCCGGCCACGTCTGGGTGTACGAAGCAGGTGGGCTCGACTCGTCCCCGCCGGGCTCCCCGATTTCGGCGGACGTCGCTCCTGACTCCTTCGGTGCGTCGGTCGCCTCGCTCGGCGCGACGCTGGTCATCGGTGCACCCGACCTCCCCGTCGGCGGCGGCGTGTACACGACCGAGTTGATCGCGGGCGTGTGGAGCGCACCCTCGCTGCTCGTTGCCACTTCCGGAACCAACCCCGAGCTGGGCGTCGGCGACCGGCTCGGCTATTCTTTCCGTCGACGCCAGTTCGTCCGAATCTGGCTCCTTCGTCGTGGCCGGCGCGCCCGGTGACGACGATGGCGCGCGTCGACAACGGCGCCGTTCACATCTGGGAGTTTCACGGAGGGTTCCGTCACTGCCGAGAAGGTCGTCACCGGCGCCGACTGGCGCGCCGGTGACCGTGTCGGCACCGCGGTGTCGATCGATGGCACGCAGGTTGCTGCCGCCGGTCTCGCCGGTTCGGGCCCTGGGGCTCCGTTGACGGTCCGCACGATCGACGTGTCGACCGCCACGTCCACGTGGAGCTTCCGCGAGACCCTGTCGGTCGGGGTGAACCGCCTCCCGAACGACTATGTCGACCTCGAGGGCGACACGTTGGCACTGGGTCGGCCTGCCGAGGGCGGCGTCGTGTACCTGTTCCAGGATTCCGGTGACGGATTCGGGACCGGCCCGGCGCACGAGTTGAGTCCGACCGAACGAGCGATCGGCGATCGGATCGGTTTCGCACTCGAAGTCGACGGTTCGACCGCCATCGCCGGTGCGCCAGGGGATGGCCCGCCGAGCGATGCCGGATCGGTGTACTCGTTTGCTGTTCCGACTCCGGAGCCTCTGGCGGACTCCGACCATCGGCGTCACGATGTGCAGCAGCGAGTCTTCAACCCGACACCGATTGTTGGTGTCTCGAGCATCGACATCGCCGACCTTCCCGCAACCGCCTCGCAGGGCTACGGCCGGCACCACCAGCGACTTACGCCGCCGCGACCCTCCAGAGCGCTTCGACCTTCGTCGCCGACCTGTCCGACCCGAACTCGGCGCTCACGCCGCTGGCCGACGTCACGCTCCGGCGATCTCGGATCTCGCCGGCACCCCGATCACCCGACGATCTGCTGGACCAGCATCCTCCTCGCCGAGGTCCCCATCGCCGGCGGCTGGTCAGCCAAGCTGGGGCAATGGTTCACTCCTCGTCGAGACGTCCGATCACGTTCCTCGACCTGTACGAGAACCTGTGCGTTACTTCGACGATCTCGCGCAGAACATCAAGCTGGGTGAGCTCGGCCTCGACGCCAGCAACCTCGGTTCGATCTCGACGTACGCGGCGCTGCTCGCCCGACGTGTCGATCAACGACCTTCCCAATCCCAGTCCGTTCTCCGGAACCGCGTCGCGTACTGGTGCCAACGGGTCTGCCGACGTCGGCCTCGACTGTCCCACCGACTTCGGCGTCGATCCGACGACCGGCGCCGGTGCCAACAATCTGACGCTACCCATCTTGAGCTTCGCCGGCGTCGACGTGGAGACCGGCGACCTGCTCGGCCAACTGCTCGTCGACGGTGCGGACGTGATCGATCTCGTCGGCACGCCGATCGGCCGGCTGCCCCTGGGTGAACTCGATCTGGGCACCGTGCCACTCGCATCGCAGCCGCTCGTCCCGTCGAAGTCGCTGCCGTCGTACCTGCCGACGACCTCGGACGTGCCGTCGGAGTTCGACAGCGTGACGCTGGATGACCTCGGCGGAGCTGCACCGCTCGCGGCGCTCACGCCGGCCGACGTCGGTCTGGCCGGCGCGCCGCTGTCGACCCTCAAACTCGACTCCCGGCCGGACTCGCCGCTGCAGGACTACGTCTGGGCGCCGCCGGCCACCGGCGCGAGCCTGTTGCTGTCGAACGAGGACACGACGCTCCCAACAGGTCTCGCCGACGTCCCGCTCTGGGCGCTCGGCAGCTCTGCGCCGATCCTGTCGCTGCCCCTCGACGACCTCGTGATCCCGAGTTCCGGGCGCGCGGTCGGCGACTTCACGCTCGGCGAGCTGTTCGGCTCGGCCGCCACGGCGCCGTTCGGTGCGTCGCCGTTCGGTGCGTCGCCGTTTGGTGCGTCGCCGTTTGGTGGTGCCGCGCCGTTCGGTGCCAGTCCGTTTGGTGCGTCGCCGTTTGGTGCGTCGCCGTTCGGTGCCAGTCCGTTTGGAGCGAGCCCGTTTGGTGCGTCGCCGTTCGGAGCGAGCCCGTTTGGTGCGTCGCCGTTTGGAGCGAGCCCGTTTGGTGCGAGTCCGTTTGGTGCGTCGCCGTTTGGTGCCAGTCCGTTTGGAGCGAGTCCGTTTGGTGCGAGTCCGTTTGGCGCGTCGCCGTTCGGAGCCAGTCCCGTTTGGTGCGTCGCCGTTTGGTGCCAGCCCGTTCGGTGCCAGTCCGTTTGGTGCGTCGCCATTCGGAGCGAGCCCGTTCGGTGCCTCGTCACTGTCCGAGCTCGGCTTGGCTGCGCCGATCACTGCGATCCCGCTCTCGGGCTCCGTTCGCACTCGTGCGCTGTCCAGCTATCGGCTCGACGAGTTGGCCGACACCAGCTTGCTCTTCGACCTGCCGATCTCGCCCTTCATCGGCACCACGCTCCTCAAATGCAATCTGATCGACTGTCGCCAGCCATTCGGCTTCACCATCGGTGACGCCGTCGCTGCGGGAGCGATGCTCGGTTCGGCCACACTCGGCGACCTGCAGCCGGGGCTCTCGGGCCTCGCCGTCGCCGACCTGGTCGGGACGCACCCGGACTTCACCGAATCGGCACTACGCACCTTCGTCGGTGCGATCACGCTCACGCTGGCCGGCGCCGAAGCCGCTGGTCTGGGCGTCGACGGCGTGCCCGTCCAACTCCTCGATGCCTATGACACGACCACGTTGAGCGAGGCCCGCCTGCTCTTCTCCGGCTGGCGACTCGTCGACATCGGCGGCCTGGCCGCCGGATTGGAGACCTCCGATCTCGACGCCGCCCTCGCAGCATGGAAGGCCGACCAGACAGCGACCGGTCCGGAACTCACGATCGGTGACCTGACGCGCAAGCTGCCGGTGGCCGACACCGGACCGGCCTCGCTCCGGATGAACTCTGGGCCGACACCCTCTCGCTGGGCACCATCGCCGATGCCGCTGCAAGAAATTCGCTCCCACTCTCCGTCGACGACGCATGGCCGCTCCTCGCTCCGTTGCGCCTGGAACACCTGCGTCTCGACAATGGGCCCGCTGCCGATGGTCCGGTCGACCTGACCCCCGTGGCAGCCGCTCGATCGCTCGGGACGATCCTCGGGCGTACCACGCCGCCGACGACGCCGAGCCTCGACGTCCTGCAGCGGCTCGAAGGCCTCCTGTGGGGTGACATCATCGGCGGCGGCGAAGAGGCGCCCCTCCCGAAGGTGCGCAACGTCGTCGTCGCCGACATCGTCGACACGTTCGCCGGCATCACCCTCGGCGAGTTCCTCCGGGCCGCCCAGCCGATCTCCGATCAGGACATCGAGCTGTTCGACTTCAGCGCCATCGACCTCGCCGATTACAGCAACGACACCGGCGTCACCTTCGACGTCGCCTTCACCGCCGACAACCTTCGCCGCGCCGAATCGGTGCGCATCGCCGTGTCGCTGCCGGCCGGGAGCCGCTACGTCGACGGCTCGGCGAGCCTGGACGAGTGTGCTCGCGGAAACCTGCACTCCCGTTCCCGCCGCCGACTTCGGCGCCCCGACCCTGTTCGGCGACACCCTCGTCTGGCAGATCGCCAACGTCGAGTCGGGCGCGCAGTACACGATCACGTTCGGCGTGCGTTCGTCCGCGGTGATCGGTCCGGTCACGGCCTCGGCGCAGGCACGGCTCCTCGGCGCCGACGTGATCGCGAGTTCGTCGACGACGATCGAGTTCGTCGAGGCCTTCGAACCCAACGACGCCCCGACCGATTTCGTTTCCGTCCCTCGTTCGCGAGACATCAACTCGAGCCAGATCGTGCTGTCGCAGATCGCCGATTCGACGGACGTCGACATGTTCCGGTTCAACGTCTCACAACCGGGCACGCGCATCGGCGCCGTCCTCTCGAACCTTCCCGCCGACTTCGATCTCACGATCATCGGCCCCACCGAGGATCCACTGGGCGACCCATCAGGGCGGGTCCTCGAATCGGTCGGCGACAGCCAGACCGGTCTCACACCGGGTGGAACCTCGGCGCTCGCCGACGCGGGCCAGTATCGGCCACCAAACGGCTTCTCGGTGATCGCGCGGTCGACCGGGCGTGGTATCTCACCGGAGACGATCGATCCCATTCCCGTACTGACCACCGGCGACTACTACCTCGTGGTGACCGGGTATGACGGGGCATCCAGCCCCCGGCCGTTCGCCCTGCAGCTCAACGCAGATCGTTCGCTGCTTCCGGCGCCTGAGTGCCAGGCCGTCACGACGACGTTCCCCCGGGCCGGCGAGGGTGTTCGTGCCGAGCTCGCCGCCTTGGGCCTGGAGGTCGACTCGTCGACCAACACCCTGTTCGTGCTCGACAACGAACGTTTCGGTGATCAGTACGGAGCGGCGGCGGCTGATGACGTACTCGCTGCGATCCAGCGCCTCGCGCACTGCCGGCGGGACCGTCGGCGACCTCGGCTTGAACGTGGGAGTGGTCGACCTCGCTGCGACCTCGGTGGCGGACCAAGTACGCCGACTGGGATGCGACGCCGTGCTCGCTCGGGGCGGCCAACGATGTCGTCGACGCCACGATCTCGGTGCTCAACGGCATCTACGCGAGCTCCGACATCGAGAACGTGGTCATCGTGGGCAGCGACAAGATGGTGCCCTTCGCGAGACTCGTCGACCGGACGTTCATCGGCAACGAACAGAACTATGCGCTGACGTTCGCCGACGACCGCTCGACGCCGATGTACGCCGCCAAGCAGGCAGGCACCTTCTTCTCCGACGACCCCTACGCCGACCCGACGCCGAGTCTGGTCGACGGACGCGCCTTGTACGTCCCCGAATTCGCGATCGGCAGACTCGTCGAGGATCCCGCCTCGATCGTTGGCCAACTCGACGGCTTCGTCACCCGTGACGGCCTCATCCGCACCGACTCGGCGTTGGTGAGCGGTTACGACTTCCTGCTGGACTCGTCCCAGCAGATCGCCGACGATCTCAGCGCCGGCCCGATCCAGGCGGTGGTCGAACTGCTGAACGACGACTGGACCGCAGCACAGCTCGCCGACGCATTCCTCCCGATCGGCGCGGCGCCCGGCGTCGCGGCCATCAACGGCCACTTCAGCCACCAGGGTGCGCAGTCGGCAAACGGATCCGCGACGAACGATCAGGACCGATGCGATCGACACGCTCGACACCGGTGGGACCGACTTCGCCGGGTCGCTCATCTACTCGGTCGGGTGCCATTCGGGCTTGTCGGTCAGCGAGGACATCACGACGGCACTCGGCGACGACTGGGCGCAGGCGTTCGCCCGTGGCGGAGCGGCCGCGTATTTCGCACAATCCGGCTTCGGCTACGGATCGTCAGTCGGCATCGAGCTCACCGAGAAGCTGCTCGTCGAGTTCACCCAGCGCCTCGACGGCAACTTCACGACCGGCGAGGCGGCGTTCCTCGGCAAGAACGAGTACCTCGCGGGGCTCAAGGACATCAGTGTCTACGACGAGAAGGCGCTCCAGCAGGCCATCCTGTTCGGCCTGCCGTTCAGCATCCCCGACGTCACCGATCCGCCCCAACGGCCCGGCCGCTCCTGCTGACATCACGCTGGGGACCCACGGCCATCCCGGGCCTGCGCACGGGGAGCATCACCGCCGACTTCGACATCCAGGCGGCAGTTCCGGCATCACCGGATGGTGCCCTGTTCGAGATCGATGGACGTTCGTACGCTCCTCAGGGCAACCCGTTGCAGCCGATCACGGCGATCGACACGACAGGGCCCGATGCCGACGGCAATGGTGTCCCCGACGATGCCCTCCACGGCGCCATCGTGCGTGGCGGCTCGGCCTACAGGGTCGCCGGTTTGACCGATCCGGTCTACCAGCAACCCACCATCGACCTCGGCGCCAATGGCATCGAACCTCAGCTCGTCAATGCCAGCTTCCCGGTGTCGCCGCTCGGGGTGAGCAGTTCGCTCACCGAGTTCGGCGTCCGTGACACGACGGTCGCCCAGCCCGGGCGTTTCGTTGCCACCGAACCGGATGGGAAGGGTGTGCAGACGCTCTATCCGCAGTTGGTCATCCAGACGCTGCACAGCCAGTCGTCGACCGACTGGACGGCACCGACGATCAATACCGTCGAGCCAGACGGTGAATGGCGGTGCCTTGCGGGTCAACGTCAAGACGCTGTCGGCCGACGCCGTCGGTGTCGTGGTGGCCTACGTCCAGAACCTGGCGTCGACCACCAATCCGTCGGCGCCCGCTCAGTGGCGATCGTTCGATCTCCAGAGTGCCGGCAACGGCCAGTGGAGCGGTTCGAGTCTGCTCAGCGGGTGCACGAGTCAGCTCGACTACCTCGTCCAGATCTACGACGCTGCCGGCAACGTCCGCGTGATGAGCAACAAGGCGGCCGGGTTCGTCACGGAGTGCACGAACGAACCTCCCGTCGTGCAGTCGCCTGATCTGACCGCTGTGCCCGTCGGGACGCCCAACGCGAATGGCGTGTACACCGCACCCGTGTCGGTGCAGGTCTCGACCACCCTGTCGGGGCCCTTCTTCGTCGACAACGGCAGCGGCCAGCCGGTCCGCTTCGAGGGGCTGGTCACGGGTCCGGTCGCCGGGATTCGCACGTTCTCGTTCCCGATCGTCGGTGAGGGGCTTCGCACGTACGACGTCACCGCCTTCGGCAGCACGCTGAGCGCAACCGGCAACGTCCTGATCGACACCGCCGGTGCTTCACCCGTGGTCTCCATCCTGTCGCCGACCGGATCGGTCGCCGCGGGATCGAAGGTTCCGATCGTCTTCAGTTGCGAAGACGTGAGCCTGGTGTCGTGCGTCGGCACGTTGACGCCCGCCGGAGGATCATCGGTTCCGGTGGAGAGTGGCACGAGCCCGGTCCTCGCGGCCGGCACCTACACGCTGTCGGTGACCGGTACGGACGCGGTCTCGCCGCCGACGACGAAGACGTTCGCGTTCGATGTGGTCCCGGCCGCTCCGTCGATCATCACGATCGCCGGCCCGACCGTGCCGGCCCCGGTCGGGGCCACTTCGACGGTCTCGGTCGAGTTCGCCGATGCCGAAGGATCGCTCGACGACTACACGGTCACCTTCGACTGGGGACAGAACCTGCTGGGCGCTCCGGTCGCCGACGACTGTGTGGCCAGATCGGGGACACCGGGCGCAACGTCGACCTCCAGCTGCTCACTCGTCGAACCGAGCGGTACCCAGCCGGGAACAGCGACCGCGTCGGTCCGGTACCCGTCGCCGGGTGTGTACACCGTCACGGTCACGGTGGAGGACAAGTCGATGCTGCAGGCGACGGCGACCCATCAGTTCGTCGTGATCTACGACCCGGGGGCCGGACGAGTCGCCGGATCCGGCGTCTACTGGAGTGACAGAGAGTCGTTCATGGGCAACGGACCTCGTTGGGGAAGCCTTGGCCTGTTCGGCTACACCGCGCGCTACCGCGCTGGTGACACGACGCCGATCGGCCAGACCAGCCTCAGCCTGCTCGGCGGATTCGGCTTCAAGTCGACCAGCTATGACTACCTCGTCATCAACAGCACCGTGGCGGTGGCTGAAGGTGTGGGCAAGGTCAACGGTGTCGCCGGCTACCGAATGAGGGTCCAAGGCATCGACAACGGCCGGTACGACTTCTTCCAGATCACGATCTGGAACGACGACGGCGTCCTGTACGACAACGGCATCCTCTACGAGGACCTCCCGGCCGACGTTCGTGACGAACCCGGTGATCGCGTGCCTCGGCGGGATCTCGATCCAGCGGTGAAGCGCGCGCTGCTGTGTGGCGTGCTGCTCGTCGCCGGAGCGTGCAGCAGCGGAGGTGACGACTCGGCAAGCTCGGTGACGCCCGCTTCCACTGTTGCACCGGTCGCTGATTCGGTCGCTACGCCGAGCACAGTGGAGCGGCGCGAGCTGCCCGAAGGTGCACTCGACGAACTGGGCGTCAGCCAAGCTCCCGACACGGGCGGCGAGAGCACTGGACCGCTCGGCCAGACGAGCCTCGCTCTCGAGTCGGAAGCGGGTTCGCTGCAGATCGGATCCGGCACCGTGCCGTCGGCCGCGAGGGGCTTCCCGCTGCCGGGGGACTTCGAGGTCCAACTCGCGTCAGAGACCGAGGAGGCCGCCGGATTCACGGGTGTCTCGGCATCGTCGGTCGACGAGGTGGCCGAGTTCTTCCGAACTGCGCTTCCGGACGCGGACTACGAGATCGTCCGCGACGACTCACCTCGGGACGGAATCGTGCTGATGACATTCGAAGGCGCGGAGATCTCCGGCGACATCGCGGTCAGCGCAGCTCCGAACGGTGACGGAACGACCATCATCGTGACGATCAATCCGCAGGGATGAGGCCTACTCGGCCCAGGTGGCGTGCGGTGTCGATCACACCGAGCTCATCGAAGATCTGGTCCGCCTCCGACAGCAGGTCAGTCGGCACCAGCTGGTCGACCCACAGCAGCGCGTAGATGGTCACGGCGAGTTCGTAGCGGAGGTTCTCGGCTCGGCAGGTGTCCATGGCGGTGGTGAGGTGCGCGACCGCTGCGTCGACGCTGTCCATCGTCGAACGCGGCCAACCCGAGGATTCGACTGGCGCGCACGACCACGATTGCCCGTCGGGAGAGGTTCGTCGATTCGGCGAGTGCGCGCTGCGCGATCGATCGCGGCCGCGTCGCTCTCGCCGAGTTGCAGCTTGGCCTCGGCGAGACGGAGTTCGGCCTCGAGTGCATAGAGCTGCATCGCTCCCGCGCGGAAGGCCGTCGCGCACCGCTCCAGCGCAGGAACGGCGAGATCGAGTGCTCCGGTGCGCAGCGCCGCGATCGCGCTCAACAGTTCGGCATACGACAGCGCCGCGGTGTACCCGGCCGCTCCCAGCACGCGGCGCACCTCGACGAGTGCCACCGCGGCGCGATCCACGTGTCCCTGGTCGATCAACACTTCGGCCGCGTTCATCGATGCCAGCGCCGCACCGGTCACGTTGCCCATCGCTTGGGCGTTCGCGCGACCCTGTTCGTACAGGTCGACGGCATCGGCCCACCGTCCGGCGAAGAAGCGCTGCCATTCCCGCGTTGATTGCGAGGATCGAGCGGGCTTCGTACGCATCCGCAGGCGCGTCGGGCCCGAGTCCGCGCTCCACGTATGTCTCGACCGCGTGCCATTCGGTCAATGCTCCGACGATGGCCCCGTAGGCCTGAACGGTCAGCGGGAGGTCCCCAGCGGCACGCGCATGCACCTCGGCGAGCTCCCCCTCACGCCGGGCATCGGCGAGCTGTCCCTGATCCATGCGGATGCCGGACACGTTGAGGTGGATTTCCGCCAGGCGACGGTCGACCCACGGCCCTGTCGCTGCGCTGTCGAGCAGTCGTTCACCCTGTCGAAGCAATCGGATCGCAGCGCTGAGACGGTTCTGCTTCTGCCGTACCCTCGCGCGCCGTCGTAGACAGTTCACCGTGAGATCGACATCGTTGCTGATTCGGCAGACCCTGCGGTATGCCGCTTCCGCGCCGACGAGGTCGCCGTGGAACTCCTTGGATCGTCCCAGCTGGACCAGCAGGGCGGCTCGGGTGTCGTCATCGACCTCCGGGCAGTAACGACCAGCGTGCAGGGCCCGCTCGTACTGTTCGATCGCGTCGCCGTGAGAGTACGCGTCGGCTGCTTCGTCGGCCGCGATCCGGGCGTACCGGTACGCCTTGCGGTGGAGGCGAGCTGCGGCGAAATGCAACGAGAGCAGCGACGCGATCTGCTCGGGGTGTCCGAGGCCCGCCTCCAGCACCATCGCCGTGCGTTCGTGCAGTCGCGAGCGCTCGCGGAACGGCAGACCCTCGTAGGCAGCGTCTCGGTACATGGCATGACGGAACCTGTAGCGCGTGCCGTCGGCATGTTCGATGAGTTCGTCGAGCCCACTCGTCATGGTCAGGTCGGCGTCGGCCACCGCCGACGCCTGGAGCACGTCGAACTCCCGACCGAACACGGCGGCCACCCGGAGCAGCCGACGCTGCTCGGCGGGGAGGGCGTCGATCCGCGTCGAGATCAGACCTTCGATCGAGTCGGGCAACTGATCGAAGGTGTTGCGGCCGACGGCGCGGGCGAGCTCGATCGTGAAGAGCGGATTGCCGCCCGACCGGGTCACGATCAGGTCGAGTTCGGCATCGGAGAATGGGCGGTCGGCGATGTCGAGAGCGATCGCACGGATGTCGTTGTCGGTCAGCGGGTCGAGGTGCAACAGTCGCACGTGCGATGACGACTCGGGGGCTTGCCACGATCCCTCCGGTCGCCGTGTGAGCACGCCGGCCCACGGCCGAGTGGCGGCCGCCGCCACGAGGTGGTTCAGAAGCTCGCCCGACACGTCGTCGATCCAGTGCAGATCCTCGACGACGAGGAACACCGGGCCGTCGAGGACCGTGTCGAGGAAATCGACGACGATGTCGTGGGTGCGGGCGAGGCGGAACTGCGCATCGATGGCGTCGACCTCGGGCGTGGCGGCGACCTGGGCGCCGAACGGCACGGCGAGCAGGGGTAGCCACGCCAAGAGGTCGGGTGCCGACTGCCTGACGATCTTCTCGAGAAGTTCTCCCGCGTGGAACGGGTCGGCGTTGATGTCGATGCCCGATCCGACGCGCAGCAGTGGGCGGAACACGCTGTAGGGCGACGCGGCGCCGTACGGGGTACACGCCCCTTGAAACAGCTGCAAACCCTCGGCGGCAGCGTGGGCGGCATCGAGCAGGCGTGACTTTGCCGACGCCCGCTCCACCGCTGAGGATCACCACCTCGCCGAGTTCGCCGATCGCGTGGCGTCAACACCTCGAGTTCGGCGGCCCGTCCGACGAGTCGGGTCGCCGTCGTGTCCCGGCGGACCTCGTCGGTGGCGGCGAGCACCGTGTGGGCGGTGATCGGCTCGGTCTTGCCCTTGACGAGGAACGGTTCGAGTGGTTCGCTGAGGAAGATCGTCCGCGTGTCGCCGACGACGGATGCAACGGCGACCACGTCGCGGTCTGCGGCCTTGCCGAGCATGCGAGCAGCGGTGTTCACGGGGTCGCCCATGAGGGTGTAGGTACGTCGGAACTCGCTGCCGAGGAAGCCGGCGAACACTCGGCCGGTCTGCACTCCTTGGCGAAGCACGAAGGGCGACTCGACCTGAGCCAGTTCGAGTGCTGCATGGAGCATGGCGTCGCTGGTGTCACCGCGGTTGATCGGCGCGCCGGCGCAGAGCACGAACTTGATGCCGTCACCGGCGATGTCGGTGTGGAGCGCAGTGACGCCGTACGCCTCACAGATCCGCACGACGTCGTCCACGAGATCGTGGAACGCCATCGCCACCGCCTCGGGACCGTCGTTCTCGAGCAGTGCTCCGCACGCCGACGACCATGAGAAAGCCCACTGTGACGAGTCGGTGTTCCCCACCGGTGCCTGAGAATGCGGCGAGCTGTTCGACCACCGGCGCCGGAACGAAGCGATCGAGATCCGGGAGGTTGCTGACCCGCTCTCCCGGCCCACTCGGCGCATCCCCGGTCGAGCCCGTGATCACCCAGCCGCCGTGCTCCTCGCGCAGCTTCATGTCGGTGGGGAGATGTTCGGCGATCAGCTGGTCGACGAGCGTGTCGCCCTTGGCTGCTTCGCCCTCGAGGCGGATCACCTCGCTGGCCCGGGGACCGGTGATCAGCAATTCGCGATAGCCGGATCCGACCAGGAACACGTCGAACGGCCCGGCGGCGACGCCGACGGTCATGGTCAGATTGGCTCGCTTGGCAGCGGGTGACGAGTGCAGGGCGCGCTGCATCAGCAGGCCGGCGTCGGCAGCACGACGCTCGTGGTCGTCGCCGCGGAACAGGATCAGCAGGGCGTCGCCGCCGAACTTGATCACCTCGCCGCCGTAGCTGTACGCCGAGTCGATCAGAGCGGTGAAGCAGGTGTTGATCAGCGACGTGATCTCCTCGGCGCCGGCCTTGCCCTTGCCGGCCAGCTTCTCCGACAGCGCCGTGAAGCCGGAGATGTCGGCCGACAGCATCGAACCGTCGACGCTCGTCCACGACGGGATCGGCCCGCGGCCGAGTTCCACGGCGAGACGGGGGACGAACGCGGTCAACGTCGACTGTGAATCGCTCGGTTCGGTCGTCGATCTCACTTCGTTCGCCGCTCCTGGCACGTCCGTCCGTCAACGTAGCGCAGCGCCCGTCGCGAGGGCCCTGCCCTCAGGCGCTGATCGAGCGCAGGACGCCTTCCAGATCGTGACGCTGCGCTGCGGATCAGGTCAGCGGGCGCGACGCCGTTGTCGGCGAGGAAGTCGAGCGTGCGGCCGAGGGCGATGGCGGCAGAGCGGGCGTCGTAGGAGTCGCGGGCGTCGCAGCTGAAACCGTGATCGGCGCCGGGGTACACGTGGACGGGTACGTCGGGGTGCGCGGCGGCGATCGCCTCGACCTGCTCGAGCGGGATGCCGTGGTCGAGTTCGCCGAAGTTGAGCATCGTCGGCACCTTCGGCGTGCGCTCGATCATGCCGTGGATCTGGCCGCCGTAGTAGCCGACGGCGGCGGTGATCGGGAGGTCGCAGGCGGCGATCCAGGCGATGCTGCCACCGAAGCAGTAGCCGATCACGGCGACCGGTCCGGTGTCGGCGACGTGGTCGACGGCGGCAGCCACGTCGAGCATCGCCGGGTCCCAGGCGATCGGCATCACCAACTCGATTCCACGCGTTCGGCCGGCATCGTCGTAGCCCAGCTCCACGCCGCGCTCGCCACGGTCGAACAGCGCCGGGGCGATGGCCCGGTACCCGAACTCGGCGTAGCGGTCGACGACCGATCGGATGTGGGCGTTGACGCCGAAGATCTCCTGCACGATCACGATCGACGCGGTCGCGCCGTCGGGGTGCACTTCGTAGGCGTCGAGTTCGTGGCCGTCGCCGGCGGTGAGTCGGATCATCCCGAGACGCTAGAACACCCGCCGTCGACCCGTCGCACCGATCTGCTCCACCCAGGAGGCTGTTTGCGTGAGGGTTTGGTTGGGCCGGCCCAACCGAAGTGCAACGCAAACCGGATGGGATGGTGTGGGTGGGTGGGTGGGGGCGGTGGGTGGGTGGGGCGGGTGCGCGAGGGTCAGGCGCCGGGGAGGCCGCGCATGCGGTCGTCGAGGATTCGGGTCGCGGTCGGCAGGTCGATGCCGTCGAGGCGCAGACGCTTGTGGCGGCTCGATCCACCCGAGCGGACGCTGACCGCCGCCGATCGCAGGCCGAACATCTCGGCAACGAACACCACGAGCGCCTCGTTGGCGCGATCGTCGACGGGCGGGGCCGCCACCCGGATCTTCACGGCATCACCGTGACGTCCGACGATCTCGGTGCGTCGGCGCGCCGGGCTGCGCATGGACGGTGAGCATCACGCCACCGTCGACCGGCGTGAGTTCGGTGCGCTGCATCGTCAACGCGTCACCGATCGCAGCGTGGCGGCGCGACCGTCGGCGGTCTGGGCCTGGATGACGTAGAAGTCGACCTCCCGGGCGAGGCGTTGGGCGGGGTGAGCGAGATCCATTCCGCGTCCGCCCGTCGCCGCGAGCAGCGCCGTGGTCGCGCGCCGGGCGAGGTCGAGGCAGGCCGCCCGGTGGTCGCTCGCCGACGCGATGTGCGCCTCGATGTCGTCGTCAGGACCGAGTCGACGAGGTCGTCGTCGCGTGCCCACGTGCCGTCGAGTTCTGCGGCGAGACGGTGTGCGGCATCGGCACGCGTCCGCGAGGTCGTCCAGCAGCCGGATCGCCCGATCGGCGACTCCGAGCACCGCCGGCTGTCCGATCGCGGCACGCACTCGATCGCCGGCGCGCCAGCCGCTGACGTTCTCGACCGCGACGACACGCTCCGGCGGGATCGTGCATCCGTCGAACGACAGCGCGACCGTGCCGGTCGCCGTGAACACCGGGAGGTCGAGCGGCGTGGCCGTGACGCCCGGCCGGCGTCCGACGCCGGGATCATCGACCAGACGAGTTCGCCCGTGCGGCCGATTCGGCGGCGACACAGAACCAGTCGGCGATTCCCCACGACGTGACCCACGGTGCGTGCCCGTCGAGACGCCAGCCTCCATCGACGAGTGGCGTCGCGACGACAGCCGGCGGTCCGAGGCGTCGGGCGTGGGCGAAGGCGACGCCGGCGACCAGCTCGCCGGCGCACATCGGTGCTGAGCAGCGCATCGACGAGGTCGCGTCGTTTGCCGAGCTCTGCACCGAGCGCACGACGCCGAGATGTTGGACCCAGACGAAGAACGTCGCGCCGCAGCCACTGCCCGATCGCGGCGATGACCCGTCGCGGCGCTGTGGGGCGTCGAGGTCACTGCCGCCGTGCGAGGCGGGACCGGCGATGCCGAACATGCCGGCGTCGGCGAGCGCCCGCAACCCGTCGCCGGGTTCAACCGTGCGACGGTCGACGTCCTGAGCCCGGGGGAACAGCACCGAGTCGGCGACGGCCTGCGCTCGCTCGACGACGGTCGACGGCGTCCGGTGTCATCGGGCCAGTGTCGCATCCGCACCACGGAGCGGCACGGTCGATGACCGGCCGGTACGGTCCCGGCGATGGCGAACGAGCACGTCTTCCCCGCCGGGTTCTTCGATCGCACCGACGAATCGGCCGACGCCGTCTTCTACCGACCGGACCGACTCGTGACGCACATCGACGATGGCGCGATCGCCGCGGTCGGCGAGCTGTACGACGAACTGGAGTTGACGGGCGACGTGCTCGACATCTGCTCGTCGTGGATCTCGCACTTCCGGACAGCGCCGCGCCGACTGGTGGCGATGGGGATGAACGAGAACGAACTCCGCGCCAACGAGATGGCGACGAGCTGGGCGATCCAGGATCTCAACGTCGACCCGACCCTGCCGTTCGACGACGCGTCGTTCGACGCGGTCACCTGTTGCGTGTCGGTCGACTACCTCACTCGGCCGCTGCGAGGTGTTCGCGGAGGTCGCCCGGGTGCTGCGTCCCGGCGGTCCGTTCGCCGTCACGTTCTCGAACCGGTGCTTTCCGACGAAGGCGATTCACGGCTGGCTGCTCACCGACGACGAGGGCCACTGCGCGATCGTCGACGCCTACTTCGATCTCACCGATGGCTTCGACCGCGCGGTCGTGCAACTGCGCAACCCCGCAAGTCGCTCCGACCCGCTCTACGCGGTCGTCGCTCGCCGCTCAGGTGGGGCGGCCGAGAATGGGTGAGCCGTGGTGGGCGAGCAGGCGCCACCCCTCGCCTCGGTCGGCGTAGAGGTTCGTGGCGGCGACGGTACCGGTGCCGCCGCGATCGACCAGGTTCTCGTCGAGCGTCACCCAGGCGAAGCGGCCGTCGATCGCCACGGCATGGTTGGTGAGGATGAACTGGTTGCGTCCCGGGCCGGCGAGGATGCGACGCCACGAGTCCTCGACCATCGGCCATGTTCGCAGGATCGGCCACCCGGGATGTACGCACACCACGCGGTCGCTGTGCTCCCAGACCGCTTGCATCGCCTCGAAGTCGCGTTGCTCGTGGGCGTCGTAGAACGCCTGGTTGGCGGCCAGCACCGCTTCGATCACCGGGTCCATGGGCGTGGAGTCCATCACGCCGACCGTACCGCGCGATCGACGCCGATCGTCGACGCTCGCCGCGCGGGTGCCAGGCGGACTCGCCCATCGGCGGATACCGTCGCCGGATGACGTTCAACCACGAGTCGACCACCGACGACGTGCTGGACGGTCTCGATCTGTCCGGTCGACGCTTCGTGATCACCGGAGCTGCAAGCGGTCTCGGCGAGGAGTCGACCCGGGCACTCGCCGCCCATGGCGCATCGGTGCTGATGCTGGCCCGTGACCCGGCCAAGAACGATGAGGCCGCCGCCCGCGTGCGCGCGACGGTGCCCGAGCGCCGACCTGTCACTCGACACGCGTCGATCTGGCCGACCTCGCGAGCATCCGGTCGTTCGCCGCTCGGTTCCTCGACGCCGGCGAGTCGATCGACGTACTGATCAACAACGCCGGCGTGATGGCGTGCCCATTCGGGCACACCGCCGACGGTTTCGAGATGCAGTTCGGCACGAACCACCTCGGTCACTTCGAGCTCGACGCGCCTCCTGGCGCCGGCGGTGATCGCCGGCAACGAGCCACGCATCGTCAACCTGTCGTCGTCCGCGCACAGCATCTCCGACGTCGATCTCACCGATCCCAACTTCGAACACGTCGACTACGACGCATGGATTTCCTACGGCCGCTCGAAGTCCGCGAACGCGCTGCACGCGCTGGCGCTCGCACGACGCCTCACCGACGATGGCGTCCTGGCGTTCTCCGTCCATCCCGGCGTGATCATGACCAATCTCGGTCGGCACCTGAACGACGACCTGATGAACCAGATGTTCGATCGCTCCAAGGAACGCGCTGCCAAGACCGGCGAATCGGGGGAGATGCAGTTCAAGACCATCGCGCAGGGAGCCGCGACGCAGGTGTGGGCGGCGACGTCGCCCGATGTCGTCGACCACAGCGGGATGTACCTGGCCGACTGCGGTCTCGGTGTCGAGGGCGGCAACCTCGGCCGCAATGGCTTCGACACCTCCATCACCAACGAGTCACGAGCGTCCGAACTCTGGACGCTCAGCGAGCAGCTGCTCGCGGCGCTGACGGTTGCTGCACGCGACCGGCGTGGCGGCGGCGTGTCGAGGTCGGCGAACCGAAGGGCCACATCGGCGCTCACCGACACGGCGAGTTCGATGAACCGTTGGGCCGCCGGCGACACCGTGTGACCGCGGCGCCAGGCGATCGAGATCTCCCTGCCCGGGAAGGCCGGCACCAGCGGGTGCAGGCTGACGCGGGGATCTTCGGGCTCGATGCACAGCAAGGGGAGGACCGCCACCCCCATCCCGGCGCGCACCATCGCCGCCACGGTGCCGTTGTCGTTGGTCCGGAACACGTAGCTCGGCTCGACGCCGGCCGACCGCAGGCCGGCCTCGTTGATGAGTTGGCACGAGTTCTGGTGCTGGCCGACCAGTGGCTCGTCGGCCAGGACGCTGATCTGGACGGGGCCGGCCGGGAACTGACCGGGTCGGGCGAGAAGGCGGAACGGGTCGTTCAGCAGATGGCAGGTGTCGAAGCTCGGATCGACGTCGCCGACCACGAAGCTCAGGTCGAGATCGCCGGAGCCGAGCCGATCATGGAGCACCTCGTCGTAGTCGCTCTCGAAAGCCACGATCTCGAGGTTCGGCAACTCCTTGCGCATCGCCCCGATGAGCGAGGGGAGCACGGTGTTGGAGATGCTCTGGAATGTTCCGACCCGCAGGCGACCGGCGTCACCGGCGCGGAAGCGGTCGAGGTCGTCGGCGATTCGGTCGAGCTGTGCGAGGAGTGCTCGGCCGTGCTCGAGCAGGTGGGCGCCGAGAGGCGTGAGTTCGACCGGGCGGGGGCCACCGGGCCGGTCGAAGACCCGCTCGCCGACGATGCGCTCCAGCGACGCGATCTGTTGGCTGACCGCCGACTGGGTGTAGCCCAGACGCTCGGCCGCTCGTCCGAAGGTGCCCTCGGTGGCGACGGCGTCGAACGCCACGAGCAGACGCATGTCGAGGTCGCGGTAGGTCGGCCATTGAGCATAAGCATAACTGATCACTATGACGACAAAGCATCGCTGGTGATTGACCTCAACCCTCCGTAGATTTGAGTGCATGGAAACCAGCCCCGCCCTCCAACTGCTCGACCGGTTCGCCGCCGCCATCGAGGCGAAGGGGATCGCCGCGGTGCCCGCCGAACTGTTCATCTCGCTCGTCAACGTCGCCCGACGACTCGATGTCAGCCCAGTGGCGCTGCAGGTGCTGGTCGACCCGACCGAACCCGAGGTCGTCCGCGAACGCGCCTACTCCAGGGTTGCGATCCAGGTCGTCGGACGCGCCTTCTCGTCGCGTGCCGTCATCGAACCGATGGCGCGCCCGCTGCTCCCCGCCTGACCCTCACCGAGAACGACGACAGCCGGGGCGGCCGCTGTGTCAGCGCGACTCAGGAACGCTGCGATGGCAGCTTCGGGACGAGCCAGTCGACGAAGTCCGACGGGCTGCGGGTCTGGATGTAGACCCGGCCCGGTCCGGTGAGCTTCACGACGAGCCCCTCCCCGCCGAGTATCGAGGACTTCCAGCTGCCCGCCTTGGCGACCTCGTACGCCACGCCTTCCTCCCAGCCGACCATGTGTCCGGTGTCGACGGTGTAGCTCTGCCCGGGTGCGAGGTCGACGGCGTGCACGGCGCCATAGCTCGACACCACGAGATCGCCGGTGCCGGTGCACTTGAGCATGAAGAGGCCCTCCTTGCTGAAGAAGGTCTTTGCGCCGCCCCACTTGCTGTCGATGTCGATGGACTCGGGCGAGGCGAGGTACGAGCCGGACTGCAGGAACACGGTCCTGCCGCTGATCGGCCACACGATGATGTCGCCGGGGAGTGCCGGGGCGACGATCACGTGGGCGTCGGGGCCGGTGGCGGTGAAGGTGTTCATGAAGAACGACTCGCCGCCGAGCACCGACCGGCGCAGGCCCTTCATGATGCCGCCCTGGGTGCTCGTGGCGATCTCGACGTTCGGCGACATCGCCATCATCGCTCCCGCCTCGGCCTTGACCGATTCGCCTGGTTCGAGGTGCAGGCTCGCCATGGCGAATGCCGGGCTGAACGCAATCTCTGTGCGCATGCGGTACTCCTGGTCGTGTGACATCACGGTTGGTGAACATCGACCGTACCGCGCATGGGCGCACCGTCGCAGAAGTTCTCGGGTCCGACTGCACCTACACTTCAGCCGTGGCGACACGTGACGGCGGGGGGCCGTGAGCACGCAGGAGATTCCGGAGGGCACGGTCACCGTGCTGTTCACTGACCTGGTCGAGTCGACGCAGCTCAACCAGGCGCTCGGTGACGATGCCGCACGTCAGATCGGTCGCCAGGTGGAGGAGATGGCCCGCCAGGCGGTCGCCTCGAATCGCGGCGCCCTGATCAAGGAGATGGGCGACGGGCTCATGGCCGCGTTCGCGTCGGCGCGCAGGGTGATCGCCGCAGCGCGCGAGATGCAAGTGCAGATGCGCCAGCTGCATCGCACCGGCCTCGACGCTGCGGTGCAGATGCGCATCGGGCTGCACACCGGTGAGGTGATCGACGAGGACGGCGATCTCCACGGTGAGACCGTGATCATCGCAAAACGAATCGAGGGGCTTGCTCCACCCGGCGGGATCCTCGCGTCGGAGACGGTTCACGGAGTTCTGGGTACCGCCCGCGACGAACTCGTCGATCAGGGTGCGACGGCGCTGAAGGGGATCTCGGCCGAGTGGCACCTCTATCTCGTGCCCCTGCCGGAGGAGGAGGAGGCCGAGTCAGGACTTGCCGACACCGTGGCGACCCCGTACGTCGGCCGGGTCAGCGAGCGTGAGACGTTGCGCACGATGGTCGAGGCAGCCGCGTCCGGACACGGTGGGATGGTGCTGATCGGCGGCGTCGCCGGGGTGGGCAAGAGCCGTCTCGTGCGGGAGACCGCAGCGATGGCCGAACGTCTCGGGATGGCGGTCTACTCGGGCAACTGCCTCGACATGGAGTCGCCGCCGCCGTATCAACCGACGATCGACCACCTCGAGCAGGCTGCACGGACCTTCTCGTCCGATGGATTTCGCGTGGCCCTCGGCGTCAACGCTCCCGAGATCGCCAAGCTGCTGCCGGCGCTCCGGCAGCGTTACGACGACATTCCGCCCTCGCCCGATCTGACACCGGAGCAGGAGCGTCGGTACATGCTGCACGGCGTCGGTGAGTTCATCGAGCGCGTCTGCCAAGCGATCAGCCGATGGTGCTCACCTTCGAGGATCTCCACTGGGCCGACGAGTCGACGCTGTTGCTGTTGCGCCACATCGGTGCTCGGGCCGCGAGTGTTCCGGTGCTCGTGGTCGGTACGTTCCGCGACGACGAACTCGAGCCCGGGCGCCCGCTCACGACGGCCATCGGCCCGCTGTTCCGCGATGTCGGTGCCACCGATCTCCGGCCGAAGTTGCTCACCCGCGAGGAGGTGAAGACCGTGCTCGGTGCGCGGGCCGGAAGTGAGGCGCCGCCCGAGCTGGTCGACCTCGTCTACTCCGAGACCCACGGCAACCCGTTCTTCACCGAGGAACTGTTCCGGCACCTGCGTGACAGTGGTCGACTGTTCGACGACGATGGGCAGTGGCGCCCAGGGTTCGAGATCGGAGACACCGAGGTGCCCCAGGGGGTGCGACTGGTCCTCGGACGCCGGCTGGATCTGCTCGGACCCGAGCACCGCAAGATGCTCGCATCGGCCGCCGTGATCGGCCGCACGTTCACGTTCAACACGCTCGCCGCGGTGTCGAGCGCCGACGAAGACGACCTGTTCGATGCGCTCGAATCGGCCGAGCGGAGCCATCTGATCGAAGAACTACCCGCTGACCATCCGGCCGACTACCTGTTCGTGCAGGAGCAGATCCGCCAGACCCTGGTCGGCGAATTGTCGTTGGCCCGACGCCAGCGGGTCCACCTGCGCATCGCCGACGCGATGGAACAACTCGGGTCGGGATCGGCGGTCGAACTGGCACACCATCTGGTGTCAGCGGGCTCCGCCGCCCCGGCCGATCGCACGGTGACCGCGCTCGTCGCCGCCGCCGAGGTCAACATGGAGGCCCTCGCCTTCGAGGATGCCCTGCGGCAACTCGACGGCGCCGTGTCGCTCGTCGGCGGCGGTGAGGGCCGCTTCGAGTTGCGCCGAACGCAGGCGCGCGCATTGCGCGGTGCCGGTCGAGTCGACGATGCGCTCGACGTGCTCGACGACGAACTGGGACGCGCCGCCAACACCGATCAGGAGATCACGCTGCGGCTGCAACGGGTGCAGCTGCTCAACGACCAGTACCGGGCGGCTGAGGGACTGGCCGATCTCGATTCGCTCGTCGCCGCGGCTGCCGCGGCCGACGATCCCGAGTTGGAGATCGCGGTTCAGCTGGCGCGCTGGGCGGGCGTACTACATCATGTCGCTCGACAACCCGGGCACCGCCGAGGTGTCGCGCGACGTGTACGAGGCCGCCTACACCGCGGCGAAGGAACGCGACGACAAGGCGAGCATGGCGCTGGCGCTGCTGCCGACGACGTGGTTCACGGACTACTGGGCGGACTACCGGGCGACGGCGGTCGCCAACGTCGCCGAGTCGTTGGAGTTGGCCGAGGCGATCGGCGACGAAGACCTGATTCTCGATGCGATGGCAGCGTCGTTACGCACTGGCACCGTCGCCGATCAACTCGGCGCCTGCGAGGCGCTGATGGAGCGGCTCGAGCGTCGTCCGCGATCCGGTGAGGTTGAACGCGCACTGTTTCTGGATGATGTGGCAGTACTTCGGTTTCGGTCGATTCGCCGACGCGATTGCGACCTGCGATCGTGGGATCGAGCTGGCCGACCTGATCGGTTCGGCGCCGTGCAGTACGGCTCGATCAAGGCGATCACGCTCACCGAGATGGGCCGATACGACGACGTCGATGCTGCGATCGGCCAGGAGGTGACCGATGACGACCACCCGTTGGGCAGGCGATGGCGTCATTCGCCCGATCGGTGTTCCTCACGAGAGTGTGCGCAGGGGTCCGGCGGCCGAGTCGCTCACCGAGACGTTGGCGTGGGCCGAGCAGCTGACGCGGGTGTGGATGCGGTATGGCCGGTCGTTGATGGCCATCGTCGGCGCCAACTGTCGGGTCGAGTCGGTCGGGAGGGAGCGGCCGCCATTCGGCCGTTCGCTCATCGCTCGGTCAGGCGTGGCGGTGATCTCGCCGAGGAGGCGCCAGAACTCGACGCGGCGGCGATCGGCGAACGCCGCCGTCCATGAGCAGCTGGCTCTGGGCGTAGCCGCAGCTGATCCCGCTGGCGGGATCCATGGTCAGAACGATCCGCCGTAACCGCCCCAGTGCATCGATGTAGGGGTCGGTGCTGGATAGTCGTCGGTGTGGAGTCCGATCCGAGGCCGTAGCGAACCCAACCGACCACCTCGTCGTCGGCGTAGCTGTGCTCGCTCCCGGCCTGCTCGACGACCGAGCGGCTGAGGTAGCGTTGGCCGTCGAGTTCACCGTTCATGGCGACCACCGCGCCGATGCGGGCGAGTGCCCGGCCGTTGGTGACGCCGCTGGCGGCCGGCATCACGACTGGCAGCGGTCGGGATCGATCCATTCCTCCATCGCTGCCAGTTCGCCCATGACCGCGGCCCCCATCGGCGACTCGATGTCAGGCGGTTCGTCCGGCGGCCAGTGCCGCGACTGGTTCGCCTGATCGATCGGGAAGTCGAACTGGAGGTCGGCGCGGAGGGGTTCGGCGATTTCAGACGGAAGAAGTCCTCGAACGGCATGTCGCCGACCGTCGCACAGCTCGCCCAGCAGGACCCGAACGTCTGGGGTGGTAGCAGCTGATCGTGCCGGGCTCGTACCAGAGCGGCGCCTCCTCGAGCATCTCGAGGGCACCTTCCCAGCACGCGAGGTCGTCGAAGGAGACCGACCTGCCGAAACCCGGCACACCCGAGCGGTGGACCAGCACCTGTCGCGGCGCGATCCTCCCTTTGCCGTGCTTTGCGAACTCGGCCAGTACTGCGCGATCGGTGCGTCGAGGTCGAGGAGCCCACGGTCCACGAGCATCAGCACCGTGATCATCACCATGACCTTCGACGTGGAGAACACCCGCACGACCGTGTCGGACTCCCACGGGACGGCCTGTCCGTAGTCGCGTGTGCCGCCCAGAGGTCGACGACGGACTGACCGCCGAGCGTGACGGCGAGCGATGCGACCTTGTCGAGCCCGCTGTCGACGTTGCGTCGGCACGCTTCTTCGAGCGGTCGGAATCGTTCGTCGCAGAAACCGTGTACGTCGGCCATCGGCCCTCCCCGGCGTGCAACTTAGCTGTCGTCGGGGCCCGCGCCTGCGGCGGGGTCACCGACCTGCATCACCTGGGCGGGTGTGCGATCCTGCTGCAGGGGAAGGACACATGGCCATCGAGACCGTTGATGCCGAGAGCGTGGGGATGTCGAGCGAACGCGGTCGGCTGGCGCGCGATCTCGTCGCGAATCATGTGGCGACCGGTCGCTCGCCGTCGGCGGTGGCGGTCGTCCAGCGGCGCGGCGAGGTCGTGCTGGCCGAAGCGTTCGGTGTGCGAGGGCCGCACGGCGCGCCACTCGACATCGACGACGTGTGGCCGATCGCGGTCCGGCCGGCAAACCGATGACGGCGGCGGTGGCGATGACGCTCGTGGAGGAAGGCCGCATCGGGATCAACGAACCGGTGGTCGCCTACGTTGCCGAGTTGACCGGTCCGGGCGACGACGAGGTGCTCGTCCACCATCTCCTCACTCACACCGCGGGATGGGAGTCGGCGCAGAGGACACACCGGATCGAGCAGTTCGTCCGATCCGGGGAGATCGCCCCGCCACCGCCGGGGCGCGACTTCATCACCCATCTCTTCCTGTCGCTGGCGCTCGATCCGATCCGGGTCGCCGCGCCCGGCGACGAGATGCAGTACGACAACGGGCCGTACGAACTGCTCGCCGAGATCGTCCGAGCGAGACCGCGGCACGCTCGATGCGCACTCGTTCGCGGATCTTCGAACCGTTGGGCATGGAGCGCAGCGCAGGCATCGTCGGCGACGATCTTCGGCCGCATGTCGTCACTCGGGCAGCAGGCCTTCCGTTCGGCCCGGGCGGACCGGTCGTCTTCGAGGGCGACCTCTGGGAGTTGTCGGATTCGGGAGCCGCCGCACGGTACACACGTCGGCGCCGGACCTCGCTCGATTCGGACAGATGATCCTGAACGGCGGTGTCCTCGACGGCAGCCGCGTGCTGGCTCCGTCGACGGTGACGTCGATGGTCACCAACCAGATACCCGGGGGTCCCCGCCATGTTCGGCGACGAGATCATCCCGGAGTCGAGCTGGGGGTACGGATTCACGGTGGTGCAGTCACGCAGGTTCCCGTACTTCACCGGGGGCCTCGTACCGTTGGGAAGTGCGCTGCATCCGGGGCGGGTGGCGTGGCTACTGGGTCGACTTCGTGAACGAGATCGTGGGCGTGTTCTTCGAGGTGATCACCGAGGTCGACGAGTTCCTGGTTCCGGGTCTCGGAATCGGGCATCGATTCCAGGACGTGATCACCGCGGCGGTGAACGAATGACGCTCTCGATGGAGCTGCACGATCCTGCCGAGCTCGGCATGTCGGTGAGCCGACTGGCCGATGCGGCCGCGCTGATGGACCGTCAGTTCGCTGATGGCCTCACTCCGACGGCGGTTGCGCTCGTTGCTCGGCACGGGCAGTTGGTGTGGACGCACGCCGTCGGAAACGCCCGACCGGGGCGGACCGCCGGCGACGATCGATTCGGTGTTCCCGTTGGCCTCGCAGACCAAGCCGATGACCGCGGCGGTGATCATGGCGCTGGCCGAGCGGGGGATGATCGGGCTCACGGAGTCGGCGTCGCTGACACTGCCGGAGCTCGCAGGCGAGCACGAGGAGGTGATGGTGTATCACCTCCTCGCTCACACGTCGGGCTGGAACGACGACGACCACGTCGCCGCTCGCGAGGCGAAGCTCGACGAGGCGATCGCCACGATCCCCGAGGGAACGGACGCGTTGACACACATCATGCTGTGGCCGGGATGGGGCGTGCCCCGGCGCCTTCCGGCCGGTGAGCGGATGCAGTACTGCAACTTCAACTACTCGCTGCTCGGAGAGATCGTGAGACGGGTCACCGGCGACACGCTCGACGCGGCGATGCGCCGGTACCTGTTCGAACCGATCGGGATGACGAGCAGCGCGGTGATCGTCGGCGCCGACCTGCAGCCCAGGGTGATCGAGCGTCCACCGGGGATCCCGGGCGGTCCGGATCACCCTGCTTCACCGATCTCGTTCAACAGCCACGTCTGGGCGGCGAGTGACGACGGCGGCTTCGGGGCACACGCGTCGGCGGCCGATCTCGCCCGGTTCTGGCAGATGTTCCTCGATGGCGGGATGGTCGGCGACGTTCGTGTGCTCAGCCGTGATGCGGTCAGGGTGATGACCACCAACCAGATCCCGGGGATCGCTGCGGACTTCATCGGTGAGGAGCGTGGTGAGGCATCGTGGGGCTTCGGCTTCGGTGTCGCTGGATTCGAGGCCTGGCCCCGGTACGGGGGCGGGACCTCGCGGCCGAGTGTCGTGCGCCACGGGGGTTCCGGGGGGATCGATGGCTGGTTCGATCCCGAAACGGGTGTTGCGGCGACCTACTTCGAGGTGGCCACGCAGGTGAGCCCCGAGGGGGCCATCGAGAGTTGGGCGGCGCACCGCTTCCAAGACGTCGTGAACGCCGCCGTCCTCGAACCCTGACTCGCCCGCACTCATCGCGATTGCGCTGCCCGCTCCGTTCGATGTCGCCGATTCTCTGCGGATCTGGTTGCGAGGGTTGAGACGTATTCCGCAGAGAGTCCCTGGGTGCGGGCGGAGCCCTACGCTGCTGACCCGTGAGCGAACTCGACGAGCGTGAGGTCCGACGGCGGTGGTTCGAGGAGACGTGCGTCGACCTGCACGAGCGGTTCGGGCCGTTGCAGGACGGCGAGCCGGCGTCGTACATCCCCGAACTGGCCATGGTCGATCCCGACCGCTTCGCCATCGCGGCGATGACGGCCGATGGCGAACACGTCGGGGTGGGCGATGTCGACCACGAGTTCACGATCCAGTCGATCTCGAAGCTCCTGATGTACGGCTTGGCGCTCGAGATGCACGGGCGCGACCGCGTGCTCGAACGTGTTGGCGTGGCACCGACCGGCGACGCGTTCAACGCGATCGAACTCGACGAGGCCACCAACCGCGCTCCGAATCCGATGGTGAACGCCGGTGCGATCGCCATCACCGACCTGGTGGTCGGGGGATCGGTCGAGGAAGGCCTCGAGGAGATGCGGTCGATGTTCGAGCGGTACCTCGGCCGTCGACCGGAGATCGATCGGGCGGTGTGGTCGTCGGAACAACGCACGGGGAACCGCAATCGGGCGATCGCCTACCTGATGCTGAGCCGGGGCATCATCGGCGACGATGTGGAGGTCACGCTGGACCTCTACTTCGGGCAGTGTTCGGTGCTCGTCACCGCCCGCGACCTCGCCGTGATCGGGGCGACGATCGCGAATCACGGGGTGCACCCGATCAGCGGTGAGCGGGTGGTGCCCCGTGAGGTGACGCGAGACATGCTGACCGTGGCCCTGACCTGCGGAATGTACAACTACGCAGGTGAGTGGGCCTACTCCGTCGGGATCCCGGCCAAGAGCGGTGTCGGCGGCGGCATTCTCGGGATGCTGCCCGGCGTGGGCGGGTTGGCGACATTCTCGCCTCGGCTCGACGCGATCGGCAACAGCGTGCGCGGCTTGCGCGTGTTCGAGGAACTCTCGCAGCGCTTCGACATGCACCTGTTCGACCCCGACCGCCCGTGGCGACGCTGACCGTCACGTTCGGTGTCAGTTGGTGGCCGCGACGGTGATCATCGGTCGATCACCGGTCGATCACCACGAGGTCGTCGACCATGCCGTTGACGAAGTGTGGCGGCCCACCGTCGACCTCTGGTGGCCCGTCGCTGGTGGCGGCCTTCTGCAGGTACTCCTGTGGGTTCGCCCCGGTGGGGATCGTGCACAGCAGGAGGTAGCGGCCGGGTTCGGCGAGGACGCCGTCGCCGACGGCGTCGATCTGCTCGCCGCCGGGTGCGGCCAGCAGCACCGCCGCCGGCGGACCGGCTGAGAACAGGTCGTCGAGGCCCGTCGCGACGATCTCGTCCACCGAACGTTCGTCGCCGTCGGGAAGTCTGAGGGCGACCAACTCGTGCAACTCGCTCTCGGAGCTGTTGTCGACCCGTACCCGGGTGCCGGCAACGACCTCGTCGGGGAGTTCCCCGAACGAGAAGTCGCTGAGTGTCACATCGAGGACACCGTCGGCTGCGGTGGCATCCACATGGTCGCCGCAGGCGGCGAACAGCAGCGGTGCACACAGGGCGAGCGCGAGGACGGTCCGCCTCATCGGGCCACCTCCAGGCGATTGGCGAGTACGGCGAAGTCGATCGGTCGCAACACCGATCGAGCCAGGCCGATGGTGGCGTCGAACGCCTCGGGCGGTGCCGCCAGACGCATGCCGGTGAACAGCTCGGTGCGGTCGTCGATGTTCATCGCCGGCAGCATGAACGCCAGGCTCCGGGCCATCTCGTCGGGAGGGATCGAGCCGACGATCGCGCCGTGCATCGCGGCGATCTCCTCGACGCCGAGCAGCTGCGGCAGCCGTTGCATCACCGTGCGCTCCTCGAGGTCGATGTGTCCGAGGTACGAGCTGGTGAATCGGGCGAGGTCGAGGTGGAGGAGCTGGAGCAACCGGCGCTGGTCGCTCGCGGCAGCGTCGATCGTGGCATCGGCGAGCTCGGTGACCGACGCGAACATCGCCTCGAGGTGCTCGTGGTCGGTGGTGATCTCGTTCGCGAGCTCGGGCAGGTGCCGTTCGAGCACCGGATCGATGATGCTGTCCTCGTGGTGGGCGTGCGATTCGAGGACGGCGGCAACCGACGTGATGTGGTCGGCGAGTGCCGCCCGGTCGCATCGGTCCGACGGATCGATGCTGCCGGCCGTCGATGTGACGGCGAACAGCTCGGCGCGGATGCCCTTGTGGATGTCGCGGTAGAGGTCGACAGCCGGGATCCGGAACTCGGGCTCGACGATTGCAACCTCGTGAGTGATGGGAATTGGAGGGCTGATGATGGTCATGGGTTCCTTTCCGCCGACTCGACCGTCGAGCCGACGCCGACCATCGTGAACGGTTCGCCGGCTGCGCGTTCCTGAACTCCCCGTATGCGGATCGTGAGAGTTTCCTCACGTATCCTGAAGGCTCGATCAGGAGGCTGCGGTGGCGTTCGCAACGGAATTGGTGACGATCTTGGAGACCGGCGCGGGCCTGGTCGTGGGCACGGTGTCAGCCGACGGTGAACCCCGCGCCGACCGGGCGTGGGCCGCGTCGGTGGCCGATGCCGACACCCACCGCATCCGGCTCGTGATGAGCGCCGATGACCCCGCAGTCGTCGAGAACCTGCAGTCCGGCGCCGTGTCGTTGACCGGCGCCGAGGCGATCTCCTACCAGTCGGTGCAGCTCAAGGGTCGACCGGTGGTGGTCGAGTCGCCGACGGCCGCCGACATCGAACTCGCCCGGCTCCAGAGCGAGACGTTCTTCGAGGCCGTGCATCGATCGGACGGCAACCCGGTGGAGGCGTTGCGCCGGATACTGCCCCACCGGATGGTGGCGGTGGAGATGGTCGTCGAGGAGACCTTCGACCAGACCCCTGGACCGTCGGCGGGAGCAGCGCTTGCCGGGACGGCCGATGGGTGAGCTCGCCCTCGCCGACATCGAACGGTGCTTCGGTGGAGCGATCCCGGCGGTACTCGCGACGGCATCGGCCGGTGGTCTGCCGAACGTGACCTACATCTCGCGTGCGCACCGGGTGGACGACGAGCGGGTGGCGCTGTCGAACCAGTTCATGTCGAAGACGTCGCGCAATCTCGCCGACAACCCCCGAGCCAGTCTGCTGCTGATGGACCCGGTGACCCACGACGAGTTCCGCCTGTCGTTGGTGTACGAGCGCACCGAGCGGCGCGGGCCGGTGTTCGATCGGTTGCGGGCCGACATCGAGGCGCTGGCGGTGCTGGAGAACATGCAGGACGTGTACCGGCTGCGCGCCGCCGACGTGTTCAGGGTCGTGGCGATGGAGCAGAACCCACCGAACCCGTCGGGCGTCATGCCGAGCGATGTCCCGCTCGGGCGTCGCCCGTCGCCGGAGCTGGGCGGCCTTGCCGAGCTCGCCCAGCGCATTGCTCGGGCAGGTGATCTCGACGCGATCGTCGACACGACCCTCGATGGGCTCGACCGGTCGTTGGGCTATCGCCACACCGTGCTGCTGCTGCTCGACGAGGGCGGCACCCGGCTGTACACGATCGGGAGTCACGGTTTCGACACCGAGGGAGTCGGCGCCGAGGTGACGCTCGGGAAGGGGCAGATCGGTCTGGCCGCCGAGCGGTGCGAGCCGCTGCGCATCGGGGGCCTGCACCAGATGAAGAAGTACGCCCGGACGATCCGTCTCGGGTACGAGCAACAGGGCGTCGGGCCCGGTCACGAGCTGCCGGTGGCGGAGATCGACGGCGTGCAGAGCCGGATCGTGGTGCCGGCGATGGCGCGAGGCGAACTGGTCGGGGTGCTCGTCGCGGAGAGCCGCCGTCCGGTGGCGTTCGACGCTGCGGACGAGCAACTGTTGGCCGTCGTCGCATCGCTGCTGGCGAGTGCGATCGAGCACGTCCGGGCGATCGAGCGCGACGGTCCCGACGAGCCTGCTCCGGGCCCGATGTCGGGCCTGTCGGCGGATCGATCGGCGGTTCCCGTCGGCCCGGACGGCGAGCTGGCAGTGCGGTTCTTCCCGGTCGACGGCAGTGTGTTCGTCGATGGCGACTACCTCATCAAAGGGGTTGCAGGTCGGATCCTCTGGTCGCTGCTGCGGGCGTATGTCGCAGACGGTCGGGTCGACTTCACCGATCGCGAGTTACGTCTCGACGCGAGCCTCGACCTTCCCGGGTTCAAGGACAACCTGGAGAGCCGGCTGATCCTGTTGAAACGCCGCCTCGACGAACGCGAGGTGCCGATCCGTCTCGAGAAGACCGGTCGCGGCCGGTTCCGTCTCGATGCGTCGGCGCGCCCTCGTCTCGAGTCGGTCGACTGAGAGACCGGCGCCCGGCGGGGGTGAGGGCGAGGTCAGTTGTACAGCATGCGACGACCGCCCATGAGCTCCCACGGGTTGTCGAGCGCCTTTGCCGAACTCCTACTCGACCACGGCGTCGTCTCGTCCGCGGACGACAGCAGTGGTGAAGGTCAGCGGGCGACGGCGGCGCCGAGGTGGTCGTGCACCGCGGGTGCGACCTCGGTCGCGTACAGCTCGATGCTACGCATCATCGTCTCGTGGGGAAGCGTCCCGGCGGAGTACTTCATGTCGAAACGGGAGGCGCCGAGCGCCTCCACGGTGGAAGCGATCTTGCGGGCGACGGTCGCCGGCGAGCCCACGTGGAGCGCGCCGTCGGGGCCTGCTGCGTTCTCGAACTCGGCGCGGGTCGACGGCGGCCAACCGCGTTCCGCGCCGATGCGGTCGCGCATCGGCCTCCAGTGCGGCCAGAGTTCCTCGAGGGCCTGGTCGTCGGTCGGCGCGACATGGCCGGGCGAGTGGACGCCGATCGGCAGACGATCGTGGCCGAACTCGTCGAGGGCCCGGTGGTAGAGGTCGACGTAGGGGCGGAACCGTGCGGGCGACCCGCCGATGATGGCCAGCATGAGGGGCAGCCCGTGGCGAGCGGCCCGGACGACCGACTCGGGGCTGCCGCCGACGCCGACCCAGGTGCGCAGCCCGCCCGCGGTGCGCGGGTACACCTGCAGTCCGGGAATCGGCGGCCGGGTCGTGCCGCTCCAGGTGACCGGCTCCTCGCGGAGGAGGTGCGTGAACAGGTCGAGCTTCTCCTCGAACAGTTCCTCGTACTGATCGAGCGGGAAACCGAAGAGGGGGAACGACTCGGTGAACGAGCCGCGCCCGAGGATCACCTCGGCGCGACCGTCGGAGATCGCATCGACCGTGGCGAAGCGCTGGTACACGCGGATGGGATCGTCGGAGCTGAGCACGGTGACGGCCGAGCCGAGCCGGATGCGTTCGGTGCGCGAGGCGATCGCCGCGAGCACGGTCTCGGGGGAGGAGATGGCGAAGTCGTCGCGGTGGTGTTCGCCGACACCGAAGAAGTCGAGGCCGAGTCGATCGGCGAGGACGGCTTCGTCGACGACGTTGCGGATCACCTCCGCCTCGCTGAGACGGTTGCCGTCGGCGTCGACGGTCACGTCGCCGAAGGTGTCCAGGCCGAGCTGGAAGGCCGCCGGCGCGGATTCCGAGAAATTAGTTGCGCTCACAAGCAGCTGAACCGATCGATCATCCCGAATATTCCCCGGCCGAACCGTAGTCGTGGTCGTCGTGTCGCCGGCGGCCACCCATCTCCCGGTCGACGCGTAGGGTGCGGCCATGACCGAACTGAACCATCGCATCACGCTCGCCAAGCGTCCCACCGGTGCGATCACCGCGGACTGCTTCGCGACCGACGACGTCGAGACCCCGACTCCCGGCCCTGGTGAGGTGCTCGTGAAGGTGGGCTGGTTGTCGATCGACCCGACCATCCGTGGGTGGATGGCGATGGACACCTATCTGCCGGCGATCGAGATCGGGGCACCGATCCGCAGCGGGGGCCTCGGCGAGGTGATCGAGTCGAACAACGATGCCTACCCGGTCGGCTCGACGCTGTTCGGAATGACGGGGTGGCAGCAGTACGCCGTCATGGGCGCCGGCAGCACGCTCATCCCCGCTGGCATCGACCCGACGGCGGCGCTGAGCGTGTTCGGAGTCACCGGCCTCACCGCCTACTTCGGACTGCTCGATGTGGGCCGGCCGGTCTCGGGCGAGACCGTGCTCGTGTCGGGTGCGGCGGGAGCGACCGGGTCGGTGGTCGGCCAGATCGCGCGCATCAAGGGCTGCCGAGTGGTCGGTATCGCCGGGTCGGACGAGAAGTGTGCGTGGTTGGTCGATGAACTCGGCTTCGATGCTGCGATCAACTACAAGACCGAGGACGTCGGCACGGCGATCCGCGCGGCGTGCCCCAACGGCGTCGACGTGTTCTTCGACAACGTCGGTGGCGAGATCCTCGAAGCCGGCATCGCCAACCTCGCGCTGCGCGGCCGCATCGTGCTGTGCGGCGCCATCGCCACCTACAACGACGATGCGCCACGCCCCGGTCCGCGCAACCTGTCGCTGTTGATCTCGATGCGTGGCCGGATGGAGGGCTTCATCATCCTCGACTACATGAGCCGTGCCAACGAGGCGATCGGCGAGCTGGCGGGTTGGGTGATGGGCGGCGACGTGAAGTTCGCGGTCGACGTGGTCGACGGCCTGGACAACGCTCCGGTCGCGATGGACCGTCTGTTCACCGGAGCCAATCAGGGCAAGGTGATGGTGCGCCTGTAACGCGCCGCTCAGGTGTGGACGAGGTGGTCGGCGGTGAGGGACGGTTCGCCGTCGAACCGGTAGGCCGCGAGCGGGCCGTCCGCGCCGGCGCTGTAGTCGACGCACAGCGCGAGCGGGTTGGTCACCGTCAGCGGTGGCCGGAACCAGTAGTGACCGAAGATCACCGGGACGTCGCCGGTGTAGGTCCACATCCGCTCGTCCGGGATCGGCTCGTCGGGGAGCGAGTCGACCGGTTGCTGGTTGGCGTCGCGGATCGGCGTGCCGGGCGGGAGGAGGTTGCTCCAGTGCGTCGCCGTCGGGTCCCACCACTTGAGCCGCACGTTGATGCGTTCGTGTCTGCCCTTGTCGCGGAACTTCAGGCCGTTCGGGAGGCGAACCTCGGGACCCTTGAGGACTCGCTCGATGGCGTCGTAGGTGTCGTGGCCGTCGGTGCTCGCGTCGACGACGAGTTGCTCGGTGAGGCCGTTGCTCTCCGAGGCGCTGGAGCGGAGGTGGGCGAGGTCGTGGTCGGACCAGTAGGCATGGACGACTCGCAACCCGTCGAGTTCGAGCCACAGCGGGATCGTCGTGAACCACTCGACGAGTTCATGATGCAGCGGCGAGTCGAGCCCGACGGCGGCGATGAACGCGGCATGTTGCCCGCGGTTCTTCCTGGTTCGGCGGCGGAGGTGGTCGCCGGTGTCGCTGGGCGTGGCGTAGGCGACGGCGTTGAACTCGTGGTTGCCGAGCACGAGGTGGGCCGTGCCGGCGTCGACCATCCGCCTGACGATGTCGATCGTCTCGAGCTGCTGCGGGCCGCGGTCGATGATGTCGCCGACGAAGACCACCTCTCGCCCCGGGTGGCGCCATGCACCGTCTCGCTCGACGTAGCCCATGGAGCGCAGGAGTGCGACGAGTTTGTCGGCGTGTCCGTGCACATCACCGATCACGTCGTAGCCGGTCATGTGGGCATGACCCGTCGGACGTTGCCTGACGCGACCAACACGGCCCCGATCCTACGCGCCCCCACCCCCACCCGGGTTTGGGTGACAGAACGGTTGGGCCGGGCCAACAGAACTGCAACGCAAACAGGGTGGGCGTTGGGGTGGGGCGTCGGGGCGCGGGCCAGCCCGGGATCAGGTGTCGGCGGTTGCTGCTTCGGCGGCGTGGCGGACCTTGTCGACGAGATTGGCGGGCACGGGCTGATAGCCGTGGTGCTCGACCTCGAACGAGCCGCTGCCGCCACTGAGCGAACGCAGGTCGATGGCGTAGCGGATGATCTCGGCGGTGGGCACCAGTGCGTGGATGGTCGTCACGCCGTGTCTCGTTGGTCTCGGTGCCGAGTACCTGCGCGCGGCGTGAGTTGAGGTCGCCGAGCGTGTCGCCGTGGTAGGCGGCAGGCACGTGGACGTGGATGTCGCTGATCGGTTCGAGCACGTTGACGCCGACCTGGGCGACGGCCTCGCGCAGGGCGAGCGAGCCGGCCATCTTGAAGCTCATCTCCGAGGAGTCGACCGAGTGGTACTTGCCGGCCGTGCACACGGCACGGATGTCGACGAGCGGGAAGCCGTCGCGTCCACCCCGTGTCATGGCCTCCTCGACGCCGGCACCCACGGCGGGGACGAGGTTCTTCGGGATCACGCCGCCGGTCACCTCGCTGCGGAACTCGAAACCGGCGCCGGCCGGGAGAGGCTCGAAACGCACCGTCGCAACGCCGAACTGGCCGTGGCCGCCACTCTGCTTCTTGTACTTGCCCTCCACCTCGACCGGTGCAGCGAGGGTCGCCTGGTAGGCGACACGGACGTCGTCGACGACGAGTTCCACGCCGGCGCGCTCGATGCGTGACAGCGCGACGCGTACGTGGGTCTCGCCGCCACCGCTGAGCACGGTCTGGCCCGTCGAGCTCTCGTGGTGAACGGCGAGGGTGGGGTCCTCGAGGACGAGTCGGTGCAGCGTGGTGGCCAGCCGGTCCTCGTCGGATTGCTTGGCCGCGGCGATCGCCACGCCGTACACGGGGCGCGGGAGTGCCGGGATGGGCACGGTGACGGGGGTGCCGTCGGGGGCGAGCGTGTCGCCGGTGTGGGTGTCGTTGAGCTTGGTGACCGCGACGATGTCGCCGGCACCGACCGTTCCGACGTAGGTCTGTGCACTGCCCGTCAGCGAGATCAGGTTGTGCAGTCGCGCCTTCGCGCCCGAGCGCGAGTTGACGAGGATGTCGTCGGAGCGGATCGTTCCGGAGAGGACCTTCAGGATGGAGATCTGCCCGAGGAATTCGTCGATGACCGTCTTGAACACGAACGCGAGTGGCGGCCCGTCGGGGTCGGGTGCGATGTCGACGGTCCCGCCGGCAGCCTCCGCGACGGTGGGGCCACGGTCGCCGGGTGCCGGGCCGACGCGACAGATGAAGTCGGCGAGCTGGTCGGCGCCGATCGGGGTGGTGGCCGATCCGCAGAGCACGGGGAAGGCGAGTGCCCGGTCGACGGCGTCGTGGAGCAGCTGTTCGAGTTGCTCGGGCGACGGTTCGGTGCCCGAGAGGTACTCCTCGAGGAGGCCGTCGTCGAGTTCGATCACGTCTTCGACGAGGTGTTCGTGTTCGACGCGTTCGGTCTCGGCGAGTTCGGCGGGGATGTCGGTGGGCTCGGCGTTGCCGGTGTCGTAGACGAAGGCGTGGTGGGTGAGCAGGTCGGCGACACCGTGGAAGCTCGACTCCTCGCCGATCGGCAACTCGGTGGGGTCGGCGTGGGAACCGAACACCTCGCGGACCTGCGCGAGTGTGCGGTCGAACGACGAGCGTTCACGGTCGAGCTTGTTGACGAAGACGAGCCGCGGGATGCCGAGTTCGGATGCGTGGTGCCACAGCACGACGTCCTGCGACTGCACGCCGGCGACGCCGTCGATGACGAAGATGGCGAGGTCGGCTGCCGCGAGTCCGAGAAGTGCCTCACCGCGGAAGTCGGCGTAGCCGGGTGTGTCGATGAGGTTGATGCGGTGGTCGTTCCAGTCGAAGCACGCGACGGCCAGTTCGATCGACTGTTGACGTTCGCGTTCATCGGGGTCGTGGTCCATCACCGTCGTCCCCTTCTCGACTGTTCCCGGCCGGGCGATGGCGCCGGCTCGGAAGAGCAGCGCCTCCGCGAGGCTCGTCTTGCCGCTCGCGTTGTGACCGACGAGCACAACGTTCCTGATCTGTTGCGTGGACCGCATGGGCACCCCTTTCGTGCCTGCACAGTCTCCACCGCGCTGCCATCACGTCGCAACGGACCAAGGGCCCGTTCCGCGGTGAGCGGACGGGTCAGGGTGCGAGCGCGCCGTCGAACGTGCGGCACTCCTCGGGGTCGCCGCTGACGAATCCGGTGTCGAACCACTCCCGCCGCTGCTCCGCGCTGCCGTGGGTGAAGCTCTCCGGATTCACGTCCTGGCCGGCGGCCTCCATGATCCGGTCGTCGCCGACGGCCTCGGCGGCGCCGAGCGCTTCGTCGACCTCGCCCTCCCGGTCGAACAGGCCACGCTCGGCGACCGATGATGCCCAGGCTCCGGCGAAGCAGTCGGCTTGCAGCTCCATCGCGACACTGAACTCGTTGGCGGAGCCGGGGAACTGCTGCTGGAGGCCGCGGACGCGGTCGCTGATGCCGGTGACGTTCTGGACGTGGTGGCCGTACTCGTGGGCGACGATGTACTGCGCGGCGAGGTCGCCGGTGGCGCCGAACTCGTCCTGGAGCTGCTGGAGGAAGTCGAGGTCGAAGTACACGAGCTGGTCGACGGGGCAGTAGAAGGGCCCGGTCTGCGCCGATGCGCCGCCACAGCCGGTTTGGGTGGCGCCGGAGAAGAACACGGTGTCGGTGCCCGAGAACGCGCCTTGGAACGACACCGGATACTGGCCCTCCCAGTAGATCGAGACGTCGTCGACGGCGCCGCACACGACCTGTTCGATCTCGGTCCGGCAGTCGGTCGAGCCCGACGAGTCGTCGACGGCCGGATCGGATCCGCCGGAGCCGAGTACCTGCGGGAGGATGATGATCGCCGCAAGGATGATCAACCCGAGGATGCCGCCGCCGGCGCCGAGCGGGATGCCGCCCCCCGACCCGCCACGCCCGAGGCCACCTCCGCCCCCGCCGAACGGGAAGCTCCGGCCGGTGCCGCTCGAGGCGCCGCGCCGGTCGCGCACTCGGCTGGAGCTGCTCGATCGGATCTTCGTCATGCCCGAGTTTTCCACAGCGGTCCGGTGGCCAAACCAGGCTCGAACGGGCGGGCGATTCGACCCCGGACTCTCCGAGCGGGGATCATGGGGCATGGCTCACGAGGATCGGCACGATCGGGATCGCTGGATTGCGTCCGGGTTGCCCGACGCGGTCGTGACGATCATGTTCCGCGACGGCACCCTGCCACCACCGCACGCGTCGCGCTGGTACGACTCGTCGCTGACCACCGCCGAGATCACCGAGTTCCGGCGCGCCGGTCGCCCGGCTCCCGATGAGGCCTTCACCGCATCGCTCGAAGTGCGCGGTCTGCCGACCGACCCCTCGTTCATCGCCACGTGGCAGGGCTTCGATGCCGACCGGATTCTCGCCGCGATCGACCGCGGGTTCAGTTCCGCCGAGCGGCTCGGGCCGTGGGTCGCGACCGACGCGGACATCACCGAGGTCGAGCAGCTCGCCGCCATCGAGTCCTTCGACGGCGCCGACCCCGGCGAGGCGTTGGCGCAGCTGCGGTCGGGGCGGACACCGGAGGAGATCGCGTTCGCGCTCGAGTCGGGCCTGAAGCCGAAGAAGTCGAAGGCGTGGATGAGTCGCGGGCTGTCGTCGGCGGCGGCCAGGGCGTGGTCGGCGGCCGGGTTCTCGGCGTCGAAGACGGCGCAGTGGATCGAGGTCACCGACGACCCGGAGGTCGCCCGCCTGCTGCGGAAACTCGGCTTCGACGTCGACACCGCCCGTGAGCAGCGACCGGAGGGTGGCTGGACGACGCACGTCGTGCGGCGTCAGGTGGCGGTTGCGGCCGGGGCGCCCGACGATGCCGCCGACGAATGGGCGTCGACGTCGCTGCCGGACCGCAAGTTGGCGGTGTGGGTGGGCGCCGGTGTCCGTCCCGCCGACGCGGCGCGGTGGCGTGACCTCGACTTCGGCCCCGACGAGGCCGGCGGTTGGGCGTCCCGGGGCTTCCCGCCCGAGGAGGCGGCCGACTGGCGTCGCACGGGCGTCGACCCGGAGATCGCGGCGCGTCGTCGTGATGCCGGCGTGCGCCCGCCCGCGTGACAGTCTCGGATCCATGTGGACGATCGGAGAGGTGCGCGTCACCGAGATTGCGGAGTTGACGACGACATCGGCCGCGCACTGGTTGCTGCCCGATGCGACCGCGGATCGGATCCGGGAGACTCGGGTGGATGGTCCCCGACTACGCGACGGCGGAGGGCAAGGTCCACATGACGATCCGGGCACTCGTCGTCGAGAGCGAGGGCCGGCGCATCCTGGTCGACACCTGCCTCGGCAACGACAAGCAGCGGCCGGTCGAGTCGTGGAGCATGCGCTCGGGCCCGTTCCTCGACGACCTGACCGCGGCCGGCTTTCCGCCGGAGTCGATCGACACCGTGCTGTGCACGCATCTCCACGTCGACCACGTCGGGTGGAACACCCGGCTCGTCGACGGCGCGTGGGTGCCCACGTTCCCGAATGCCCGCTACCTCTTCGCCGACGTCGAGTGGGAGCACTGGCAACGCGACGACTCGGGGATGGATCAGGTGCTCCGTGCCGATTCGATCCAGCCGGTGATCGACGCCGGCCTCGTCGATCTGATCAGCACCGATGAGCGGCTCACCGCGCACGTGTCGCTGACGCCGACCCCCGGTCACACGCCCGGTCATGTCAGCGTGCTGATCGAGAGCAGTGGCGAACGCGCGGTCATCACCGGCGATCTCTCGCACATGGTCTGCCAGGCGGCGCACCCGGAGTGGGGGAGCCCGTTCGATGTCGACCCCGGCCGGGCCGAAGCGACGCGCCGGGCCTTCTTCAGCGGGCGCGCCGACACCGACGAGTTGGTGCTCGGGACGCACTGGGAGCCCTGCGCCGGCTACGTCAAGTCCGACGGCGACGTGTGGCGCGTCGAGCCGGCTCGTCACTGAGCCGTGGTGTCGAGTGCTCCGTAGAGGGCGTCGATCAGTGCCCGGTTCCGGGTGCTCTGCCATCGCGGGATGACGTGGTTCATCACGTACCCGAAGGCGATGCCGGCGTCGGGGTCGGCGAAGCCGAGCGCACCACCGGTGCCGAAGTGTCCGAAGCTGCGGGGGTTGGGTCCGAGGGGTCGTCGGGGCGTCGTCGGGACGAACCCCAGACCGAACGTGACGTCGTCGCCGAGGATCGGACACATGCCGCTGGACTGTGGTTGCGTGGCGATGTCCAGCAGATCCGGCGACAGGAGTCGGTCGGCCTGCAGGAGCGCCGAATAGAACGTCGCCAGCCCGTGGGCGGTGCCGTGCCCGTTCGTCGACGGCACCTGGGCGGACCGCCAGCGCGCCGTGTTGACCAACCCGATCGACGAGTACCCGGGCGGGTTGAAGTGGGCGAGCACGTTCATCAACGCGTCGCCGTCGAGCGTCGACGTGTCGATGGCGTTGGGGTCGATCTGGCTGCTGGGCTCCCAGATCACGTCCGCACAACGCGGGTGGAGATCGTCGGGCACACCGATCCAGATGTCGGCGTCGATCTCGTCGGTGACTCGCCGCAGTGCGGTTCCGGGCATCTCTCCGGTCGCCCGTCGGATGATCTCGCCGGTCAGATGCCCGTAGGTGTTCGTGTGGTAGGCGTGCCGGGTGTCGATCGGCCACCACGTCTCCGTCGCCGCCAGTGCGTCGGCCATCAGCGGCCAGTCGAACAGGTCGTCGTCGGTCAGCCGCTGCCTGATCGCCGGCACTCCCGCTCGGTGGCACAGCGCCTGGCGGACGGTCACGTCGTGTTTGCCGCCGGTGGCGAACTCGGGCCAGATCTCGGCGATCGGGGTGTCGAGGGCGATGATGCCGCGGTCGACGAGCTGGAGCACGAGCGTTGCCACGATCGCTTTGCCGACGGAGTAGAAGTTCACGAGCGTGTCGTGGGTCCACGGGCGGGTCCGATCCTCGTCGGCCCAGCCGCCGCACAGGTCGACGACCACCTCGCCATCACGAACGACGCAGAGCGCCGCGCCGACCTCGCCGCGCTCGACGAAGTTCTGCCGGAAGGCGTCGCGGACGGCGACGAGATCGTCGTCGCACTGGCCGGAGATGATCGGTTCGAACGTCATGATGGCTTCGGTGTCGGCTGGGGAACCATGAGGATGGACTGCGGATCACTCGCCTGAGCGGCGGAGCACGAAGACGAACTCGGTCGCATCAGGTGATGCGCTCGAGCCGTCGACGGCGAGGACCGCCTCGACGCGGAGCCCTGCATCGACTGCCAGGTTGCTGAAGCCGGACTGCGTGTGCCAGTGCAGCACCCATGGCTGTTCGACCGCCTGGTGGTCATCGCCGTCGACGATTTCGTAGAGCAGGACGGTGGTCTGATGCCGGGTCGCTTCGTTGCGGTCGGTCGCGGTGGCGGTCACCCGCAGGAGACGACCGCGTTCGTCGATGTGCTCGCGTGCCACTCCGAGGTGCTTGGCGCTCACCGGGTGCGGGATGAAGAGTGGGATCAGCGCGGCGCCGGCCGGGTCGAGGTGGTCGCGGATGCGCTCGAGCGCCTGAACCGCGGTGGCATCGTCGGCGATGAGGTTGAAGGTCGGCCCAGCCAGAAAGATCGATCGGTAGGTCGTGGCGAGGTCCATCTGCTCGATGGTCGAATGATGGACGGTGACCTCGACGCCCTGCTCGGTGGCGGTTCGCCGCAACTTCGACAGCATGTCGGCCGACGAGTCCAGGCCTTCGACGTCGAGCCCGGTGGCCCGCAGCGACAGCAACGGATCACCGTCGCCACAACCAAGCTCCAGCGCCGGCTCGCCCCAGGTGCGGATGAAGGTCGCGTACGTACGCCGGATCGGGTACCGAGCCTCTGAGCGGGCCGTACACGTCGACGACGATCCCGGTGTAGAAGTCTGCGGGGTCGACGTCGTTCATCGAGACAGTCTTGCCGCTGTGAGGAACGGTGGGCGGCAACGTGACCGCCACGCTCAGCGCCGATGTCGCCTCGTCTACGACGGCTGGTTGAAGACCGGTCGCCGCTTCTCGAGGAACGCCCTGATGCCTTCGGCGGCGTCGGGGGTGCCCAGGGTGGCGTGGACGCCGGCGCGTTCGGCGGCGAGCAGTTCGTCGAGGGTCTTGTCCTCGCTGTCGTGCAACGAGTCGAGCATCGCCTTCACGGCGAGGCGGGGCTGTGCTGCCAGTTCGACGGCCAGTGCGATCGCCCGATCCTTGAGTTCGGCGAGCGGCCACACCTCGTGGGCGAGCCCGATCGCCAGCGCCTCGGGGCCGGAGATCTTCTTCGCTCGCAGGATCATGTCGAGGGCATGGTTGCGGCCGACGCACTTGGCGAGGCGGGCCGATCCACCCCACGCCGGCGTGGTGCCGAGGTCCATCTCGGGCAGGCCGATCTGGGCGCCCTCGGCGGCTGCCAGGCGGAACGTGCAGCCGAGTGGGACCTCGAGGCCGCCGCCGAGGCAGTAGCCGAACAGTGTCGCCACCGACGGTTTGCCCATGGTCTCGATGCGCGAGATCAGACGGAGGCGTTGGTCGAAGAAGGCGTCGATGCCACGGTCGCTCATGGCGCCGCCGAGTTCCTTGAGGTTCATGCCCACCGAGAAGTTGGTGGTGCCCTCGGCGGTGATCACGAACGCACGGACCGTGTCGTCGGCGGCGATGTCGTCGATCACGTCGTCGAGCAGGTCGACGTAGGCGACCGACATGCGGTTCAGTGGGTCGTCGTTGGTCGAGATGACCGCGACGCCGTCATCTCGCTTGGTGACGAGCAGGGGTTCGGATGACATGGTGCTCCTCGTGTGTGCTGGTCAGGTCAGGTTGGTCAGGTCGAGTCGGCGCCACAGCTCGACGTCGATCGAGCGTGGTCGCTCGCCGTCGACGAAGGTGGGTCCGCCGAGTCGCACCACCACCGCTCGATGGCTGGGTATGACGTAGAGGCGATTGTCGCCGAAACCGATGCCGCCGTAGGTGTCGATCGGCGCATCGGGTGCGATCCGTCGGTCGATCGGGATGCCTCCGAGCGGCTTTCGGGGATCGACGTCTCGTCGGGGCGATGGCCGAGGACGATCGCCCGGGGTGCGGAGAAGTCCCACCAGAAGAGGCCCCACGAGGGGTTGAGGTCCTGCGAGGTGCGCGTCGCCTCGGCGAGGAGGTGTGGGTCGGCGGCGACCGCTTCCCCGTGATCGAGCATCGCCTCGCCGAAGCGGACGAGGTCGCGGGCGCTCGTGTGGAGCGCCGAGACGGGCCAGTCACCCGACAGGACGTCACCGTCGCGGTCACGCCATGTCGAGTCGTCCATGCCGAGCGGGCCGAAGACCAACTCGTCGCACAGCTCCTGGGTGGTCTGGCCCGTCAGCTCGACCAGGGCCTTCTTCACGAGGTGGTAGGCGTGATTGTTGTAGGTCCAGACACGTCCGGGCTCGGTGTCGAAGGTCAGGTCCTCGAAGAGGCCGGTGGTCATCGACATGACGTGGCGAAGCGTCACGACCTGTTCCTGAGCGGCGGTCGCCCGCGTCCAGCCGCGGCCGAGCCACGTCGTCATCGGGTGATCGATGTTGATCTCGCCGCGCCGGGCCAGTACCGCGATCGTCAGGCAGATCACGTTCTTCTGGATCGATCCGACGTCGGTCGTGTCACCTGGGCGGGCGTCGCCGAAGCATCGTTCGATCGTTCCGACGCCGTCGACCGACACCCACAGCTGGGTGGTCGCGTGTGCTTCGCACCACGCATCGAGGTCGAACGGTTCGGTCACGAGCGTTCACTCGTCGCCGCGTCGCCAGCCGACCTCGGCTCGCTCGGCCTTGAGGCGTTCGGCGTTCGCCGGGTCGAACATGGTGTAGGGCTCGCCCCGGTAGAACACCGTGCCGGTCGGCCCATCGGCGGGCAGGGTGGCCACCACTCGCGCGCTCGGGTACACGTCGGCGGGGTCCTGCATGCCGGGCATGTCACGACCCCAGATCGCGGTGTTCGTCATCCCGGGGAACAACATGTTGACGAGGACGCCCGAGCCGGCGGTCTCTGCTGCCGCACTCCGGCTGACCACCCAGATGCCCGCCTTCGCCGCGCCGTACGCGGAGTTGTTGCCGGCCGGGCTCTCGGCGGCCCGCGAGATGACGTTCACGATGCGGCCGTATCCCTGCTCGCGCATGATCGGGATCGCCGCCCGCATGCCGTAGATGCAGCCGAAGAGGTGGACGGCGAGCATGTGCTCGAATTCCCCGGGCGCGAAGTCTTCGACCGCCGTTCGGTTGCCCATGCCGGCGTTGTTGAACAAGACGTCGACGCGGCCGGTGCGTTCGAGCGCGACGTCGATCACGCCACGCACCGCAGCGTCGTCGCTGACGTCGGCGACGCGGGTGTGGATGCCCTGCTCGGCGAGCGCGGCGAGCCCGGCTTCGTCGATGTCGCAGCCCACGACCTCGGCTCCGTCGGCGCGGAATCCCTCGGCGAACGCGCGCCCGATGCCACTCGCTGCCCCGGTGATCACGACCGTGCGGCCGTCGAGACCTTCCATCGTTGCCCCTCTTCGCCCCTCTTCGCCCCGTGTTCGATGGTCAGTCTTGCAGTCGCTTCGGCGCGCGCTACGACCCGCCACTGGTGGAGGCTGTCATGATCGGGCGATGACGACGCTTCGAGTGATGGCCGACGACGTCGAGTTGCACGTGGAGGTCGACGGTGAGGGACCGGCGCTGATGCTGGTGAACGGTGCCGCCCTGACGACGCGGCAGTGGGACGGGGTGATCGAACGGTTGGCGGCGGAGCACACGGTCGTGCGCCACGACGTGCGCGGCACCGGATCCAGTTCGCCGGGGCCACAGGGCGGCTACACGTTCGAGCAGTACGCGCTCGACATCGTCGCCATCGCCGACAGCCTCGGGCTGGACGGGTTCGACCTGTGGGGACTGGCGTGGGGGGCACGTGTCGCGCTCGGTGACGGCTGCACAGCACGCCGATCGCGTGCGGCGCCTCGTGCTGACCGACTTCTCGATCGATCCCGCCGACCTCGACGCGCAGAAGCGCGGAGCGTCGGAGGCGAAAGAGGCCCGAGCCGCCGCGGCGATCGTCGATCCACCGATCCCGCAGGGTGTGCGCGATCACCGCGATCCGGAGGCGATGCGCGCGGCCATGGCGGCGACCCTGTTGCACTCCGATCTGCTGCCGTTCGTCGAGCAGGTCGAAGCGCCGACGTTGATCGCGACCGGCGACCACGACCCGAATCTCACGTCGAGCCGCCGAGCCCTTCCCAGCGTTCGCGACCGCTCGGTTGGTCGAACTCGAACTCACCGGCCACGGTTCGGTCCTGTATCGCCCCGACGTGGTGACCGACGTGGTCCTCGGCTTCCTCGACGAGTGAACGACCCGGCGTTCAGGCGTGGACGGATGTCCAGGCGCCGTTGTCGGCGCTGGACCTGACGGCGGCGTCGACGAACTCGACACCCTCGAGCCCGTCGCGCGCGTCGGGGAAGTGGAGGGCCATCGGGTCGGGCGCGCGGCCGGATCGACGTGCGGCGATCGCCTCGGCGGCGTCGGAGTAGATGTTGGCGAAGCCTTCGTGGAAGCCCTCCGGGTGACCGGCGACGATTCGGCTCGCCCGTGCCGCGAGCGGGAGCGTGCCGGGGCCGTTGGGCGTGCGGATCTGCATCGGCGCCCCGGCGGGTCGGAAGACCAGCTGGGTCGGCACCTCCTGCATCCACTCGACGGTGCCACCGGTGCCCGACACCCGCAGGCGCAGACAGTTCTCCACCCCGGTGGCCGCCTGCGTCACCCAGAACGAGCCGCGGGCGCCGTTGTCGAACCGCAGCATGGCACCGGCGTAGTCGTCGACGAGCCGGTTGGCGACGATGTGGCCGACGTCGGCGGCGACCTCGTCGACCTCCCTGCCGGTGACGAACCGGACGAGATTGTGGGCATGCGTGCCGATGTCGCCGAGGACGAGTGACGGCCCGCCCAGCACGGGGTCGTATCGCCAGGGGAGCGGGCCGTCGGGATCGGGGTCGCGGGTGCCGGCCTTGCCGCCCTGCACGTACTCGACCTGCACCAACTGGATCTCGCCGAGCTGACCGTCGGCCACCATGGCGCGGGCCTGGCGGACCATCGGGTAGCCGGTGTAGTTGTGCGTGAGGCAGAACACGAGCCCGGTCTCCTCGACCGTGGCGACCACCTCACGCGCGTCGGCGAGCGTGTTGGTGATCGGCTTGTCGCAGATGACGTCGAAGCCGCGGCGGAGCGCGGCGATCGCATAGGCGTGGTGGCTGTCGTTCGGGGTCATGATCGCCACGACGTCGGCGCCGTCGGGCCGTGCCTGCTCCGCGGCGAGGAGTTCGTCGGCGTCGGAGTACGGCGCGGTCGGCCGGGATGCCGATGGCGATGGCCGCCGTGCGTGAGCGTTCGGGGTCCGACGACAGGACGCCGGCGACCAGTTCGTAGCGGTCGTCGAGCCGGGCCGCCGTGCGGTGCATCGCCCCGATGAAGCTGCCCGGCCCACCGCCGATGACAGCGAGCCGGAGGCGCCGTCCGAGCATCTCGATGACCGGGTTCGAATCCAACGTGGTGCTCCTCGCAGTGGGTGACGACCCGACAGTACAACCGCCGCCCCGCCCTCCGCCCTCCCGCCCTCCCGCCGCCCCGCCCTCCCGCCCTCCCGCCCTCGCCTCCCCGTTTGCGTTGCACTTCGGTTGGGGCGGGCCAACCGAACTGCAACGCAAACCGGGGGGACGGGGACGGGGACGGGTGGGGACGTGACGGATGGCTCGTCGCCCCGCGACCACTTTTCGTCACGTGTTCGTAACATTGGCGCTTCGACCACCAGGCCAAGCCAGGCAATCGCCTGTGCCCGAGTGCTCTGAGGACCCACGTCGGTCCCAGCTGCCAAGGAGTGTCATGACCCCCCAATCCCCATCTCGTCGCGTGCACGCGCGCCGGAACCTCGTTCGCCGATCTGCCATGTTCCTCGTTGCCGCGGTCCTCGTCGGAGGCGTGCCGCTCGTCGCCCACGCCCTCACCGACGACGTCGCCGCCGAGCGTGTGCTCGCCGCATCCCCCACGCCGGTGCCGTTCATCGAGACGGTCCCACTCGAGGGGTCACCGAAGTCCCGGACTTCGCAGCGGAGCTTCGAGCGGCCACGCGCACAGGCCACCGTCGCCCCGGCGTCGAGCGTCGCGCCGCTCCCGGACGTCGTAGCGCCGGGCCCGTCCGCCGACCAGTGGGCCGCGATGCGCGACTGCGAGTCGGGTGGCGACTACTCGATCACGAACCCGTCCGGGAAGTACCGCGGGGCCTATCAGTTCGATCGGTCGACGTGGAACTCGGTCGCCGAGCGCCATGCGCCGGCCCTCGTCGGCGTCGACCCGGCCGCCGCGTCTCCGGCGGATCAGGACGCGATGGCGCTCGCCCTCTACTCCGAACGCGGCGCCCGCCCGTGGCCGCACTGCGGACGTCACCTCGGCTGAAGCGGCCCGAGCGACGCAGTCGGCGGTCGACCGGAATCGCCCGTTGCGCGAAACTCCTGAGATGGCACAGGTCAAGCAGGGGCGATGGACGGCCGAGATCGACGGGGACTTCGTCGTCTTCCTCATCGGTGCCCGACCGAACAGCTTCTTCCACCTGCTCAGGTCGTTCGCCGATCTGGGCGGTCGGCGGGGGATGAATCACATGTTGAAGTACCTCATGGAGCATCCGGAGAAGGGTCTGCTGGGGTACGAGAACGGCTTCCCGACGATCGTGCAGTACTGGCGGTCGTTCGAGCACCTCGAGGCGTTCGCCCGCGATCAGGACGACCCGCACCTGGAGCCGTGGCGGAACTACTGGCGGCGTGTCGGCAAGTCCGCGCGCACCGGGATCTGGCACGAAACCTTCCTCGTCAGCAGCGGGGAGTACGAAGCGATCTACGGCAACATGCCTCCGATCGGCTTGGGCAAGGCGACGACGCTCGTCCCGGTCTCGGAGTCGAGCACCGCTCGGTTGCGTGTCCGTAGGGGGGCCGGTGCTCAGGCGCCGCCGCCGACGCTGACGACTGACCGCAGGCGTCGCACCCGGCTCGTCGGAGGGTCCCGAGCACCGTTTACGTTTGGCCCATGGGGAGCGTGTCGTCGGTTCCGGGGTTGACCAACGCCCGCCTCCACGCGGTGCTCGGTGCGCTCATCCTGGCGGTGCTGTTGGCGTCGATGGAGATCTCGATCATCTCCACCGCGTTGCCGACCATCGCCGGCGAGTTCAACGCGTTCGAGAGCTTCGCCTGGGTCGGCACGGCGTACATCGCCACGGCCGCGATCGGAACGCCGCTGATGGGGAAGCTGTCGGACCTGTACGGTCGCCGCCCGATCTTCCAGCTGACGCTCGGGCTGTTCATCGTCGGGTCGCTGCTGTGCGGATTGTCGCAGTCGATGAACCAGCTGATCGCGGCGCGGGCCGTCCAGGGTTTGGGCGGTGGCGCGATCCAGGCGCTGGCGTTCGCCATCCTCGGCGACATCCTCCCGCCCCGCGAGCGGGGCCGCTACATCGGCTACTTCACGTTGGCGTTCGTCGGCGCGGCGTTGTTGGGGCCGCTGATCGGCGGTCTGATCATCGACCACTGGACGTGGCCGTGGATCTTCTTCATCAACGTGCCGCTGGGAGCGATCGCCAGCATCGTCAGCTACTTCGCGCTGGAACTGCCGTTCCCGCGTCGCAAGGCCCGGCTCGACGTCGCCGGGGCACTGCTGTTGGCGATCACGATCGGCGGGCTGATGATCGCGCTGGAGGTGGGTGGCACCGATGGCTGGTTCGAGCCGGTCGTGATCGCCATGTTCGCCGGGGTCCTGCTCGGGCTCGTGCTGTTCATCCTCGTCGAGCGGCGGGCGGTCGAACCGATGATCCCGCTGCACCTGTTCGGCAATCGGGTGGTGCTGATGTGCGTGATCGCCGGGGCGTGCGCCGGCACGATCGCGTACGGAGCGGGGCAGTTCCTCCCCTTGTACTTCCAGGACTCGCTGTTCGTGTCGCCCACGGAGTCCGGGCTGCGGATGCTGCCGCAGATGCTCGGCGTCACCCTCGGCACGTTCGGGATCGGGCGGCTGATCCTGCGGACCGGCCGTTACAAGGCGTATCCGGTGGTGGGATCCTCGGTCGCTGCGGCCGGTCTGTTCGCCATCAGCTTCATCACCGGGTCGACGCCGTACGCGTTGCTGATCGTGCCGATGATCGCCACCGGTTTCGGCATGGCGGCGGTGTTCACGACCACGTCGATCGCCACCCAGAACGCCGCGGACTACTCCGACCTCGGTGTCGCCACCGCGACGATCATGTTCTTCCGCACGCTCGGCGGCGCCGTCGGCCTGGCGGTGTTCGGCACGATGCTCAACGCGACGATCCGGCGCGAGATCCCGGCCCGTCTCGGCATCAGCGCCGACGACGCGGCGGGTCTGATCCGCGAGCCTGCCGACATCGCCGCCCTTCCGGCGGCGAGCCGCGAGGCGGTGGTCGAGAGCCTGGCATCGGGTGTCGGACACATCTATCTCGTGTGTGCCGGTGTGATGGTCGTCAGCCTGGTCGCCATGATCCTGATGCCGGAACTGACACTGCGCGCCCGAGCCGGCATCTCCGACGCTCTCGAACAGGCCGCCGCCCCCGCCTGAGATGTCACACGATTCGCAGCCGACCGTGAGCCACCGGTGAACACCGACGGGGGCATCCACGAGATCCCGCTGCCACCGATCGTGCCGGGCCGCCTCTGGCTGTGCGGGAAGCACGCCATCGGGCCGGATCCCGAGGGATTGATGGAACGGGTGAACGCCGACGTCGTGGTGTGCCTCAACGAGGAGTACGAACTCACCGAGCGCTACCCGGGGTACGTGACCTGGCTGCGGGCGCAACCGGCGGACCGGGTGCTCTGGTACCCGATTCCGGATCTGCATGCGCCGGGGCTGGAACAGTTCGGGCCCGTGCTGATCGACCTCGTCGATCGGGTGGTGGCCGGCAAGCGGGTGATCGTGCACTGCGCGGCCGGGATCGGGAGGGCCGGGACGACTGCGGTTGCCGTGCTGGTGTCGCTGGCCGTACCGCTCGACGAGGCGCTGGCGCATGTCCGCCGGCACCGTCCGGCGGCGGGTCCGGAGGCAGGTGCGCAGCTCGAACTCCTTCGCGAGTTGCACGCCCGAGTGGAGTCGGGCGACGTCGGTCGGTGACTCAGCGATGCCCGACGGCGTGCACCAGGACCGGACAGTGGGCGTGACGGATCACATAGTCCGACGTCGAGCCGATGATGGCTCGCCGGACCCCGCCGCGACCGCTGGTGCCGATCACGACGACGCTGGCCGGGAGCGATGCGGCGAGTTCGCAGATCGCCGTGCCGGGTGTGCCGACGACGGCGCGCAACTCGACGTCGTCCAGGCCGAGTGCATCTGCCGTGCGGTCGAGATGTGACTTCGCGAGGCGGTCGCCACTGGTTTCGATCTGCTCCGATCGATCGGTGGAGGAGCGCTCGAGCGTGAAGCCGGTGCCCGTCTCGACGACGGGATCCACCGGTGTTTCGACGGTCATGAGGACCGTTCGGTCGGCAGAGGCCAGGAGCGGCAGGGATGTACGGAGGGCCTCGATCGCGAAGTCCGAACCGTCGGTACACAGCATCACGATCGAGCCCATGGGTCCGAGTGTTGCAGCCGGCATCGCCTGGTGCCTGATCTGTACGCCACACCCGTCGGTCATGATGGGGTGATGGCGGAACGGCTCCTCACCCCTTCGAAGATCACGGCGTGGCTCGACTGCGCCCATTTCCTCACGTTGAAGCACGAGGTCGAGGCGGGCACGCGCACCGTCGAGTCGAGTCCGTTCGGCGAGATGGCGCAGATGCTGCTCGACAAGGGTCTCGAACACGAGCAGGCGGTCCTCGCCCGGTATCGGGCCGAGGGGTTGTCGGTGTACGAGGTGCCCGAGCGTGACCGGGCCGACGACGAGTCGTTCCAGCAGTGGGTCGACCGGGTCGGCGACGTGCTGGCCGAGGGCCACGACGTCGTGTTCCAGATGCCGTTCGTGCACGAGGGCATCCGGGGTATCGCCGACTTCCTGCGCCGGGTCGACCATCCCGAGACGGGCACGTTCACGTACGAGCCGATCGACGCCAAGCTCGCCCGCAAGGAGGCCAAGCCCGGCCACGTGCTGCAGCTGTGCTTCTACGCCGAGGCGATCGAGGCCGGCACCGGTGCGCTGCCCGAGTTCGTGTACATCGAGCTCGGGTCGGGCCGGGTCGAGGCGGTGCGCGTGGCCGACGTGCTGCCGTACTGGCGCCGCCTGCGCAGCCAGCTGGCGAAGCTCCTGGCCGAGGATGCGCCGAGGCCGACACCCGGCCCAAGCCGTGCGACCACTGCCAGTTCTGCGAGTTCGAGTTGGTGTGCGAGGCCCAGTGGCGGGCCGCCGATTCGCTCGTGCACGTCGCCGGTGTCCGCACCGCCGATCGCCTGTTGCTCCAGCAGAACGGAGTGACGACGATCGCTGCGCTGGCTGTCCTCGATCACGAGGTCGCCGATCTCGACGAGGCCCGCCGGGCGACGTTCGTTCGCCAGGCCCGCCTCCAGGTGCAGGCCCGCAACGCGCCCGACGAGAAGCCGCCGTTCGAGCTGCTCGACCCACCGTCGGCCACCGACCACGCCGCCCTGGTCGACGATCTCGACGCGCCCGACCCGATCGGGTTCGCCGCGCTCCCGGCGCCCGACGACGGCGACGTGTTCCTCGACTTCGAGGGTCATCCGTTCTGGCACGCCGACGCCGAGCTGTTCTTCCTGTTCGGCCTCATCGAGCGGTCGCCCGCCGGCGAGTGGGAGTTCACGGCGTTCTGGGCGCACGACCAAGGCCGAGGAGGCCGTCGCCACGAAGGCGCTCATCGATCATCTCGCCGCCCGTCGGGTGCAGTTCCCCGACATGCACGTGTACCACTACAACCACACCGAGCGGTCGTCGCTCGAGCGGCTGGTCACCGAGCACGGCGTCGCCGAACTCGCGCTCGAACAGCTGATCAGCACCGGCCAGTTCGTCGACCTCCTGCCGATCGTGAGGGGAGCGATGCAGGTCGGTGTCGAGGGCTACGGCCTCAAGCACATCGAGCGGCTCACCGACTACGAGCGAGGCCACGAGATCGACCGCGGCTCCGGCGCGGTCGTCGAGTACGAGCGCTGGATGGCGTCGAAGGATCAGGCCGGTCTCGATCGGATCTCGGCGTACAACGAGGACGACGTGCGCGCCACCCGGGCCCTGCGCGACTGGCTGGTGACGCAACGTCCGGCCGACGTGCCGTGGCGGGCGGCGGTGCTCGGCCGCGAGGAGCCGGCCGCCGAACTCGACGACCGGATCGAGGCGCTCCACGCGTTCGGACCCGGCACGGTCGAGCACCTGATGGGTGACCTGCTCGGCTACTGGCGGCGCGAGCGCCAGGTGGTCAACGCCGACGCGTACCGCCTGTCGATCGCCGACGAGGCCGATCAGTTCGAGTCGCTGTCGGCGATCGCCCGGTTGACATTCCGTGGCTTCGAGCCGCAGCTGCTCAAGAGTGGCAAGCCGGCGAAGTGGCCGTGGGCACGCTTCACCTTCCCGCCGCAGCCGCTCGACGTCGAGATCGCCAGGGGGTCGGAGCTGATCGTCGCGGTGAACGAGCAGGAGTGGGTGTTCTTCAAGATCGCTGAGATCGACACCGAGGCCGGCGAGCTGGCGGTGACGTGGGACGGCGACGCCGAGGAGAAGGCCGTGTACCCATCGTCGCTCGTCCACTACAAGTGGTTCAAGGAGGGGGCGAAGCTGACCGCGCTCGAGGAGCTGGCCGACGAGATGCTGGTCGGGCGCGCCCATCGGGTCGGCCACGCGATGCTGCGCCGTGACCTCCCCGCGTTCGAGGCGGGCCGCGGTCCCGACGGTGGCGTGTTCGTCGGCGACGTCGACGCGATCTGCGGGTGGGCGACGGGACTCGACCGGAGTTACGTGCCGATCCAGGGGCCGCCGGGCACCGGCAAGACGTTCACCGGTGCGCACATGATCCGCACGCTCGTGAACGCCGGCATGCGGGTCGGGCGTGACGGCGATGAGCCACGCGGCGATCGACAATCTGATGCAGGCCGTGGTCGACCGGTTCGAGGAGGAGGGCGACTCCGACCATCTGCGGGCGGTGCGCAAGGCGAAGGACGGCTCGGTCGCCGGCCTGAAGTACGTCGACGACAACCGCAACGTGGCAGAGGGTGACTACAACGTGGTCGCCGGGACGACGTGGTTGTTCGCGAGCCAGGCGATGCGTGACAACCCGGTCGACGTGCTGGTGGTCGACGAGGCGGGCCAGCTCGGCCTGGCCGACACGCTGGCGGCGACGATCTCGGCGACCAACGTGATCCTGCTCGGCGATCCGCAGCAGTTGGCGCAGGTGGCCAAGGCGAGCCATCCGGGCGGTGCCGGTGCGAGCGCGCTCGAGCATCTGCTCGGCGGCGAACTGACGGTGCTGCCCGAGCGTGGCGTGCTGTTGGAGACCACCTGGCGGATGCATCCCGACGTGTGCGGGTTCATCTCCGAGGTGATGTACGGCGGCAAGCTGCGCAGTCACGAGTCGTGCGTCGGCCAGTCGGCGGCCGGGCAGACCGGCCTGCGCTGGCTGCGAGCCGAACACACGGGCCGCTCGACCGAGTCACCGGAGGAAGCGGCGATCGTCGTGGCGAAGGTCGAGGAGTTGCTCGGCCGACCGTGGACCGATCAGCACGGTGACACCCGTCCGCTGACGATCGCCGACTTCATGGTGGTCGCCCCGTACAACGACCAGCGCCGCTGCATCGAGGCGGCGATGCGGGCGAACCGGGCGACGCAGGGGTGTGGAGGTCGGCACGGTCGACAAGTTCCAGGGCCAGGAGGCCGCGGTGGTGCTGTTCTCGATGACGACGTCGTCGTCGGAGTTCATGCCCCGCACCGCCGACTTCCTGTTCTCCAAGAACCGCCTCAACGTGGCGATCAGCCGGGCGCGGTGCCTGGCCTACCTGGTGTGCACCGACGAGCTGCTCGACACGAGGGCCCGTGACGTCGAGGAGATGGCGTTGATCTCGGCGCTGTGCTCGTTCGTCGAGCGCGCCGGCACGTCGTGAGGCCGCAGCGCAGCGAGCGCGACCCGTGGCGTCGGGGTCGGCCGCGCGAGCAGCGCGCGGTCTCGCGGTCGGCGACGATGCCGTGCCGGTCGAGATCGTCACGCAGCGAGCGTGCAGTGGTGCGCGCTGCGAGGGTCGAGCCGAGGGCGAGGTGGCACCGGATCTCGGTTCGTCGGGCCCGTTCGGAGTAGGGGTCGACGACGATCGCATCGAGCAGCACCCGCAGCGCCTCTTCGGGCTCGCCCTTGGCGAGGAGCAGTTCACCGACCCGGCAGCCCGAGTTGTAGGCCAGGGTCTGCAGGCGGAGACGTTCGTGATCGACGTCGCTGTCGGCGACGCCCGGGAGAAACTCTCCTCGGTACAGCGCAAACGCGTCGCGATGGTGCTGCAGGGCGACCGTGAGCCGCCCGGAGCGCTCGGCGTCACGAGCGGCGGCGACGTGGGCGTCGAAACGGCGGAGATCGACGTCGATTCCTTCGTGGGTGAGCGACAGCCGGCCGTCCTCGGTCCGCACGAACCACGAGGTGCCCGCTCGTCGGTCGGGTTCGATGGCATCGAGCAACGTGTTGAGGGTGACCCTGAGGTTCGCTCCGGCCTGCTTGTCGTCGAGGTCGGGCCACAGAACGGCGGCGATGGCGGTGCGAGACAGCGACCGGTCGAGCAGCAGCTGGGCCAGCAGTTGGTGGATCCGGCCACCTCGGACCCGTTCCGAGACGGGAACACCGTCGCTGCGCCGGATCGTGAACTGGCCGAACGTGTCGATCGACAGGGTGTAGGCGGGCGGTTCGGCGACGCCGAGCCGTCATCCTTCGTGCGGCGGCGGCAACTCCGGGGTGCGGATGGTCGACGAGTCGTCGGATCCAACGCATGCGTCCGGGGATGCGATCGAGGCATGCGGCAGCGGCCTGGAGGTCGATCGCGGCGAGGGCCAGTTCGCACAGCATCGAGGGTGGAACGTGGACCCGTAGCAGCTCGACGGATCCCCATGGCAGGGCGGTCGCCAGGTCCGGCGTCGAGGTCGGTGCGCAGCGTGGCGACGGCGCGCCCGGCGCTGACGGCGGTGTGGATCGCGGGACCGAACGCGATGTCGTCGAGCCATTCCGTATCGGGGAGGAGGGCCCGCATCGCGGACAGCGCGCTCATGTACGACCACGCCGGCCACGGCGTCAGTGGAACTTCGTCCACCAACGCCGTGAACCGGTCGGTGGCCGCCTCGTCGCCGTCCACGGCGAGGGCCACGAGCGCGTCGCCGACCGACGCGAACAATCGCGTCCTGCGCAGCAGCAGGCGACCGAGTTCGGTCGCCTCCGCTGCTGTTCTTTTCGCTGCCTCCAGGTTGCCGGCGGCGATCGCCACGGTGGTGAGGACGCCGAGCAGCGGCACCTGCACGTTCGGAAGGTTTCGTCGGGCGTATGCGGCGGGAAGGTCGGCGACGATCGGCCAGGCGTCGGTCGGGTCGATCTCGCCGCGCAGCCACACCGCCTGCGCATTCACGGGTTCGCTGACCCCTTCGGCGAGTACCTCGTCGAGCGTGACGGCGACGCGCTCGGGATGGCCGAGCGCCAGGAACCGCGACGTCGCCGACGCCCGTGCGGCGACCGGGTCGGGACCCTCGAACAGCTCGACGGCAGCGAGCGCGGCGGCCACGTCGCCGCGCTGTTCGGCGTCGTGCGACGTGATGAGCGCGAGGGCGCTCCGAGCGGTCGGTTCACCGTCGTCGGCGTAGCGTCGGACCGACGTCAACCAGTTCGGCGACGTCGTCACTCGCGAGGTTCGCCGGATCGATGTCGCCGACGAGTTGCGTCTCGCGCCAGAGCGCGAGGGCGGCGAGCTCGCGGTCGCCGTCGCGGTCGGCGAGGCGGAAGATCGCCCGCAGTTCGTTCGGGACGTGCTCCGACTGGAACGACGGCGATCCGATCACCCGCAGGTATCGGCCGAGCGCTCCGGTGCGCGCCTCGCCGGGGAGGCACTCGATCAGGGCATCGGCCACGGTGGCGCTGAGCCCGGCGCTGATCGGTGCTGCACCGAAGTTCCGGGCGAGGCGGACGAGTCGATCGGATGCGCCGGCCGCCCGGAGGCACCGTGCCGCTCGGACGATCTCGCCGCGACCGGCGAGATGCTCGGCGCCGACCGTCAACGCGTGGATCGAGCTCGACGCGCGGCGCCGAGCCGGCCAACGCTGCGCGCCACAGGTCGTGGAAGCGGTGGGCGCCGTCGCGTGTCTCGATGAGCGGCAGGCCCTCGACGAGGGTGCCGGCCGTCCAGGGTGGGCCGACGACGACGTCCACCAGCTCGTCGTCGATGCGGCCGAACTCGACGAGGAGCGCGAGCGCTCGTCGGCGATCGGGTTGGCACCGATCCGAGGACCGCTTCCCAGAGGAAGTCGATCGACGCAACCTGTCCGACGGTCGACATCAGCACCGCCAGCGCGGGCCACGAAGGGCACCGTGTCGTCGTCGTCGACGGCGACGTGTCGGATGCGCGGCGAACGTCGATCGTTCGGCGTCGCGTGAACGCGAGGTCGGACTCGTCGAGGACGACGGCCTGCCCTCGTGCCTGCAGCAGCCGGATCGGGAGCGCGGAGGGTGTTCGTGTACCGAGCACGAGGTGAGCGTTGGCGGGGAGTCGCTCGCACAGGTCGGCGAGCAGGTCCATCGAGGGTGAGCCGTCGAGGAGGTGGACATCGTCGAGCACCAGCGCGACCGGCCGAGGTGCAACGGCCCACATCCATTCGATGACCTCGTCGACGGGCGGTTCGGCGGATGGTTCGCTCGATGCGAGCCCGACGTCGGCGAGCGAGGCGGCCAAGCCGCTCACCAGATGGTCGGGTCGGCGGTCCTGTTCGAACAGTTGCATCCACGCGTCGACCCCGACGGGGTCGAGCGCGTTCTCGATGACCGCGTGGGCGAGCAGTGTGGTCTTGCCGAAGCCCGGCCCTGCCCGTACGACGGTCAGGCGGCGATCGAAGCGTTGGCGGAGCTGGTCGAGGAGGCGATCGCGTACGACCAGACCATCCGGCAGCTCGGGCGGCCGGAGGCGGAACGGCGCACGGGTGGTCGAGGCCACGCTGCGGACCCTACTTCCCGTCGATCACGACGTCGAGCTGGTCGACGCGTGCGCCGGTGGGCAGCGTCGCGTCGGTCGGGGCGTGGCTGTTGGGTGCGAGGACGAGGTACCCCTGCAGGAGGAGGATGGCGACGATGGCGGCCCACTTCCCCGGTGGCAGGGTCACCTCGTAGCGCACCCGCTCGACGACGAGTACGGCGACCTGCAGCCCGACGATCCAGCCGAATGTGACCGTCGACAGCTCGGCGTAGCGCAGCCCGACCGCGTAGACGGCGAACAGGACGATGAACGACAGCGTCCCCGCCACGAAGAACCACGACGACCGCCCCAACGTCCATTCCTTGGCGACGACTGCCCCCGACCAGGTCGAGTCCGGCGAGCACCAGCGATGATGACGACGAGCGTGACGGGCGAGACCTCGGACTGGGTGTTGGCGACGGCCATGGTGAACCCCCTTGGCGGTGGACGGCAGTGAACTCTCGACCGACCGCGTCAGCACCCGCGTCAATCCGAGGGCGGACGACCCGCTGAGCCAGGTCGTAGTGGGAAGCAGCCGATCCGCAGATACTGCGCGCCCGTCCAGCGGACGTGCGTCGAGTCGCCTTGGCCCGTCACGCGGCGCACCTGAGCCGGCGCACGCGGGCACGGGCAAGTCGTGTCAGCTCCTCGATCTCGAGGGCTTCTCGGGCCGTGCGTCGCGATCGTCAGGCACTCCGTCGCCCGAATCGTCGGGGAACACCGGGGGCCGGGCGCCGACGGGCAGCATGATCGTGCCGTCGGCTCGGATGGTGTGGGTTCGTCCGTGGATGTCGCGCCGGGTGCGCCACCGTTTTCGGTGTTTGAGCCGGTTGTGGCTGCCACATTCGACGCCGGCGTTGACCTGATCGGTGCAACCGTCGTCGTGCCACTCGGTGGAGTGGTCGACTTCGCACACCTCGGCGGGCAGGCCGCAACCGGGGTGGTCGCACTGCACGGCGAGGAGCATCGCGGCCTGTCGTGCGGGCCGGTGAACACCCGGGCTTGCGGCCGAGGTTGATCGGGAGGTTGTCGGCGCCGAGCACGGCGCGGCGGATGTGCCCGGCGAGCGCGGCGCGCAGCACGGTGTGGGGATCGAGGATCTGGCCGGTGGAGGTTTCGCAGCGGCGTGAGGCGAGCGAGTCGGGGTCGGCCATCAGGTCGGCGAGCAGTTCGTCGGGTGATGCGAACCCGGTGAACGGGTCGACGAGTTCACCGGCGAGCGTGGCGTCGGCGCGAGGCCGGCCTGTGCGAGCAGGCGCCCGAAGGTGCGGTGGTCCGTCAGGATGGTGACCAACGGCTCGGTCGCCGGCGCCGGGCGGCCGGCTTCGTGGTTGGCGAGAGCGCCGCGCATGATCGCCACGAAGGCGTCGTAGCCGCGTTGGGTGGCGGTGCGGGGGAGCGGGTGTTCGTCGGCACGGTCGCCGTATTCGGCGCGGCGTGCGGCGACGTCGGCCTCGTACTCGAGCTCGCAGAAGTACCGGAAGATCGCTTCGAGCTCGACGTTGACGAGCGGGTCGCCACCACCGGCATCGAGGCACAGCGATCCGTTGAGGTTGACGACGTGGGCGCGACGGTTCTGGATCGCTTCGTCGAGGTCGTGGTGGGCGCCGTCGAGGTCGGCGAGCATCACGAAGCGCTGCACGCACGTGCGGAACTCGCGGAAGCTGAGTCGTTCGGCCAGCTCGAGGAGGTGCGGGGCGAAGTCGCGCAGCTGGGCGCGCACCCGCGGGTTGGTGTGGGCGACGGCGAGTTCGTTGGCTTGCGGGGTGCCGACGTGACCGTGGTGGAGTGCTTCGGCGAGGCCGGGGACGTCGGCGGCGGCGGCGGTGAGGCGACCGACCCGGGCGGCTTCGGCGTCGGAGTGGTTGCAGGTGGCTCGCAGGTAGGCCTTGAGCGAGCGGTGTCCGTCGTCGAGGTACGAGCGGCGCCGGTCGATCTCGCCGACGGTGAGCGCGAGCTCGGCCTCGATCCTGCGGCGCTGCAGCTCGAGGGCGCGGACGCGGTCGTCGAGGTCGGAGTCGCTGCACTCCACGTCGAGGCTCCTCCACGAGCGCTGCAACCCGCCCGCTGACCGACGCGTCCGACATGTGGCAATCATGCGCATGGGGGTGTACAGGGTTGGGGACGATGGATGATGGACGATGCCGGGGTCGATCCAGAAACTCTCGAAATGTCTTCACCATCCGATGACGTGGAGACCCGTCGCCGCCCACCCGGGCGGTACGACTCGTTTTCCCGGATTCCGGGACTCGTGTCACCGAGATTCATCGGGGTGGCGAGGCCAACAGCGCAGCGTCTCGTCGATACCCTCGGCGATCGTCGTGCAGCGGCGCACGATCTCGACCCCCCAAAGGATTGCGAATGCCCACCACCTTCACAGCGGCGACCTCGATCGTCCCGCGCGGCTACGACGACGCCGGGCGCAGGCACTACGACGTCGAGCTCGTGAACGAGTACTCGATCATGGGCGGCAAGCCGAACGGTGGCTACATGCTCTCCTGTCTCGGTCGGGCCGCGCTCGACGCTGCCAGGGAGGCCGGCTCGACGCACGAGCACGTCATCACCGCGTCGGCGCAGTTCCTGGCGTCGCCCGACCTCGGCCCGGCGCAGATCGTCACCGAGGTCGACCGGGTCGGCAAGACCGCGAGCCAGGTCAACGCGATGATCGGGGTCGACGGCGTTCGGGGCGTGCGTGCGCAGTTCACGCTCGGGACACTGCACGAGGGGACCGCGCCGTTCTGGGGCGAGATCGCGCCGTGCCCGTTCCCGGCCCTCGACGACCTGGCGCCGTCGCCGATGGCCGGCGAGCGCGGCAACTCGTTGCAGTTCGACCCCGACGCGGGCTTTCGGATGACGGCCGATGGGCCGTCATTGTCGGCGGCGGCGAGTTCCGGGCGTACCTGCGTGACGAGGTCGACGACGTGTTCGACACGGTCGGGCTGCTCTACGCGTCCGACGTGATGCCGCCGGCGACGTTCGGTGTGGTGCAGACCGGGTGGGTGCCGACGTTGGCGATCACGGTGTACAACCGCGCGATACCGGCGCCGGGACCGTTGCGGCTGCGGTTCCGGGTGCAGGTGATCCACGACGGCTACGCCGACGAGATCTGCGAAGCGTGGGACAGCGAGGATCGTCTCGTGATGCAGTCGACGCAGATGACAGCGCTCCGTATCCCGGCTGACGCGAAGCCGATGACCGACGCGCGGTAGCCGGCCGGGCCGTCAGCGGTCGATCGAGCGGAGCACGTCGTCGACGGTGCGCGACGCCGGCGGTTCGCCGGTGCGGGCCATGTGGGCGGCGAGGTCCTGCAGTGCGCTGTTGGCCGGGGTCGGGATGCCGTGGAGCCGGCCGAGCAGCACGATCTCGCCGGTGAGGTAGTCGGTCTCGATCGTGCCGGTGCCGCGTTGCAGGCTCTGCCACGACGATCCGCCGGAGCGGTGCTGGTCGTCGCCGACCGGCTGGATCTTGAGTGCGTCGCCGCGCCGGGCCTGGTCGTCCTCGACGCTCACCACGGTGATCCCCGCCGCTGCGAGCACGGCCTCGCCTTCGGCCCGCACCATCTCGCTGAGGAGTGCGTCGCGGCCGCACACCGCTTCGACGGCGTTGGCGAGGTTCATCAGCAGCTTGCGGTACTTCCAGCTCATGATGTCGTCACGGGGGATCGAGCCGAAGGTGGCCGCTTCGAGTGTGGCGGCGAGCTGCACGCTCAGGTCGTCGACGCCGTGGGGGTAGCGGCCGACGTCGAGGAGCCCGGAGCTCGGTGCGGTCCAGACGCGTACGACGCCGGGGGCGAGGTGGTCGGCGGGGAGCATGACGCAGATGCCGTACACGTTGGGGAACAGGCGCAGCGCCTGGCGTTCGTTGTCGACGCCGTTCTGCATGCACACGATCGGCTGGTCGGTGACGCCGGCAGCCCGGAGGTCGTTCAGCACGCCGACGGTGTCCTGGCTCTTGACGCCGAGCATGAAGACGTCGTCGTCGGTGATGTCGATCTCGCCGACCGACGTGGCGACGGGCAGTTCGACGATCCTCGTGCCGCCGGGCGACTCGTAGCGCAGCCCCGACTCGCGCATCACCCGCGGCGTGCTCGCCGCGGGCGACGGCGACGACCGACGTCCCCGCCATCGCGAGGTTGGCGGCGACGACTCCGCCGACCGCTCCGGCTCCGACGACGATGATCCGCATGGGGCGAGGCTATGGGATCGATGGCTGCGACCAGCCGACGGCGAATTGGGGGTGTCGGAGATTGGATGTTCCGTGCGATGGTGAGGGCATGAGTGATGCTGTCGACCTCTCGGTTCATCCCATCCATCTCGGGCTCGGTGCGAGCGCCGTCGTCGAGCCGGAGTTCACCGGCGCGATGGAGTGGTACGCCGGCTACGGCCAGCGGCACGACGCGGCCGATGGCGCCGAGGGTCGCCTGGTGTCGATGCACACGTTCACCGCGCCGTGGGATGTGTGGGAGATGCACCCGGTCGGCGCACGAGGTCGTGCTGTGCACGGCGGGGACGATGACGCTGCACCAGGAGCACGCCGACGCGCACGACGGCCACGGTCACGCTGCGGGCGGGCGAGTACGCCATCAATCCGCCGGGGACGTGGCACACCGCCGACATCGAGGGGGAGGCCACCGCCGTCTTCATCACCGCCGGGATGGGTACCGAGCACCGCGCGAGGTGATGCGAGGGCGTGGCAAGCTCGAGTGGCTGAGCGTTTCCGTCCCGCTCGCTCGATCTGAGGACATGCCCTGCGGCCCAGGCGCGTCGATCCCGGATCGTTCGGCTTCGGGCCAGAAGCGGTTGGCCTCCAATGCGTCGATCACTGGGCGTTCGTACGTTTCGCCCGTTCGCGACGGTCACGACGATGGAGGGAGGATGAACTCGCATCGGGCGTCGGACGCGCAGGTCAGCCGACGATCGAGGGTGACGAGCGGAGCCTCGAGGCGCTCGGCGAGTGCGAGGTACCACGCGTCGTACGGCGAGACCGAGTGGCGAAGCGCCCAGACTCGTGACGCGAAGGGTTCGAATGGGTGGAGCTCGACGTCGAGGTCGATCAGATCCTGGTGGGTGAGAGCAGCCTGCTCTGGCGTGAGGATCTCTCGACGTTCGGTGCTTCGTAGGGCGCTGGTCACCTCGACCGGCATGAGATGTGGCGCGACGAGGACCGCTCCGTCGATCAGGTCGTTCGCCCACGTTGTCACGGCGTCGCTGCTGTTCGTCAGCAGCACCATGACGAACGAGGCGTCGACGACGAGGGTGGCGGTCACTCGCGCTCGGCGCGGTCGGCGTCGAGCACTTCCAGGATCTGTTCTGTGGTCAACCCCTCACCGGTCTGGCGAACACGGGCCTGGGCCCGGGTGACGATGGCGAGATTGTCGGGGCGTTCGGCCATTCGGATCAGTTCGGCTCGGAGGTATTGCTGGAGCGACCGGCCCGATGCCGCGGCTCGCTCCGCCAGCTGGTCTCGGGTCTCGTTCGGGACGTCTCGAATCGTGATCGCCGGCATGCATGCATTTTGCAGCTGGTTCTGGTCGTTCGCAAGTGCCCGGGGGCGCCGGACGATCATGGCTGCGTGGCCGCGAAGCAGAGCGCGGTGTGAGCAGTATGCGCACATCGGTGTCGCAGGGTTGGTCGCTCAGCAGCCGAGCGCGTACTCGACTGCGGCGCACACACGCGACAGCGTGGGGTCGTCGAGCTGGCCGACCCGGCTGGTGAGCGTCGACTGGGCGACGGTGTGGAGCCCGTCGGCGTTGACGACGCATTCCCGGTCGAGCCCGGCAGCGATGTGATCGATCGCGACCTCGGCGGCGAGCCCGCGTGCCGAGGTGGAGATCTCGGCGACGGTGACGAGCGAACGGACGTCGAGCACCTCGGTGCGCGTGAGAACCACGACCGGGCGGCGTTTGCGCCCGACCTCGGCGAGCCAGACGTCGCCGCGGTTCACTCGTCGCCCCAGGCCTCGACGCCGGTCCAGAACTCGTCGATGCGTTCGGGTTTCGCGAGGTAGGCGGCTCGGTCCTGTTCGAGTTGAGCGGCTCGGACGGCTGCCGCAACGCCATCGCGGGCAGCGGCGGACACGTTGACGCCGAGGTGGCGCGCCTGCTCGGCGAGCGACTCGTCCATCGTGAACGTCGTCCGAGTCGTCATGGCCTCAGATGCTAGCATCAGGCACCATCACCAGCGGGCTGGCGCGAGTCATGACCTGAGGCCGGCGATCGCGTCGAGTGTTCAGACGGCGACGAGTGCGTTCCAGGCGTCGTCGGAGTACGCCGCTTCGGGGAGCACCCACGCACCGACCAGCGAGCTGACGACCGGCGAACTCATCGGGTCGACCGCGAACTTCTCGCGCAGACGGATCCGTTTGGCTCTCGCCTCGGCGCCGAACCCGTTGATCAGGTAGCTCCCCGCGCTCGGCGTACCGCAGGCGACGCATCCGCTCGCGCCGTTCGTCGCCGTACGCCGCGAAGGCCGGCATCGACCAGTCGTCGGTGGCCGTGATCACGTCGCTGATCAGGTTGGCGTCGCGGAAGGTGACCGACATGCCCTGTCCGATGATCGGGTCGCTCCAGCCGGCCGAGTCGCCGATCAACACCACGCCGTCGGCGGCGACCTCGTCGGTCCACGTGTCGGTCATCGGGTATCCGGCGAGTGGACCGGCGGGTGTGGCGTCGGCGATCGCGTCGGGCTCGGGGAAGCACGGCAGGCGGAACGATTCCAGGAATCGCTGTTCCCGGCCGTCGCCCGAGTAGCGGTGCTTGTCGGCGACGTCCCACGCCCCGTAGAGCCGTGCGCGCCCGTCGGTCTGCGGGAACACGAGGTAGTGGAAGTCGTCTTCCACGCCGATGGCCTGCTGCTCGCTCGGCCAGTCGTGGATGCCGTCGACGAGTATGCCGGCCATGATCACGTGCGGGTTCGGTCGAGTGCAGTTCGATTCCGAGGCTCTTGCGGATGCCCGACTCGCGGCCGTCGGCGGCGACCACGAGCCGGCAGGTGGCGGTGTGTTCGACACCGTCGAGGGAGTAGGTGACGGTCGGCGTGTTGCCGGGGGTGACCCGGGCCGGGCTGGTTCCTCGCTTGACGATGGCGCCCTGTTCGGCTGCGTTCGCGAGCAGCGCCTCCTGGAGTTGCGGGTGGCCGACTCCGATGCAGCCGCCGCCCGGGAATCCCCAGTGCGGGGAAGTCGAGGGCTGCCGCTTCGGCTTCGTCGGGTGTCAGTGTCTCGTCGTAGCCGACGTGGCGGGTGATCAGGTTGGCGTGTGCAATCGAGTCGATGATGGCGCGGATGCCGAGCGCCTCGGCTTCGAGGATTCCCCATGGCGCCAGCCATTCGCCGCGCACCCGGTCGCGGAACTCGGTTTCGCGCTCGAGGACGAGCACGTCGAGCCCGGCTCGTGCCAGCACCGTTGCGGTGGACGATCCCGCCAAACCCCCACCGACGATGATCACGTCGAACGTCTCGTGCATGGTCTGCCCCCTTGGTCTGTTCCCCCGGCGTGCAGTCTTGCACTCGGGCACCGACCGCTCGCGCGGCGGTCGTTCAGCGGGTGACTGTCCGGTAGTCGAGTCCGAGGTCGGCCATCGCTGCTCGGATGCCCGGGCCATCGTCGCCGCTCCAGACGTACACCGGCGCATCGAGATGTTCCGCTGCTGCCACACACTCGGCACCGAGCGTCGAGACTCGGTGAGATTCAGCGATCTCGGCCATGCGGGAGGTGATCGTCCTGAGCGGCACGATCTCGATGCGGTCGGCGGACGCGAGCAGGCTGGCTCCGAGTGCCCGCCGTTGTTCTGCAGGCCATCCGCCGGTGAGAGCGCCGCCGCGGGCCGAGACCACGCTCTTGGAAAGCCGATACAGGTACAGGTTGGTGGTCGCCGGGTCGTGGCGATCGAGTACCGCAGCAAGCTCCGCCGAGAGATCGTCGGCGAGCAGATCCCGGAGCAGGTGGTCGTCGAGGATCGCCAGACTCACGTCGTGGCCAGGTCGGGATCGTCGTCGAGCGATCGCACGAAGGCGGCATGCTGGTCGCGGGTGAGGAGATCGCCGAGCAGTGCCTGACCGGTGCCCTGGGGCACGGTCAACACGCCGAAGCCGAGATCGATGACGTCAACCGGCCCGCCCCCGTCGAGGTCCCATCGGTGACGCGCCCCGCGGGGAGCGACATCTGGCCCGACGCTGAGACGAGGTACTCCTGGACACCCATGTCGCGAGGATACTTGGTGAGTTGTGAGCTGTCACCAAACGTGCACGCGTCCTACTGGCCGACGAGCTGGGTCCGATCGGGTGCCGCCCGGGCGAGTGCCTGATCGGTGGTGATCACCCGCGTGTCGAGGGCGGCGGCGAGGGCGAGGTAGACGCCATCGGTGATCCGAACGTTGTGGCGCATCGCCCAGGCCGGCTCGATCAGGTCGGCTGCGGCGTGTCGTTCGATCGGCGCGGCACGAAGTTGCTCCAGGCGTTGTTCGACCTGGGGCTCGGTGAGGTGTCCGGCTCGATGGAGTCGGGCGAGGGCCGAGAGCACCTCGACGTCGAAGTGTGGTGGAGCGTGCAGCGTCGTTGCCGTGAGGGTCTGCCCGACGGCCTCGCCGACCAGGGTTCTCAACAGCAGGTCGACCATCGCGGAGGCGTCGATCACGGCGCGGGGGTCAGGCATCGCCCCACAACTCGTCCTTGGCCTCGGCGACCGAGCGCGCAACGGTGTCGTGGTCGATGCCGGTGTGGTCGAGTGCGGTGAGGCCGGCGAGCCAGTTGTCGGTGGCCGATGCGGCGAGGGCGGAACGGATCGCGTCCTGCGTGATCGCCGAGACGTTGAGTCGGGCCTGTTTGGCCTGAGCCGCCAGATCGTCTGGCAGGTAGATGTTCACTCTGGCCATGCGCATATCATACACACATTGCCGGTCGACCGAATCTGGTGCAGTCGTTCAGGCCTCCCAGAAGCAGGCTTCGCATGGCGAGTCGGCGCCGAACACGTCGATCGTGACGGGCCAGCGCTCATCGAACGCCATCACAGTGCGGATGGTCGTGGTCAGGAGTTGAGCAATGTGGATCGGGTCGGCGACGTCGTGGTTGATCCACCAGTTCTCCGGAAGTCCGCTGTCCACGCAGGCCAGCCGCCGCCGTCACCGGGAGCGACGGTGTACGTCCGGGTCTCCGTGCGAGTGACCTCGACTGCGCAGCGGCAGGTGCCGGACGGTTCGGTGATCGTGTCGGTGTCCACATGATCAGTATGAACAAGGGGTGTGTCAGGGTTCGGGGGCCGCGTCGGCCCGGTGAGGAGCCTCGGGCCCGCTGTGTTGGGATTCGAACTCGAACGGTGCGAAGGTGTCGTCGATGCCACTACTCGAGCGGCTGGGCGAGATCAGGTCGTGGCCACACGGACGGCGCCGCGCCGCGCTGGTTGGGCTGGTGGCGGCCGTCGTGCTGGCAGGATGCACCTCGGCGAGTTCGGACGGAGCCGTCGGCGGATCCTCGGTCGAGACCCGCATCACCAACCCTCCACCGACGAGCGCAATCGGGGACACGGACAACTGGCGCAGCACCGAGATCGTCGACGGCGACACGCTGTACGTCTCGGGTCCGCTCGGGGAGCTGGAGGTGCGGATCATCGGCGTCAACACGCCCGAGTCGGGGGAGTGCTTCTACGAGGAGGCGACCGATGCCCTCGCCGAGCTGGTGGCCGGGAACGATCTGGTGCTCGTCGCCGATCGGTCCGACGTCGACCAGTACGGCCGCGCGTTGCGCTACGTCGAGACGACCGACGGTGTCGATGTCGGCGCCGAACTCGTCGCCAACGGGTTCGCGATCGCCAGGCGGTATCCGCCCGACGACGCCCGCGCCGATCGATACGCCGCCCTGCAGCGCGACGCGCAGGCAGCGGGCCGCGGCCTCTGGGCGTCGGACGCGTGTGGTGCGAGTGATCTCGACGGCGTGGAGATCGTCATCGACGTCAACGCTGACGCACCGGGTGATGACGGCCTGAACCTGAACGGGGAGTGGGTCCGATTCACCAACGCCGGCACCGAGGCGATCGATCTCGACGGATGGGAGGTCGCCGACGAATCGGCGTCGCATCGCTACACGTTCAGCGACCTGCGTCTGGATCCCGGTGCGGCGGTGACCCTGTTCAGCGGCTGCGGTCCCGACGACGAGACCGCTCGCTACTGGTGCGTGTCGGGCAGCGCCGTGTGGAACAACAGCGGCGACACCGTGTTCCTCCGCGATCGGAACGGGAACATCGTCGCCTCGCTGTCGTACGGCGACTCGGGCTGAGCATCGAGGTCGAGCGAGCAAGCTCGTCCCCGGCGATCTCGGTGCCGTCGGTCCCGGATCCCGGGACGCAGGCCGCCAGATCGAGGGACCGTCGCGCCAGCGATGGGACTTGCGACCTGTTGACGGCGGATGGGCCGGGTGATTCGCTCGGTGGTAGAGGCTCCGTGACAACGGGAGGCGCGATGGAAGCCGGTGATGGTGGAAATCGGATCGGTCGACGCTGGCTCGCGGTCGTGTCCCTTGCTTCCGCTGCGTTGCTGTCGGCGTGCGGTTCCTCCGACGATCCGATGCCGAGTTCCATGTGTCCCGCGGGTTCGGTCGCCGCAGGTCGTGGCGTACGAGTTCGACGGTGGCGGCGTCGAGTGGGTGTCGTGTACCGACGAGACCGGCTATCGCAGTCTGCTCCCGGTGGCCGACGGTGTCGTCTACGTCGCCACCTACAGTCAGGGCGTCCCGTCGGAGGTGACTGCGCTCGATGCGGCGACCGGCGAGCCGGTCACAGATGCGCCGCCGCCTCCTCCGCCACGAGGCACGGTGGAGGGCCAGCCGTACACCGGCCAACCGGCGCGGGTCGAGGTGGGCGACATCACCGTCATCGGTGGCCAGGACGACGCGGTCCGGGCCACCTCGGCCGACGGCACCTCGTGGTCCCAACCGGGGGTGTTTGCCTACGACAACGTCTGGGCGATCGACGACGGTGCAGTGTTCGCCTTCGAACGAGATGCCTCTCGATTGGTGGCCTACGAGGTCGACACCGGCGATGTGCGGTGGTCGCACGAGGGTGATCCGTACCGGGAGGGACTGTGGCCCTTTTACGCCGTCGACAGCCGGGTGTACACCCTGTGGTCCAACCTGCAGGTCCGCTCGACGGCGGACGGGGAGTTGCTGTGGCGCACCGAGTACCCCGCCGAGGAGATGGAGGACGTGGGTCTGCGGATGACCGGCGTCGACACCGACGGCACGAGCGTGTTCGTGTCGTTCGCGACGGAGGCCTCCGGCGGCGACTGAGCCGTTCGACAAGAAGGCCGACCGGGACCGATCAATCGCCGCGGTCGTCGGCCAACGCCGTCTCGAGTTCGTCGGCGAGCAGCGGGGTGAAACCGCCGGCCCCGCTCCAGCGCACGTGGCCTGACCCGTCCACGAGGAGGAGTGCGATCGTTGACCGGTCGTCGATGCCGAGCGGTCGGGTCACCCGGTTGACGTCGCCGTAGATGGTGAGGGTGCGCTGGAGGATCACCGGCTCACGGATCGCCGCAGCCATTCCGCCATCGATGAAGTTGCGGACCGGGGCCCAGATGCGTCCGATCGTCGGAAGCTCGTAGAAGCGCAGACCGGGATCAACGACAGCGTGTTCCTCGAACCATGGAACCCACGAGTCGACCAGGCTCTGGTGCTGGCGTTGGAAGGCGATGGCGACGACGTTGCGGTCGCCGACGAATCCATCCGGCAGGTCGACATCGAGACCCTCGAGATTCCGGGCACGAATCTGAGGGAAGACGCCGGTGCTCACCATGACGCCAGAGTACGAGTGGAACCCACAGGACCGTCGCCGTGATCGGGTCGCACCCGAGCCGAGCGTCACGACGGTTGGTTGAAGACCGGCCGCCGCTTCTCGAGGAACGCCATGATGCCTTCGCGGGCGTCCGGAGTTCCCGATCGAGCGAGGGGCGTGCGGCCGTCGACCGGACGAAACCCACCGGTCGACCTCCGCGGTGGCGGCGTACGGTTCGTGGATGGAGCCCGTGCGATTCGACCACTATCTGGCCGGCGTGGTCGGGCTGGGCCTGATGCGCCACTGGTACGCGGACGGCGACACGAACGCGTCGCGGATGGCCGAGCTGGCCGACATCCTCGCCAAGGCCGACGAGTCGACGCACTCGTTCGAGGTGACGCCGGTGGAACGGTCCGTCGGCGACGGGGCGTTCGACCTCGCTGTCGCGTCGCTGGCGCTGTGTCACCTGCCGGATCCGACCGTCGCCGTGGCGGAGCTCGCCCGCGTGCTCGCCGCCGGGGGCGTGCTCGTCGTGTCGGATCCCCATCCGATGGGTGGCGTGCTGGGCGGCCAGGCGTTCTACGGCGGTGTGGGCCGGGGGCGGACGCTGTCGTTCGTCCGCAACCATCGCCACCATGCGTCGACGTGGCTGCGGGCGTTCGCGGCCGCCGGCCTCGACGTCGTCGACTGCGTGGAGGCGCCGTTCACCGACGAACAGATCGCCAGTGATCCGTCGGCGGCGTTCCATCCCGAGGCGGCGCGAGCGGCAGCGGCGGGCCTGCCGAGCGTGTGGATCTGGGAGCTGTGCAGAGCGGCGTGAGCAGATGACGTCGTCGAGCGACGCCCGGATGGGGCAGGCTGCGCAGATGCGAGCAACGCCGATCGATCTGTACGACGGGCCGGCCCCGGGCAGCGAGAGCTGGACCGGCGTCGAGCGCCGGTACCACAGCGAGTTGTGGGACACCGAGGTCGTCACGAACGTCAGCGCCCCGACGCTCGTGCCGGTGCCGCCGACCGCCGCCGGTCAGGGTGACGGCAACGCGGTGATCGTGGCGCCGGGTGGTGGGTTCCATGCGCTGTCGATCGACAGCGAGGGCTTCGCCGTCGCCGATCGTCTGGCCGCGGCCGGATTCACCGTGTTCGTGTTGAAGTACCGGCTGGTGCAGGGCGGCGACGACACGGTGGCCGAGCTGGTCCACAAGACGATGACCGACCTGAGCGGTGCGCTCGACGACATGAGCGCGGTTGCACCGTTGGGCGGCGCCGACGGCGAGGCGGCGGTCCGGCTGGTGCGCAGCCGCGCCGACGAGTTCTCCGTCGACCCGTCGAAGGTGGGCTTCATGGGATTCTCCGCCGGCGGGAACGTCGCCGTGCGCGTCGCCTACTCGCCGGATCCGGCCGCTCGTCCCGACTTCGTCGCACCGATCTATGCGACCACCCGAGGCATCGACGTGACCGAGCCGCCGGCGGGCAGCGGCCCGATGTTCCTCGCGGTGGCCACCGACGACACGCTCGGGCTCACCACCGACTCGATCGAGCTGTACCAACGGTGGCGGGCGGCGGGCCTGCCCGTGGAGTTCCACGCGTATGCCCGTGGCGGCCACGGCTTCGGCATGCGGGTGCAACACCTGCCGTCCGACACCTGGATCGACCGCTTCCTGCAGTGGCACGCCGCCCTCGAGTGATGCGATCGGTCAGTAGCGTGCAGCCATGACGTGGGTGTCACGTGCCGTCGAGGAGCGCCTCGCGCAGGCGATCGCCAATGGCGAGCTGGACCCGCCCGACCGGCTCGCGGGGCAAGCCGATCGCCGATCTCGATCGACCTCGCCCGCCGGGTTGGTGGGCCGACCAGTTCGTCGCCCGCGAGCGCAGCCACGACCGCCGTGAGGTCGCCGCCCGGCAAGCCGCTGCCGCCAGAGCCCGGTTCTGGCGCTGCGACGACATCGAGGCGGTGCGCACGAGCGTGGCCGCAGCGAACGCGGCGATCGATCGCGCCAACCTGAACCTGATCGAGTCGGACCGTCTCGATCGCTTCGACGTCGACGCCATCTGCGCACGCTGGCGCGAGCTCCGCCGCTGACGTCCACGGCGTTCGCCTCTCACGTCGGCCGTCGGAGCACGAAGGCGAACTCCGTGGCGTCGTCGGCCGCAGGTGAACCGTCGGACGCGAGGACGGCAGCGACCTCCAACCCTGCGTCAGTCGCCAGTTCACGAAAGCCGGAGGGCGTGTGCCAGTGCAGGACCCAGGGTCGCTCGACGATCTGGTGATCGGCGCCATCGACGATCTCGTAGCGCAGCACCGTGGTCTGGAGTCGCCGCTCTTCGTCACGGTCGCTCGACGTCGCCGTCACCCTCAGCGTGCGGCCGCGGTCGTCGACGTGTTCGCGAACGCGGCCGAGGTGTCGCTCGGGAACCGGATCGGGGATGAACAGCGGAATGAGCGCCGCGCCGTCCGGATCGAGGTGGTCGCGGATGCGTTCGAGCGCCTCTCTGGCCGTCGAGTCGTCCACGATGAGGTTGAAGGTCGGCCCGGCCAGGAAGATCGATCGGAACGTCGTGCCCAGGTCCATCTGTTCGATGGTCGAGTGATGGACGGTGACGTCGATTCCCCGTTCGGCCGCCGTTCGTTGCAGCTTGGCCAGCATGTCGGCCGACGAGTCCAGGCCGTGGACGTCGAGTCCGTCGGCTCGCAGCGTCAGCAGGGGATCGCCACCGCCACACCCGAGTTCGAGCGCAGGTTCCCCCCACCGCGATATGAACCGTGCGGAGGCGCGCGGATCGGGCACCGAACTCCGCAGCGGGCCGTACACGTCGACGACGATGCCTGTGTAGAAGTCGGCGGGATCGACGTCGTCCATCGGCTCAGTGTTGCCGATCTGGCCGGCCGCCGGGACGAGCGGTTTCGCGAGGAGGCGGCGTCAGGTCGATGCAGGCAGCAGTCGTCCAGCCGGAGCAGCTGGCTTACGCGGACGCCCGCCCGGCGCCGATGTCGTCTCGTAGGTCGTTGGAGCGCACGATCTCCTTGCCGAACGGGAACAGCGCCAGCGGCACGAACTTGAACGACTGGATGCCGAACGGGATGCCGATGATGGTGATGCACAGCAGCACACCGGAGACGGCGTAGCTGAGGGCGAGCAGGAGCCCCGGGATGAACCAGAGGATGTTGCCGATGGTGCTCCGGTGAGCGCCGTCGGTGATGGCACTGCGGTTCGCCCGAACGGCCAGAGCGAAGTTGGCCAGCTTGAAGCACTGACGCCCGAACGGCAGCAGGATGATCGTGATCGACAGCAGCACGCCGATGAAGGCCCAGGCGATCGCCATCCAGAACCCGTTCAGGATCAACCACAGGATGTTGCCGATGGTTCTCATCGGTTCCCTGACTGCCGTGGCGTTGGTGGGTCGACGGTCGACCCGAGGGCTCCATCATGACCCAGCCGGACGTGGAGGATCCGCGTCACGGCTGCGAGTCGCCGAACCGACGTCGTCCGTCGTCGAGGCGCCGTTCGCCGAGCGTTCAGCAGCCCGTTGCGGCTTGAAGCGCCCGACAGGCTTGCGCCATCCGGTGTGCCGGCAGTGTGGTCACGCGTCGCCGGAGGGTGGCGCGGGGGATGGTGTGGACGTTGTCGAAGTTGACCACGCACGCCGTCGGGACGCCGTCGGCGGTGGTGAGCGGGAGTTCGGACACCAGGCCCCGCTCGGTTCGGGTGAGGGCTGCCACGACGACGGAGGCGATCCGGTCGGCGACGGGGTCGCGGGTGAGCACGAGGACCGGGCGGTCGCCGCCGGGCGTGGCGGCGAACCAGATCTCACCGCGTTGCATCGGCCCAGTCCTCCCAGTCCTCGGCGGGACCCCAGTCGGCGATCGTCGCCAGGGCCGACTCACCGTCGGTGAGCGGCAGTGCCTCCCACCGGTCGGCGTCGTGTTCGGCTGCCAGTTGGTTCAGGTGACGGCGCACGGCGTCGCGTAGGAGTGCCGATCGGTCGACACCGAGTTCCTCCGCCCACCGCTGGATCGCTGCTGCGTCCTCGTCGTCGACCCGGAAACTCAGCATCGTCATACAATCAGCATATACTGTCATACACCCCTGGCCGGTCAGGACGTTGCGGCGACGTACAACTGTGCCGAGACGTGTTCAGCAGTCAGCGAGTGCGGCGAGCGCGTTGCAGATCCGGCTGCGCGCATCGTGCAGACGTCCGATGCGTCGTGTGAGCATCGAGACGGGCTGGGGGCCGAGGTTGTCGAACGATGCGGCGCACTCGACGTCGAGACCTTCATCCGTGCCGAGCGCGATCTCGGTGGGAATCGACCGAACGGTGCGGGTGACCGGAGCGACGACGACCCGGTTGAGGTGTGCGGCGGCGAGGTCGCGACTGACGATCAGCACCGGCCGACGCTTGTCCTCGGCTTCGGCCCACCAGATGTCACCCTGACGGGGCCGAGGGTTCACCACGGCTCGTCGGCGATCATCGCTCGGGCGTTCGCCTCGGCGGCGGCGAGCTCCTCGACGGTCTCGGGTGTTCGCTGGTAGCCGGCGATGATCTCGTCGCCGATCGCCTGTCGTCGTCGCTCGTCGATCAGCCGGAGCACACCAGCGCGCACGACGTCGGAGCGAGATGCGAAGTCGCCGGCGTCGACGAGCGCATCGATTGCTGTGGCGGTCTCGTCGTCGATGCGGGTCACCAGCTGCGGCACGAGATCAGCATAACAAGACGTCATGCAGAACGGTATGCACGGCGGCGGCTGTCCGATCGGTTGACGTCGGGTGGATGCGCTCATGCCGTGGCCGCGAATTCGAGTGCCGCGAGGATGAGGTGATCGACGTGGACGCCTCGGCGTCGACTCGCCTGCTGGAGTTCCTCCCACTTCTCGATGGGGATGTCGGCGCTGATGCGCATCATCCCGGGCGGGATCGGCCCGGGGAAGGGGATCGGTCGGTGATGGCGGCGCATGGTGACTCCTCGGATCGTGATGTGACGGTGTGCGAGGAGGGAGTCGGTCGTGCGAGTGTGCGCACGCGGGTGTCACAGGGTTCGCGCGCCGGCCGGCGTCGGTGTCACGCCGGCCGTCGAAGCATGAAAGCGACGTCCGTGGCGTCGTCGGCCGCGGGTGAACCGCAACTGATCGAGTGGGTGGAGAACGAAACCGGCGAGCACGCGTCTGTCAGGCCGAGTGTCACCGCCAGGAGTGCGGCTGCGCCGGTGATCCCGCGAGGCGGGCGGCGGTGAAGGGATTCGTGCCGGCCGGGCGAAGGCCGAGCGCTTCGTCTGCCAGGTCGGCGAGACGTTCACCGATCGCCGGGGTGAACTTGAAGCCGTGACCACCGAAGCCGACGCCGACCACGATGGGGCCGTCGCGATCGAGCACGAAGTCGTCGGTGGCGCTCGACGCGTACAGGCACACGGTGCTCCGCAACGCCGTGGGTTCGACGCCGGGCAGCCAGTCGCGGGCGTACTCCTCGAGCGCCTCGACGGCGCCTGGAACCTGCGACGGGCGATCGTCCGGATCGATCTCCGGCCCGATGCCGTGCAGGCCGGCCTTGACGAGTCCATCCGGAGTGCCGAGCCCATATGCCAACGTGTCACCGCGCTGGATGAAGCTCGGCCACGGCCCGCGAGTCGGTTGGAAGAACGCCACCGTCTCCGCGGTCACCGTGATGGGAGGCACCAACTTGGCAGCGACGTCCGGTTCCAGCAGCTCGCTCGACCAGCCTGCGGCGGCGACCACGGCGACACGGGCCGTCACGACGTCGTCGCCGACGGTCACCGCCACTCCGGAGCCCGTCCGCCGGACCGCGCGCACCGGTGCTTCGAAGCGAATCTCCGCGCCGGCATCGACCGCTTGGTCCCAGCAGGCCTCGAGTGTGAGATCCGCATCGCACCTGGCCGCCGTCGGGCTGGTGGAGCACCGGCCCGTCGAATCGCAACCCTGGCCATCGCGCCGCTGCTTCCTGAGGCGTCATCATCTCGGTGCGCACTCCTGCCGCAGCACACGCTGATTCCACCGCAGCGAGTTCGGCGTCGTCGCCGTGATCGACGACCCCGTTCGCGTCGAGCAGGGGCCGTCCGGCACCCGCCTGCAGCAGATGCCACCCGGCCAACGATTCCTGTGCCAGGGTCACGTAGGCCGGGTCGGTGTACCCGAATCGGAAGATGCGTTCCGCCCCGTGCGACGAGCCGCGATCGTGACCCCGAGCGAAGCGGTCGAGGAGCAACACCGACCTGCCCCTGCGAGCCAGTGCCCACGTGGTGGCGGCCCCCGCCATTCCCGCACCGATCACGACGACATCAGGCATCACGACAGTCTGCACGCCACCGAACCGTGGGTGATGGAGGGTGACGGGTGGACGAGGTAGGTGCGCTCAGGCCGCGTCGACCGAGGTGAGCAGACGCACGCGAGCTGCCGGCCACCGGTGTCCGGTCCCGCTGGGTCATCATGGGCGCGTGGGAACTCGACGCATCACGGTCGGAGAACGACGCGCTCGGCTGGCCCGCCGCCATCGTCTGGTTCCCTCGACCCGAACCGATGACGTCGCGGAGATCGCGGATTCGCTCGTGGCGCTGCATTCGTCGGATCCGGTGTCGGTGTTCCTGTCCGTGATGGCCCGGATGCGTCACCCGTCGATCGCGGCGGTGGAGGCCGCGCTCTACGAGGCCCGCACCGTGGTCCGGTTCCACGCGATGCGGCGCACCCTGTGGGTGGCGACGCCATCGGTGGCGCGGATGGCCCACGCGTCGTCGACGACGAAGCTGCTGGGGCCCGAACACCGCAAGTTCGTGAAGCTGCTCGCCGACAACGGCATCTCCGACAATGGGGACGACTGGATCGCATCGGCGAAGGAGCAGGTGTTGGCGGCGTTGCACCGCGCCGGTGAGGCGTCGACGCGTCAGCTCGGCGAGGCGGTGCCCGCCTTGCGACAACCGATCGAGCTGGCTCCGGGCAAGCCGTACGGCGCCAGCCAGCACGCCCACGTACGCATCATGTTGCACCTCGGCTTCGAAGGTGTCGTGGTGCGGAGCCGCCCGATGGGTTCCTGGGTGAACAGCCAGTACCGCTGGGCGGCGATGGACGACTGGCTGGCAGGCGGCATCGTCGGCATGGATCCACGTGAGGCGTCCGCCGAGCTGGTTCGACGCTGGCTGCACACCTTCGGCCCCGCAACGACTGCTGATGTGCAGTGGTGGACCGGCTGGACCTTGCGCGACACCCGGCGCGCGCTGGACGACGTCGGCGCGGTCGAGGTCGTCGCGGAGACCGCCGACGGTGACGTCGACGCATGGCTCGCGCCCGACGACCTCGACCCGGTGCCCGCACCGTCGAAGTGGGTCGCGCTACTCCCCGGCCTCGATCCGACGACTATGGGGTGGAAGGACCGGCGCTGGTACCTCGACGCTGACATCGTGTCGCGGGTCGTCGACCGCAACGGCAATGCCGGACCCACGATCTGGGTCGATGGCCGCGTCGTGGGCAGTTGGGTCCAACGCAAGAACGGCACCATCGCGCTCGGCTGGCTCACCGACGTGGCCCCGGCCCGCCGTGCTCAGGTCGAAGCGACCGCGCGCCAGCTGGAGCGCCAGTTGGACGACACCCGCTTCGCGGTGCGGTTCCCCGCACCGATCCAGGCCGAGCTGCTCGCGTCCTGAACGCTCGCGCTGCGAGTCGCCGTCGAGGCGTCCGGCATCATGTGCGTGATGAAGTTCGGTCTGTTCGGTATCAACAACGGGGCGCTCGCCGACCCGGACTCGTCGGTTCGAGCTGCGCAGGCGGCCGAGGCCGTCGGGTTCGACTCGGTGTGGACCGGCGAGCACGTGGTGCTCCCCGATCCTCAGGAGCCGCCGTCGCCGGCGCCTCCGCATCTGTCGATGTTGGACCCGGCGGTGGCACTCGCCTACCTCGCCGCCCACACGTCGACGATCGCGCTCGCCACGGGGATCATCATCCTTCCGCAGCGCAACCCGCTCGTACTGGCCAAGGAACTTGCGAGCGTCGACGTGGTGTCCAAGGGACGGCTGTGGTTCGGCTACGCGGCGGGATACCTGCATCAGGAGTTCGCCGCGTTGGGTGTCCCGTTCGACGACCGTGGTGCGCGCTGCGACGAGTACCTCGACGCGATGCTCGAGCTGTGGGACAGCGAGTCGCCCACGTTCGCCGGCGAGACCGTTCGTTTCAGCGGGATCGATGCCCACCCGCGGCCCGTTCAGCGGCCGCATCCCCGGTTGATCGTCGGCGGCCAGAGTCCACCGGCGTTCAGGCGGGCCGTGCGCCGCGCCAACGGGTGGTACGGGTTCGCCATGCCACCCGACGCCGTGGCGAGGTGCGTCGACGGCCTCGAGCGGGCAGCCGCCGAGACCGACCGCGCTCCGGAGCTCGGCGAACTGGAGCTCACGGTCACCCCACCGCCCGGGCCGGTCGACGCCGACACGGTCGACAAGTACCGACAACTCGGCGTGGCGCGCCTGGTCATGCTGCCGCGAGCCCGCGACGTCGAGAGCATCATCCAGTTCGTCACCGACACGGCCGAGGCCCATCAGCGATGAGCTGTTGGGCGAGGGCTCGTACCGGGGCGATCGCCCTGCGGTACCGGCCCACGCTCGGCTAACGCCGACCGAACGCCAGGTATGCGATCGGGCCGACCGGCTGCACGAAGCAGAGCGCGGCCCAGCGCAGCTTGGGACCGCGCACCTGCCCGGTGGGGCGCCGGGCCAGATCGACGAGGGCCACCGTGGTCAGTGCGAGCTCGATCGACGCCACAACGACGATCGCCCTGCGTTCCCAGACACTGAGCTCCTCCCACCGTCGAGTTCGCTTCACCCGCGCGACTCTACCGACGGCGACGGACACGGTGTTGACGCCGCCACGGCGGACGACGGGCCCACGGTCGGTCCTCGCGCGAACCGAGCTGCCGGCCGACGCGGCGATCGAGGCGTCGTTTGCAGTGCCTGACGCGTCCGCGGACGCGTCAGATCGGGTGGTCGCAGGTCCGGGTCCTTGATCGGGGTGGCGATCAACGGCTCGACAGCACCGGGCTGGATCTCGCTGGCGAGATCCAGCCTACTCGGGGGCTGTCACACAGTTCCGAGACGTCGGCCGGGCGCGGCCGGGGTGTTCGTCGACCGCCGACCGCAGGTTCGCGGGTGGAATGAATCGCCGATCTCTGACTCCGATCCGGCAAGGTGGCGAGATGGATGCCGCATCGCCCAACTACGTGTCTGATGAGCCCGTCGGATCGCTCGGCGAGTTCTTCGAGCGGATCGAGCGAGAGGGCGGTCCGATCCTGACGGAAGACGACCATCGACTGATCGTCGAGACGATCAAGATGGATCGGGACCGGGACGACTGACCCGACGATCTCGCCGACGTCCTGCGCACGCTCACGCATGTGGAGGTTCTCGCAGCGTTGAAGCGGCAGCTGCGGAACGCCGAGCAACTCGACTGGCCCGTACGCCCGGCCTGAGCGTTCCGGTCGAACTGTTCGAACCGCCCATCGCTTGCCCACTGGTGTTGATGGCAGTCGGTCCCAACGGACGCCACCCGTGCCACTATGGCTGGCGTGCCGAACGGATCCAGCGAGACGATCAAGAACCATGCGTCGTTCATCTGGTCGGTGGCTGATCTGCTGCGGGGCGACTACAAGCAGTCCGAGTACGGCAAGGTGGTCCTGCCGCTGACGGTGCTGCGGCGCTTCGACTGCGTGCTGGCGCCGGTGAAGCAGGACATGCTCGACACCTACGACAAGCTGAAGGGCAAGGTCGAGAACTTCGGGCCGGTGCTCGACGCACTCACCTCCGTCGACGGGCTGTGGAACACGAGCCGGTTCGACCTCCCGAAGCTGCTCGACGATCCGGATCACATCGCCGACAACCTGCGCGCCTACATCCACGGCTTCTCGCCGGAGGCGCAGGAGATCCTCGACCGGTTCGAGTTCGCGTCGCAGATCACCCGGCTCCACAAGGCGGGCCTGCTGTACCTGGTGCTCGGCAAGTTCGCCGAGATCGACCTGCATCCCGACCGGGTCTCCAACCTGGAGATGGGCTACCTGTACGAGGAGCTGATCCGCCGCTTCTCCGAGCTGAGCAACGAGACCGCTGGTGAGCACTTCACGCCGCGTGAGGTGATCCGGCTGATGGTGAACCTGTTGTTCATCGAGGACGACGACATCCTCTCCAAGCCGGGCGCCAAGGCGACGCTGTTCGACCCGGCGTGTGGCACCGGTGGCATGTTGAGCGTGGCGGAGGACTTCGTGCGCAGTCACAACCCGCAGGCCACCCTCGCCGTCTACGGCCAGGAGCTGAACTCGGAGTCGTACGCGATCTGCCGCTCCGACATGATGCTGAAGGGCCAGAGCGCCTCGAACATCAAGGTCGGCAACTCCCTCAAGGCGTACGACCCGGAGGATCCGGGCGACCAGGGCGATCAGCACCCGAACGAGCGGTTCGACTACCTGCTCGCCAACCCGCCGTTCGGGGTGGAGTGGAAGAAGGTCGCCGACTCGGTCAAGCACGAGCACGAGACCAAGGGCTTCGCCGGCCGGTACGGGGCGGGCCTGCCGCGGATCAACGACGGCAGCTTCCTGTTCCTGCAGCACATGATCTCCAAGATGCGCCCGCCCGAGCAGGGTGGCTCCCGCCTGGCGATCGTGTTCAACGGCTCCCCGCTGTTCACCGGCGCGGCCGGCAGCGGCGAGAGCGAGATCCGCCGATGGATCATCGAGAACGACTGGCTCGAGGCCGTGGTCGCCCTGCCCGATCAGCTCTTCTACAACACCGGCATCTCCACCTACTTCTGGATCGTCACCAACCGCAAGAGCCCGCAACCGCAAGGGCAAGGTGCAGCTCATCGACGCCCGGCAGAGCTTCACCAAGATGCGCAAGAGCCTGGGTGAGAAGCGCAAGGAGGTCAGCGCCGACCAGATCGCCGACATCGTCCGCCTCTACGGCAACTTCGATCAGCAGCTCACCGACGACGACGAGCAGCGAGTCAAGATCTTCCCCAACGAGGAGTTCGGCTTCCTGCGCATCACCGTCGAGCGGCCACTCCGACTGAAGTGGGAAGTGACCGACGCGTCCGCGGACGCGCTGCTCGCCGACAAGAAGCTCGCCAAGCTCGACGAGCAGCAGCGACAAGCACTCGTCGAACACGCCCGCGGACGCGTAGCGGAGGCGACGGGCACGACGTTCGACAGCGAGGCCGCCGCCCGCAAGGAAGCGAAGCGCTGGATGGCCGACCTGCACCTCGACGGCAAGCCGATCGAGAACGCCATCGTCGACGCCCTGGCCGTCCGTGACCCCGACGCCGACCCGATCACCGACAAGCACGGCCACCCCGAACCCGACCCCGACCTGCGCGACAACGAGAACGTCCCCCTGCCGAACGAGCCGGTGCGCTACGAACCCGACCCCACCGACCGCCTCGCCACCGACACCTACCGAAAGGCCGTCGAGCAGTACGTCGAGCAGGAGGTCCACCCCTACGTCCCCGACGCCTGGATCGACCACACCAAGACCAAGATCGGCTACGAGATCCCGCTCACCCGCCACTTCTACGTCTACACACCGCCGCGACCGCTCGAAGAGATCGACGCCGAGATCAAGCAGCTGGAAGCGGAGATCCAGGAGCTGCTTCGCGAGGTGACGGAGTGACGA
>CAVVFL010000035.1:0-504182 GCA_963747375.1 Ilumatobacteraceae bacterium
TCGACGGAGGTCGGGAGGCCGCCGCCGGGGCGGAACTCCGACTGTCGCTCCTGTCTTGCGGCGGCAGCCTGAGCGGCCTGCTCCATCGTGGTCTGGATCGCGGCGGCGGCCTTGTCGTTGGCGAGAATCTTGCTGACGACGGCCTGGGATGCACCGGCCATCAGCTCGGCCTGGTGACGGTTGAGGTACTCCTGCGACTCGCGGAGACCGACGGTGTAGCCGTTCAGCTCGGGGATCACGTAGCGCGCGACGAGTTCCCACGACCGCAGGGTCGCTTCGCGGTTGGCCCAGTCGTGGGCGAAGCCGAGCACGACGCCGAAGCCTCCGGTGATCTCCTGGAGATGTCGGATCGCCGCCACGAGGTCGTCGGGTGTTCCGATCACACCGGCACCCGACCCGGCGGCTGCCGTCACCGACGGTCTGTTCGAGCAGTTCCCACTTGTCGTCGACGTGGGTGGCGTTCGGGCGGCCGAGCGTCCAGACGTTGTACTCGTTGTGCCAGCGGTGGAGGCCGTCGACGGCCTCGTTGCGGGCCTGCTCACGCGACTCGGCGATGTGGAACGCGAGCATCACCCGCCAGTTCTTGCGGTCGACGGTCTGGCCGTGTTCGGCCGCCGCGTCCTCGGCGAAGCTCCACTGCGTCGGCAGGGCCTGGATTCCCGCCGTCGAGTTCGACGCGATCGAGAGCACGCCCATGCCGTACTTGCCGGCGAGTGTCATGCCCGACGGCGAGATCGACGACGCGGTCACCATTGGGAGGTCCTCCTGGAGGGGGAGGAGCTGGAGGCGAGCATCGTTGAGCTTGAACCACTCGCACTCGTAACTGAAGCGGTCGTCGCCGCGCAGCAGTCGGGTGATCACCGACAGGGCCTCGTCCTGACGGTCGCGCTGCACCATCGGATCGATCATGAGCGTGCGCGCGTCGGAGGCAAGAGCCCCCGGACCCGACCCGAACATCGCGCGACCGCGGCTCATGTGGTCGAGCTGCACGATGCGCTGTGCCACGTTGAACGGATGGTGGTACGGAAGGCTGGTGACGCCGGTGCCGAGCATGATGTTGTGGGTTCGCTGGGCCGCGCCGGCGAGGAACATTTCGGGCGACGCGATCATCTCCCATCCGGACGAGTGGTGTTCGCCGCACCAGAACTCGTCGAAGCCGAGCCGGTCGAGGTGTTCGGCGAAGTCGATGTCGCGCTGGAACTGCAGCGTCGGGTGCTCTCCGGTCGGGTGGTGGGGGGCGAGGAACGTTCCGAAACGCAAGCGGGCCATCCGGTGATGGTAGAGAGCGCCGAAATCCGGAGTGCTACCGGACATCGGACGTGCGACGATTTCGGTGTGGTCGCCATCGAGCTCCGTGCACCCGTCGACGCCGACGTCGAGGAGATCTCGCGCGCCGTCGACGCGCAGGACACCGCGTGGTGGGGTGAACCCGACGGCGACATCGACGACGTGCGCCAGGAACTCGAACGAGTTCGACATGCGATGGGTTCACTCGATGTCGGCGCCGAGTCGCAGTGGTCGATGGCGTCGTGGTGGGAGTGGCGATGGCGATCGGTCATGGCCACTCCAACGTCGCGATCGACGCCCCGCGGGCGACGCGTCGGCCGTTCGGCGGCGCTGCTCGACTGGCTTGCCGAACTGGGCGACGACATCCAGGTCGAGTCGCCGGCTCAGGACGCCGAGCGGATGGTCGATCTCGACACGCTCGGGTTTGCGCCCACCGGTCGAGCTTCGAACTCGAACGGCCCGGCGACATCTCCGACCTGTCGGAGCCGACATGGCCGGATGGGATCGTGCCGGTGCCGTTCCGGCTCGGAGTCGACGACGAGGAGGTCCACGCAATGATCTACGCCTTCTGGACCGACGTGCCGGGCCACACCGATCGCCCGATCGACGAGTGGCGATCATCGATCCTCGCCGGACCCTGGTTCGATGCGGATCTCGTGGTGGTCGCCCACGGTGATGATGGAAGCGGACCGATCGTCGGGAGTGTGCTCGGGCGAACTTTCACCGGTGGCGTCGGATGGGTGTCACAGCTCGGCGTCGCTCGCATCGGCTCGTGGCGGCGGTCTCGGCCGGGCGCTGCTGGTCGAGTCGTGTCGGCGCCTGGCGCGAGGATCCGAGGATCATCGGCCTCGGCGTCGAGGCCGAGAACGCCAATGCGCTCGGCCTGTACCGCAGCGTCGGGTTCGAGATCTGCCGGGAGTGGATCCACTGTTCACGACGTGACCGCGTCGGTCGACCGGTATCGTGGGCGGTTCCTTTCGGGGGACATCCCTTCGGGGACGTAGCTCAGTTGGCTAGAGCACCTGCTTTGCAAGCAGGGGGTCGTGGGTTCGATTCCCATCGTCTCCACCAGGTCTGACCAGGCGTGATAGCCTGATCGGCACTCCGGTGAAACATCGAAGTATCAGCGATGTATCAACCAATCGGACGCCGATCAGCACGGGGGTGCGTCATGGCGTGGAAAGCGACAGGTCAACCGACGGTCCGCAAACAGCGCGACAAGTGGGTCGTGCGTGTCGACGGCATCGACACCGCCACCGGGAAGCACCGCCCGCGTCAGCTCGGTACCTTCGCATCGCGACGCTCGGCGAACGCCGCGGCAAGGTCGATGAAGACCGAGGACCGATCGACCGAACGGGGCACCGTGAGTTGGTTGGTGCGCCGGTACGTCGCCAGCCGGACCGACATCACGGTGAAGGCACGCCAGCAGTACGAGTGGGCGATCCCGCACATCGAGAACGGTCTCGGAGCCATCCAGTTGTCGAGGCTCGATCGTGAGGACGTGGCGACGTGGATCGACGCGTTGGCCGCCGGCGGGAAGCTGGGCCGTCGCAGCATCCAGATCTGTCGCACGGTGCTGCGCGCGGCGTTGACCGAAGCGGTCGACGAGGGACTCATTCCGCGTAGCCCGGCAGCTCGCGTGGGACTGCCGCGAACCGTGGCGAAGGAGGCCAAGCCTAAGGACGCCGTCGCATGGGAGGCTTCCGATGTCGACCGCTTCCTCGAGGCGACGGCCGAGCACCGCTGGGCGGTGGCGTTCCGGCTCGGTGCGCTGTTCGGCCTGCGACGCAGCGAGGTGCTCGCGCTGCGATGGGACGACGTCGACGTCGAGGCCAGGTCGTTGCGGATCGACGAAAGTCTCGTCGCCACGAATGAAGGCGCCGCGTGGAGCAACGCCAAGAACGAACGGTCTCGACGCGTGATCCCGCTCGACGACGACACCGTTCGAGCGCTCACTCGTCGCCGAGCTGAACAGGCCTCCGAGCGTCTCGCCGCCGGCTCGGAGTGGGAGGACAACGACCTGATCATCGCGACCCGCACCGGGCGGCTCGTCCTGCCCCGGTCCTACGACCGGGCGCTCGCTACGATCGTCGACAACGCCGGGCTCCCACGCCTCACTTCGCATGGTCTGCGCCACACCGCAGCGACCCACATGGTCCAGGGTGCCCGCGACGTCGGCGAGCTCCGAGCGATCGCTGATCTGCTCGGACACAGCCCCGAGATGCTGATGAACACCTACGCCCACGTCCTGCCGCAGAGCCAGACCGCCGTGATCGATCGGATCAGTCGTCGCAATACGTGAGCGCCGGCTCACCTCCAGAACCGGCTTGCACGATGTGTGATGGCACATAGACTGCAGGGATGAGCGAGTTGGCCACCATCGCCGAGATGCGACACCCGGGGCACACGATCCGTGAGCGGCGCACCCAGTTGGGGTGGACACAGGCCGAACTGGCTCAACGCGCCGACGTCGCGCAGGCGGACATCTCGCGCATCGAGAACGGCCGGCTCGACGCGCGGTGGTCGACGATCCAACGGATCTCCGAAGCGCTCGAGTCGTCCACGAGTGCGCCGACTCGCAGCCTCGCCAACGCTCATCGTGGTCGTCGAGCGCCGAGGTCGACGGGAAGCAAGACCTGGGAGCCGAAGGGACCGATCTCGTCGATCGCAGCGACCGATTCGTGATCCTGCGTCATGCCACCGATGACGACGCCGAAGCGGCACTCCTTCGACGTCGGTGACACCTCGATCCCGTGGCTCGCAGAAGTCGCCGAGATCGTCGCTGGACTCCTTGGTTGGAGAGCCGACCCGGCAGCCACCGATGAGGATCGCCAGGTCGTCATCGCCGAGCGCGACGGCGAACTCGTCGCTGTGGCGGCACACGTCCGCCTCGTCGGCGCCGACGGTCGATCCATGCCTGACCATCGTTACCTGATGGTGACCGCGGTCAGAGCCGATCAGCAGCGCACTGGACTCGCCCAGCGACTCGTCGAGTCGGTGCTGGTCGACCTTCGATCGCGAGGCGTCGCGTCGGTCGAATGGCTCGTACACCCCGGCAACGCCGCATCGATTGCGTTCAGCCGAGCGGTCTTTCCGGAAGCAGATGAGACCAATCCACCAGACGATGCGCCGTACGTGAGCTTCGCCCTCAGTCTGTAGCTGAAAAAAGATTGCCCGCCCTCGGGGTCTCGATGCCCGTTGAGGGGTGTGGGTTGTCACAAATTCGCGTTTTCGCAGGCATGTGTTGGCATGAGGAACGCACGCCGACGCCCCGAACCAGCGGGTGCCGTTGCGGCGACCGCCGCGCTGGACCAGCTCACCGACCGGGAGCGCGAAGTGCTCGAACTCGTCGCCAAAGGGCATTCGAACGCCGAGATCGCCGCGGCCCTCTACGTGAGCCATGCGACCGTCAAGACGCACGTCAGCCGGCTACTCATGAAACTCGACGCTCGCGACCGCGCCCAGCTCGTCGTGATCGCCTACGAGACCGGGGTAGCGCTCCCCGGCAGCTGACGTCGCGCCGAGCGCTCGAGAAGACCGTGACGTGCGGTGGTCTGGACGATCGGTCAGGGGTCGATCTGAACCGACGTGAACCCCCAGACGTCGGAGAGCCAGCGGGGCACGAACTCCGCCAGCGCGGCATCGAGCACCCCGCCGACGTGGGCGTCGACCACCCACCACGACGTGATGGCATCGGCGCCTGGGGGTGACTCGTCGTTCGGCGGGTCGAGGTAGACACAGCCGACCAGCTCCGTCTCGTCCGCGTTCAGCACCGCATAGTTGAAGGTCTCGTGGGCGGCGATCTCTCGTTCGTGACGGGCGAGATCGTCCCGGTCCTGCTCGAGCGTCATCGTCGCCGGGGGCCATCCCCAAGCGTCGCCGTACTTGGCCCACAGCGACTCGCGTGAGCCCATGACAGCCGGGAAGTCGATGTCGACGTCGGATGCTCGAATCGGTCGCAGATGGTGTCCGGTCGGCAGTTCCGCCCGGGAGGGATGGACGAAACGAGGCGAGAGCCATGCCACGCCGCCAGCGTAGCCGTGGCTCCCGTGTCGCTGTCCCGAGCAGGATCTCCGAAGTCCTCGATCTCGTCGCCCGCGGGCTCGACAACACGCGCATCTCGCGGCGGTTGAAGCTGCGCACGAAGACGGTTCGCCACCACCTCTCGAACGTGTTCACCAAGCCGCAGCTCGCCGATCGGTCGCAGGCCGTCGTGCGGGCACGCCAGGCCGGGCTCGGACGCACCGACTGAACTCCGCGCTGCACGCGTCAGTGCATCGTGACCAGCAGTTCGTCCAGCTGACCGAACGTCTCGCAAGCGCTCGCTCTGCGAGAGCACCGGCGCCGACTACTACGGAGATCTCATGACCGACGACGGTCGCATGGTGCTCGCCAATGGCGTCGTGATGTCCCGCTCCGAGGTGACCGAGGCCCTCGAGCACGCTCCACCGTGGTCCTCGTACACGATCGAGGATCCGGCAGCGACGGCGTTGAGCGACGACGTCGCCACGCTGGTGTACACCGGGACCGGTCACCGTGATGGCGGCGATTCCTTCACCGGGATCATCACCAGCGTGTACGTGCGCGACGGATCGAGCTGGAAGCGGCGCACTACCAGCAGACCGCCAAGTCCTGACCGGTTCCCGGCCGGACCGCTCCGCGCGTCGAGGTCTCACGCCGTCATCACGCAGACGGAGAGCGGTTGCTCCTTGCCCTTCACGGACACCACTTCGTTCCGCCCGGTCGCTCCGGCCAGGTCGGCCAACGCAGTCGGCATCACGATCTCGCCGGCGTCGGCGTGCGACTGGAGCCGGGCGACGGTGTTGACGATGTCGCCGATTGCCGTGAAATCGGAGACGTGGCCGCTGCCGACGTGTCCGACGTAGGCCTCGCCGATCCCGATGCCGATCCCGACGGCGAGCGTCGGTTCGTCGCGCCGGCCGAGCGAGCGGAGGATCGCCGATGCGTCGTCGACGAGCGCATCGGCGATGCGGCCGCCGCACAACGCCGGGAGATAGAGACCCATGACCTCGTCGCCGATCAGCTTGTCGACGATGCCGTGGCGCACGATCGCACGGGTCGAGACGTCGTAGAACTCGTTGTAGCGGTCGGCGAGATCCTTCGGCGCCAGTCGCTCCCCCAGTTCCGTCGAGCCTCGAACGTCGGCGAAGAGCACGCCGACGGTTCCCACGAAACCGCCCGGCGGTGCCTTCTCGAAGCAGCCGGCACACCAGTTCGGATTCATCCGCGATGGTTCGCGTCCGGCGAGCTTCATGATGCGGCCACCGAACCCACCGAACGGACTTCCGCAGGCGGCACACCGGGGCGTCGACGGTAGGTGGGTGAACACCCATTTCGCAGCGGTCACGTGCCGGCGTGCGACGAAGTCGACGAACTGGTCCCATTCCTCCTGGTTGACCTGTGCGTCCGCCGGAAACGCAAGGCCGTCCTCATCCCCCACGGTGTCAACGTAACGCAGCCCGGTGGACCGGCGTGACCGACGCAGCCGGCGTGGTCACTGCTCGAACCACCACGTCCGCACGACGCCGGCAATGCGACGCGGGTCTCGTGCGTCGACGCGCGTAAACGTCGCCTCGACGAAATGGCCGGCAAGTTCGTCGGCGTCGGGGGTCGGCGACGCCGGGAGGGGGCATGGACAGTGCACCGGCGTCGTCAGGATCCGGCGGCGCCGCGGACCTGCAGGTCGCGCTCGGCGGGTGCGAGCCACGGACCGCCCAAGCCGTCGACCAGCACCAGCCCGTTCGCGCGGCCACCGACCGCCAGGATCTGGGCCGCCGCTCCGCTGTGGCCGACGCCGACGCCGACGACGACCCGGTCGGGCCTGACGGCACGCAGCAGATCGAGCGCGACGTACACCGCGTCGCCCGCCTCGTAGTGTCCTCCCACGGGAGGTGGCATCCCGTTGTGCCCGGGCAGGTCGGGCGCGAGCACGCGGCCGGGCCAGCCGGCGAACGCACTCGCCCACTCACCGCCACCGGATGCCCCGATGTCGTCGAGGACCAGGAGGTCCGTCACGGCAGGGCGCCGATCTCGTCGAGAAACCGGACGATGCGGTCGAGCACGAAGTCGGGTTGCTCGACGTGCACGTAGTGGCCCGCACCGGGGACCGATTCCAGCCGTCCGTCGGCGAGCATCGCGACCCGCCGCTGCGCCTCCTCGTCGTGCACTTCGGTCCAGGCGTCCTCCTCGAAGCTCACCAGGACGAGCGTGGGCGCGGTGACGTGGCGGTACTGGGCGAGGATCAGGTCGAGCGAGAAGCCGACGGGAATCCCGACGCGGAAGGCGGGATCCCACGTCCACACGAACCCGCCGTCGACCTCGCGGGTGCCGTGCTCGACCAGATGCTCGAGGAACCAGTGCGGCAGGCGGACGTTGATCGCCCCGCGGCGTTCGACCAACTGGTCACGCGACGCCCACGGCCGAGGTGGGCGAGTGCGGAACTTGTCGATCTCGTCGAGACTGCGGGTGGCCACGTCGACGATGCCGTCGTGGACGACGCCCTCGGCCGGCGGGCCGAGGCCATCGAGGTTGACCAGCCAGGCGAAGCGCTCGGGCGTCGTGGCCGCAGCGGTGAGGATCTGACCACCGCCCATCGAATGCCCGATCATGCCGATCGGCGTCCCTGGTGCCGGCGCCAACACGCGGGCGAGTTCGCACTGATCGATCGTGCACGCGTTCCACGCCCATGCCCGACGACAGGCGTCCCGAGTCGCCGTGACCGCGGACGTCGATCGCCACCACGTGCAGGCCGAGTCCGACCAGCGTCGGAGCGAAGCCGTCCCATGTCCGGCCGTGGTCGTAGGCGCCGTGGACCAACACGACCGGCGGCGCCGTCGGATCGCCCCAGCACCACGCCCGCAGCCGCGTCCGGTTCACCTCGAAGAAGGTTGCGCGATCGGGTTTCGCGAGCCGGTCCCCCACGATCGGTCATCCTTGCAGTCGGCGCCGTGCGGGCACCACTGGGTTCCGGTCGACGGGGCCAGCAACCGGTTCAGGTCGGCGTGTCGGCGCGGCCGGTGAAGTCGTCCATCGTGTGGTACACGCCGAAGACGTGGTCGGCGAGGAAGTCGCGGACGTCGGTCGGGACGACGCCCTTGAGCATCTCGCTGAGCTGCACCGTCTTCGGCAGCACGACGAACGGCCGTCCGGCGAGCATCGCCGTCCAGGCCTCGTCGACGACGTCGGCCGGGTCGAGGATCGGCAGGAGCGGCGCCGACTTGGCCCCCTCGAACATGCCGGTGCGCGTGTAGTACGGGCAGACGGTCGTCACCTTGACGTGGTCGTGGCCGGCCTGCTTGAGCTCGAGGCGCACCGAGTCGGACCATCCGATCATCGCCCACTTGGATGCGGCGTACACGGCCATCCGCGGATTGGCGGTGAAGCCCGCCGCCGAGGCCAGGTTGAGCAGGCGGCACTCGCCGGGCGCTGCGATCATCGCCGGGAGGAACTCGTGGGCGACGTACATCGGGGCGAGGGTGTTGACGTCGATCGTCGTCGTGGTGTCGCGTTGGAGGTCGGTCTCCCAGAAGTACTGGTTGCCTCGGACGATGCCGGCGTTGTTGACGAGCACGTCGATACGGCCGAGCTCGTCGAGGACCGTGGCCGCGGTGTCCGCCACGGTCGTCGGCGTCGCTGACGTCGACGATGTAGCCGAGTGACGTCGCTCGATCCGCAGTCGAGCTCGGTGAGGGTGTCGTCGAGCGCGGCCTCGTCGACGTCCCAGAGCACGACTGCCGAGGCGCCCTCGGCGATGGCGCGCTCGGCGAACATCCGCCCCATCCCCATCGCCGCCCCGGTGACGAGGACGTTCTTCGACTTGACCGATTTCATGACGGCTCCTTCGTCTCGACGGCGGCGGCCGGCTCCTGCGCCGCCCGAGCGGCCAGCGCTGCGGTGCGCACCCGATCGAAGTCGTCGTCGGTGTACGGCCCGTTGACACCCGAGATCGTGGCCAGCTTCATGCCGTGCTTCAGCCCGAGCCGGTAGATCTCCTTGACCTTCGGCCAGCTGATGCTGCGACCGACGGTGAAGTTCTCGTAGCGGCCCTCGAGCGCGAGCACGATCGTCTCGGCGAGGCAGGCGTAACACGACGCCGTCGGGCAGGCCGATGTTCTTCATCCGCACCTCGCCGGGCAGTTCGACCTCCCCGGACTCGATGACCAGGACGTCCGGACGCTTGGCGACGTCCTCGGGCGACATGTCGAGCGGGCGGGCGACGTCGGTGATGACGCAGCCCGGCTTGACGCTGCATGATGTCGAGCACCTTCTGCCCGGCCGCCGAGGTCGCCGTGACGATCATGTCCATGTCCGACAGCGCCGCCGACGGGTCGGTCGCGACGTGGACGACGGCGCGCGGGTGGTCGTCGCTCGATCTCCTGCTTCAGCTGGAGCAGCTTGGCGGTCTCCGGAGAGACGAGCCAGACCTCGTCGGAGGCGAGGGCGAGGAGGCGGGCACAGACCGACCCGATCGCCCCGGAGGCACCGACGACCATCGCCTTGCCGTGGAGGAGACCGTCGTCGTCGACTTCGAGCGATGCCGAGCCGGCGCACCGCTTCGTGCGCCGCCCACAGCGCCCCCGAGGCGCTGTAGCTGTTGCCGGTCGTCACCGGCAGCGGCGCCTGCTTGGCGACGGTGACGCCGGCGTCGCCGACGACCTTGGTGAACGCGCCGAGTCCCATGATCTGGGCGCCGAGACGCCGCGACAGCTCGGCGGCCTCGAGCAGGCGCGAGTAGGTGAACTCGGGTGGGTGAGCGAGCATCTGCTTCGGCGTCCCACCGACGGTGATCAGCCAGCCCTCGACCTCGTCGCCGGTGTCGGAGACGATGCCGGTGACGTGGCTGTAGACGAACGGCGGGATGTAGGCCACGGTCTTCTCGATGATGCTGGCTCGATTCCGGGGATGCTCGTGATGCTGCCCCAGCGGCTCGACCTTCTTGAAGTACTCGGTCGACAGCGGGTGGATGACGAACGAGAAGCGACTCTTGCGGCGGCGGCCCCGTGGGCCACAGCAGCCGGGTTCGAGCTCGGCGTCCTGGATGAACCGGGCGAGGTCGTCGGTCGTCAGCTCGTTGCCGGACGGCAGGGTCGCAGCGACCATCGCCTCGTACATCGCGGGCACGATGACGAAGTCGAACGGCTGCGGCGTGATGTCGACGACGAGGTCGGCGCCGAGCTCGCGAGCGCGGCGAGCCGGTCCTCGGAGACCGTGCTCGTGATCACCGCCTTGCCGGCGAGGTCCGGCAGGCCGAAGCGCATCAGCTCGGAGAACGAGCCGATGATGACGTCGGCGTCCTTCAGCGGCGAAGTGGGCGACCTTGTCGCTGACCCAGCCGAACGGGCCGTCGACCTGCTCCTTGATCGAAGCCGGGCATCTGGCGCCAGGCGAACTCGCCGATGCCCGGCCGTGGTGGCGGTGATCGGGTTGGTCTTGACGTCGCCGGGAAGCACGAGGTCGTGACCGGCGGCAGTCGAAGATGATGTTGTCGGTGAACTCGCGGAGGACGGCGATCGTGCGGTCGCGAGTGGTCGCCGCCGATCACGACCACGCGAGCATTGGCGAAGTAGCCGGGCATCTCGGCCTCGACCCGTCGGATCGCCCACTCCTGGAAGATGTCGGTGAGGAGCGAGTCGTCGCGCACGGGCACTCGCTGCGTCGTCTGCTTGATCCGCTTCGACGTCGTCGACGGAGTTGTCGAGGTGTCCGGCGGCGCGGGCCTCGCGGATTCCGCTGACAGCGATGGCGTCGGCTTCGAGCGACCAGCGCCAGACGTGGTCCTCGGCGGCCCGGCGTCGCCATTCGTGCCGACCCGTACCAGTCGGAAGTCTCGACCGCCGAGGGTGACGCGCTCGTCGTAGTCCCACTCGTCACCTTGGAAGGTGACGTTGACGACGGTGATGCGCCCCGGCTCCTGTTCTGGCATCGCCCCTCCTCGACGTACGGTCACTCGTCATCGTCGTCGTCTCTCCCCCTCGCCGCCAGGGACTTTCGGGCCGTCGGCGACCGACGCCAGTCCGGCGAGGTGCTGCTCGACGAGGTCGACGAAGTGATCCGGATCCGGGATCATCCGCGCATCGGTCGAGACACCGATCGTGAGCGCACCGTTGTAGCTGAACAGGCAGACCCCGAGCGGCTGGTCCGCCGACATCGGCACCCACCCGAGGATCGAGCGCACCGGTCGACCGGCCATCGTCAGTGCGGCCCGCGGTCCGGGGACGTTGGTCAGCTGCCCGATCGTCTTACCGGCGAAGAAGTCGGTGACCCGGCGGGCGATCGGTGACGGCGCCTCGGCGATGGCGCGCTGGAAGCCGAATGCGACCATCGGCTCAGCGGAGTTCTTCAGTCTGGTCGTGCGCCGGTGGATCTCGCTGATCAGCTCGACGGGTTCCCGAATGCCGAGCGGCATCGAGAGCATGACGACGACGAAGTGGTTGCCTAGTTCGTCGGGCAGCGTGGCGTCGATCGGCTGCAGCGACACCGGCATCATCCAAGACAGGTCGGTGACCTCGGTGATGCCGCGCTCGTCGAGGTACTCGGTGAGCGCGAGCGAGACGCCCGCGAGCAGCACGTCGTTCAGGCTGACGCCGTGGGCGTGGCCCGTCGCACGGATGCCGTCGAGTGGGAAGCCTTCGGTCCAGGCGACCGACTTGTCGATGCCGGGGTGGCCACTCCACGCCTCGGCGTCGTGTCCGTCCGACAGCAGCATCCGACCGATCTCTCGCCACGAGTTGGAGAACTCGTTGTCGAGCGATGCCACACCCGGTGAGCGCATCGACGAGTTTGTCGGGACGGGTCATCAGGCGAAGTGCGTCGCCGATGCGGTGTGGAAGCCCGAGCGGGTTGGTCGTGGTCATCACGGTGCTCACGACGGCCCGCCCGGCGTGGCCGACGTAGTCGACCGTGTCGGTCACCGAGTGCTCGACGACATGGAGCACTCGCTCGAGGGGATGGTGATGTTCACCGGAGGCGTTGCGACCGACCGCCACCGGAATGGCACCATCGGCCGGATCGCACGTTGCCGATCAGCAGCTGCACCAGCCTGATGCCGTCGCCGAGTCCCGTGGTGGAAGCGGCTGTATACGTATCCGCCCGGATCGTCGTCGGGCCCGGTGACGAGCTGCACCTCCCACAACGGATGCGAGTGGTCGAGCGGAACCGACAGCTGGCCGGAGACGTACGCCCTGATCGCGTCGACCCGCCCGTCGTCGAGGACCACCCGGCGGACGTGGCGGTCGATGGCGAAGTCGACGTCGTCCTCCCACAGCCAGACGCCATCGTGTTCCACCGGGATCTGGGAGAGGACCCGGTACTTACGGACCATGCGGTCCATGATCAGATCGACGACGGCGTCGTACTCCGGCAGTTCGTCGAATCCCATCAGGCCGTTGACCTGCATGAGGTTGTTCGGCCGGTCCATCAGCAGCCACGTCAGGTCTTCCGGCGCAATCTGCGTGCCCATGCTCTGCCTCCCGGACCGACGGGGCGGTGAGCGGCGCCGCATCCGCGTCCTGACGACGAGTGTAGATCCACCCGGCAACGCCGTGCGATTGCACCAGGGGTCAGGGTCGGTTCAAGGGGTGACGTGGCTGCTATCGGGCCGTGGATGCGCAACGTCGCGCCGAGTTGGCCCGGTCGCGGTCGAAGGTCCCCAAACTTGTCGCGGATCGGGCGTTGGCTGGCTATGTGGCTCGGCGTTTGAAGGCCAAGGACTCACCGAGGGCCAAGCGCTGTGGTGGCAACACATTCGTTGGGATCGTTCAACCTGATCGGGTTGCGTCCACTGATTGCTGATCAACGTGTCGACGTCGGCCACATTGAAGGTGATCTGATCGTGGGCGCCTACAACCGTTCCGCGATCGCGACACTGTTCGACCGGGCGTCACGTTACGCGTGGCTCACCAAGTTGCCGCACGCCAAGAACGCCGAGCGCGTCCTCGATGCGTTGATCGCGAGACTGCGACGCATCCCGGCGCGTCTACGTCTGACGCTGACCTGGGACCAAGGCTCCGAAATGGCCCGCCACGTGGAGCTCGCCGAACGCTGCGGGATCGACATCTACTTCGCGGATCCCAAATCACCCTGGCAGCGGCCCACCAACGAAAACGGCAACGCTCTCGTGCGTCGCTACGTCGGCAAAGGCACCGGCTTGTCCATCTACACCAACCGAGACCTACGAGCCATCGAACGACGAATCAACACCATCCCACGACGATCCCTCAACTGGGCCACCGCCAACGACATCTACACTGCCGCTGTTGCGATGACCGGTTGAACCGACCCAGACCCCTGGCGCAATCGCGCACCCTCAGGCGTCGATGAACAGGAAGGCGGGGGTCTCGAGCAGGGCCTTGATGCGTTGGACGAACACCGCAGCATCCCATCCGTCGACGATGCGGTGATCGAAGCTCGACGAGAGGTTGAACAGCTGGCGTGGCTCGAAGGCGGTGCCGCTCCACACGGGCCGGACCTCCAGCTTGTTCACTCCGACGATCGCGACCTCGGGCGCGTTGATGATCGGTGTCGTGACCAGGCCACCCATCGCACCCAGCGACGTGATCGTGATCGTCGAGCCGGACAGGACGTCGCGAGCAGCCGCGCCGCTGCGCGCCAGGTCCGACACGTGAGCGATCTCGGCTGCGAGCCCGTCGAGCGCTCGGCCTTCGGCGTGGCGGACGACGGGAACGCGCAGCCCGTCGTCGGTCTGGGTGGCGACGCCGAGATGCACCGCGTCGAACACGGTCAGCTCCTCGGTTTCGTGGTCGTAGTGAGCGTTCAGGTGCGGCTGCTCGCGCACTGCGATGATGATGGCTCGCGCCAGGAACGGGAGCATCGTCAGGCGAGTTGTGTCCTCGCCGGAGCGGGCGTTCAATTCGCCGCGCAGTCGTTCCAGTTCGGTGGCATCCACCGCGTCGACGTAGGTGATGTGCGGGATCTCGCTCCACGCCGCACTCAAGCGATCGGCGATGCGTCGACGGACACCGCGCACGGGCTGGACACGTCCTTCGTCCGACGCCGCGCGTGGGGCGGTCGTCGCACTCCCGGACGTGAGCAGACGGTCGAGATCGGCGTGGGCCACTCGCCCGTCCGGCCCGGTGCCCTGCACGCTTCCCAGTTCGATCTGCAGCCGAGCGGCGCGGGCGCGCACGGCCGGAGAAGCGAGCGCTCGACCATGCCCGCCTCCTGCAGCGGCCGCGGTCCGGTGTGGGTGTCGAGGAACCGGCTCGTCACCCGAGCTCGCCTCATTTGGTTCCGGCGCGTCGGCGGCGTCGTCGGCGGGTGGCGCATCGGTGGCCGGCGTCGGCTGCTGCTCCGGCTGCGCCTCTGCGGTGTCGATCTCGATCAGATCGCTGCCCACGGCGAGCACGTCGCCCGGTTTCCCGTGCAGGTCGACGACGGTTCCCGACACCGGCGACGAGATCTCGACGGTGGTCTTGTCGGTCAACAGCTCGGCCACGTTGGTCTCCGGCGTCACCTCGTCGCCCACCTCGACCAGCCACGAAACGAGTTCGGCTTCGGCGACCCCTTCGCCGACGTCGGGCAGCTTCATCGTGAAGCGACTCATGTCCGCACCGTCTCGATCATCGCGGCGCCGACGCGGTCGGGGCCCGGGAAGTACGACCACTCGTGCGCATGGGGGTACGGGGTGTCCCACCCGCACACGCGGGCGACCGGCGCCTCGAGGTGGAAGAAGCAGCGGTCTTGCACCTGGGCGCAGAGCTCGGCACCGAACCCTGACGTCAGCGTGGCCTCGTGCACGACGAGGCAGCGGCCGGTCTTGCGAACCGATTCGACGATCGTGTCGATGTCGAGCGGTACCAGCGTTCGCAGGTCGATGATCTCGGCGTCGATCCCGTGTTCCTCGGCCGCGGCCTGGGCGACGTGGACCAGGGTGCCGTACGCGAGCACGGTCAGGTCGTCACCGGTGCGGTGGATGCGGGCGGTCCCGATGTCGATCTTGTAGTAGCCGTCGGGCACCTCACCCAACGGATGCTTCGACCACGGCACGATCGGCTTGTCGTGGTGACCGTCGAACGGGCCGTTGTAGACGCGCTTGGGTTCGAGGAACACGACCGGATCGTCGTCCTCGATCGCCGCGATCAACAGCCCCTTGGCGTCGTAGGGGTTCGAGACGACGATCGTGGTCAGCCCGGCCACGTGCGTGAACAGCGCCTCGGGGCTCTGCGAGTGCGTCTGGCCGCCGTAGATCCCGCCACCGGTCGGCATGCGGACCACGAGCGGTGCGGTGAAGTCGCCCGCGGAGCGGTGCCGGAGTCGAGCGGCTTCGGACACCAGCTGGTCGTAGGCGGGGTACATGTAGTCGGCGAACTGGATCTCGACGCACGGTCGGAGTCCGTAGGCGGCCATGCCGACGGCGGCGCCGACGATGCCGGCTTCGCTGATCGGCGAGTCGAAGCAGCGGTGGTTGCCGAACTTCTTCTGCAGCCCCTGGGTGCAGCGGAACACGCCGCCGAAGTACCCGACGTCCTCGCCGAACACGACGACTCGATCGTCGCGCTCCATGGCGATCTCGTGTGCGCTGCGGATCGCCTCGATCATCGACATCTGGCTCATCTCAGCCCTCGACCTGGTCCCGTTGTTCGCGCAGGTGACGCGGCAATTCTGCGAACACGTCGTCGAACATGGTCTTCGGGCTTCCCACGGCCCCCGACTTGACCGAGCCGTGCGAGTCGGCCTCGGCGAACGCGGTCTCGACCTCGCGGTCGACCTCTTCCTGCAACGACTGCTGACGATCGTCGTCCCACGTTCCGATGGCGACGAGGTGCTGTCGCAGGCAGTCGATCGGATCCCCCAGCGGGAAGCGTTCGGCTTCGTCCGGCGGCCGGTAGACCGACGGGTCGTCGGAGGTGGAGTGCGCACCGCGACGCAGCGTGACCCACTCGATCAGGGTAGGACCGAGATTCGTGCGCGCCCGCTCAGCCGCCCAACGCGACGCCGCGAACACGGCGAGATAGTCGTTGCCGTCGACGCGGATGGCGGGGATGCTGAAGCCGTAGCCCCGGTCGGCAAACGTCGCAGACGCCCCACGCGCGAAATCTTCGGGGGTGGAGATCGCCCAATGGTTGTTGACGATGTTGAGCACGACCGGCGCCTGGTACGTGGACGCGAAGACCGAGCGCGGCATGGAAGTCCGACTCGGCGGTGGCGCCTTCGCCGATCCATGCCGACGCGATCTCGGTCCCGCCCCGCAGCGCCGATGCCATCGCCCAACCGACGGCTTGGATGTACTGCGTGGCGAGGTTGCCAGAGATCGAGAAGAAGCCGTGCTCCTTGGAGGAGTACATCACCGGCAGCTGACGACCGTGGAGCGGGTCACGCACGTTCGACAGGATCTGGTTCATCATGTCGACGAGCGGATAGCCCGACGAGATCAAGAGCCCCTGCTGGCGGTAGGTCGGAAAATGCATGTCACCGGGCTCGAGGGCACGGCGTTGTCCGCAGGCGATGGCCTCCTCACCGAGCGACTGCATGTAGAACGACGTCTTGCCCTGGCGGTGAGCGCGCAGCATGCGAGCATCGAAGCTGCGCGTCAGCATCATGTCGCGAAGCCCACGTCGCTTCTCGTCCGGGGACAGCTCCGGCACCCAGTCCCCGACCGCGTTGCCGTCGTCGTCGAGGACGCGGACCAGTTGCTTGCGCATCAGCGCGACACGTTCGACCTTCTCGTCGAGCGCCGGCTTCGCCATCTCCCCCGCAGCGCTGATGAAGCGCACCTGGTCGGCCTTGCTCTCGCCTCGGGCTGGCTCGGGGATGCGCAGTCGGAGTGGCTCGCGAGTCGAGTCGTTCGAATCGCTTGTCATCGCCACCTCCTCCGCTCCTGCTGCTCTTGGCTCTCCATCGTCGCGCAAGTGGACGGTGCGCAGGTGCAGCGCCTCGTGATCACGGAATTCCTGGGCCCCGTGGAAGCCAGCCTGCGCAACCATGGCCTGTCCAGTCGCGAGGCGCGCGACGTTGCCACCGGGTTCCTCGCGATGGTGCGCGGTCTCCAAGTCGATCTCGCGGTGTCGGGCGATCAGCGCAGGGTCGACGAAGCGATGTACCGCTACATCGACACCATCACTCGAACGGCAACCTGACACGCGGCCGCGCCGACGAGTCCGATCACGCTCAGATGTACTCGCGACGCTGGAGCCAGTGGAAGCTGAACCAGCCGGGCAGGATCGGGATCCAGAACGTGAAGAGCCGGTACAGGAACACCGCGGGGACTGCGACGGTGTTGTCGAGTCCGGCTGCCACGAGCCCACCGATGAGTGCGGCCTCCATCGCACCGAGACCGCCAGGGGTGGGCGCGGCGGTGGCGACGGCCGAGCCGACGAGGTAGATCGCGCCGACGGTCGCGAACGACAAGCCACCACCGAAGGCCTCCACGCTGAAGTAGAGCGTCGTGAGGTACGCAAGGGTCACGGCGGTCGATCCACCGATCAGCGCCACCACCTTGCCCGGTCGACGCAGGACATCGGTGATGCCGTCGAACGCCCGCCGCAGGATCGGTCGGACCTTGTCGAGGACGACCCGTCGGACGGCCGGGATCAGCATCCCCACCACGGTGATGGCGGCGACGACCATGATTCCGATGACGAAGTACTTCGGGTCGGGCAGCTCGAACGAACCGAACGCGTCACGGCCGGCCCAGACGATGAACACGGCGATGAGGCTGACGTGCCCGACCACTCCGGCGATCGTGTTGAGTCCCACGCTCGACACGGCGACGGGTTCGTCGACGCCTTGCTTCTGAAGGAACCGGATGTTGAGCGCCATGCCACCGATACCGGCCGGCGCCAGTTTGCTGGCGAACGACGACGCGACCGTCGACGCGAACAGCGGCCCCTGCGGCAAGCGGTCGGGGACGGCCCCGGAGAGGCTGATCGCCGCGCCGACGTAGGTCATCGCCGAGCCGAGGAGGATCAATGGTGTCCACCCCCACTGCGCCGAGTCGATCTCGTCGATGATGCCCGGGAGATCCGCCAGCTGTGGGACGAGGAAGTACGTGACCGCGGCGAGGAGGGCGACGACGAACACCGACTTGCGACTGATGCGTTCGAGTTGCTCGAACTGCACGTTCTCCACACCGGTTCGTGTCACCACCTCGGCCTGGAGCTGCTCGAGCAGGCCGGGGTGTGCCTTCAGTGCCGTCTGTGTGGCGCCGCTCGAGCGCGGTCATCTGCAGGCGTGGCAGTGCGTCACCCACTGCCGTGCGACCGAGGGTGTCCACAGCGGCTCCGACCGCCCGTTCGGCGCCGACCACGACGCCGAACGACGCGAGCATCTGCGCAACGTCGGCGTCGAGGAGGCTGTCGGCGACGGCGACCTCCGAGAACCCGAAGTCGATCAGCCAGGGGGCACCGTCGTCCTGCACGAACACGTTCGCTCGGCGCAGGTCGCGGTGTGCGGTCCGGTGGTCGCGCAGCAGGGCCACCTGGGCCCAGACCGCCCGCATCAAGTCGTCGGTCACGGCGGCGTCGGCGACCCTGTCGAGTGACGACCCGTCGATCATCTCGTACGCGAGCAGCATCGAGTCGTTGCCCACGTCGACCACACCGCGGAGCCGGGGCGTCCGGATCCCGACGTCTCGCGCCATCAGTGCCACGAGCGCCTCGTGCTCGACCGTGCGCCGCAACGACGAGAACGGGCGGTCGTCACCCACGTTCTTGAGTCGGAGGAACCGGTACACGCGGAACAGCAGATCTGCGGCCCGCTCCTGGGCCCCCAACACCTTGACGAACAGTCCGGTGCCATCGTCCATGGTCGCGAAGTACGGGGTGGAGCCGCGGGCGTCGACTTTCGCCGAGCGGACCTCACTCACCGGCAGTCCGGCGTTGTCGAGGGCGGTGGCGATGCCCACGAGTGTGGGATGTCGATCCGGACGGCCGAACACGAGGAGCACAGCGGTACCGATCGCCGCGCCGAGCGGGAGCGCGAGGAACAGATCGACCGGCAGCTCAGCGGAGACGACCACTTGGGCGAGGATCAACAGGACGATGGTGACGATCCCCGCTCGCCGCCACCGGTGGCCGACGAACGGCCGGACGACGATGAACATCGCCGACAGCTGCGAGATCTGGACCACGCCGTTGACGAACGAGTCGCCGAGAGCTTCGCCGCCGAGGAGAGCGTTGGCACGCAACGCGGCGTCGCTGCGATCGATCAGACGGTCGACACCGGACATCACCGCAAATGTCGCGATCGCGGCAACCGCCACGTATCCGAGCAGGCGATAGCGCCTGGTCGACAACGCGACGACGTACACCGTCACCCCGATCAGGAGCGACACGACCTCGGTGGCGCCGTGCACCAGCCGGATGGCGGCAGGATCGAGGAAGTCGAACAGTTGGAGGAGGTCCTGTTCCACGCCGAAGATCGATTCCTCGAACCAGACCGTGAACCCGGCGAGCAGCACCGCGATCGATGCGAACACGACCAGCCGCAGGACGTCTTCAGGTGAACGAACGTAGGCCCTCGTCGCCTCCTCACCGGCGCCGGTCCCCGTGACGTCGGTTCCTTCCGTGCGCACCGACTCGTCGGGTGCCTGCGTCGCGGTCACGGGCCGACGGTACAGGTGCTGCGCCGACCTCCGGAGTACTGTGCCCGCCATTCGCACGATCGACGCAGGGCGACGATGACCAGTCGGTACCTCGATGAGTTCGCACATCCACGCGTCATCTCAGCCGCGTGCATCGCGGGACTTGGGGTCTCCACCGCCGTGGCGGTCAGCAGGCCGGTCCCTGACTGGGAGCTCCAGCTCACCGAATGGATCAACGATGTTCCCGACATCGTCGCATCCGGGCTGTATCCCGTGATGCAGATGGGGACCATTGGCGGGCCGCTCGTCGTGGCCACTGCGATCGCGATTTCCAAGCGGGACCTCGTGCTGAGTGCGGCAGTCGTCGTCACCGGGCTCGTCACCTGGTTCGCCGCCAAAGGTGTCAAGCAACTCGTCGAGCGCGGCCGACCGCTGGCCTACCTTCGCGACGTGGTCGTTCGTGAGGGTGACGGCTCCGGACTCGGATTCATCTCCGGCCACAGCGCCGTTGCCGCCTCGGCGGCGATCATGGCCATGGTCGTGATCCCGAGGCGATGGCGTCCGGTTGCGGCCGCCATCGCAGGCCTCGTCGGCGTCGCGCGCATCGTCCACGGCGTCCACCTTCCCGCCGACGTCGTCGGCGGATGGAGCTTCGGCGTCCTGCTCGGGCTCGGAGGGCTCGCGGCGGCAGGGCTCGCTCGCGTGTCCTCTGATCAGGATTCGTCCCCAAGTAGCGTTGCGCCGTGACCGACCACAGTGACGCCGGCGACAAGACGCAGCAGATCACACCGGTCGGCTCGATCACCGAGTGGATCCGCGCGACGTGGGCTCGCGAGCCGTCCGTCGACGAACACGCCGCGATCGACGAGCTCATCCCCGAGGGTGGAACCGAACTCGCCGAGTACGTCGTCCGGTTCAGCTTCCTGATCGTGCTGTCGGCGGCCATCGCGGGATTCGGTCTGCTCGCCGACTCGGCGGGTGTGGTGATCGGCGCGATGTTGGTGGCGCCATTGATGACGCCGATCACCGCAGTTGCCGGCGCGATCGTCACCGCTCGCAATTCCCGCCTGTGGCGCTCCTTGTGGGTCATCGCGTTGGGGATCGTGCTCGCGGTCATCGTCGGGTGGTTGGTGTCGTTGATCGCCGGCAGCAGCGTGACCGACGTCAGCGAGCTGCCGAACGAAGTGCGAGCTCGCACCTTCCCTGGTCTGCTCGATCTCGGGATCGCCGTTGCGGCGGGCGCCGCCGCCGGCTACATCCTGCCGCGACGGTCGACGATCGGCGCCTTGCCCGGCGTCGGTATCGCCGTCGCTCTCGTGCCGCCGCTGACCACCGTCGGCATCACGTTCGAGCTGGGACTGTCGACCCAGGCGTGGAACGCATTCCTGCTGTTCCTCACGAATTTCGCGGCCATCGTGTTCGCAGCCAGCATCGCTCTGGTGCTGACCGGCTTCCGCCCGAGCCAGTACACCGGTCGGCGTGCCCTCGGCATCCGGATCGCCATCACGCTCGCCGTGGTTGCCGTCGTCGCGATCCCACTCACGCTGCACACCCTGAGCACGCTCGAGGACGCTCGGCTCCGCCGCGCCGTCGTCGCTTCGGTCGAGTCGTGGGACGACAGCGTCCGCATCCTCGAACTGAACGCGGACGCGACCGGCGATCGGGGGACCGTCGAGCTGCTGGTCGTCGGTACCGGTGACCCTCGTCCCGCGTGGGTGCTCGCCGAGGGGATCCGGCAACGATTCGACGGTTCGATCGACCTGCGGCTGCGCTACCAGCGTGACGAGCTGTTCAGTGTGAGCGCCCGATGAAGCGCTCGACCGCCGCACTCATCGTGGTGGCGCTCGCCGGCGCGACGTTCGCCGCGTGCGACAGCCCGTCGCCGACCCCCGGTCGCGACGCGATCGAGATCTTCGGCCCCTACCGCGGTGCTGAAGCCGACAACTTCGCGGCGTCGCTGCGGGGCTTCGAGCAGGAGACCGGCATCGAGGTCAACTACACCGGCAGCGCCGACTTCGTGAGCGATCTGGAACAACGTTCCGAGAGCGGCCTCGACGTGCCCGACATCGCCGTCGTGCCACAACCCGGACTGATCGCCGACCTGGTCGAGCGCAAGGTCATCGTTCCGTTGGACGACCGCACTCTCAACGCGATCGCCGAGAACTACGACGTACGCGTCGACGACATCACACAGGGCGGGGCCGGATACGTCGCGCCGTACCGGATCGCACCGAAGTCGCTCGTGTGGTACCGGCCAGACGTGTTCGAACAGAACGGCTGGGAGGTCCCCGCGACCATCGACCAGCTGGTCGAACTCGTCGACCGGATCAGCGCCGGTGACACCTCCGACGGCGGGGTCGCACCATGGTGTTTCGCGATGGCGGCGGGCACGGCTACGGGCTGGGCGGCCACCGACTGGGTCGAAGACATCGTGCTGCATCAGGCGGGCGTCGACGCGTACGACCAGTGGACCGCAGGCACCCTCGCGTGGGACGACCCCACGATCCGGCAGGCACTGACGACGGTCGACGACCTCGTCGTCGCGGCGGGACGGAGCGTCGGCGGGCTGCGCCGCATTCTCCAGGGAGACGTCACCGAGGCGAGCGCACCGATGTTCACCGACCCACCCGGGTGCGCGATGTACAAGCAGGCGAGCTTCGCTCAGTCGTGGTTCCCCGATGACGTCGTGGTCGGCGAGGACGTCGACTTCTTCGTCATGCCTGGCCCCGATCCCACCGTGTCGTCCCCGATGATCATCGGAGCCGACGGACTCGTCCAGTTCAGTGACGACGAACGCGTCGACGAACTCATGACCTACCTCGTGTCGCCCGACGGCGGACGCGAGTGGGCGAAACGAGGCGGCTATCTCAGCGCCCGCACCTCCGTCGACCTCGACACCTACTACACCGACACCGACCGGCAGTTCGCCGAGGTGCTGCTGGACGGTCGCGAACTCCGGTTCGACGCATCCGACCTGATGCCGCCCGAGATCGGTTCCGGCCTGCTGTGGAGGGAGATCACCGCCTGGGTTGCCGGCACCTCGAGCCTCGACAGTTTCGTCACGACGATCGACGACGCCATCGCGGCCTCCGACACGCCGTGAACGACGATCCCGGGGTCAGGCCCGAACACGCCGTCCGCCCTGGTCGGGCCGACGCCCGAAATCTTCTCGCCGTCTGGTTCGTCCGCAAGTCCTTCTACGCACTGATCGCGATCGGCCTGATCGGCGCCGTGGTTTCACGACGCATCGATGACGTCGGCGTCGATGTCACGTCGTGGGACTCGGTGACCTCCGAGATCGCCTCGCCGATGATCGGTCTGGCGCTCGGACTCCTGGCCCGCCTCGGATCCGGATTCGTGGCCCTGTGGCTGGCCTATCCGCTCGCCCGCTCGTACGAGGTCGGGCTGTCGGACCGCACCAGTTTCGGGAGCGGCATCGGGAAGTGGCTGGACCGCCTCCAACTCGCGTGGGCGTTCCGTGCGCTGCGATGGACCCACCATGTCCGCCAGGTCGCCCTCCAGCGGCTCGGCCCATCGGGACGATGGGTGTCGCGGGTCGACCCGGTGATGGACATCACCAACATCTCCCTCTGGGTCATCGCAATCGTGGGGCTCGTGGTCTCGACATAGGGCGCCCTCGGCTGTTCGCCTCAGGTGGCGTTGATCGCGTCGAGGACCTCGAGGCTCGTCGACCGTTGCGCAGGAATGAGCGAGGCGAGGAAGCCCAGGCCGACACCGAGCACGAGGACGAGCACCATCATTCCCGCCGGGAAGGAGAAGGCGATGCCCGCTTCGGACAGCCGATCGATGCCGTAGATCAGTGCCCATCCGGTGAAGATGCCGAGCACCATCCCGCTGATCGTTCCCAGGGCCGAGATCAACACCGATTCGACGCGCACCATGCGTCGAACGCGCCGATCCTCCATCCCGATCACACGGAGCAGTCCCAGCTCCCGTCGTCGCTCCAGGATCGACAACGACAGCGTGTTGACGATCCCGATCAGCGCCACCACGACACTCATCAGCAGCAAACCGTTGACCGCATTGATCAGGAAGTCGAACACAGTCCCGATCAGCTTTCCGACCGCGTTGCCCTGGGTGAGGGTGATGTCCGGTCGCAGGGACGTGATCTCGCCGATCGCGTCCTCGGTATCGGTTTGGGCGCCCGTCTGCACGTCGATGAACGCCACAGTCGGCGCAGTCGCGCCCACGAACGAGTCGAACGTCGCGGTGTCGACGAAACTGCCGACCAGGTACGAGTCGAGCGAGGTCTTGATGATGCCGACGACCTCCAGCTCGAGACTCTCGCCGGCGCTGTTCGTCATCGTGACGGACTCACCCATCGCGTTCTCGCCCGCACTCTCGCCGAACAGCAACACCTGGCCGGGTCCGAGATCGTCGATCGAGCCCTGTTCGAGATCGAGGTCCGCCACTTCGGCGAGCGCTGCGAAATCACCCGTCGACAGCGCCGCCGGTGCCGCAGAACCCGTTGTGGTTGCCGCGCCAGGGCCCCCGACGGACACCGCTTCGCGCCGGAAGGGGATGACCGCATCGACGCCGTCCACGGCTTCGAGATCCGTGATGAGCCCATCGTCGATCGTGCCACCATCGCTCTCGATGATGTAGTCGGCGCTCGACAGTTCGTTGATCTTGGCGACCGCGAAGTCCTTGACGCTCGTGCCCGCCACCGTCACGAGCGTCACGAGGAACACACCGATCAGCAACGCGTTGGACGTCGTGGCGGTGCGTTGCGGGTTCCGCGGAATGTTGTCGCCGGCCAAGCGACCTTCGAGGCCCAGCCGCCCGAGCACCGGGCGCAAGACCTTGCTGCCCACCACCGCGACGATCGGCCCGGCCACGATGACCCCGATGAAGAGCGCCAGCGCGCCGAACCCCATGACGGGTGCCGTGCCGAACAGCATGCCGGCCGCGCCGAGCCCGACGAGCACGCCCGCGGCAACCATTCGTCGACGCGTGAGCGCCGACGTCTCGACGGCAGCTTGGCGGAGCGCCTCGATCGGCTCGGTCCGTGCTGCCCGGCGCGCCGGGATCATCACCGAGAAGAAGGTGATCAACGTCCCGACGATCATCCCTTGGATCACCACGTTCGGTGACACCGTGATCCCGCTGCCGGGCAGGGCGACGCCGATGGCATTGAGCACGGCCATCAGGACGAACGCAAGGCCGAACCCGGCGAGCACACCGAGCGCGGAGCCGATGACACCGATCACCAGGCCCTCGAGACGCAACGACCGTTTGATCTGCTTGGGTGTGGCGCCGATCGCGGCCAGGACGGCAAGCTCACGCAGACGTTGCGCGACGATCACACTGAAGGTGTTGTAGATGACGAACCCGCCGACGAACAGTGCCAGCAGCGCGAAGCCTTGCAGGGCGGTCTTGAGCACCTTGCCGAAGCCACTGACCTCGGCCTGCTTGTCCTTGAGGAACTCCGCGCCGGTCTGCACACGGAAGCCGGGTGGGACGAGCGGTTCGACCGCGTCGACGAGCTCGGTCTCGCTCCCGGTCCCGCGGAGGTACAGATCCTCGTACTCGTGTTGTCCCGAGTTCAGCCAGTCGAACGCGGTGGCTGCCGGTATCGACACCGTGCCGCCCGAATCCTGCGCGTCGGCGTTGCCGAACGACGTGATGCCCACGATGGTCGTGTCGAACTGACCGGCGAGCGTGAGGATGGTGACCTGGTCGCCGATGTTCAGGTCCTCGTCACTGGCGACACCTTTGTCGATTGCGATCTCGCCGGCAGCAACGGGAGCGGCGCCTTCGTCGAGGTCGATCGGATTGAGTTCCTCGTCCTCGATCCACAGCCGACCCGTGGCGCCGTCGGCGAACGTCGAACCATCGGCGGCGAGAAAGGCCACCTGACCACTGAGGTCACCACCGGTTGCGGCAACCTCGGGCAGGGCCGCGATCTGATCGACCACCTCCTGACCGATGCGGAGGTCACCGGCGAACTGCGACGCGTCGCCGCTGTCGTCGACCACGACCGCCGCGTCGACGGCACCGTACTGACGAACGGCATCACCCTCGAGCGCACCGATCACTCGATCGGACAGAAATCCGGTGGCCGTGAAGAACGCGACACCGGTCATGATCGCGATCAGCGTGGCAACGTACCGACCGGTGTTGTGGCGCACGCCGCGCCAAGCGAGCTGGAACACGCGTTCAGCCCTCGAACCGCTTCATCCGGTCGAGCACGCGTTCGGTCGTGGGATTCGGCATCTCGTCGATGATCTGACCGTCGGCGAGAAAGAGCACATTGTCGGCATACGACGCCGCATGAGGGTCATGGGTGACCATCACGATCGTCTGGCCCGACTCATCGACCGCATTGCGCATGAACGACAGGATCTCCATACCCGTGCGCGAGTCGAGCGCTCCGGTCGGCTCGTCCGCGAAGACGATGTCAGGCCGCGGCACCAGTGCACGCGCCACGGCGACACGCTGCTGCTGGCCGCCCGAGAGCTGGCTCGGGAGATTGCCGAGGCGAGCGGCCATCCCGACGGTTTGCACGACCGTGTCGAACCAACCCTGATCAGGGTCCGCTCCCGCGAGCGTCAACGGGAGCAGGATGTTCTCCTTGGCCGACAGCGTCGGAATCAGGTTGTACTGCTGGAAGATGAACCCGAGCCGGTCACGACGCAGCAGTGTGAGCGCCGTCTTGTCGAGCCCGGACAAGGCAGTCTCACCGATGAACGTTTCCCCCGAGGTCAGCCGGTCGAGCCCCGCCACGCACTGCATCAGCGTGCTCTTTCCGGAACCCGAGGGTCCCATGATCGCCGTGAACCGCTGGACCGGGAACGTGACGGTGACGCCGGCGAGCGTGTGGACGGCAGCGTCGCCGATCCCGTAGGTCTTCACGGCGTCAACGGCGCGGGCAGCGCCCGTCTCGACGATGGTGTCGGTCATCTGCCTTGTCTCCCTACAGGTGAAATTGCGCCGGGGCGCGGGTCGATCGGGTCATCAGTGGCGCCGGAGGCTATTCGAGCGCAGCCGACCGAGCACTGTCGTGCGAGACGATCATAGGACCGCGACCGGGAGGTCGGACCGATCGGTTCGTGTAGATTCCCCGAACTCTCCGACCTATCGAACTGCGAGGCCAAAGCATGCGCGTGAAACCTTCTGCCCTCTCGTCCATCGTGGCGATCCTCGGCTACATGGTCATCGTCTTCAGCGTGTGGGCCGCCGTCGGCATGAAGTACGACGAGGTCGGCGACACCCTCGAGAACGTTCAGAAGGGCGTCGTCCTCGCCGTTGCCCTGGGCGCCGTCTACCTGGTGATCGCCACTACGGTGCTCGGCTGGTGGAAGCCCGCGATCCACGAACCCCGCAAGGTGGGCAGCAAGTGGATGTGGAGCATCCCCGTGCTGCTCTTCCTCGGTGCCATCGCAAACCTGGCGACCACGAAATGGGGCGAGATCGACGGCGTCGGCAGCTACGCCCTCTGGCTGGCGATCGGCACGCTCCTCGTCGGCTTCTCCGAGGAGCTTCTGACCCGCGGCCTCGCGATCGTCGGTGGCCGCGGTTCCATGCACGAGAAGTGGGTGTGGGTGTTCTCCGGCACCATCTTCGGCCTGCTCCACGTGCCGAATGCCTTCTTCGGGCAGAGTGTGGGCACCACCGCACAACAAGTGGTGTTCGCCTTCGGTGTCGGGCTCATGTACTACGTCACCCGTCGGATCGCCGGCACGCTGATCGTCACCATGGGATTACACGCGATCTGGGACTTCTCGGTATTCATCCAGGATCATTCCGGGATGAACCTCGAGGACAAGCCCGTCGCTGCGGGCGGCCCTGTCCTGTACGTCGCCATCGTCCTCGGCATCGTCTCGCTCGTGAAGATCCTCAAGACCGGCGACGTCGTCGAACCGGGAGGCGACCAGCTCGCCGAGTTCGACAAGGTGGCGTGACGCTTCGGTCTGGCGCCCCTGGCAGGGATCGTAGATCTGCCGATCTACTCGGGTAGGTGGATCGCTGTAGCACGTCGTGCTACGTTGGGTGCATGACTCAGACGATCACGCAACGCGAGCTTCGCAACGACAGCGGTGAGATCATGCGCCGGCTCGACCACGGTGAGACGTTCATCGTGACGCGCAACGGAACCCCGGTGGGCGAATTGACTCCCATGCGCCGTCACCGCTTCGTTTCCACCGACGCCGTCGTGACGATGTTCCGCAATGCCCCGCCGATCGACGCGAGCAGATTCCGAGCCGACCTCGACGACATTTCAGACCAGAACGCTGCACCCCGTGCGTGACGAGCGACGGCCACGAGGCCTACTCGACACCTCGGTCATCATCGATCTCGAACACCTCGAGACTGCCCAGCTGCCCATCGAGTCGGCGGTCAGCGCGATCACCATGGCCGAACTGGCCGCCGGGCCGCACGCAACCCAAGACCCCGACGAGCGGGCACGCCGACAAGACCGGCTGCAACGCGGTGGAAGCCGCCTTCGACCCGCTGCCCTTCGATTCCGAGGCCTCGCGGGCGTACGGCCGCATCTACGCCGCAGTCGTCGGAGCCGGCCGCAGAGCCCGCGGAGCACGAGCAGTCGACCTGCTCATCGCAGCAACAGCATGCTCACACGGGCTCCCGCTGTACACACGAAACCCTGCCGACTTCCATGCTCTCGGCACCCTCGTCGAGGTCGTATCCGTCTGAACGAAGGCGAGCAGATCTTCCGATCTGCTCGCCCCAACCAGGCGTCCGACGGAGCGAGGCCGAACTTCTATCCCTCCACGGCTTCGGCCCGCGCGCCATTCGCATCCTCAACGAAGCGCTTGCCGCTCGCAATCAATCGATACGTCCCTGAACGCCGGTTCCGCTCGTGGAATTGAGTCGGCGTCGTCTTGCGCCATGGTCCACAATCGAAGGATGGCGCGACGCTTCGTTCAGGTCGATGTGTTCGGCGAGTCCTCGTACCTCGGCAACCCGGTGGCCGTGGTGCTCGACGCGAACGGAATCGACGACGAGGCGATGGCGTCGATTGCCCGATGGACGAATCTGTCCGAGACGACCTTCGTGTTGTCGCCGACGACGGGAGCGGCCGACTACCGAGTGCGGATCTGGACACCGTTCGGGGAGCTGCCGTTCGCGGGACATCCGACACTCGGCACCTGTTGGGCCTGGCGCTCCAACGGTGGCGTCTCCATGCGTCCCGACGTGACGATCCAGGAATGCGGCGCCGGTCTCATCGCGGTGCGCGACGACATCGACCGACTGGCCTTTGCGGCGCCGCCGCTCGTGCGCAGTGGACCGGTCGAACCAGATCTCGTCGCCGATGTCATCGATGCCATGCAGATCGATGCGTCCGAAGTGGAGGACTCGCAGTGGGTCGACAATGGCCCTGGCTGGATGGCGGTGCTGCTGCGGTCCGCCGATGCGGTCCGAGCTGCACACCCGAGGCGACTGCCGTTCAAGGTCGGACTCGTGGGCCTCGTTGGTGCCGAGCCGCCGGGAGCCTCGGCCGACGTCGAGGTGCGAGCGTTCTTCCCCAAGGACGGTCTGCCCACCGAAGACCCGGTGACCGGCAGTCTCAACGCCTCTCTCGGCCAGTGGCTCATCGGGTCGGGTCGCGTCCGTCCCCCGTACGTCGCCAACCAGGGTTCTGCCCTCGGTCGCGCCGGACGTGTGCATGTCAGCCAGGATGACGACGGGCAGGTATGGGTCGCCGGCACCACGCGCACCCTGATCGATGGCACGATCGACGTGTAGACGCGGCGCCGGACTGACGTGTCACCGGCCGCCGGCTGAGTGCACTCGTCTCGTCGATGAGCCGACCGGATTGACAGGCATGGTTCTGCTGGAACTCCACAACTACACGGAGATCCGTCATGACATCAGTCGACACGACAACGACAACGCTGGTCTTGCAGCAGCCGCCCGGCGGGACGTTCGACGAGGAGCAGATGGCTGCAGCGTCATTCCTTGCGCGATACAGCGGTCGGACACTCGACGCCTATCGCGACGATCTACGCGGAGTCTTCCAGTGGGCCCACGATCACCACGTCGAGGTGATGCGAGCGACGTCCGCACATCGAACTGTTCCGAGTGTCCATGGAACAACGCGGACTTGCCGCCGCAACCATCGATCGTCGGCTTTCGATGGCGTGCGGCTTCTACAAGTTCGCGGACATCGACGGGATCATCTCGTCGAACCCCGCGCAGTACGTCCGACGACCCCAGGTCCATCCGACCGAGGCACGCGGTCTCGATCGCACCGAGTTCGGTGTGTTCCTGTTCACCGCAGAGCGCTTCGACCGCTTCGCGACGCGCGGCACGGTCTTCACCCGGAGCGATGGAACGTATTTGACGGTTCGGGACGGGCGACGCTTGTCGACGAGGTGTCGACTGGTGAGACCAAACGCCCCGACGGCCGGGTCGGCGAGACCGGTGACAGACATCCTCCCTGGATACGATCCGGCGGTGGGTGGTGAACGTGTCGAACGCGACTACTTCATCCGCCAGCTGCGCGACTGGAAGGGTTCTGCTCCGGAGGAGGGGACGCCGGCCACGATGAACATCTACGGCGACGCGCGCGTGTGTGGCAGAACAGGGCGCACCTGCCACTGTCGAGGGCGGACTGTGACCGACTCTGGTCGTTCCCTGTCCGCTGTCGCAAACCGGGTGTTCGGAGCCGGCGGCCCACTGCGCGGAGGTTGGGGAAATGGAGTGCCGGCATGACCGCGACGAGTGCAACATTGGACGCGCGGGCAAGTGCGGCGAAGGCCGTGCTGGTGACGCTCACGGCGGCACAGTTCGTGATGATCCTCGACGCGTCGGTCATGAACGTGTCGATCGCAACGGTGGCCAGCGATCTGGGGACGACCGTCACCGGAATCCAGACCGCGATCACGATGTACACGCTGGTGATGGCGTCGTTGATGATCACCGGTGGCCGCATGGGTGCAATCCTGGGCCGCAAACGCGCCTTCACCATTGGTTGCGTCATCTACGCGTGCGGATCGATGACCACAGCGCTGTCGCCGAACCTGGCGGTGCTGCTGTTCGGTTGGTCGTTCCTCGAAGGTGTCGGGGCGGCGTTGGTGATGCCGGCCATCGTGTCGCTGGTGGCCTCGAACTTCGAGAAGGTGGACCGCCCCAAAGCGTACGGAATGGTCGCGGTCGGGGGCGCGATCGCAGTGGCCGTCGGCCCACTCATCGGGGGCCTGTTCACGACGTACTGGTCGTGGCGCTACGTCTTCGTGGGCGAAGTGCTCATCCTCGGTGTCGTTCTCCTCCTCAACCGCCGCACCGCTGATACCCCGACCCGAGGAGGGTGCCCACCTCGACCTCGTCGGTACCGCGCTGTCGGCACTCGGCCTCGGTCTGATCGTCTACGGGGTTCTGCGGATGGGGACCTGGGGGCTCGCGACGCCGAAGCCCGGCGCGCCGACATGGTTCGGACTCTCACCCGTGATCTGGCTCATACTCGGCGGGGCAGCGGTGATCGTCGGATTCCTCGCCTGGGAGCGACATCGCCGCGACACCGGCAAGCCGGCGTTGCTCGACCCGGTGATCCTGCGGGTCAGGCTGCTGCGCAAGGGTCTGGTCTCGTTCTTCTTCCAGTACCTGTTGCAGGCCGGGCTGTTCTTCGCCGTGCCCCTGTTCCTCTCGATCGCGCTCGGGCTGTCGGCGATCGAAACGGGCGTGCAGGATCCTGCCGCTGTCGATCACCCTCGTGATCGCCGCGATCGGGATCCCCAAACTGTTCCCGAACGCGTCACCGCGCCTGGTGTGTCAGCTCGGTTTCCTCGTGCTGCTCGGCGGGCTGCTGATCTTCATCGTCGCACTCGACGCCGGGGCAGGACCAGAGATCATCACCTGGCCGATGTTGCTCGCCGGTCTCGGTATCGGCATGTTGGCCTCACAACTCGGAGCGGTCACCGTGTCGTCGCTCCCCGACGAGCAGAGCGGCGAGGTCGGCGGCCTGCAGAACACCTTCTCCAACCTCGGGATCTCGATCGGTACCGCCCTCGCCGGAGCGATCCTGATGTCGGCGCTCACCACCTCGTTCCTCACCGGCATCCAGAACAATCCCGCTGTCCCCGACGACCTCACGTCCGAAGGCGCACGACCGAACTCACGAGCGGCGTGCCGTTCGTCTCCGACGCCGATCTCAACGACGCGCTCGAGAATGCGGGCGTCACCGGCGCCACCGCAGACGCGATCGTCGCCGAGAACGCACAGGCGCGGATCGACGGACTCCGAGCCGCGTTGTCGGTGCTCGCTGTCCTCGCCGTCATCGCCCTGCTCTTCAGCGGGGGCCTGCCCACCACTCCCATCGGAGCACAACAGGACGAGGACGCTCCGACCGACGATCTGACCGACGCGTAGCCGCAGCGGCCACCGCCGAGTCGGTACGCCGACCCGTACCGACACCGGTGCGGTCATCCCTCGAGAGTGGAGTCGACGGCTCTGAGGTGAGCCGAGGGCGTGGGATACCATGCTGACGTTCATTCGGGTCGAATGGGTCAATTCTGGAAGGTGGAGAGATGGCAGAGCGCAGGCACGTCGGGCGTGAGGTCCTTCCGATCCCGGATCGGCCGTATCTCGGCCATGTGACCTATGACGCCAAGGATCCCGACACGTCGTTCCCGCCGATCGAGCCGTTGCTCCCTCCGGACGGTGCGCCGAACGTCCTGATCGTGCTCCTCGACGATGTCGGGTTCGGAGCAGCGAGCGCGTTCGGTGGTCCTGCGAACACGCCGACCGCCGAGCGGCTGCAGCGCAACGGTCTGTCATACAACCGGTTCCACACCACGGCCCTGTGTGCACCCACCCGGGCCGCGCTGCTCAGCGGACGCAACCACCATTCGGTCGGGATGGGCCTGATCACAGAGACCGCGACGGCGGCGCCGGGTTCGAGTGGGTTGCGGCCCAACAGCAAGGCGGCGCTCGCCGATGACGCTCGAAGCTCAACGGATATTCGACCGCGCAGTTCGGCAAGTGTCACGAGGTACCGCCATGGCAGTCCTCGCCGGTCGGCCCGTTCGACGCGTGGCCGTCCGGGGGCGGTGGTTTCGAGCACTTCTACGGCTTCATCGGCGGCGAGAACAACCAGTACTACCCGGCGCTGTACGACGGTTTCTCACCTGTGGAACCGGACAAGACCCCCGAAGAGGGCTACCACCTGACCGAGGACCTGACGGATCGCGCGATCGACTGGATGCGTACGCAGAAGGCGCTGGCTCCGGAGAAGCCGTTCTTCGTGTACTTCGCGCCGGGCGCCACCCACGCACCGCACCACGTGCCGTTGGAGTGGGCCGACAAGTACGCCGGGAAGTTCGCCGACGGATGGGACGCGCAGCGCGAAGCGATCGTTCGCACGGCAGAAGGAGAACGGGGCGGTGCCCGCCGACGCCACCCTCACCCCTCGACCCGACGCGATCCCCGTCGTGGGACGACATGCCCGACGACCTCAAGGCCGTGCTCGAACGCCAGATGGAGGTCTATGCCGGTTTCCTGGAGCACACCGACTTCCATGTCGGACGGTTGATCGACTCGATCGAGTCGATCGGCGCACTCGACAACACGCTGATCTACTACATCATCGGCGACAACGGCGCCTCCGCCGAGGGCACGGTCAACGGTGCGTTCAACGAGATGGCGAACTTCAACGGCCTCGCCGCGATCGAGACCCCGGAGTTCATGGCGTCGGTCAAGGACAAGCTCGGCACCGTCGACGCATACAACCACTACTCGGTCGGTTGGGCGTGGGCGATGTGCACCCCGTACCAGTGGACCAAGCAGGTTGCGTCGCACTGGGGTGGCACGCGCAACGGCACGATCGTGCACTGGCCGGCAGGTATCAAGGCCGCCGGTGAAACGCGGTCGCAGTTCACGCACGTGATCGATGTCGCACCGACGGTGCTCGAGGCTGCCGGCATCCCCGAACCCCTCTTCGTGAACGGGGTCCAGCAGTCGCCGATCGAAGGCACCAGCATGCTGTACAGCTTCGACGACCGCCGCTGCCAACGAGCGCCACGACCTGCAGTACTTCGAGATGGCCGGCAACCGTGGCATCTACCACAAGGGGTGGAGTGCCGTCACCCGCCACAGCACCCCGTGGCTACCGAGCGAGGTCCTGCCGGCCCTCGACGACGACGTGTGGGAGCTCTACGACGGCAACGTCGACTGGACTCAGGCGAACGACCTCGCCCAGGCGGAGCCGGAACGGCTGGCATCGCTGCAACGGTTGTGGCTGATCGAAGCCGTGAAGTACAACGTGCTGCCGATCGACGACCGCCGTTTCGAGCGGCTCAATGCGACCATCGCCGGTCGACCACAGCTCATCACCGGGACGACCCAGGCGCTCTTCCCGGGCATGAAGCGACTGTCGGAGAACAGTGTCATCGACATCAAGAACCGCTCCTTCAGCGTCACCGCAACCCTCGACACACCAACCAACGGGCCGACGAACGGCGTACTGATCGCCCAGGGCGGCCGGTTCGGTGGCTGGGCGTTGTACATGAAGGAGAACCGCGCCAAGTTCGTCTACAACCTGCTCGGCCTCCAGGAATTCGTCACCGAAGCGGACGACGATCTTGCGCCGGGGTCACATCAGGTCCGCGCCGAGTTCGCCTACGACGGCGGAGGCCTCGGCAAGGGTGGCGCCGTCACGCTCTACTACGACGGCAGGCCGGTGGGCTCCGGCCGCGTCGACATCACCCAGGCCTTGATCTTCTCCGCCGACGAGACGACCGACATCGGCGACGACTACGGGATGCCCGTCAGCGTGGACTACGCGGGTGCGAGCAGATTCAACGGTCGTATCGACGTGGTCCAGATCGACGTCGGCGACGACGACCATTCCCACCTCATCGATCCCGAAGAGGTGGCCAGGGTCGCATTCTCCCGGCAGTGACCGCCCAGCCGCGGATCTTGATGGAGCTGGAGGCCGGCGTCGTCGAGGCCCTCGTTCGACCCGGTCGTTGCTGACCGGCCGAATCAACCCTTTCGGCCGGTGGCCGATCATCACCTCACGGCTACGTTCGGAACCGATCCATTCACGAGGAAGGCGCGAGCGCATGACGTCGGACAACCCGAGCGACGGCGGAACGGAGAACGGGGGGTCCGCGGTCGCCAAGAAGTCTGTGGTCGCCCTCGCAACCGTCGGCCTCCTCGTACTGGTCTTCGGCGTGTGCCTCGTCAGCGCAGTTCAGCTGCTCGCGCCCCGCGATATGCCGTTCGGGGTCACCGCGTCGTCGCCGGTGGTCGACGCTGTGCAGCAGGAGTACAGCCTGGACCTCAAGACCTACTCGAATGAAGCCGATCTCATGGCCGCCGCAGAGCGTGGCGACATCTACGGGGGGTACGTCGTCGGTTCGTCCACCGACATGCTGGTGACGGTTCCGGCGAAGAGCTTCTTCGGCGAGGTGTACGTTTCCGCCGGCTTCAAGGAGGCCGCCAAGACGGAGAATCGAACCTTCACGACCACGCCGGTCGTCCCGCTGCCGACCGCTGACCGCACCGGTGCCCTGGTGGGTCTTCTGCTGCTTCCCACCCTCGTCGGGGGCTACATGATCGCATCGCTGATGTTCTCGGCCAGCCAGATCGCAGCGGCCCGAGGACGGATCGCAATCGTCTTCGCGTTCGCCGCTGCGGTCGCGTTGATCACCGGCATCGCCGCCGGCCCGCTGATCGGTGCCTTCCCGACCAGTCACCTCTGGACCCTCCTGCCCTGCTTCTTCCTGGTCACCGCCGTCGTGGGGCTCTCGGCAGTAGCGATTCAGGCCGTCGTGGGCAAGCTGGGCTCGCTGGTCGTCGCACTGTTGTTCATCATCATCGGAGGAGCCGGTGCGGGCGGGGGCGGTGTCGCGCTGCTTCCGACCTATTGGCAGAAGATCGGAGCACTCTTTCCTCCACGCCACGCCATCGAGCTCTACCGAAACGTGCGGTACTTCGATGGCAACAACATCGCCACCCCGATCGCCGTGCTCCTGGCCTACGGTCTGGTCGGTCTCGCCGTGATCATCGCCGTGACGCGGCAGGGCGAACCCGGCCTCCGAACCTGCACCCCGCGGCGACCTCGTGGCAGCTGGCGGTGAACCGGGCGGAACCGAGCGCCGACGCCTCGTCCCCAAGGACCTCATCGCGCCCGTTGCGTTCTCCCTCATCCTGACGACCCTCTTCGCCGTGAACTACATGAGTTCGGGACACGAACCGATCGCCAACGACATGCCGTTCGGCGTCGTGGGGTCGCCCGCGCTCGCCGAGGCCGCCCAGGGCGATCTGTTCAGCCTCGACATCACCCAGTACGACGACCAGGACGCCGCGACTCAGGCCATGGACCGAGGTGAGATCTACGGAGCGCTCATCACCAGCGACTCGTCGACCGAACTCATGGTGGTCAACTCCATCAGCGACATCTCACCGCTCGACATCGCCGGCAACTTCGAGAAGGCAGCCACCGCCGCCGGTGAGACGATCAGCGTGAAGGCCTATGCGCCGACGCCGCTGGCGCCGAAGGACCCCTTCGCTCTTGTAGTGGCAACCCTGCTCGTGGTCCTGCTGATCGGCGGCTACATGTCGGCCGCGTTGCTGACGACGGCGGTCGGCACTGCATCGGCACGCTGGCGGGGGGTGTGGCTGGCCGGGTTCGCCGTCGTCACAGGGTTGCTTCTGGACATCGTGACCACCTATTGGCTCGACGGATTCCCGGAGGATTCGTTCTGGGTGGCCTGGCCCATCTTGTCGTTGATCATCCTGGTCGTGGCACTCTTCGCCGCCGTCATGCGCCGGGTCCTCGGACCGGCAGGCATCGTCGTCACGCTTGATCGTCATCCTGCAGTTCGGCAACCCGTCATCGGGTGGATCCAACGGCGCTGCCTACCTGACGCCGTTCTGGAACGACATCGGGCCCTTCCTGCCACCACGCAACGCGTTCCTGCTGCTTCGCAACACGCTGTACTTCGACGCGAACGGCATTGCCCAACCACTCTTCGTGCTGCTCGCCTACATGATCATCGGCGCAGTGATCCTCGGCTTCCTCGACTGGTACCGGACTCCCGAGTTGACCATTCCCGGACTCGACGGCGACGACGCAACCCAAGCCGCCGGCGTCGCGATCCCCGTCGGTCCGTTGCCGTAGTCGCGGCAAACCGGGCCGGGCGACGCCGGGTTCGCCGATTGCTAGTTTCCGAGCGTGGCCATTTCGCCGACCTCGACGTCGACTGCGCCGTCGAGCGCCTCGACCTTCATCGCCCCCCTCTTCGGGGCGAGGTTCGACCCACCGCGACGCCGGTCGAGCGACGTCGACAGAACAGCCCTGCTGGGGTCGAGCGATGATGGCAGCGACGCCCGACTCGTTGTGATCGCGGCACCGGCCGGTTACGGCAAGTCCACACTCGCAGCCCAGCTCGATGCCGGCGACGCCACTCGCAGTCGGATGTGGCATCCCATCGAACCCATCGACAACGATCCGGTCGCGTTCGCCGCCCGCCTGCTCGCGGGCCTCGAGCGACTGGCTCCGATCTCGCCTGAGGTACGGACCGTCATCGAGCGGTCGACGACCCAGATGAACACCGACGTGGTCCCGATGCTGCTGTCGGTGGTGCGCCAACGTGAACCGCTGCGGATCACGTTCGACGACGCCCATCACCTCGTCTCGCCGGCCAGTTTGAGCATTCTTCAGCAGATCATCGCCGCGATCGGCGATCGCTCGCAGGTGGTCATCGCCACGCGTGTCGCCCCCGACCTCGGGATCGCCCGACTTCGCGCCTCGGGCGACCTCGCCGAGGTCGGGCCGAACGACCTCGCCATGGACCTCGATGAGACGTCGGTGGTCCTGCGTCTGTTCGGCCTCGAGATGGACGCCGTCGATGTCGAATCGCTGCATCACCGAACGGAAGGATGGCCGGCGGGTCTCGCGCTTGCAGGGATCGCCATCGCGAACTCGCCAGGCTCCGGGGCCCCCGTCATCCCGTCGGGCCGCCGGCGGGAGATTGCCGACTACCTGGTCGATGAGGTGCTCTCCCAGCAGTCCGACGAGGTCCGTTCGTTCCTCGTCCGAATCGCCCTGCTCAGACGGTTCAACGCCCAACTCTGCGATGCGATGCTTGCTCGGGACGGGTCCCACGACCTCCTCGACCGGCTCGACCGGATCAACCTGTTCGTCGTGCCTCTCGACGACGAACGCGGCTGGTACCGGTTCCACCACTTGTTCGGCGAACTGCTGAACGACCAGTTCGAACGGATCGGGGCACCCGAACGAGATCTGTTGCTGAACAGAGCGGCGCTCTGGCATCTCGAACACGGCACCATCGACGAGGCGCTGCACTACGCCCAGCGCAGCAGGGACTTCGCACTTGCGGGCCGGATCGCCCTTGGGCATGGTCCGAGGCTGATCAGAGCGGGCCAGATCGACACGCTTCGATCCTGGATCGAGCGCTCGACCGACGACGAGATCACCTCCGACGCGGCATTCTGCATCGCCGCGGGCGGGGTGGCTGCCCTGCTGGGTGAATCGAAGGCCCACCGATTCGTCAACGCCGCCGAGGAGCTCCCGCTCGACGGACCATCCCCTGACGGAGCGTCATCGCTTCGCACCTCGTTCACCAACCTTCGGGCGCTGATCGGCAACGATGGATTCGTCCAGATGCTGGCCGATGGCCGCCAGGTCTACGAACTCGAACGCGCGGCCCACTCACCGTGGATGACGGGCGGCTGTCGGGCGATGGGACAGGCGCTCGTCGGGCTCGGGCGGCCGGCCGAAGCGATCCCCATTCTCGAAGAAGGCCTGCGCATCTGTGCAGAGTTCTCGATCCGCGGGTACCAGGAGCTCGTGTTCCACGGTCATCTCGCGCTTGCCCATCTCGATCTCTTCGAGTTCGTCGCCGCAACCAAGCGCGTCGAGGAGGGATCCGCCATCGTGAATCGGAGCGACCTTTCGCAGCCGGTACATGCGCTGGCGCTCTGGACAGCCGAAGCGAACATCGCGGCGCGAGGTGGTGACGTCGGTCGGGCCCGACGGGCGCTCGCCCAGGTCGAACAGCACTTGGATCTGGCAGCGGCGATGGTGTGGTTCCAAGCAGAACTCGCCGTTCGGTGTGCCGAAACATGCTGGGCGGTCGGAGATCGGGCCACTGCGAGCCGATTCGCGGACCGCGCCCGCGTGGCACTCAAGATCGTCCCGGACTCGGACACATTGACCGATCGACTCGCCCACGCCGCCGGCACGGCGAGCGGCCGTGCGATGTTGACACCGGCCGAGCAACAGATCTTCAACCAACTCGCGACCCATCTCACCCTCGAGCAGATCGGTGAAGGGCTGTACGTCTCGCGGGCCACCGTCAAGTCTCACGTGGCGTCGATCTACGCGAAGCTCGGTGTCCGCACCCACGCTCAGGCCGTTTCGGTCCTCCAAGCCGACCCGGCGGCAAGCTCGCGAGCACGACGTGACCGACCGGTTGCGGCGCAATGAGACGAGTCAACCCAGCGACGCCGCATTCGCGGGGTCGTCCGTGTCGGCGAACCTGTCGAGGGAGCAGGTCATGAGCTCCCGTGCCGAGTGGATGTCGAGTTTGGTGTAGACGTGCTCGAGGTGTGTTCGGACGGTCGCTTCCGACACGGTGAGGCGTTCGGCGACCTCCCTGCGGCTGGCGCCAGCCCGAATCAACCGAGCGATTCGCAGTTCCTGGGGGGTGAGGTGGCCCTCGGGTGTGCGTCGGCGACGCCGTCCTCCCGTCGAGGACAATGCCTCGCGTGCATAGCGTGCCAGAGCGGGCGCACCCGCGGCCTCGGCGGTCTCGAGCGCCTCGGCAAGAATCCTTCGGGCCTGCGCGGGTCGTCCGCTCGAGCGGAGCATGTCACCGTAGGCAAGCAGTGTCGACGTGCGCTCCAGCGGTAGCTCGGCGTCGTCATGGAGGGCGAGAGCATCCCGATAGTGGGCCTCGGAGGCACGATGATCCGTCTGCCTCATCGCGAGTTCGGCGCGGCCGAACGCGGCGGCAACCATGGGATACCGACACGGGAGCCGGCCGGCACAGGAATCGAGCCACGCAAGCACCCGGGCGGCGTCGGTGTCGTGCCCGGCCCGGGCATGGGCGATCACCGCGCGACCTGCCCAGGGCACGACGCACGGCTCACCGATCCCCAGCTGCTCGGCGATCTGTTCGGCCCTCAGGTAGTTCTGGGATGCCGCCTGGGGTCTGCCGAGACCGAGGTGCCTGATCCCTTGGAGGTGCAGGAGCCAGATCCGGGAGATGCCCTCGTCCCGCTCGTCGAGCAGCGCTTCGAGCCGCCGGCAGCATTCGTCGGCCTCTGCCGGGCGATCCAGGTGCATGAGCACGAAGAATCGGACGACCGCGTTGTAGGTCGCCCCCAGCGGAACCAACTCGGTGAGATCGCCCGCCCGATTGCTCAACTCGAGTGCCTCGCTGAGCCGTCCGCTGCGCGCTGCCACCTCGGCCTCGCCGATGAGCGACATCGTGAGCGCCTCGGCCGCCCCGCGCTGCTCGGCCACGACCCGAATCGACCGGAAACCTCTCGTGGCGTCATCGAAGCGCTCCAGGTACTTGGAGGCGTGTGCATGGACGCTGGTGATGCCCCAGGTCCACGCCGGGTCGGCGAGGTCAGGGCGCGGATTCGCAAGCGCCGCCCTGGCGGCGGCGATGGTCGCGCGAAGGCCTTCGGGATCACCGGCCACCACGGTCAAGTACCCGTGCGCTGCAGCGGCCCGCAGTCGGAGTGCGTGGTCCGAGCCGGCGGTGAGATCGATCGCTCGTCTGGCCAGCGGAAGGCAACCCCGGGGACCCAGCACGATGTGCATGCTCAGCGCTTGATCGATGAGCGTCTCACCCGCTGCCGGCGGGTCGTGGGTGAGGAGCAGGTCCACCGCGTCCGTGAAACATGCCGAAGCCGTGACGTGGTCCCCGCTGGCGTAGAGCGCTCGACCCCTCATTCGCAGCGCTGCGGCGCGGACTTCGGCATCCATCCCGCCTCTCGACAACGCCCGCTCATACGAACGCGACGCTGCGATCGGGTCCCCCGCACCCAGCAGCGCTTCCGCCTGCGCCAGAAGTAGCGGTGTCGTCGCCAGTTTCCCGGCCAGCTCGACGGCAGTGGTCAGCTGTGTGGCAGCCGTCTCGAGCGCCCCGACATCGAGCGCCGCCCGACCGGCCCGTTCGAGTGTGGCGATGACCTCGGGTGCATCGAGCAGCCCTGCTCGCAACGCGTGCTCACCAGCTTCTGCATCGAGTCCCATCCGAGCCAGCACCTTGAAACTCCGAGCATGGAGCCGGGCCCGCACCGGGCCCGGCAGATCGTCGTAGAGGGCCTGCGCGAACAGTGGATGCACGAAGCGCACCCGGGTCGGCGTCGTCTGCTCGACCAAGCCGCTCCGACAGAGTGCCTCGGCGGCCCGGTCGGTCTCGACCTCGCCCAGCCCGGCCACCTCGGCCGCGACGTCCAGGCGAAAGCGGACCCCGAGCACGCTCCCGGCCCGTACACAACGCAACGCCGCCTGCGAGAGACCGGCGAAGCGGCTGAGCAACAAGCCGTCCGCCTCCAACGCGGGCCAGTTCTCGGCCGTCTCAGCGTCGATCGCGCCGCGGCCGATGGCCAACGCCACCTGTTCGAGCAGCAAGGGGTTGCCCGCACAGAGCTCCCAGGCCTTGGCGGCTGCGGCGCTCGACAGCGCCCGCCCGGACCGCTCCGCAATCAACGCGGCCGACCCTTCCGGGCTGAGGGGCTGCAGCACTGCGAGGCGCGCAGCCCCGGTACCGACGAGGCTCGAGGCCACCTCCCGGGCGCCTTGCGGCCATGCCCGCATCGTCGCGATGACCGCAACCGGCAGTGAACCGATCCGACGACCCAACAATGAGACGAGCTCGAGGGAATCCGAGTCGGCCCAATGGAGGTCGTCGAGCATGATCAGCACGCCGTGCTCGGCCGACTCCAGCCATCGCAGCAGTCGGTAGAGCTGTTCCGGTCGCTCCGTGATCGCGTGCGATCCGGAAGCGAGCGAAGGGCCACCGAGTGCACCGACCGCCTGGTCGAGCACGCCGAACGGTAGCGACGCTTCCATCGCGTCGCCCTGGCCCACGCCCACACGAACATCGGGCTCGGCCAGTCGTCTCGCCGACTCGAGAATGCTGGTCTTGCCCAGCCCTGCCTCGCCTTCCACGAACAGCACCCCGCCCCGACCGACGCGCGCTGACCCGAGCAAGTCGGCGACGACCACGCTCACCTCACCGCGCTCCCACAACGGGCTGTCCATGCAGCACCCCCTCCGTGTTGCCTCAGGCTACGCGTCGACAGACGCCCAAGAAATACGACGATCATCGGATGCTGCGACGGCGGATGTCGTCGACACTGATCCGATGCCGGTGGCCGACGCCGCTCAGGAATTCGTCCTGACGTTGCGTCGTACTCCTGGACGTGGCCCGTGCGGCACGCTGCGTGCAGTCGGCCACGACGACGAGAAGATGTTCGAGGGTTGGATCGGCCTGATCGGCCTGATCACGGAGTACAGGAGGACCGCCATGGACCATGCGACGACGATGCGGAGCACCTACGAACGGATCAGTGCGGGCGACCTCGACGGCTTCGCCGCGCTGGTCGCGGACGATTTCGTAGAGCACGATGAGGTGCCGGGTCTTCCTCCCACGAAAGACGGGATGCTCGACTACTTCCGGATGCTGCTCGCTGCGTTCCCCGACATGCAGCTCGACGTCGCGGATCTGATCGTCGGCGAGGACAGGGCGGTTGCTCGGGTGGTCGTCACCGCCACGCACAATGGCGAGTTCATGGGCATCCCGGCGACGGAGCGGCGCGTGGAGATGCAGCTGATCGACGTCATGCGCTTCGACGACGACGGGCGTGTGTGCGAGCACTGGGGCGTCGCCGACCTCCTGTCGCTCATGCAGCAGCTCGGCGCCATACCCGAATGACACGACACGAAAGGTACGGACATGTGGGCACAACTCATCCAGATGCGGCTGAAGCCTGGCAAGGACACCGCATTGATGATCGAACAGATCCGAAACGCCGAGCAACCTGGATCCGGACTGGTCCGATCGCTCATGATGCGAGACCAACACGACCCCAGCCGGATCTACACGCTGGTGGTGTTCGACAGCGAGGAGAAGGCTCGAGCGCGCGAGCAGGATCCGCGCCGCAGCCAGCTACTCGCTGCTGCCCGGTCGACCATGGCAGAGATCTTCGAGGGCGCGCCGGAGTTCACCGATCTGGAGATCATCGACGAATGGACCGACGTCACCACGTGATGGGAGCGAAGCAACCGGGTCGCCGCCGCCGCACCGGATCCTCAGCGGCGGGTGGGCACGCCCGACCCACGAGATCCATCCCCACAACCGCGGACGCCGTCCGCAAAGGAGACACCGATGATCAAAGTCATCGCAACCCACGACGTCGACGACGTCCAGCACTGGTTCGACTCACCCAAGCGAGCTGAGTTCTTCGAGGCACGCGGCATGAAGGTCACGCCGTTCCGCGACCCGGCGGGTGAGAGTTCATCCGTCGCTCTCCTCATCGAGACACCGGACATGGCGACGCTCGACGAGGCGCTCGCCGAGCCCGATGCCGCCGAGGCAGAGAAGTACGACGGCGTCCATGTCCACACCATTCGGATCCTGCTCGCGGAGTGACAGCGAGGCGCCGGCCTGAGCGCCATCGGACGCTGCGCAACCGCCGACCCACATCGCGTCGGCGATCTCGTCGGTCGAGACGGCCGGCGCGGTGCGAAGCCTTCACGTCTTGGACACGTCCCGGAAATCTGGCCCTCCTAATTTCGAGATCGCTCACCGGGAAGACGCGTCGTCCGAGCGGTGGGCATCGTGAACACACCCCCTCAGGAGCCACATGCGTATTGACCGCTTCGTTCCTCCAGGAGGACCACCTCGAGATCCGCGACCTGAGGCTCCTGCAGGGAAGGCTGCATTTCCTCATCGGCCCGCACGGGACTCGGTTACGTCCGACAGCGCCAGCTCTGCTTGCGGCATCACGGGTGCCGGTGAGGGCGGGGAGGATTCGCTCGACGCGCTCCGCAATGCGATGGCAGTCTGATCTCGATGCGACTCACACCTCATGAACAGGAACGACTGCTGCTTCACACTGCTGCCGGCGTCGCTCACGCCCGACGCGACCGGGGACTGCTGCTCAACTACCCGGAAGCGGTCGCCGTGCTCACATCGTGGGTGCTCGAGTCCGCGCGCGACGGGTGCCGTGTTGCCGATCTGATGGAGGACGGCCGACACGTGTTGACGCGCGACGACGTGATGGAGGGTGTGCCGGAGATGCTGGCCGAGGTGCAGGTCGAAGCGACCTTCCCTGACGGAACGAAGCTCGTCACCTTGCACGATCCGATCGGCGCCGGCCAAGCAGTGAACATCGGGCAGTCGTTGATCCCCGGCCAGGTCGTCGGGCCCGACGAGCCGATCGAGATCAATGCGGGACGACCCGTGAACACTCTGCGCGTCGAGAACGGCGGCGACCGGCCCATCCAGGTCGGTTCGCACTACCACTTTGCCGAGTCCAACCCGTCGCTCGTGTTCGATCGCGAGCAGGCATATGGTCGCCGCCTCGACATCCCGGCCGGTACCGCCGTGCGGTTCGAACCGGGCATCGCGATGGACGTCGACCTCGTCCCGTTCGTCGGCGCCCGGGTGATCCCGGGTCTGCGCGGCGCCGTCGGGGGCCCGCTCGACGGACCTCCTGCGTCCGCGACGGGAGCGGCCTCGTGAGCTTCATCGCGCGCGACCGCTATCGGGTGTTGTACGGGCCGACGACGGGCGATCGGGTCCGTCTGGCCGACACCGATCTGTGGATCGAGGTGACCGACGACCTCTGCGCCGGTGGCGACGAGGTCGTGTTCGGCGGTGGCAAGGTCATTCGCGAGTCGATGGGCCAGTCGACACGTTCGCGCGCCGACGGAGCTCCGGATCTCGTGATCACCGGCGCGATCATCCTCGACCACTGGGGCATCGTGAAAGCCGACATCGGCGTCCGCGACGGTCGGATCGTCGGTATCGGCAAGGCCGGCAACCCCGACACGATGGACGGCATCGACCCGGCGCTGGTGATCGGACCCTCGACCGAGATTCTGTCCGGGAACGGCCGCATCCTGACGGCCGGCGCGATCGACTGTCACGTCCACCTCATCTGCCCGCAGCTCCTCGACGAGGCGCTCGGTTCCGGGATCACCACGATCGTCGGAGGCGGGACCGGCCCGGCGGAGGGGACGAAGGCCACGACCGTCACCGGGGCATGGCATCTCGAGCGCATGCTCGAGGCGCTCGACCACTGGCCGATCAACGTCGCCCTGCTGGGCCAGGGCAACACCGTCGACGAGGCCTCGTTGTGGGAGCAACTGCGCGCGGGGCGCGGCCGGGTTCAAACTCCACGAGGATTGGGGGACCACGCCGGCCGCGATCGACGCGTGCCTGCGAGTCGCCGATGCGTCGGGCGTACAGGTCGCGATCCACACCGACACCCTCAACGAGGCCGGGTACGTGGAGAGCACTTTGGCCGCCATCGCCGGGCGATCGATCCACACGTTCCACACCGAGGGTGCCGGTGGTGGCCACGCGCCCGACATCATGACCGTGGCGTCGCACCCCAACGTCATGCCGTCGTCGACCAACCCGACCCGGCCGCACACGGTGAACACCGTCGATGAGCATCTCGACATGTTGATGGTGTGCCACCACCTGAACCCGGCCGTGCCGGAGGACCTGGCGTTCGCCGACAGCCGGATCCGGCCGTCGACGATTGCGGCCGAGGACATCCTCCACGACCTCGGTGCGATCTCGATGATCGGGTCGGACTCGCAGGCCATGGGTCGCATCGGCGAGGTGGTTCTGCGTACCTGGCAGACAGCGCACGTCATGAAGCTCCGCCGTGGCAGCCTCGAGGGAGACGGGCTCGCCGACAACCTGCGGGCCCGTCGTTACGTCGCCAAGTACACGATCTGTCCGGCCGTCACCCACGGGCTCCAGCGCGACGTCGGCTCGGTCGAGGTCGGCAAGCTGGCCGATCTGGTGTTGTGGGAGCCGGCCTTCTTCGGCGTGAGACCCCACGCCGTGCTGAAGGGCGGGATGATCGCGTGGGCGACGATGGGCGATGCCAACGCGTCGATCCCGACACCGCAACCGCAATTGCCGCGGCCGATGTTCGGCGCCGCGCCCGCGGTCGCGCCGGGTCGTTCGATCGCTTGGGTGGCGCAGGCGGCGCTCGACGACGGCCTCGCGGACCGGTTGGAGGTTCGGCGGGCGCTCGTGCCGATCGACGACACCCGTTCGTTGGGCAAGGCCGACCTGCCGCTGAACGACGCCATGCCGCTCATCGAGATCGATGCCGACACGTTCGCCGTGCACATCGACGGCGAGCTGGTCATCGAGCAGCCGGCCGAGGTGCTGCCGATGGCGCAGCGCTACTTTCTGTTCTGAGCGTCATGGATGCCGCGCTGCTGTTGCTCGTCGATGGACGGTTCCCCGCTGGTGGCCACGCGTACTCGGCGGGAGTCGAGGCGGCCGTCGCCATCGGTGACGTGATCGACACACCGACACTCGAGCGATATCTGCACGGACGTCTCGCCACGACCGGCCAGGTCGACGCCGCCTTCGCAGCCAACTCGTGCACGCGGCTGAACCGTGGCGCCGATGCGGATGCGCTCGGCGCTCTTGCGGACGACCTGGACGACGAGTACTCGGCGCGGATGCCGTCGCCGTACCTTCGCGAGACGAGCCGCCGGCTCGGGCGCCAGCTGCTGCGTGCCGCCAACCGGATCTGGACGACTCCGGGGCTCGACGTCGTCTCGACGACCAAGGGTGGCGCCCACCAGTCGATTGCGCTCGGGGCGGTCGTCGCGGCGGCCGGCGGTGACGCGGCCGACGCGGCTGCGCTGTCGTTCCACCACCTCGCGGCGGCGGTGACGTCGGCCGCCGTCCGACTCCTCGGCCTCGACCCGATCGAGCTCGCCGTCGTGCAGGAGCGCGCCGGGCGCGTGTGCGATGGCTACGTCTCGAACGCCACCCGTTGGGCGTCGATGGCGCCGGCCGAGCTCCCTGCATGGGGCGGCACACTGACCGAGATTCTGGGCGAGCACCACGGCTCGCTCGACGCCCGTATGTTCGTCGCCTGAACCAGCTGGAGAACGATGCCGCCGCATGACATCCCCCGTGACCTGTTCCACAACCACGTGGGCGCCGAGCAGGCACCTGCGCTCGATCGGGCGCTGCGGATCGGAGTGGGCGGACCCGTCGGCAGCGGCAAGACAACGCTCGTCGGGTCGCTGTGCCGGTTGCTCCGTGACGAGATGTCGGTCGTCGTCGTCACCAACGACATCTTCACGTCCGAAGACGCGAAGTCACTTCGCGAGGCTGCCGTGCTGCCCGCCGACCGGATCGCGGCAGTCGAGACGGGATGCTGTCCCCACACCGCGATCCGAGACGACATCGCGGCCAACCTCGACGCCGTCGAGCAACTCGAGTCGCTCCACCATCGCGTCGACGTGACGCTCGTCGAATCGGGCGGGGACAACCTGACGGCGATCTTCAGCCGAGGCCTCGTCGACGTCCAGATCTTCGTGATCGACACCGCCGGGGGCGACGATGTGCCACGCAAGGGCGGGCCCGGGGTTGCGCTCGCCGACCTCCTCGTCATCAACAAGGTCGATTTGGCACCGTACGTTCATGCCGACGTCGACCTGATGCTGCGAGACGCCACGGCTCGGCGGGACGGTCGCCCGGTGGTGCGGTCGTCGCTGGTGACGCCCGAGGGAGCAGCCGAGATCGCTGACTGGGTCCGCGAGCGGCTGCGGCACTGGCGAGCGAGCGCGTGAAGGCGTCGGCGACGGTCGCGGTCGTCCGGTGCGGCGACCGGGACGTCGTTGTCGACCAGCGGTCCTCCGCGCCGCTCAGTGTTCGACAGTGCGGCGGACGGATCCTGCTCGCGTCGTCGGCGGCCGCTCCTGTGGGTGGCGACGAGTTGAGGTTGACGGTCGACGTCGGCTCGGGTGCGCGGGTCGACGTCGGCTCGGTCGCGGCGAGCATCGTGTGGCCGGGCGTCGGCGGCGTGGCCTCGTCGATGACGACCGAATGCGTCGTGGGTTCCGGCGCTCACCTCGACCTGTGGTTGGAGCCGACGATCTCGGTGGCTGGATCCCGCCACCGCACCGTCACCGTGGTGCGGCTCGACGGTGATGGGACGTGTCGGGTCGTCGAGGAGTCGGTGCTCGGACGCCGCGACGAGGCGTCGGGTCACCTCGACCTGTCGCTGCGCGTCGAGCGCGGCGGACGACCGTTGGTCCACCACGACGAACGATTCGGGCCGGACGTCGCCGGAGCCTGGAGTTCGGTGTCGGTCGGCGCGGCGCGCCACGTCGTGTCGGCGGTACTCGCGGGGGTCGACGCCGGCCCACCGCAGGTGCGCGTCGAGGCCGATCGGGCGGCCGCATGGCTGCCTGTCGCGGCGGATGTTGCGGTCGTACTGGCGATCGGCCATGACCGGCCGGGTGCGATGAACCTGCTGGCTGCTCTCAGCCCATTGTTCACGTGAACGAATCAGCGCCGGTGTTTTCGCAGAAATCTCGTGCTCCCGACCAGCATCTCGTCCGACGACCTGAGCAGTCGCTCGTCCCGCGTTTGGGTGAGCGACAACGTCATCGTTGGCGATGAGCGCTCACACAGAACTCAGACCGGTGATTTGTGTGAGCGATGATGGCCGGGACAGTGATGCGCGCTCGCACGAATCCGACGTCGCGAACGGCTGCTGATTCTGCGCGAGAGTGGTGGCGATGACCACCGAATTCGGCGTCGGGCGGGGCAAGGTGTTCCCGGCGTCGAAAGCGCGATCGTTGCTCAACCCGGCTCGACGCCTCGTGCAGTCACCGGGTCGGGTGGTCGACGCGCTCGGCGTCGCGCCGGATGCCAGGGTGCTCGAGATCGGCTGTGGTCCCGGCTACTTCAGCCCGACGCTGGCAGCCGCGATCCCGCAGGGCGACGCGGTGTTGGCGGACCTGCAGTCCGAGATGCTGCACCTCGCCCGTGAACGCCTGTCGACGTTCGACAACGCTCGATTCATGCAACTCGATGCGACCCGGCTGCCGTTCGGCTCGGCGACGTTCGACGCGGTGTTGGTCGTGCTGATGCTCGGTGAGGTGCCGGATCGGGAGCGCTGCCTGGCCGAATGCCGACGAGTGCTCCACCCCGACGGTGTCGCACTCTTCGCCGAGAGCCGTCGCGACGGCGACTTCATCCGGCGTGCCGAGTTGCGGGCTCTGGTCGAACCCCACGGTTTCGAACTCGACGAGTTCCGAGGCTGGTCGCTCGAGTACACCGCTCGCTTCCGCGTGGTGTCGCGCTGACGCCCTGACATCGATACTCATTATATAACGTACGTTTAGTTGTAGGAATTCAAGTTCCGGTATTAGAGTACTGGCGATGTCTGGGGTCCTCATCGCCGCTGTCGCTCTGCCGCTGATCGTCGCTCTGGTCATCGTGCTGCTTCGTCTCACGGCACGCACTGCAGCCCGTGCGGCGATCGGGGCCAGCGCGACGGCGTTCATGGCCGCGTTCGTGATCCTCATCGTGACGGCGGTCGACGGTCCGGCGAGTGCGGTCGTCACCGATGGGGCGGGGCGAACAGTGCTCGGACTCGACGCCGATCGGGTGGGCGCCGTGCTGATCACGCTCACGACCCTCGTCGGCCTCATCGTGCAGTCGTTCGCCTCGCGATCCTTGCTGGGCGATCCACGGGCTCGTCGGTTCCACGTCCTCGCACTGGTACTCACCGCTGCTGCGACGTCGGTCGCCGTCGCAGCGACAGGATCGGGGCTGCTCGTCGCCTGGATCGCCACGAGTGTCACCATGGTCGCACTGATCGGGCACCGCGCCCCCTGGGCGCCGGCGCTCGCCGCGCAACGCCGGACCGGCTGGAGTTTCGTCATCGGCGATCTCTCCCTGCTCGCAGCCGTCATCGTCGCGGTCGCCACCGTCGGTGACGTCGACCTTCGCACGGTCGGCACCGAAGCGGCGGCCTTGAATGTCCAACAGATTGCAGGAGTCAACGCGCTGACGATCGTCGCCGTGCTGCTGGTGGTCGCCGGCGTGGCACGCTCGGCACTCATCCCGATCCACCGTTGGTTGCCGTCCACCCTGGCCGCCCCCACGCCGGTCTCTGCCTTGCTCCACGCCGGTGTCGTCAACGGTGCGGGCGTGCTCCTCATCCGCTTCTCACCGATCTTCGGTTCCTCGGCCACGGCGATGACCATCGCCTTCGTCCTCGGGCTGCTCACCGCACTGATCGCCACCGCACTGATGCTCGTGCGCACCGATGTCAAGGGGGGCCTCGTCTGGTCGACGTCGGGCCAGATGGGCTTCATGGTGCTGCAACTCGCTGTTGGAGCCTTCGCCGCGGCCCTGTTCCACATCGTGGGCCACGCGCTCTACAAGGCGACGATGTTCCTCGGCGCCGGCGGCGCGATCAGCGCTCACCAGCGTCAGGTTCGACGCCCGCACCTCGGCCAGGGCGATGCATCGGCACTGCGTTCGACACCGTTGCGACTCCTCGTCGGCGTGGTCGTGCCGTTGTGCGCCTTTGCTCTCGCACTGCTCGTCGTCGACCCTCATCTGACCGCTGCGGCCACGATCCTGATCGTCGTGTTCGGCACGCTCTCGATCGGTCGGGCGGCCAACGGCTGGATGACCTCGACGCCGTTCTCCGCGGCCACCTCGATCGCGACGGCGATCGGCGGGGTGGTTGCGGGCGTCTTCGCCTACGTCGTCGGCCTCACCATCTTCGAGAACTTCGTGGCCGACGTCGTGCCGTACGACGTGCCGGCGGCCGTCGGCCCGGTCTGGGTCGCCGTGTCGCTCACTGCCATCGCACTCACGGTCGGGGTCGTGGCGTTCACGCCCGGCCCGACCGGCGACGATCTGCGGCGTCGCGCGTTCGTGTGGCTCCTGTCCACGGGTGCATCCGAACCGATCGCGCCCGCACCGCACACCGACGCACGTTCCGTCATCCGTCCACCAGTGGCTGCGGCGGCGATGTCCGACGCCCCCGCTGTCGTCACCGTTGGAGATCCCTCATGACCGTCCCGACCCGGCGCTCGATCGACATCGACCGCAGCCTCCTCGTCGCCGACGTTGCCCGCGCGGGAGCGTTCGTCGCTCCGTACTGGCCGCTCACGTCGTTCGTGGCGGTCAATCCGCTCGGTGGCCTCCAGGACCGTTCGTTCGCCGAGGCGACCGGGCTCGCCCGCCGCTGGTTCCAGGCGCGGACCCACCTTCCGATCACCGCGTACCGCGACGAGTACCGGCGCGGCACGGTCGGTCAGGCCGACCTCGACCGGTCGATCCGTCGCCGCCTCCCCTGGGTGACCGACGCGCTCCCGATCGACGTCGGACACCTTCGGATCGGTGTGATCGATGTGGTCCGGTGGGATCTGCTCCACGGCCCCGCCGGCGACGAGTGCCCAGCTCCCGCCGCGACGCTGGCCCACGCGCTCGACGACGTGCTGACCACGTGGTGTGCGACGTTCGTCGACGATGCGCACGTGCCCTGGGCGATGCCCGATCGCTCGCTCGGCTTCTACCGCTCGTGGCGGGCCCTCGCTGCCGGCGATCGGCGACTCGCGGCTCTCGTCGGGCGTGACGTACGCGAACGGATCGAAGCGCTGCCGAACGACGCTGTCCAGATGCTCGACCTCGCGCTGCGCAGTCGCGACATCGATGAGGCCGATCGGGTCGCTGCCATTCGAACGCTCCTGCTGCGTACGCCGGGATGGGCCGGATTCGCCCGTTGGTGCGACGACTGGGCACCGGCCGACCGAGAAGGTGTTCGTCTCCGCATGCTCGACCTCGCCGCGGTGCGCGCCGCGCTCGATCACGTCGCGCCAGAGCACCTCGACCTGTTCAGCGCGAGTCCGACCGACGGGTCGCTCGACGCCCGCATCGACGCTGCCGCGTCGGCCGTCGCGCCCGCCACGCCGACGGCCGCGGAGCGCGCTGCGATCGCGTCGGTGATCAGCCGGGTGCCAGACGCCGAGCGCGCGGCGATCTGGCTCGATGCCCACGAGTGGAACTTCCGCGACCGCCTCCTCACCCGCCTCGATGTGACCACTGGAGTCGAACCCGACCCGGGGCGGATGGACGCGCAGCTCGTCTTCTGCATCGACGTGCGATCGGAAGGGCTGCGACGTCATCTCGAAGCACTCGGGCGATACGAGACCTTCGGGTTCGCCGGGTTCTTCGGTGTACCGGTGCGTTGGCGCCCGCTGGGATCCGGCGCGGCCCAGGCGCGCTGCCCGGTTCTCGTGTCACCGCGCCACGAGATCGCCGAGATCGCCGTCGACGACGACCGGTCGTACCTGTCGGCGTGCTCCGCGACCGCCGGACTCCACGATGCGTTCCACGCTGCGAAGGGCGGCATCGCCTCACCGTTCGCGCTCGCCGAATCGGCCGGCTGGTTCGCGGGGCCGGTGGCCGCAGTTCGCACGTTCGCTCCCGGGCGCGCCGTGACCCGATCGGGGAGGCCGTCGTGGTGGCGCAGGTTCACGTCGCCACCGCGTACCGCACCCGTCATCGACGAGATCGCCGGCCAGGCACTGCAGGTCGGGCTTGCGCTCGAGGAGCGGACGTTGTTCGCCGAGGCGATCGTCACCACCATCGGCATGAGCGACTTTGCGCCGGTGGTGGTGCTGTGCGGACATGGCAGTCGCACGACCAACAACCCGCACGCGTCGTCGCTCGACTGTGGCGCCTGCGGTGGAGCGCCCGGTGGCGCCAGCGCTCGGATCGCCGTCGCCATCCTGAACGATCCCGCCGTACGCGCCGGGCTGACCGAACGCGGGATCGAGATCCCCGACGACACCTGGTTCGTCGCCGCCGAGCACGACACGACCGCCGACGTGGTGACGATCTTCGACCACGAGATCATCCCGGTCGGAGCGCGTCCCATTCGTCGAGGCACTCCAGCGAGATCTCGACGTGGCCGGGGAACACAACGCTCGCGATCGTGCCCGACGGCTGCCGGGCACGCCCGACCGCGTCCGCGATCGAGGACGTGACTGGGCACAGGTGCGCCCGGAGTGGGGCCTCGCCGGCAACGCGGCGTTCGTGATCGGGCCGAGGACGATCACCGCGGACCACGACCTCGAGGGCCGCGCCTTCCTGCACAGCTACGTCGCCGAGCGCGATCCCGATGGGGTGGCGCTCGAGACCATCATGACCGCACCGCTCGTGGTGGCCCAGTGGATCTCGGCGCAGTACTACTTCTCCACCGTCGACCCTGGCGTGTTCGGCGCCGGCGACAAGATGCTGCACAATCCGGTGGGCGGGGTCGGCGTCGTCGTGGGTCAGTCAGGTGACCTGGCCGTCGGGTTGCCGCTGCAGTCGGTGATGTTCGGCGATCAGCGGGCGCACGACCCGCTCCGCCTCCTCGCCGTGGTGCAGGCACCGCTCGATCGGATCGACGGGATCGTCCTGCGCAACACCGGCCTGCGTCAGCTCGTCGAGGGCGAATGGATCCACGTCGTGGCTCGCGAGAACGAGCACGATGCATGGTGGTCGCGTACGCCCAGCGGCGGCTGGGAACCCTGGCATCCCGCCGACCCCGACGCCGATCGCTCGGCACACCTGCTCACACCACTGGAGATCTCATGACCACCTGGAACAACCTCACCGCCATGGCCAAGATCGAGGTCGTCGTCGACGGCGACGACGTCCCCGCCGTCCGCGACCTCTTCCTCGATGCCGGCGCGACCGGGTACACGGCGGTGTCGGGGGTGTCCGGTTTCGGCCATCACGGCCACCATCAGGGCAAGCTGCTGTTCAACGACCGCGCCAGCCTGTCGATGCTCATCACCGTCGTGCCGATCGACCGCGCCGACGCCCTCATCGCCGGGATCAGGCGTCTCCTCGACGATCGACACGGTGTGTTGTTCGTGTCCGAGACCCACGTGAGTCGCCCCGACTACTTTGCCTGAACCCCAGTCGAGTGGGGCAGGATGTCACTCCGGGCGTCCCACGCGGCAAGATGTGATCACCCCGATCCGTCTGGAGCTTGCAGTGCACACGATCATCGACACCGACGCCGTCAACCCGGTTCTCAACGAGATCCTCAAGGCCGAGCTGGCCGGCGTGGTGCGCTACACCCACTACTCCTTGGTGATCACCGGGCCCAATCGGCTCCCGCTGGTCGATTTCATGAAGGCGCAGGCCGCCGAGTCGCTCCTGCATGCGCAGCAGGCCGGTGAGATCCTGACGGGACTCGGCGGTCACCCCGAGCAGGGCATCGCGATGATCGAGGAATCGCACGATCACACGATCGAGGCCATCCTGCGCGAGTCGGTCGGTCACGAGCGGCGCGCGCTCGACCTGTACCGCCAGCTGTTGAAGCTGGCCGAAGGCACATCGATCTATCTCGAGGAGTACGCCCGCGGCCAGATCGGCCAGGAGGAACTCCATGTGATCGAGATGAACAAGCTGCTTCGCGACTATTCGATCGTCTGACCGACCGACCATGTCGAGGCGTTCAGCAACACCCGAGATCGGGCTGTGCACCGGCAAGGACTGTCGGCACGCCAATGGGTTCCGTTCCGTTCAGCGTGAGCTGGCGCGCGCCTGCACGGTGCTCGAGCTGCCGTGCCTCAGCGTGTGTGACGGGGTCGTCGTCGTGATCGAACCGCGCTCGTCGGAACCGGTGGTGCTCGAGCGGGTCGGCAACCGCGCGCTGGCGCTCGAGGTCATCGACCATGTGATCGACGGTGACGCGCTGTCGGGCCGCCTCCGCAAGCGGCGCCTCAGCGGGTCGAAACGGGCGAAGGCCCGCCGCCGCGTCGAGCGCGCGCTCTGACGCTCAAGCGGTACGGGCGATGTGGAACGCGGGGATCACGCGCGGCGCGGCCGCGGTGATGTACTCGAGGAACTGCGGCATCAGGGCACCCTGCGCCTTGAGCTTCTCCTGGCCCTCGGCTTCGGGGAGTTCGGTCAACGTGGCCGTGAAGGTCTCGGTGCCGTACTCGACCGTGATCTCCGGGTGGGCCTTGAGGTTGTAGTACCAGTCGGGGGCGGTCGAGGCGCCACCTTTCGACGCGAAGACGTACATGTCGTCGCCCTCGACGAGTGCGACGAGCGGTGTCTCGCGCAGCTCACCGGACTTTGCGCCGATCGTGTGCAGGATCACCAGGGGGTTGTCGCCGAACTGCGCGGCCTTTCCGCCGGTGGCACGGAACTCGGCGATGATCTGAGCATTCCAGTCGTTCATACCGTTGTTCTATCGGTCAATCATTGCAATCGCAAATAACGTAAGGTTGTAATTGTGTAATCAAATGCTACGCTCGCCCGCATGACCACCGACACCGCAGCAAGTTCCTCCGCCATCACCTCGTGGTTCCTCGGGCGGCTGCCCGATGCCTGGACCGTGACCGCACCACCGACGATCGCCATCGACCGCGAGGAGATCACCGTTGTCCTCACTGTCGCCGCACCCGACCTTCCCGGTGACGCCGGCGACGCGGACCGCGCCGAAGCCGTCGTCGGTCGCATCTCGGGTTTCCGCGAGGACACCCGAGAGCAACGCATGAACGTGGCACGCGAGGCCGAGCACCGATTCGAGCGCAAGGTGGCATGGGGCGTCACGGTCGGCGAGCGCACCGAACTCTTCACACACCTCGCCGTGCCGGTGATGACCCGCCTGCGTCAGCCAGAGCGCATGGTGCTCGACACGCTCGTCGCCGCGAACGTCGCCCGGTCGCGCGCCGACGCGCTGGCCTGGTGCGTGCGCCTCGTCGGCCGGAACACCGACGACTGGCTGAGCGGCCTGCGAGGAGCGATGGAGGAGGTCGACCGTCTCCGGGCGGCCGGCCCCGTCACGTCGTGACGCGTCGTTCGAACACGAACTCGTATTCGAGGTAGTTGTTCAGGTGTTCCTCGCCGGGCAGCGGCGGGGTGAGCTGCGACGACTGCAGGAGCATCCAGCCGTCGAGCAGTGCGGCGACACCGGTCGGGTACGGCGGTGATCCGTGGGGGAGCGATGGCCCCGATCCGTCGGTGCCGTCGTGGAACGCCCATCCGACCGTGCCCGAATCGAGCGCCGATCCGCTCGCCCAGAGGTACAGGATCTGCTGTCGTTCCATTTTCAGTTCCCGACGAGGGCGCCGCGTCCTTCGAGTCGCGTCAGGTAGTGGTCGACGTCGTAGGTCTCGTCGCCGGTGAGGTAGCGCCAGAGTTTGGCTCGCTGCACCTGCTCGTTGCGGTAGTCGGTGACGCTCATCCACGGGTGCCACGTCCGGAAGATCTGCGCCACGCTGTCGGGGAGGATGCGGGCGAAGATGTGGTCGGACGGCGGGTTCTGCAGATCGGGGAGATCCTCGGTGTTCCAGAGTCGCACCTGTGGCGTCGTCGGGTTGAGGCGAACCTTGTGCATCCAGCGGTCGCCGTCGCCGGGATTGGGCTGGCCCGCGTGCCAGAGACCGTGATGGAAGACCACGACGGTGCCGGCCGGGCCGGAGAACTGCTGCTCGCCGTTGATGTGCTGGTAGCGGTCGAGACCCGAGGATCTCACTCGGCGCAGGTGGCTGCCGGGGACGAAGCGGGTGCCGCCCTCGCCCGGAGCGACGTCGTGTGGGTACCAGAAGAGTTGGACGTCGAAGGTCGGGTCGGTCGAGTCGGTGATCGCGTCGACGTGGAGCGGCTGCACGTAGGTGGCGTGCGGGTGGATGTGGTGCGTCCAGTCGTGGTCGAAGGTCGGGTTCGACCCCACGAACGACTCGATGATCCCCTGGATCTGGGGGAGTCGGAGGTACTCGCCGATCACCGACGGCGCCGGGTAGCACTCGTCGAGTGGCGTGCCGGTGTGCGGCGGCTTCATCCCGTCCGGCCTCAGGCGTTCCGCCTCGAGTCGGCGCATCTCGTCGATGGCCCGGTCGTTGATGTCGGCCGGCACGATCGCGTCGAACCGGATGTACCCGTTGGCGACGAACTCGGCCATCTGCCGCGTGGTCAACCGATGATCCGTCCCCATCGCCGAAGTCTGCCAGGTGTCACATCCGGGGTCAGACCCCAGATGTAACAGGGGGACGAGATCGATGCCATGGCTGCGGTGTTACATCTGGGGTCTGACCCCGGATGTAACACTCAGTTGGACTGGGTGCCGACCTTGAGCTCGCGGAAGGGAACACCGCGGTCGACCGACGGCTCGCGGGGCAAGCCGAGCACGCGGTCACCGATGATGTTGCGCTGGATCTCGTCGGTGCCCCCGGCAATGCTCGACTGGAAGCTGTTGAGGACGATGCGCTGCAGCTCGGCGCCGGACTCGTCGTCGGGATCCCACGCGACCGAGCCGGGACCGGCGAACTCGAGCGCCATCGTGCGGACCTTCCACGCGATGTTCGAGCCGAAGAGCTTGCCGAGCGAGCCGCCCGGGCCCGGCGTCTTTCCGGCCTTGAGTTCGTCGCGGGTCTTCATCGCCACGAGGGACTTGCAGGTCTCCATCGACCAGATCTGCATCAGCTGATCCCGAACGACCGAGTCGCCGAGCTTGCCGGTCGACTCGGCCGCCTTGCGCAACAACTTGAAGTTCGGCTGGTTGATCTTGCCGGCGCCGGCTCCACCGATCGCGACCCGCTCGTACATGAGCATCGCCGTTGCGAGGTTCCAGCCGTTGTTGAGGTCGCCGACGAGCCAGTCCTTGGGGATGCGCACGTCGCTGAAGAAGACCTCGTTGAAGTGCGAGCCGCCGTCGATCTGGTGGATCGGACGGATGTCGACACCCTCGCCGCGCATGTCGAGGATGAACATCGAGATGCCGGCGTGCTTCACCTGGTCGGGATCGGTGCGGGCGACGCAGAGGCCGTAGTCGCTCTTGTGGGCCAGTGTGGTCCACACCTTCTGGCCGTTGATGACCCATTCGTCACCGTCGAGTTCGGCCTTGGTCTGCAGGCTGGCGACGTCGGATCCGGCGCCAGGCTCGGAGAACATCTGGCACCACATGGTCTTGCCGGAGATGTTGTCGGCGAGGAAGCGCTCCTTCTGCTCGTGGGTGCCGTACTCGGCGAGCATCGGCATGCACATGCCGTGGGAGATGATGAACTCGCTGTCGGGCATCGGGTAATTGCCCTTGACCTCGCGCCAGATCTTCTCGTGGGCGAGCGTCTTGCCGCCGCCGCCGTACTCACTCGGTACCGGCAGCCCGGCCAGACCGGCGTCGGCTGCAGCGGCGAGGAACGCCTTCTGGTCGTCGAGCGTGGGGTTCTGCCCGGGGGCGAACTGCTCCATGAAGTCGACGCACTTCTGGCGGAACTCGGTGGCCTCGGCCTCGGTCAATCCGGTGGCGGTGTCGGTCATGTCATGTCCTCCAAGAAATTCGGCAGCGATCTGCAGTTGCAATACTGTATGGCAACGTACAGTATGTGTCCACACCAAGCACCATGACCGCCGCCAATCTCACCACCCACGAACTGGATTCGCCGCCGTGGCTGCGTGTCGAATCGACGCTGATGGCAACGGCGCGCCTGTTGCGCGTGGCATTCGATGCCCGACTCGCGGCACTCGACGTCAATCTCACGCAGGCGTCGCTGCTCGGCTACGTCGCCGAGTTCGGTGCCACCACGCAGACCGATCTCGCCGATCATCTCGGCATCGGTCGCGCGGCGATCGGATCGGTCGTCGACCAACTGCAGGCGCGCGGCCTCGTCGAACGCCGGCCCCGGCCCGACGACCGACGCGTGTGGCTCGTTGCCATCACCGACGACGGCAAGCAGATGGCCGATCGCATCGGTGAAGTCGATGCCGTCCTGCGCTCCGAGCTCCGCCATGGCATCGGGCGTGAGGAACGTCAAGCGCTCGCCTGGGTGATGACACGCCTGCAGCAGAACCTCGCCACGGCCATCGCCACCACGTCGAGCACGGCCCCCTCGAACACCCCCATCTCGAACACCCCCATCTCAACAACCACAGGAGAAACCCAATGACCGAAGCAGTGATCGTCGACGCAATCCGCACCCCCGGTGGCAGGCGCAACGGCAAGTTGAAGGACCAGCACCCCGCAGCCCTCGCGGCGCACGTGCTCAAGGCACTCCAGGAGCGCAACAACCTCGACCCGGCCATGGTCGACGACGTCATCATGGGCTGCGTCATGCAGGTCGGTGAGCAGTCGCTCAACATCGGTCGCAACGCAGTGCTCGCGGCCGGCTGGCCCGAAGAGGTGCCGTCGACCACGATCGATCGCCAGTGCGGCTCGAGCCAGCAGGCGATGCACTTCGCGGCGCAGGGCGTGATGGCCGGTGCGTACGACGTCGTCGTCGCGGCCGGTGTCGAAGTGATGACCCGCACACCGATGGGCGCGTCGATCGTCCAGGGCATGGGCTTCCCGTTCCCGAAGGAGCAGCTCGACCGCTACGCCGAGACCGGCCTGCCGCCCCAGGGCATCGGCGCCGACATGATCGCCGCCGAATACGGCATCACCCGTGAAGACCTCGACGAGTTCGGTGCACTCAGCCAGCAGCGCGCCGCGCAGGCCCGCGACGAAGGTCGCTTCGAGCACGAGATCATTCCGGTCGAGGTCGAGATCGACGGCAAGGTCGAAATGATGGTCTCCGACGAGGGCATCCGCGAGGGCACCACCGCCGAGACGCTCGCCAAGCTCAAGCCGGCGTTCAAGGAGGACGGCGTGATCACCGCCGGCAACTCGTCGCAGATCTCCGACGGCGCGTCGGCCGTGCTCATCATGAGCAAGGAGAAGGCCGAGGAGCTCGGCATGAAGCCCCGCGCCCGGTTCCATGCCTTCGCCGTCACGGGCGCCGATCCCGTCACGATGCTCAAGGGTCCGATCCCGGCCACCAAGAAGATCCTCGAGAAGACCGGCCTGACCATCGACGACATCGACCTGTTCGAGGTCAACGAGGCCTTCGCTTCGGTCGTGCTCGCGTGGCAGAAGGAGACCGGCGCCGACATGAGCAAGGTCAACGTGAACGGCGGCGCGATCGCCCTCGGCCACCCGCTCGGCTCGTCGGGCACGAAGCTGATGGCGACACTGCTCAACGAACTCGAGCGCACCGGCGGCCGCTACGGCCTCCAGGTGATGTGTGAAGGTGGCGGCATGGCCAACGCCACCATCATCGAACGCCTCGACTGACCCCCCTCACCCCCGAAATCTGCCTGGGTATGCGCGCTGAGCGCGCATACCCAGGCATTTTCCGTTTTCGGGGGGCGGGCCGCGCTGGTCGACTCGTCGGGGCGTGACGTTTGACCTCCTCATGACCCGGAGGCCGTCGGGTACGTTCGCGACATGTCCTTCCCCGCACCGGTCCAGGCCGCGGTCGTCCGGATCACCACGACGAGCGGAGCGATCCACGTAGTGGCCGAGCCCGAACTCACCGAGGTGTGGTCGAGTGTGGGTCCGCTCGACGCCGGACTGCCGGCGATCATCGACGGCGGTGCGTCGAAGGTCCGCGTGCGCGTCCCGGAGGGAACCGATCTGGTGGTCGGGTCGACGTCGGGACGCGTGACGATCGAGGGGCGAGTCGGCGCGGTGTCTGCGATGAGCACGTCCGGCCGCGTGTCGATCGAACACGCCGAATCCATCGACGTGCGCACGACGAGCGGCCGCATCGACGTGAAGGAGTCCACAGGGAGTTGCCGCGCGGTCGCAACGAGCGCACGGGTGGAAGTCGGTCGGTGCGGTGACGCCGATGTCACCAGCCGGAGCGGTCGGATCGTCCTGAAGGATGCGAACGGCCGCGTACATGCTCACTGCACGAGCGGTCGTATCGAGATCGCACTCGGTGGCGCATACGACGTCGACGCCGAAACCGTGTCCGGTCGCATCGTGGTCTCGCTCCCAGCCGAGGTGAGCGCCGGCGTGGTGACGTCACCCGGAGCGCCGACCGCACCCGACGATGATCACGACTGTGTCGTCGTGGCCCGGTCGGTGAGTGGACGCGTCGACGTCACGAACCGATGACCACCGCTCCCGCATCCACGGTCACGCGGACCGGAACCGTGCTGTTCACCGACCTCGTCGGCTTCACCGAGTTCACCGACGCCCGCGGTGACGCGGCCGCGGTCGAGGTGCTCGATCAGCAGTCGACGATCGCCCGCGATGTGCTGGCAGGCGGTGGCGGCCAACTCGTCAAGGAACTCGGCGACGGATTGATGCTCTGGTTCGACGACACGCCCCACGGCTTGTCCGCGGCCACCGGCATCCTGCAGGCGGTCGAAGATGCTCGTGCCGCACATGGATTCCCACTCGCGCTGCGCATGGGGATGCACTGCGGCGAGGTGGTCGAGCGGGGCGACGACTTCGTGGGCCAGACCGTCAACATCGCGGCCCGCATCGCCGATCTCGCCGGCCCCGGGGAACTGCTCGTGTCCGAGGAGTTCCTTCGTTCCGTCGACGGAACCTCGCCGGCGGCAGCGTTCCGACCGGTGGGGCCAACCCGGGTGAAGGGCGTCACCGCGCCCATCTGGCTGTACCGACTCGCAGTGTGAGCAGTTCGAGCGGTGTCACCGACATCCGCCGTCGACCAGACTGCCGGGATGCAACCCCGCAGCATCGTGATCGACACCGACACTGCGTCCGACGACGCGATTGCACTCGTGCTGGCCGTCAAGGAACCGTCGGTCGACGTGCGGGCGATCACGGTCGTGGCCGGCAACGTTCCCCTCGACCTCGCGGTCCGCAATGCCATCGTGACCCTGGACCTGTGTGGGGGAGCGGGTATCCCGTTGCATGCCGGTCGGGCCGAGCCGCTGTCACGACCGCTCGACACGGCGCAGTTCGTCCACGGAGCCGATGGGATGGGTGGGGCTGCGCTCCCCGACCCGTCGCGCCCGCCGACCTCGGACGATGCGGTGGCCGAACTCGTGCGGATCGCCGCGGCGGAACCCGGTCGCCACGACCTCGTCACGCTCGGACCGCTGACCAACATCGCGGCAGCGCTGGACGCAGACGCTGACTTCCTGACGAAGTTCAATCACACATATATGATGGCGGGTTCGCCCGACGGCGTCGGCAACGTCGATGCGCTCGGTGAATACAACGTGTGGGCCGATCCCGAGGCCGCATCCGCCGTCTTCGCTGCCCCTGGCGCGAAGACGATGATCGGCTGGAACATCTCGAGGCTCTTCGCCGTGATGAACCCGCACGAGCAGACTCGGCTCGCCGAGGTCGGCGCGCTCGGGCGCTTCGCCATCGACATCAACGGCGACGTCGATCAGTACGCGCTCGACACCGGGCTCACCGGGTTCGATCTACCCGACCCGATCGCGATGGCCGTGGCGCTCGACGACTCGATCATCACCGAGGCGACCGACGAATGGCTCGTCGTCGGCCTCGACGGACCGACGCGGGGTTGCACGATCCCGGACCGCCGCTTCGGCCGGCCCGACCCGAACATCCGTGTGCTCTGGGCAGTCGACGAGGCGGCCTTCAAGGCGCGCCTGTTCGCGGCCTGCGCCGATTGAGGGTTCAGCGCGGGAGCGGGCGGTCGCCGGGTTGCGGACCTTCCGAACGGGTGCGCTTGAGTTCGAAGAACGAATCGATGTCCATCATCGTCACCAGCGCATCCCACATCGCGAGGCTCTTCTCGGTCGGGGGGATGCGCGAGATGATCGGGCCGAAGTAGCCCGCCTTCACCCCGTTGGAGTTCTCGAAGGCGATGATCGGGGTACCGACGTCGTTGCCGACGAGCTCGAGCCCGGCCTCCATGCCCTCACGGATCACGGCATCCCACGACCCGTCATCGAGGGCTGCCGCGTGGGAAGGATCGAGGCCGACCATCGCCAGCGCCTCTGCGGGATCGAACGGCGACTCCTTGTCGTGGTGGATGCGACTCCCGAACTCCCAGTAGAGCTTGAACACGCCCTCGTTGCCGTCGGTGACACGGACCGACTCCATGACGCGGAGCAGACCGTGCGTGAATTTCGGCCCCTCGTACCAGGGCGAGTCGGGATCGGGGTCGTTCGTGAAGAACAGGCTGATCGGTCGCCAAGTGATGTCGAGGTCGCGGTGCGGTTGGACCTCGTCGACGGCCCAGCGGGCGGTGGCCCAGCAGAAGGGACAGCCGGGGTCGACCCAGAAGTCGACGTTCATGTCGTCATGTCACTTTCGTGTGGGGGTGGATGACGCAGGTTCCGACACTGCGTCGCGTGGCGCCGAGCGGGAGATGGCGATGCCGCCGGGTTCGTCGATGCCGAACCGCTCGATCTCGGCGGGAAGGTCGAGGTGTCCGATGGAGCTCCGTGCAGCAAGGTCGCCGGCGTTCAGCAGGTGCGCGGGGATGATCCAGACCACCTCGAACTCGAGGCCGTCGGGGTCCTTCGCGTACAGGCTCTTGGTGGTGCCGTGATCACTCGCACCGACGAGCGCGCCATGCTCACGCAGGACGCCGGCGAGCCGCTGGAGATCGCCGAGCGTGTCGACTTCCCACGCCAGGTGGTACATGCCGACGGTCGACCGGCCGGCGTCCGATGCGGCGGCACCGTCCCCGATCTGGAACAAACCGAGATCGTGATCGTTGGACGAGTCCGGTGCTTGCAGGAACGCGGCGCCCGCCATCGACATCACGACTCGAAAGCCGAGCAGGTCGGTGTAGAACGCGGTAGAGCGGCCAACGTCACGTACGTACAGCACAGCGTGGTTGAGTCGGTGGACACCCATTGATCCACAGAACCTGTTTGCGTCCGCAAACATTCCCGGTCGGGTCCGGTCGAGGCCGAAACGATCGAGTGAAACCTGTGATGGATGCGTCGCACCGGTGGAGGAGAATTGGGAAATGGCCTCGCAGCGTGGATCTCGCTGGCGCGCGCTCGGCGCGCTGCTGCGGCCCGACGCCTGGCGTTGGGCCGGCCTCGGCGTGCTCGTGACCATCAGCTCGGCGCTGCTGATCGCCGGGCCGCTCGTGGTGCGACGGATCGTCGACGATGCCGCCGCCGGCACGACAAGCTCGCAGATCGTTCGTCTTGCGCTCGTCTTCCTGGCGATCGCGATCGTCACACAGCTCCTCGCCGTGATCGTCGTCCGGTCGGCGACGATCGCCGCCTGGCGAACCACCAACGAACTCCGACTGACCATGACCCGCCACGTGCTCGGACTCGACCACGAGTTCCATCGCACGCACACGCCCGGCGAACTGATCCAACGCGTCGACGGCGACATCACCTCGGTGTCCGACTTCCTCAGCACCGTCGTCACGAAGGCCGCCGGCGCGACGATGCTGATCGGCGGCATCATCGTCGTGCTGACGGTGCTCGACTGGCGACTCGGTCTGGGCATGGCGTTGTACGTCGGGTTGGCGTTGGCGGTCGTCGTCCGGAGTCGCCACCGCGCCATCTACGAGTCGTCGGACGAGATGGGTGCACTCGGCCGCCTCTACGGCGGGATCGAGGAGCGACTCACCGCGGCTGAGGACCTGCGGGCGAACGGTGCCGCCGATCACGTCGCCTGGCGGTTCGTCGAGGACAGCGAGGAGGCGCTCACCAGCGCCGTGCGACGCGAGCGCTCCTTCCTCATCATGTGGTGGTTCGTCCAGGGGGCAGTCGCGGCCGGTTGGATCATCGCGCTCGTGCTCGGTGCCGTGCTCGTGGCCGCCGGCACCATCTCGATCGGCACCGCGTTCTTGCTGTTCCAGTACGTGCTGCTGATCGCCCGCCCGCTCGAGGAGGTCGTCCACGAACTCGAGACGGTCCAGAAGGCGAACGGCGCGATGGTGCGCGTCGCGGACCTGCTCGCAGTGGAACCCACGGTGCTCGACGCAGGCGACACGAGCCCGTCGCCAGGTCCGCTCGCCATCGACATCGACGCCGTGCACTTCGACTATGGCGACGACCGGCCGGTGCTGCGCGACGCCACGATCCGGATCGATGCGGGACGATCGGTCGGCATCGTCGGTCGTACCGGCAGTGGCAAGACCACGTTCTCCCGGCTGGTCCTGCGGCTCGTCGAGCCGACCTCGGGTGTCGTGTCCCTCGGTGGTGTTCCGATCGCCGACATCCCGCTGGTCGAGTTGCGCCGCCGAGTGGCACTGGTACCCCAGGAAGTCGAGCTGTTCGCGGGAACCGTCCGTGACAACGTGACGTTGTTCGACGACGAGCCCACCGATGCGGCCGTCGTCGACGCGCTGCGCGGCGTCGGCCTCGGCGCGCTCGCCGACGCCGGTATCGACCGCCCGCTCGGTGCCGCAGGCAGCGGGTTGTCGGCCGGTGAAGCGCAGCTGCTGGCACTCGCGCGGGTGTGGCTTCGCGACCCCGACCTCCTCGTGCTCGACGAGGCCACAGCGCGTGTCGACCCGGAGACCGAACGACGTCTGGAAGCCGCCGTCGTCGAACTCATGCGGGGACGAACCACGCTCGTGATCGCCCATCGGCTGTCGACGCTGCGCTCGGTCGACGAGATCATCGTGTTCGATCATGGGCTCGTCGTCGAACACGGTGAACGCGCCGACCTGGTCGGCGACGACGACAGCCGGTTCGCGCAGCTGTTGACGATCTCGCTCGACGAGGAGAGCGAGTCGGACCACGCCCTGCCACGATCGGAGGTGTCGCCATGACCGAGATCGTGACGGACCACTCCGAACGGAAGCACGACGATCTGCCCGCCGGGCCCACGACCGACAACGTGTGGAAGCTGACCTGGCGGGTCTCGCAGCATCGCCCGCGCGAATTCTGGGTGGGCTGGTCACTCTTCGTCGTCTTCTTCACGATGCCGGCGATCACGGGCTACTTCCTCGCGCGGGGGTACGGCGCACTCGAGGCGGGCGACACCACCGCGACGATCTGGTGGGCAGTGGGCATCGCGGTCAGCGAGACGATCCGGATGGTGGCGATCCATCACGGCGCGTTGATCTGGACCAAGGCATGGATCCACATGCAGACGCTGCTGCGGGCCAACATGTTGAGTGCCCAGATGGCCAGCGGCGGGCTGCACGCCGGCCAGCCCGTCGGGTCGGCGGGGTCGGCGGTCACGCACTTCCGCGACGACACCGAGGACGTCGCCAACTTTGTCGACGGCATGGTCGACGTGTCCGGTGGTGTCGCGTTCACCGTCATCGCCGGGTTCGTGCTCGGTACCGCCGACCCGAACGCGGCGCTCATCCTGATCCTGCCGTTGTTGGGTGTCGGCGTCGCGACTCGCGTCCTCGACACCCGCATCAAGGACTACCGCGCGGCGGACCGAGCCGCCACCGAGCAGGTCACCGGACTCCTCGGCGACCTGATGGCGGCAGCCACGACGGTCAAGGTCAACGATGCGGCCGAGCCGATGCTGGCCCGTCTTGCGGTACTCGTCGATCGTCGTCGCCATACGGCGGTGCGCGACCGGGTGCTCGAAGAAGGCGTGCAGGCATTCAGCCAGGGTGCCGCCGATGTCGGCCTGGGCCTCGTGCTGCTCGTGAGCGCCGGAGCGATCGCGTCGGGCTCGTTCGACCTCGCCACGCTGGCGTTGTTCACTGCCTATCTCGGCTGGTTGAGCTTCCTGCCGCGCATGGTCGGTCGGGTGCTCGCGCGACGCAAGCAGGCAGGGGTCGCGTTCGACCGGATGCGCGCGTTGGTGGCCGAACAGGCTGCGACCAACACCGTGCGAACGCGTCACCTTCCGATCGACCCGGGCGACCTGCGCACGCGACCTGACGTCGTTCGCCCCGACCGGGTGCCACTCGCTCGCCTCGACGTCGTCGGGCTGTCCGTGGCGTACGACGGTCGGCCGGTGCTGGACGACATCGGGTTCAGCGTCGGGCGCGGCGAGTTCGTCGTGATCACCGGTCCGGTCGGTGCGGGAAAGTCGACGCTGCTGCGAGCGCTGCTCGGTCTGGCCTGGCAGGCCGACGTGAGCGGCTCGGTGCGTTGGAACGGCGAGGAGATCGTCGATCGGTCGGCATTCCTCGTGCCGCCCAACGCAGCCTTTCTCTCGCAGGTGCCCCAGCTGATCTCCGACAGCGTGGCGGACAACGTCGGCCTCGGACCGGTCGATCCGGATGGACTCGCTACGGCGCTGCGTCTCGCTGCGATCGCCGACGACATCGAGTCGATGCCGGCCGGCGCCGACACGCTGATCGGCCCGCGCGGACTTCGACTGTCCGGTGGTCAACGCCAGCGTCTCGCGACCGCCCGAGCGCTGGTTCACGCGCCCGAGATCATCGTGCTCGACGACCTGTCGAGTGCACTCGACGTCGAAACCGAGGTCCAACTCTGGACGAACCTGGCCGATGCGGGCATGACGGTCATCGCCGTGTCGCACCGCGAGGTGGCCTTCCGCCGAGCGGATCAGGTGCTTGCGCCTCGAGAACGGCCACCTCTCGAGCAGAAATTCGGAGTGAACCTTGCGCTCTGCGCAAGGTTCACTCCGAATTTCGTGGTTCGGGTGGTTCGGGTTGGTTCGGGTTGGTTCGGGTTGGTTCGGGTTGGTTCGGGTTGGTTTGCTCAGGTCGAGCGTTGGCGGGCTCGATGGTCGGCGGTGTGTGTTCGGCTGGCGCACCGCGGGTCGGCGCAGAAGCGGCGCGATCCGTTTCGGGTGGCGTCGTAGAAGAGGTGGTGGCACGTCGCGGCCGCACAGGTCCCGAAGCGCTCGGTGCCGTGGTCGCAGATCTCCTGGCCGAGTGCCATCAGCACGTCGGCGATCACCTGCTCGTCGAACGCGGCCGACGCCGACGTCCAGTGGATGTGGAGGCCGGCGCCGTCGTGCGCAGTGAGCGACGGGGTGATGTGGAGCCCGGCCAGCTCTCGGTTGATCCAGACCACGGTCGGTCCGGGTTCGGCCGTCGCCAAGGCGGCGAGCGTGTCGAGCAGTCCGTTCATCCGCGACTCGACGCGTTCGATGGAGGCCGTCGAGGCCGCGTTCGCGTTCGTGAATCCGTGCGAGTGGAGCAGGTCGCGTACGTCGGCGCGCTCGTCGGACTCGCGTGCGTCGGCCAGCGCGTTCACGAGATCGACCATCGCTTCGAGCGTGAGGCGGATCTCGGTGTCGTGCCCCGATGTGACGTACACGACATCAGGATAACTGTCCGCAGTCGTGTAAGGTACTAACTCCGAATAGCCACTTACAGTTGCAAGGCAGATCTCCGTGAACATCATCTTGAACCTCTTGGTCGTCGTGGCGACGGTGCTCGGCTCCTGGATGGCCTTCCCTCAGGCTCGACGCCTGGCGCGCACGCGCCGCGTCGAGGGTGTGTCCGCGGTGTGGATCGGAGTGAGCCTGGCGACCAACGGATGGTGGCTCGCTTACGGTCTCGCTGCGGGCGTGTGGGCGCTCGTGCCGGTGTCGGCCGTCTCCCTGATGCTCTACGTGTCGATGGCCGTCGTCTACATCGGCACGGTCGGTCGCCCGGCACTGCCCGCGATGGCGGCGGGCTTCTTCGTCCTCGGAATGATCCCGCTCCCGTTCCTGATCATCGGGGGATGGCAACTCGCGGCCGTGGCGGTCGGCTTGTCGTACGGGGTCCAGCTGCTCCCGGCGGTCGTCGCGGTGTGTCGAACACGCGACCTGGTCGGAGTGTCGGCGTCGACGTGGTTGATCGCTTGGGTCGAAGCCGCACTCTGGTTGGTGTACGGACTACTCGGTGTCGCCGACATCGCACTCACGCTCGCCGGCATCGTCGGTGTGGTGATGGCATCGATCATCCTGACCCGCCTGGCGCTGACGGGACACCAACCCTTCGTCGGCGGTCGACCCTCGCCGCCGGTTGGCCGTCTCCCGGCCGATGTGACGTTCGACGCCGGAGTTGCGCGCGGTGGACAATCGCACAATGGTCACTAGCCTGGCCGACGTAAACGTGAGTCAACGGTGGCTCCGATTTCAACAAGGAGCCGAAATGGCCACAGGTACAGTGAAGTTCTTCAACGACGAGAAGGGCTTTGGTTTCATCTCTCGCGACGACGGCGACGACGTCTTCGTGCACTACTCGAACATCGTCGGCGCTGGTCGCCGTTCGCTGAACGACGGTGACACCGTCGAATTCGAAATCGCTGCCGGCCGTAAGGGTCCGGAAGCGGTCGACGTCAAAGTCGTCTGAGGAGGCGTTCCGATTGGCTCGAAGTCCGCAGTCCTACCAGAAGCGACAACGAGAACTCCGTAAGAAGGAGCGCAAGGCCGAGAAGCTTGCCGTACGACACGGCAAGGGATCGGACTCCGACGAGGAAACCAGCGATGGGCCCGACGAGGATGCGTTGCTCGAGGAGTTCCGTCAGTTGAACGAGAAGTTCGCTGCCGGCGACGTGGAGGAGGACGACTTCGAGTACCGCAAGGCGGAGATCTTCTCTCAGCTCGGACTCGGGGAAGCCCCCGAACCGCGCGAGGAAGCCTCCGAATCGGTCGACTGACTCCCACGAATCTGATGACAACCCCCGGCTGGTCCGGGGGTTGTCGTCGTTTTCGGGTCGCGCTCAGGCCCGCGTCGCCGCGAGCCAGAAGCCGGTGCCGGCCGAAGCGGTGCGCCCCGTCCAGCTGCCGGGCAGCGCCGTGAGCACGTCGTCGGGCGGAAGATGGATCGGCGTCTGATCGCCGAGCGTGTTGACCCACAGCACGGTGCCGGCGTTTCGCAGTACTCGTTCGACCTCGAGCGGGAACAACAGCATGTTGATCATCACGACCGCGTCGAACGATCGATCTCGATAGGGGAGCATCGACGCATCGGCTCGGACCCGCGGCGCGAGTTCACCGGGGGCATGGTGGAGCATCTCGGCCGACAGATCGGTGGTGACGAGCGATCCGACGGTCCCGCTGAGGATCCGGGCGCCGGCACCGGTGCCCGATCCGAGCTCCAACCACGCGCCGTGCGTCGGCACGTTTCCTCGGGCGAGCGCATCGCGGACCGGCGCCGCCTTGGTGTCGTCGACGTTGCGAGCCGACCACTCCTCTGCGAGACCGTCGAACACGGCCGCCACCCGGTCGGCGTCGTCGCTCGTCCACGGTTCGCCCAGAGCGACGGAGCGCGTGAGTGTGCGCATCGGATGATCGGGCCCGGCGAACGGCTCCGGTTGCCGTGCCGATGGATGGTCTGCGAGCCGCTCGATCACCGAGTCATTGTTGCAGTGGGAGAGGATGGTTGCATTCATCGTTCGATAGTTATATAGTGCTCGATATGCCGAAGGCGCTGCCGACAGAACTGCTCGAACACGTGGCCGAACGCTTCCGCGTACTCGGCGACGCGACCCGGCTCGGTGTCATCCGCACACTGCTCGACGACGGTGAGCAGAACGTCGGCCAACTGGTCGATCGGCTCGGCACCAGCCAGGCCAATGTGTCGAAGCATCTGCGCATCCTCCACGAGGCGGGCATCGTCTCGCGGCGAGCGGAGGGCACGTCGGCCTACTACTCCGTCACCGATCCGAGCTTGATGCCGGTCTGCGCCATCGTGTGTGACCGCCTGCGCGAGCAGGTCGCCGACGACGCCCGCACGTTCGCGGTCTGACGGCACGCACCACCAATTCCCCAACATCCCCACCAACGAAGGAACCGTGACCATGACCATCGATACCGACTCCTCGCCCCCATCTCGATCGCTTCATGAAGATGAAGCACTTGATGTGATGCCGCACCACGACGACCTCGAGACCGACGTCGAACATCCGCCGCTCGCCCGGATGGGTCGGTGGGCACACGGCCACCGCAAGTTCGTGGTCATCGCGTGGGCGTTCCTGGCCATCGGGCTGGGCGTGTTCGCCCCGAAGCTCGAACATGCGCTCTCGGGCGCGATGTGGGAAGTCAACGGAAGCGAGTCGCTGGCGGCGCGCGACGTCATCGACCAGCAGTTCGGTGGTCTGTCGTCGCAGTCGGCGGTCGTGGTCATCCAGAGCCAGACGACGCCGATCGATGATCCCGCCTACCAACAGGTGATCGCCGACGTCAACGCGCTGATCCTCACCGAGCCCGGCTTCGGGCAGCCGATGCCGGCCCAGCCGGGCATGGACGGCAAGACCGTGATGATCCAGGCAGGTGCTCAGGTCGACCCGACCGAGGCGGTCCGCGCCGCGGAACGACTGGGCAACGAGATCAACGACCTGTCGACCGAGGTCGCCGGCGATCAGATCAGCGTCGCGCTCACCGGATCACCCGCGTTCTGGGACGACTTCAACGCCGTCAACCGTGAGGGCATGATGAAGGCCGAGGTGCTCACCTGGCCGGTCACCGCCGTCATCCTCGTGATCGCATTCGGCACGCTCGCAGCCGCCGGGCTGCCGCTGCTGCTCACCGCAGCAGGCCTGCTCGCCTCGATGGGCGTGCTCTACGGCATCACGCAGGTCACCGACCTGTCGATCTGGACGCTGAACTTCGCCATGATGTTCGCGCTCGCACTGGGCATCGACTACGCGCTCTTCATCGTCACCCGATACCGGGCCGCGCTGCACGCGCACCCGGAGGATCCGCAGCACGCCGCGGGCATCTCGATGGACACCGCCGGCAAGGCGGTGCTGTTCTCCGGCTTGACGGTGTTGATCAGCCTCTCGGCGATCCTGCTCGTGCCGATCCCGGCGTTCCGCTCGATGGCCGCAGGCATGATGCTGTCGGTCAGCTTCGTGTTGCTCGCCGCCCTGACCCTGCTGCCGGCTCTGCTCGGCCCGGGCATCGACAAGTTCGCACTCCCGTGGCACAAGGCCGGCGACCACCACAGCGAGTTCTTCGCTCGGCTCGCCGACCGCATCCGCGCCCGCAAGGTCCTCGTGGCCATCGGTGCGATCACGATCCTCGTCGCCCTCGCCCTGCCGCTGCTCGGTCTGAAGACCGGGATGCCCGGGATCACCGTGCTGCCCGAAGACCAGCAGGCCCGTCAGGGCTACGACATGATCGCCGACGGCTTCGGTCCCGGTGGTCCCGGCCCGATCCAGGTGATCGTGCCGGCCGGCGCCGATGCGCAGGCCGTGGCCGATCAGGTCACTGCCACCGAAGGCATCGTCATGGTCTTCCCGCCGCAGCCGGGCATGGAAGGTGCCAACATCATCCAGGCCGTCGGTGCCTACGACCCGTCGTCGACCGAAGCGCTCGCGCTCATCCCGACGTTGCGAACCGAACTCCCAGCCGGCGTGCTCGTCGGCGGTCCGGTCGCCGAGAACTTCGACCTCGACCAGACGCTCGGCGAGAAGGCGCCACTCGTCATCGGCGTCGTGCTCATCTTGGGCTTCCTGCTGCTGATGGTCGCCCTGCAGGCCGTGATCGTCGCCTTCGTCGGCGTCATCTTCAACCTGCTGTCGGTCGGCGCGGCCTTCGGCGTCGGAGCGCTGGTGTTCCAGCACGGGATGGGTGCCAGCCTGCTCGGCTTCGAGAGCCAGGGGTACCTGACATCGTGGGCGCCGCTGTTCTTCTTCGCTCTCGTGTTCGCCATCTCGATGGACTACACGGTGTTCCTGCTCGCCTCGACCAGGGAGCACTTCGAGCGATCGGGTGATGCGAACGAGGCGGTGCGCGGATCGCTGGGCCACAGCGGACGTCCGATCGTCGCCGCCGCCGGCGTCATGATCGCCGTGTTCTACACCTTCGCCATCGCCGGCACGCTGCCGATGAAGGAGATGGGCCTGATCCTCGGCACCGCGGTGCTGCTCGACGCCTTCCTCATCCGGTTGGTGCTCGTGCCCGCAGCGCTCTTCATCATCGGCAACAGGGCGTGGTGGCTGCCGCGCTGGATCGATCGGATCCTGCCGAACGTGAAGTTCGCCCACTGATCACACAGGTCGGGGTTCCTCCAATCGCCCCGACCGAACCGGTGCGGACGCCTCGATCGAGGCGTCCGCACCGGCGCGTTCGCTCAGGGGTGGCGTCAGCGGGGGCGGCTGAGGGCCGCGAAGGTGACGGCAGCGGCCTGGGCGACGTTGAGCGAGTCGACGGTCGGCGAGATCGGAATCCGCACACGACGATCGGCGGCCGCCATCACGGTCCGGCTCAGGCCCGGACCCTCGGCGCCGAGGACGACGGCCGCCCGTTCCGGGACCTCGAGCTGCCAGAGGTCGGCCGCGTCCGGATGCCGGGGTCATCGCCCACGTCTCGAAGCCGGCCTGACGCAACGCCGGGACGACCTCTCGCCATGCGCCCGGCTCGGCGCGTCCGATCGGCAGCGTCAGCACCTCACCCATGCTCACGCGAACGGTTCGACGGCTGAACGGATCGGTGCACGTGTGGTCGACGACGAGACCATCGATCCCGAAGGCCCGCGCGGCCCGGGCGATCGCTCCGAGATTCTCGGCGTCGTTGAGGCCCTCGAGCACGGCGATGCGTCGAGCGCCTCGGACGAGTTCCTCGACGGAGGGATGCGGGCGACGTTCGGCGCAGGCGATCACACCGCGGTGCAGGTCGAAGCCGACCGTTCGTGCGATCACCTCGCGTTCGGCGACGTAGATGGGGACGCCCCGAGCCTCGAGTACTGCAGCATTGGCAGCGAACCGTTCGACCCTCGACGGTGCCAGCAGTACCGACCGAATCGTGTGACCCGACTCGATGAGGCGATCGATGGCGACGTACCCCTCCGTGATGAAGGTTCGGTCGCCCTCGTACCGGCGGCGGAACGCCTGATCGTTGAGTTGGCGATAGTCGTCGAGCAGCGGATCGGTCGACTCGGTGACCGGCGTCGTGGTCAACGGGCGAAGACCTGAGAGTCGTCGGCGAACGCCTTGAACTCGAGCGCATTGCCGGATGGGTCGCGCAGGAACATCGTCGACTGCTCGCCGACCTGGCCGGCGAATCGGGTGTGGGGTTCGATGACGAACGTCGTTCCGGCCGCCCGCAACCGGTCGGCCAAGGTGCGCCAGTCGTGCGGCGACAGCAACACACCGAAGTGGGGGACCGGCACGTCGTCGCCGTCGACCGGATTCGACAAGGTCGACGGCTCGTTGGCCGGATCGAGGTGCGCGACGAACTGATGGCCGTACAGGTCGAAGTCGACCCACGAGTCACTCGACCGCCCCTCCTGGCATCCGAGCAGGTCGCCGTAGAACGTGCGCGCTGCCGCGAGGTCGTGGACCGGCATGGCCAAGTGGAACCGTGATGGTCGATCGTCGCTCATCAGTGCGGCAGCACGTACGTGCCCTGGGCCGTTGCCGTAGGCCTGTCGTCGCGGTCGTCGCACCACACCCGCACCGTGCCGACGACGTTGCGCCGGCCGGCGACGTCGAGTGTCGCCTTGGCCCAGAGCACCGAACCCTGCGCCGGCCTCAGGAATCGGATCGAGAGTTCCGACGTGAGCGCCATCGGCTCGATCCGACCCGTGGCTCCGAACACGAGGTACCACAGGGCGGCATCGGCCAGACCGAACTGCGATGGTCCGGAGATGAAGGCCCCCGGCCGGAGTTCGGCCTCGGAGATCTCGCGGCAGGCGAGTGCCACGGTTCGGCTCAGGTCCACACAGGAGTTGTTCGAGCCGGGAAACAGCTCGTCGATCATCTCGTTGACGGCAGCGACGTCGGGGACGGTCACATCGCTCGGGCGGCCGGTGGAAGGCATGCTCCGACGCTAGCGAGCTTCGTCTCGCACCCGAAACCATGGCATCGTGTCGGCCATGAACACGACCGACGAGATCAGACCAGCGCTCGACCGTGTTGTCGTGGTCGGTGCATCGTTGGCGGGGTTGCGCGCCGCCGAGACCCTTCGTCAGCATGACGCCGTCGGTTCCGTGGTCGTCGTGGGCGACGAGGTCCACCGTCCGTACGACCGGCCGCCCCTGTCGAAGAAACTGTTGTCGGGCGAATGGGAACACGACCGAATTCACCTGCGTCAGCCGGAGGTGTTCGACGAACTCGACGTCGACTGGCGTCTGGGTTCGGCCGCCACCGGACTCGATCTGATCGCGCGCCGCGTCGAACTGGCGACCGGTGAGACGATCCCGTTCGACAGCGTGATCATCGCCACCGGAGCGCGCCCACGCCGCCTCCCGGGCCAGGACGCGTTCGACCACGTCCACGAACTGCGCTCGCTCGACGATGCCTTGACGTTGCGGTCCGAGATCGCACCGGGCGGCCGTCGGGTCGTGGTGATCGGCGCGGGCTTCATCGGCCTCGAAGCGGCAGCCACGGCGATGACGTTGGGCAACGACGTGGTCGTGCTCGAAGGAGCATCTGCGCCGCTGATCCGGGCCCTCGGCGCAGAGATGGGAGAGGCGATCGCCGGACTCCACCGCACCCATGGCGTCACCGTTCGCTGCGACGTCCGCATCGACGCATTGACGAACGACGGCGTACGTCTCGCCGACGGTGAGGTGGTTCCCGCCGACGTCGTGGTTGTCGGGATCGGGGTGTCTCCCGCGACCGAGTGGCTCGCCGGAAGCGGTGTGGAGATCCGCGACGGCATCGTGTGCGACGCCCATCTGAATGCGCTGGACGCCTCCGGGTCGGTGATTCCGGGCGTCTTCGCGGCCGGTGACGTCGCCCGTTGGCCGAATGCCCTGTTCGACGAGGAGATGCGTGTCGAACACTGGACCAATGCGGCCGAGCAGGGTGCGCACGCCGCCAACAACCTGGTGCATCTCGCCGCTGGTGAGTCACCCGAACCCTACGCGCCACTGCCGTTCTTCTGGAGCGATCAGTTCGAGCATCGGATCCAATTCCTCGGTCGAGCCGCAGCCGATGACGACGTGCGCATCGTGGCGGGGTCGGTTGCCGATGCGAAGTTCCTGGCCCTGTTCGGACGCGACGGACGCCTCCACGGTGCGCTCGGATTGAACGCCCCCCGGTGGGTCATGTCGACGCGCAAGCTGTTCGTGGAGGGCGCGTCCCTGGCCGAGGCCGTCGCGGCGACCAGTGGGCTCGATGCGTAGGCTCGGCACATGACCGGGCCTTCACACGTCTCCAACGTCTGGGCGAAGGCCACCGATCTCCACGTCGTCAGCGGCCACGGCTGCCGGGTCGTCGATGTCGACGGCATCGAGTACCTCGACTTCACCGCGGGCATCGCGGCGGCGTCGACGGGTCACTCGCACCCACAGGTGGTGCAGGCGATCAGTGAGCAGGCGGCCCGCTTCATTCATGCCCAACAGAACGTGTACACCCACGATCTGCTCGAACCGCTGGCCACGCGCCTGGCCGAGATCACCCCCGATCCGATCGAGACGTTCTTCTTCGCGAATTCGAGCGACGAGGTGCTCGAGTTGGCCGTCAAGGCGGCCAAGCATGCGACCGGGCGTCACTCCATCGTCGTGTTCGATGGCGCATTCCACGGTCGCACGAATCTGACAATGGCCATGTCGACGTCCCGCGCGATCGATCGTGCGGGCTATGGCCCGTTCCCGCCCGGGGTGTTCGTGGCGCCGTTCCCCGACCCGCACGCCTCCGACCAGGAAGCGGAGATCACCGCGGCCCTGCGCGGCCTCGACCGGCTCTTCCAGACCCAGGTGGTCGCCAGCGAGGTGGCCGCGATCATCGTCGAGCCGGTCATCAGCGAGCGTGGCTACATTCCGACACCGGCCGGGTTCATCCGCGGCCTGGCCGAACGGTGTCGTGAGCACGGCATCTTGTTCGTGGCCGACGAGGTGCAGAGCGGGTTCGGCCGCACCGGCAAGATGTTTGCGGTCGAGGCCCACGACGTCGAGCCCGACATGTTGTGCATGGCCAAGGGCATTGCGTCGGGGTTCCCGTTTGCTGCGCTCGGCATGCGCCGGTCGATCGACGACTCGTGGCGCGTGGGAAGCCAGGGTGGGTCGTCGAATGGCAATCCCATCGGCTGCGCTGCTGCGCTCGCCACCATCGACGTGATCACGGCACCGGGATTCCTCGACAACGTCCGCGCCCGCGGTGATCAGCTCATCGATGCTCTCCGTGAGATGCAGCAACTCGATGCGTCACTGCGATACGTCCGGGGTCGTGGGTTGATGGTCGCGACCGAGTTCGATTCACCCGACCGCGCCACTGCCGTCGTGGAGCACTGTCTCCGCGAGAGCCACCTGATCCTGATGTCGGCGGGGACTCGGAACCGAACCATCCGGTGGATGCCGCCGCTCGTGGTCACCTCGGCCGAGATCTCCGAAGCGGTCCAGGCCTTCGAGTCGGCTCTGCGCGCCACGAGCTGAGGTGTGAGTCGTGGCTCGCCTCGATGTCACCCGCATCGGTGCCTGGCGCGGGCTCCAGGCCGTGGTGGGCCAGATCGAACGCGGCATCGACGAGGAACTGCGGGCCGACTGGGACATCCAGCTCGGCTGGTTCGACGTGCTCGCCTCACTGCAACGGCTGGGAGGTCGGGCCAGGCCGCTCGACGTCGCCGCCGATCTCCGACTGCCACCGTCGAGCCTCAGCCGGCGGTTGGATCGATTGCAGGAGGAGGGGTGGATCGCTCGTCATCGAGAGGTGCCCGGCGCTGACCATCGGGCAGTCGAGATCGAACTCACCCGCACCGGCCGCCGACTCTGGCGCGAGATGAACGTCAGTTACCGCCGCGCGCTCCAGGCCCAGTTCGCGATCCACCTCGACGATCGCGACATCGCAGACGTCCGCCGGGTCCTCGACCTCCTCGTCGGCATCGATCACGACCTCGAAGCGGCCCCCGACTCCGAGCACGAGACCGGGGTCTGACCCCTTCTGGGACAGCCAGGTGGCCGCCCGGAGGCGGAGGTAGCGTGAGCGGATGCCTGCCGTCTCGACCATCATCTGGGTCGGTTTCGGCATCTTCATGGGCTACGTCCTGTGGAAAACCGGGATCATGATGCTGCGCAGCATGACGTCGCTCCCACCGGAGCCGCCGCCGACCGGCGAACTGCGCAAGGTGAACCGCAGGTATCGCTGCGATGTCTGCGGGGTGGAATTGAGGTTGACAATGGCGCCGGATGACGACCCACCGCCTCCGCGGCACTGTCTCGAGGACATGACCGAGATCGCGCCCCTCTACGACTGAGGTCGCCGAGCCGCCCGATCCAGGGCGCGTTGTCCACAGGGTGGGGACAACATGGGTAGAACCACACTGATGTGATTCGAGGTTTCCCACAGGGTGGGAACTGGGTGGAGGAGGGCGCTCGATCAGGCGGTCAACGCCACTTGGTGGCGGTGTACAGGCCACCGAGGATGCAGCCCAGCCCGATCAGCGTCGGAATGTTGCTGTCGGTGAAGATCAGGTATCGAGCCATGATCATCAGTCCGCCGGCGACGAGCAGCACGATCATGATGATCGGAATCCAGTGCGGTGGCACCAGTTGGCGTTTGGTCGCCTTCGGGGTGTACCGCGACGACGCCGCAGCGGCGTGGTGTGGTTGCTCGTCGGACTGAATGTGGCGATCCTCGGGCCGGGTCCCCTTCGGGGTGACCCGGCCGCCGCCGGTCTTTCGCTTCGGGGGAGCCATGCAGCCACGAGCATACGTGATCAGGTCAACCGACCGTTCACGTGAGCGTCATGAGGCCCATACTGGAGCGGTGACTCGTGTCCTCGTCATCGACAGCTACGACAGCTTCGTCTACAACCTGGTGCAGTACCTCGGTGAGCTCGGCGCCGATCCGATCGTGGTGCGCAACGATCAACTCTCGGTCGACGACGCGGTGGCACTGCAGCCCGACGCCGTGCTGTTGTCGCCGGGCCCCGGTCGCCCCGAGACGAGCGGAATCATCTGCGAGTCCATCGGGGCATTCGCTGCCGTCGGGACGCCGTTGTTCGGCGTGTGCCTCGGCCACCAGGCGATCGGCCACGTCTACGGCGCCGACGTCGTGGGTGCTCCGGAGCTGATGCACGGCAAGACCTCCGAGATCATCCACGACGGCACCGGTGTGTTCGCCGGCCTGCCCTCACCGCTGACGGCAACGCGGTATCACTCACTCACGCTCGCGCCCGAGAGCATTCCCGACGATCTCGTCGTCACGGCTCGCAGCGCCGACGGTGTCGTCATGGGGATCCGCCATCGCACGCTCTCGGTGGAGGGCGTGCAGTTCCACCCCGAGAGCATCCTCACCGGCCACGGCCACGACCTGCTCGCGAACTTCCTCGCTCGCGCGTAGGGCCTAGGGAGCGACGACGGTTGTCGTCGTCGTCGGCGCGACGGTCGTCGTCGGGGCCGGCGGGGTCGTCGTGGTGGTCGTCGTCGTCGGTGGGATCGTCGTGACGGGTGCAACGGCGCGACCCACGGTGATCGTGATCCCCGAACCCGGGTCGACCTGGGAACCGGCGGGCAGGCTCTGCGCCACGACACGGCCGTCGTCGGGGCTGCCGGCGGCCACGTCGATGTAGGTCACGCTCGGCACGAGACCCTGTTCGGTCAACGTGTTGCGAGCCTGCGCCTCCGTGCGACCGACCACGGCCGGGACCGTCACAGGCTCTGGTCCATTGGACACGATGATCAACACGTCGCTGCCCTTTGCGATCAACTCGCCGGGTCCGGGCCGGATCTCCATCACGGTGCCAGCGGGCACGGTTGAACTCGAGCGCACGTCCGTGGTGACGACGAAGTCGTACGGCGCAGCCTGCAGGAGCGCCCGTGCCTCGACCTCGGTCATCCCGATCACTTCACCGGGCACCTGGACACTCGACAGCGGGGCCGCGACGACGAGATTCACGACGGTGCCCTGCAGTGCCGGGGTGCCCGCGGCCGGGTCGCTGGAGATCACTGTGTTCTCGGCCAGATCGTCGCGTTCCTGGTTCGTGATCGTCCCGACCACGAACCCGTCGGCGGCGAGGAGCGAACTCGCCTCGGTGATCGGCAGGGTCACCACATTGGGGACCGGCACCAGTTGCGGGTCGGGGTTGAAGAAGACCTCGACGGTGTCGTCCTTGAGGATCAACGTGCCGGCCGGAGGGTCGGTGCGCATGACGAAGTCGACCGCGACGAGTGAGCTCTCCTCGGGTGTCGTGACGAATCGGATGTTCTTCGGCGGTGAGGTCGGCGGTGACCTCCTCGAGCGGCTTGTTCGTGTAGTCGTCGAGGACGAACTGGTTGGGTTCGGCGTCGCCGTTGTCGCCGCCGAGCGCCTGGAACAGCAGAACACCACCGACGACGAGGAGGATCAGCGCGACGAACGCGCCCAGCGCATACCAACCGGTGCGCGACGGGTTGGTGTCGTAGTACATCGCGTCGGCCGATGCGCCGGTCGGGTATCCCGCCTCGACCATGCCGGTCGAGGGCACCGAGTCGGCGCGAGGTGCGGCGCCGGGAATCATGCCGGTGGGGGCGACGGTCGGATTGACGGTCGTTGCACCGACAGCAGCGCCCGCGATGGCTCCCGCGGCGGCAGCGCCGGCGACCGCGGCGCGAGCGTTCGCCGCCGCGGCAAGTGCCTGGACCGGCTCGTCGTTGCGGAACCGGCGAAGGTCGTCACGGAGCGCCGCGGCGCTCGGGTAGCGCATCTTCGGGTCCTTGGCGAGGAGCTTGGCGACGATCGCTTCGAACGATCGCGGAACATCCGCGACGATCTGCACCAGCGGTTGCGGCGCGTCGTGGACCTGCTTGTACGCGATGCTCACCGGGTTCTCGCCGGTGAACGGTGGTCGTCCGGCCACCATTTCGTACATGACGATGCCGAGCGAGTACAGGTCGCTGCGCGGGTCGGGCTGCGCTCCTTGGGCCTGCTCAGGCGAGAAGTACGTCGCCGTGCCCATGACCGAGCCCACCTGGGTGAGGTTCGACTCGGTCGGGGCGTTGAGGGCTCGCGCAATGCCGAAGTCGGCGACCTTCACCTGGCCGTTGGTGCCGATCAGGATGTTCGCGGGCTTGATGTCACGGTGGGCGACGTGGTTGTCGTGGGCGAACCCCAGCGCCGCAGCGACCTCGCTGGCGATCTCGGCAGCCTGCTTCGAGGTGAGCTGCTTGTTGGTGGAGAGGATCTCGGCCAGGGTGCGACCCTGAACTTCCTCCATGACGATGAAGTACGTGCCCTCGAACTTGCCCCAGTCGTAGACGTTGACGATGTTGGGGTGCGACAGGCTGGCGGCCGACTGTGCTTCGCGCCGGAACCGCTCGACGAAGTTCGCATCGGTGGCGAACTCCGGGAAGAGCACCTTCACGGCGACCTGGCGATCGAGCAGGAGATCGCGCGCGGAGAAGACGTCGGCCATCCCGCCGCGTCCGATCCGCTTGTGGATCTCGTACCGGTCATTGATGACCGTCGCCTCGCCGTTGTTCGTCACGTTGTGCCTTCTGCGCTGGAACACGGGTTCTCGGCGCTGGGCAAGGTTACCGAGCCGTGGCCTGCCATTGCTGGCAGGCGCACGGCGACTCACGCTCACGTGCCACCCCCGGGAACGGCCGGGGTCACGGGCTGCGATCCGGCGCCCGTGAGGAGGAAGTCGAGCATGCCCTTGGCGATCGGGCCGGCGAGACGGCCACCGGTGACGGCGACGTCGGGTGTCGACTGGGCGTTGGTCAGCACGACCGACACGGCGTACTGCGGATTGTCGGCCGGAGCGAAGGCGATGATCCAGGCATGTGACAGGTCGGGATTCGAGGGGACGCCGAGCTGGGCCGTACCGGTCTTGGCTGCAACCGGGATGCCGCCCTCGAGCGCGATGCAGCAGCTGGCGGTGCCCCGCTCGGCGACGCCGATCATCAGCTGGCGCTCGATCTCGGCGGTGGCCGGCGAGATCGGGGTCTTCCAGACCTCGGGCGACGTCTGATCGAGCACGCGGCCTCCCTGGTCGTAGGTCGCCTGCACGGCGTACGGCTTCATCATCTGGCCGCCGTTGGCGATTGCGCCCGCCACCATCGCCATGTGCAACGGCACCATCTGCACCTCGCTCTGGCCGAACCCGCGGATCGCCAGGAGAGGGAGTTCCTCGCTCAGGTTGTCGGTGTTGCCGAACGTGCTCGCAATCGGGCGCGGCAGGTCGATCGGCAACTCTTCGCCGATGCCCCACGCCTTGGTCCCTTCGACCATCGCCTCCGGCCCGAGCAGGGTGGCGATCTGGGCGAACGGGATGTTGCAGCTGCGGGCGAACACCGTGGCGAGGTCGCCGCCGCACAGGCTGCCGTTGTAGTTCTGGATCGGGTCGCTCGTCTGGGGTGGCACCCACTCGCGTGCGTTCTCGAACGTGTTGTCGAGCGTGATCAGTCCGGATTCGAGCGCGATGCCGGTGGTGATCACCTTGAAGGTCGATCCGGGCATGTAGCGCTCCTGATATGCCTGGGCGAGCAGGGGGTTGCCGTCGGCATTCTGGAGTTCGGTGAGGATGCCCTCGGCGACGTCGAAGTCGGCGTTGACGAAGGTGTTCGGGTCGTAGCTCGGGTTGCTGTACATGGCGCGGATCGCGCCGGTCTTCGGTTCGATGACCGTGACCGAACCCGTTTGCCCCCCGAGGAGGAACTTGGCCACCTCTTGGGCGTCCTTGCGCACGGCGAGCTCCACGCTGCCCGTCGTTTCGACGGTGCCGCCGAGCAGATCACCGAGGCCGCGTACCTGCTGTTCGGTGGTGGTGCCCGTGAGCACATCGCCGTAGAGCCGTTCCACCTGTGTCGACCCGAACGCGAACGTGTAGTACCCGGTGATGTCGGAGAGGAGATCGCCGGTCGGGTACTCACGGCGATAGTTGTACGGCTCGCCCGGCGCCGTGGGGAACGACACCGCGGCGACGACGCCGTCGTCGGTGACGATCGGGCCGCGCGGCCGGTTGAACTCCCTGAGCACTTGTCGGGTGTTGTCGAAGCGGGCATCGAGCTCCGGCTTGCGCCCGACCTGCCAGTAGTTGAGCGCGACGAACAACACGACGTAGCAGACCATGAGGCCGACCGCGAGCTGGCGGATCTGGCGGTTCATGCGGGGTCTCTCACGCCAGGGTCCGTGGTTCGGCTCGGCGGAGCTGTCGCGTGAGGCGCCACGCCTTCCATCGTTCACTGGGCGTCGGGTCGTCGGGGAGCTCGCCCAGCCGGCGCGCCGACGAGTCCGACAATCGGATCAGCAGCGCCAACAGCACGTAGTTCGCCACGAGCGACGAACCGCCGTAGCTGACGAACGGCAGCGTGATGCCGGTGAGCGGCACCACCTTGATGACGCCGGCGATGATGATGAAGCCCTGGATGCCCACGATCGTGGTGAGGCCGACCGCGAGGAGCTTCTCGAAGGTGCGGTCGGTGCGCAACGCGATGCGAAGCCCGGCGCCCACGATGAGGACGAAGGCCATCAGCACCGCTGTGGCGCCGATCAGTCCCCACTCCTCGCCGATGGAGGAGAAGATGAAGTCGTTCTGAGCCTCGGGTACCTGCCCGGGGTTGCCACGGCCGAGTCCGGTACCCGTGAGTCCTCCGTCGGCGAGGCCGTACAGCGACTGGATGATCTGATAGCCCTTGTCGAGCGGGTCGGCCCACGGATCGAGCCAGTTGTCGACGCGGGTCTGGACGTGGCCGAACTGTGTCCACGAGAAGTAGGCGGCCGCGCCGAACAGCACGACACCGATCAACAGGTAGCTCAGGCGTTCGGTGGCCACCCACATCATCACGACGAAGAGGGTGAAGAACAGCAGCGACGAACCGAGGTCCTTCTGGAACACCATCACCACCACCGCGAATCCCCACGCCATGATGATCGGCGCGATGTAGCGCGGTTCGGGGAGGTGCAACGGACCCACCTTCCACGTCGAGGCGGCGATCAACTCCCGGCGGTCGGCGAGGTACGAAGCGAAGAAGATCGCCAGTGCGATCTTGGCGAACTCGCCGGGCTGGAAGTTGATCGGGCCCAGGCTCACCCAGATGCGGGCGCCGTTGATGTTCACGCCGAGGCCGGGCGCCAGCGGCAGCAGGAGCAGGAACGCGCCTCCGAAGAAGAACAACCAGCTGTAACGGGCGAGGTCGGTGGCTCGTTGGACGATGAGGAGCGTGGCGACGAATGCACCGATCGCGATGAGGCTCCAGGTGGCCTGAAGCCCGGCGAGTTCGTCGTCGAGGCGGGCGATCATGACGAACCCGATGCCGTGGAGCAGGGCGGCGAGTGGCAGGAGGGTGCCGTCGGCCCCACGGGCGACGAGGCGCACGACGACGTGCGCGCCCAGCAGCAGCCCGAGCAGGATGGCGACGAAGAAGATGATGCCCGGCGGGATCTCGGCGTTCGTGCCGAGCGCAGTGATGGTGTAGGCGGCGCCGGTGATCAATGCCGCCATGACGACGAGCGTCAACTCGGTCGAGCGTCGGCTGCGTGCCAGTGGCGAATCGACGACGACGGGGGATTCCACGGAGATGGCGGCGTCGAGGTCACTCATGGCGGGAGCCGGGCACCACCGTCACGGCGTTGCAGTGGTCGTCACTCCGGTGGGGGCGCCCGCCGCTGTCGTGGTCTCGGGGGCGAGTGTGGTCGTCGGCGCAACGGTGGTGGTCGTGGTCGTGGTCGTGGTGGTCGTGGTCGTCACGCCGTTTCGGATGTAGTTCGCGGCGGCATCGGCTGAATCGAATCCCGGTTGGTCGTCGATCTCGGTGGCGACATCGGGTTCGAACTCGCTGCGCTCGGGGCCACTCTCGTTGACGGCGGTGGGGTCGATCCACAAGACGCCGCCGGGGCGGCCCTGGTAGATGATCGCCTGGTCGGCGTCGTCGAACGCGACGAAGTAGCCGCTTCGCGCCCATGCCGAGAACACGACGAAGGACGCCACGACGGCTGCGGCGATCCCGAATCCGATGGCGAACCGCTTGACGTTCGAGCGCCGAGACGGCGATCCCGCGTTGGCGTCGGTTGCGCTCGGTGCGATGCCCGACGGTGGCGACTGGGAGGGGTCGGCATCGAGCTCGAGCGTGCCGGCCGGTGTCGGGTCGGCGCCACCATCGGCCCAGCGTGGCACGAGGTCGAGTTCCAGCGTCGAGTCGGGTGGGTCGTCGCCCTCGATCACGTCGATGACGATGACGGTGATGTTGTCTCGTCCACCGGCGTCGTTGGCGAGTTTGACGAGCAGATCGGCCGCGTGTTGAGGATCCGACTCGGCGGCGAGCGTCTCGGTGATGTCGTCGTCGTCGATCTCGTCGACCAGACCGTCGCTGCAGAGTACGAAACGATCACCGCGGATGAGGGGGAGTGTCCACCAGTCGACCCGCACGTCGGGTTCGATGCCGAGGGCGCGCGTGATGATGTTGCGTCGCGGGTGGTTGCGCGCCTCGGCCTCGCTGAGGTGTCCGGTCGAAACGAGTTCCTGTACGTAGCTGTGGTCGACGGTGACCCGACGGAGCCGACCGTGACGGAACAGATACGTGCGTGAATCACCGACGTTCGCGAGGATGAGGGCCTCGGTCGGCTCGGCCGGCACGATGGGAGTCACGTCGCCGGGAAGGGTCGGCGTGTCGGCGTCAGCGTCGCTCGTCGTGTTGGACGTTTCGTCGTCGGTCGGTTCGGAGTCGGCCGCGGGCGGCGCGATCTGATCGCCGGTGTCGATGTTCGGTTCGGCCCGGCCTGCGTAGTGGTCGCCGATGACGGCGATGGCGGTGATCGTGGTGCCCATGCCGGCCTGGCCGGGGTTGGCGATCGCGGCGCGGAAGATGTCGCTGTTGGCGGTGCGGATTGCGGCCACGACCGTCTCGGCGGCGGGCAACTCGTCGCCGTCGAGGAGTTCGGCGATGCGCTCGACGGCGATCTGGCTCGCGACCTCACCCGCTTCGTGACCACCCATGCCATCGGCCACGGCGAAGACCGTCGGGGTGACGAGCAGGCTGTCCTCGTTGGCGGGCCGGATCTGGCCGGTGTGAGTCGTGGCGCCGACGCGGAGATTGGCCATCACTGCGCTTCGATCAGGGTGGTGCCGACCTGGATGCGATCGCCCGGGTGCAGGAGTTTGGCGCCGACGAGCTTGGAACCGTTGTGGAACGTGCCGTTCGTCGAACCGAGGTCCTCGACCATGGGCTGGCCCTCGTAGTCGAACACCCGCAGGTGGAGCTGTGACACGAAGGCGTCGTCGTCGATCATGATCGTGCATCCGGGTTCGCGACCGAGCGTGACCTCACCCGACAGCGCAACGCTGACGCCCCGTCGTGCCTTCGGCTCGAGGATCACCAGTCGACTCGCACGTTCCCGGGCCTGCTTCTTGGCCTTCTTGGCCTGTTTCCGGTCCTTCGTTTGCGTTGTTGCGGGAGTTGCGATCGGACGGGGCACCTGGGGCGGGCGCGCCTGCGCGGCCCTCGGGTTGCCCAGGGCCGGGCGGCGCGTCGGTGTGCGGACCTCGCTCCACACCGCCCACAGGACGCGCGCGAAGAACAGGTAGAGCAGTCCGAGGAGAACGAACTTGAGGAGGTTGAGGACTTGGTCGGTCATGGCGGGGGAGCCGGCTGCTCCAGCGGGTCAGGAGGCCTCGAACCGAAGGTGGGTGGAGCCGACGCTGATGATGTCACCGTCGCTGAGCCGCTGTTCGCCGGTGATCTTGATTCCATTGATCATCGTGCCATTCGTGGATCCCAGGTCGACCACCACGTAGGCGGTCGTGCCGGCTCGGACCTCGGCATGGCGGCGGCTGATGTTGCTGTCGTTCACGGCGATGGTGCACTCGGGCAGGCGACCGATGCTGATCGGCGCGGTGTTGATGTAGACGCGTTCGCCCGATGGCAGCACGAGCGATCCCATTCCCGGCCCGGTTGCGGCCTGCTTGAGTTGGCTGACGATGCTGAAACGTCCGCCTCGCAGGTCGTTGTCGACCGCGAGGTGCACCGTGACCGGCCCCATGAAGTGGTAGCCCTCTTCTCGGGCGTACTCACGTGCGGCCTCGGCCAGCTCGGAGACGAGCGCATCCTCGATGTCGCCGAATCCGGCGTGGTCGACAGCGTTCAGCCTGACCGTGAAGTCGTTGGGGACGATTCGGCGGCCCTTGACGTCGACGGAGCGATTGTCATCCATTTCGCGGACGAGACGACGTCCGAGTTCGATGGGGCGGATCGATCCGCGCGAACGACGAGAGAACACACCATCGACCATACGCTCCAGACGGTGCTCCAGTGACTGCAATCCCATGGTGGGTTGCGAGGCTACTGCCCGTCGCCGCACCCCCGTCATCGCCCCGGAATCGTTCTACCGAGCGATGAGCTTCGGGGTGCAGAGGGTGCGCCGGAATCTCATCGCACGAGACGAGCTCGGCGCGTGGGATCGTTGCGGGGGTGCGCTAGCGTTCTGGGCTCCACTTTCCGCGAGTGGCGGAATGGCAGACGCGCCAGCTTCAGGTGCTGGTGTCCGAAAGGGCGTGGGGGTTCAAGTCCCCCCTCGCGCACGAGAAATTCCTTGCACTGCAAGGGATTTCTCCGCGTCTGGAGGCGATCGCGTAGAGTCCGGTCCGGGGAGGTGCGTTGACCCGTGAGTGAAACGGACACGACCACTTCGCAGCGATGGGCGCGGGTGGCCAACGTCGTGCCAATCCTGCACTGGCTCCCGACGTATCGGCGCAGCCGGCTGCGCAACGACCTGTTTGCCGGTGCGATCGTCGCCACGTTGCTCGTTCCGCAGTCACTCGGCTACGCAACCATCGCCGGCGTTCCTGTGCAGGTGGGGCTGTACGCGGTTCCGCTCGCACTGCTCGCCTACGGGGTGTTGGGATCATCACCCCAGTTGATCGTCGGACCCGCCTCGACGGTTGCGATCGTGTCCGGATCGCTGGTGGCGGACATCTCCCGGGACAATCCCCAGGACGCGATCGCGATCACGTCGGCTCTGGCCGTGGCAGCAGGGATCGTGCTGGTCGTGGCCGGCGTGCTGCGGATCTCGTGGCTCGCCGAGTTCCTGTCCAAGCCGATCGTGACGGGATTCGTGCTCGGGCTCACCCTGACCATCATCATCGGCGAGGTGCCGACGTTGCTCGGCTTTCCCAAGCCGTCAGGTGATCTGATCGGCGTGTTGGTGCGCACGATCGAAAGCCTCGACGAGACTCATACGCAGACGGCCGTCGTGGGTGGTCTTGCGCTCGTCGCGTTGTTCGCCGGTCGCCGGTTTGCTCCGCGCGTCCCGTGGGGCCTCGTGACGCTGGTGCTCGGTGTGGTGGCATCTCGCGTGTTCGACCTGGAGGCCGAGGGCGTGGCGATGATCGGTGAGGTTCCGTCCGGGCTCCCTCCTCTCGGCTTGCCCCTGATCCCGCGCAACGACATCGGGGCGGTCGTCGTCGGCGGGATGTCGCTCGGCCTCGTCGCCCTCGCCGAAGGGCTGGCAGCCACCCGTCTGTTTGCCACTCGTGGTGGCTATCGGGTCGAGACCAACCGCGAGCTCGTCGGCATGGGCGCTGCCAATGTCGCCGCCGGATTCTCCGGTGGACTCGCCGTGGCGGGGAGTCTTTCCAAGACGGCCACCGCCGACCAGGCCGGCAGCGGGAGCCAGATCACCGGGCTGACGGCCGCCGTGTTCACCACGATCGTGCTCGTGCGCGTTCACGTGGGTGTTCACCGACCTTCCTCAGGCGGTGCTCAGCGCGATCGTCGTCGCCGCGGTGTGGGGTCTGATCGACGTGTCGGCTCTTCGTCGATACCGCCGAGTCCGTCAGGCAGACTTCTTCGCCGCCGTGGTCGGTGTGGCAGGAGTCGTGCTGTTCGGGCCGCTCCCCGGGCTCGGCATCTCGATCGCCGCCTCACTTCTGGCGATCGTCTACCGGTCCGCTTCACCGCGGATGGAGGTGCTCGGCAAGATCGACGGTGAGAAGGCGGCGTGGGGCAGGTTGCGTCATCATCCCGACCGGCGTCCGGTGCCCGGGGTCGTCGTGGTCCGGCTCGACGCACCGCTGTTCTGGGCGAATGCGTCGGCGTTCGAAGATCGGTTGCTCGCCGAGGTCGACAGGCGGCCCGACACCAGGGCGCTCGTTCTCGATCTCGAGGCCACGACCCAGCTCGACACGACCAGCGCGGATGTCCTCACGCATCTGGCTGCCGAGCTGGAGGCTCGCCATGTCAGCGTCTACCTCGCTCGGGTTCTCCATGGCGTGGGATCGGTGTTGCATCGGTCGGGCTTCGGTGAGGTGGTGGGACCTGATCGCTTCTGGCACAGCATCTCGCAGTGCGTGCGCGCGGCTCGGCGCGACACCGGACTCAAGGGCGCCGGGACCGGCGCACACGCAGCGATGGTCGAAGGTGGACCCCTTCACGACGATGTCGGGACGTTCGACAATGGCGACGCCGAAGTGCATGACGTGTTCGTGTGGGACGACGAGAAGGAGATGATCGACGGTGATCCCGGCGATCCGGCGACCTCGTGAGGTTGCCCGATAGTCAACCGCTGACCTTTGAGTAGTCGTCGGCTGACTAGTCTGAGGACGTGCGCGTGGCCCGAGTCGTACCGATGCTCTTGGCAGGAGTCCTCGCGGCCTGTGCCGGCGGCTCCTCGTCCTCGTCGGACACCACCACGACCATCTTCGCTGCAGCGTCGCTCACGGAGGCGTTCACGGAGGTGGGCGACGCATTCGTGCGGGAGCATCCCGACGTCGATCTGGCGTTCAGCTTCGCGTCGTCGTCGGACCTCGCCCGACAGGTCGTCGAGGGTGCACCGGCCGACGTCTTCGCGTCGGCGGATCCCGCCAACATGGCCAAGGTGACCGACGCCGGCGCGGCATCGGTCGAGCCGACGGTCTTCGCCACCAATCAGGCCGAGATCATCGTCGCGCCCGGAAATCCGCTCGACATCACAGGCGTCGACGATCTCGCCGCTGGTGACCTCGTGGTGGTCGTGTGTGCTCCCGATGTTCCGTGCGGAACCTACGCCGGCGAGGTCTTCGACGAAGGCCGGCGTCGACGTCACACCGGACTCGTACGAGAACAACGTCAAGGCGGTCGCCGCCAAGGTCGTGCTCGGTGAGGCCGATGCCGGAATCGTCTACGCCACCGACGTACTGCGCCGCCGGCGACCAGGCGTCCGGCGTCGAGATTCCCGAGAACGTCAATGTGGTCGCCCGGTATCCGATCGTCGCGACGTCCGACAGCGACACCGCAGGGGAGTTCATCGAGTTCGTGACGGGCCCGGTTGGGCAGCAGATTCTCGCTTCCCATGGCTTCGGGGCACCGTGACGGCGATCGAGGGTCGGCGGCGAGCACGGGGCGAGCGTCAGCCACTTCCCCCGCTGGTCTTCGCATTTGCCATGGTGGCAATCGCATTCTTCGCGTTGCCGTTCCTCGGCCTGCTCTGGCGGGCGCCGTGGGGGTCGATGCTCGACGTGCTCGGGCAGCAGTCGGTGCGGACGGCGCTGTGGCTGTCGCTGCGTACGTCGCTCGCGGCCACCGTGCTCGCCGTGGTGTTCGGGGTGCCGCTCGCGTGGCTGCTCGCTCGGGTGCCGTTCCGGGGCAGCGCTGCGGTCAGGGCGCTGTGCCTGCTCTCGATGGTGCTGCCACCCGTGGTCGGCGGCGTCGCGTTGTTCTTCTCGTTCGGTCGGCGCGGGCTGTTCGGTCAGTACCTCGACCGCTGGTTCGACATCCGGCTGCCGTTCACGACCTGGGGCGTCGTCGTGGCCCAGACGTTCGTGTCGATGCCGTTCCTGGTGATCACCGTCGAGGCGGCACTGCGGCAGATGGATCGTCGCTACGAGGACGCAGCGAGAACCCTCGGCGGATCGCGGTGGTATGTGTTCCGTCGGGTCACGATGCCGGCGATCCAACCGGCGTTGATCGCCGGGGCGGTCCTCGCGTGGGCGCGTGCCCTCGGTGAGTTCGGCGCCACGATCACCTTCGCCGGCAACTTTCCGGGCACCACCCAGACGTTGCCACTGGCGACGTACCTCGCACTCGAGACCAATCCGGAGGAGGCACTGGTCATCAGCCTGCTGATGATCGCGGTGTCGTTCGCCGTCCTCATCGGGCTGCGCGACCGGTGGCTCGGCGGCGCTCGGGCAGCACTGGCATGAGCCTCGACGCGTCGATCGGAGTGCGGCTCGGAGCGTTCGAGCTCGACGTGGAGGTCACGTGTCGAGCCGGGCGAGGTGCTGGCGGTTCTCGGCCCGAACGGGTCGGGCAAGTCGACGTTGCTGCGCGCTCTCGCCGGACTCATCGCGATCGACCGCGGCCACATCGTCATCGATGGCACCGTCCTCGACGATCCCGGCACCGACACGTTCGTCCCTCCCGAACGACGACCGATCGGCGTCGTGTTCCAGGACCATCTCCTCTTTGCGCACATGAGCGCGCTCGAGAACGTCGCCTTCGGCCTACGGGCTCGCGGTGTCGGCAGAGCCGAGGCTCATCGACGCGGCGATCCGGCTGGCTCGACCGTGTCGGGCTCGCCGACGTCGCCGGACACGCGACCCCAGCAACTCTCGGGTGGCCAGGCGCAACGAGTCGCACTCGCACGAGCCCTGGCGATCGATCCGGCGATGCTGCTGCTCGACGAGCCACTCGCGGCGCTCGACGTGGCCACGCGCCAGGACGTGCGACGCAGTCTGCGCCAACACCTCGAAACGTTCGACGGTGTGAGGCTGCTCGTCACCCACGATCCCGGTCGACGCCTACGCACTGGCGGACCGCGTCGCCATCCTCGAACACGGCCGCATCGCCCAGACCGGCACGATCGCCGAAGTCACCGCGCACCCGCGGTCGCGTTACGTCGCCGAGCTGGTCGGCACCAATCTCGTGCGCGGAGTCGTGACCGATGGCGTCCTCGTCACCGAAACCGGCGCCCGTATCGTGGTCGCCGCCGACGGCCGGCCCGGTGTTCGCCGTCATCCGCCCCCAGGCGATCACGTTGTCGCTGGGAGTCGACCCGAACAGCAGCGCCCGCAACGTGTGGTCGGGCATCGTCGGCGACATCGATCGGCTCGGCGATCGGGCGCGTGTCGTCGTCGACGGCCCACTGCCGGTCGTTGCCGAGATCACCACGGCGTCGCTCGACGCCCTCGGACTCCGGCCGGGCGACGAGGTCCACGCTGCACTCAAGGCCACCGACATCACGACCTATCCGGTATGAGCACCACGCGAAGCCCCGACGATCTCCTGCTGGGGGAATGGGCATGTCTCGGCCTGCTCTACGCGGCGCCGTCGCACGGATTCGCGATCGCTGCCCAACTCCGACCCGACGCCGAGGTCGGACGAATCTGGTCGCTGTCGCGCCCGCTGACCTACCGGTCGCTCGATCAGCTCGTCGAGCGGGGCCTCGTCACGCCCGTCGGCTCCGAGCCAGGCGATGCGGGACCGAACCGGACAATCCTGGCGGCATCTCGAACCGGGACGGGCACGGCTGCGAACGTGGGTGCGCACGCCCGTCGAGCATCTCCGCGATCTCCGCAGCGAGCTGCTCCTCAAGATCGTGATCGCGGATCGCTGCGGCATCGCGATCGCCGACATGCTCACCGCGCAACGTGGCCGCCTCGAGTCCCAGGCGGCTTCGCTCTCGACCAGCGCATTCGACGCCGACGGCAGCGTGGTCGACGTCGTGGCCCTCTGGCGCCATGAGGCCTCGCAGGCCGGGTTGCGGTTCCTCGATCAACTCGACTGGCGGTCGGTCGGTCAGATGGTCAGGCCGTCGACTGACGAGTGAGTTGGTACGTCGCGACGACGGCGGCGACAGCCAACAGCGCCAAGGTCGACACCATCCCGACGGAGGTGACCGCATGCGGGATCGAGTTCGCCGCTCCCGGGTTCCGGTCGGCGATGCCGATCGGGCGGCTGCCCAGCTCGGCCAACGACGCCACCCAGAGCACCACGGCCACGCTCGTCGCCCCGGCCGCGAGTCCCAGCCCGTAGCTCCGCACGATCAACATCCCGACCACGCCGGCAAGCAGCGATCAACCCGACCTGGCCGAGCCTGCCGGCGAAGAATGCGGTCGGGAGGTCGAAGTTCGGGTCGGGCGAGCGGAAGTTGTCGGAGAAGGACGCGTTGCCGACGGGGATGAGCGGGCCGAACGCGAGGATCACCGACGCGACTGCGGTCACCGCAGCGATCAACGGGTTGAGCGCACGCTGTCCGCCGGCGCTCACCGAGCGAAGCGATGTGACGAACACCAGGATCCCGAAGAGGCCGACAGCGACGATCAGCCACCAGCCGACGTCGCGGGTCACCCGGAGTGTGAACTCCTCCGTCGAGGTTCGCGTGACCGATTCGGCGATCGCGATCGGGAGTTCGGCCAGCCCGATCGAGAGCCCGGCCCAACCGGCGAGTGCGAGCCCGGCCCCTCCGGCGAGACCCGCTCCCCACCGGAGCCCGAAGCACGCGAGCAGGCCGCCGAGCACCATGATCGCTGCGCCCACGTACGCGGCGGGCCCGAGGCTGCTTCCGAGATCGGCGAGCGAGCGTGGTCCCGTTGCGATCCCGGCCGCGGGACGCGTGGTCCGTATGTCGACCACGTCGGCGACGACGGTCATCAGGACCGCGATCGCCCCGAACAACGACAGGATGAACACCACGCGCACCCGGAACGATTCTCGCGGTGGCGCGTACTCGGCGAGATCGGCGCTGCCGTCGAAGATGGCGGGCATCTCGGCGGTCGACGTCGCGGTTGGGCCGGTCGCCGGCAGCGAGGTCGTCGTGTCGAGTGTGGTGATCGTCGACGGGGGGCCGCTGCTGGTGCCATCGATGATGAACGTCGATTCGGTCACGTCGTCGGCGCTGCTGAGCGGCGTGATCAGGGGCGCCGCGACCTCGGGTGGCTCGCTCAGCAGGAGCGGCTCGGTCGGCTCCGGCCACCCGTCGGTGACATCTGTCGGCGCTGTCGGCTGATCGACCGCCGAGCGCGGCGCCGCACTCGTGGCAGAACTTCTGACTCTCGGCGACGTCGCTCCCACAGACCGGACATCCCATCGTCATGACTGTACGTGGATCGGTCACGCGAGACTGTTCGGATGACCGGCCGGTTCGCACCATCGCCGACGGGTGATCTGCACGTCGGGAATCTTCGAACCGCGGCGATTGCCTGGTTGTCGGCGCGTTCGCGGAGCGAGCCGTTCCTGGTCCGCATGGAAGACCTCGATCGTCGAGCAGTCGAACATCGAGCACGAAGCAGGCGCAACTGCGTGATCTCGCGGCGATCGGGCTCGACTGGGACGGCGAGGTCGTGCGCCAGAGTGATCGCTTCGAACGCTACGAACGCCGCGATCGCCGACCTCGATGCGCACGGCCTCGTGTACGAGTGCTTCTGCACGCGACGTGAGATCCGCGACGAGATCGACTCGTCGGCCCAGGCCCCCCACGGCCCGCCCGGCTCGTACCCGGGGACGTGTCGCGACCTCACCGACGTCGCGAACGGGCTGCGCGTCGCGCCGACGGACGCCGACCGGCGCTTCGGCTCCGATCGGACCACCGGACCGTCACGTTCATCGACCGTCTGGTCGGGCCGGTGCGCGGTGTCGTCGACGATGTCGTTCTCCGTCGCAACGATGGCGTACCTGCCTACAACCTGGCCGTCGTGGTCGACGATGCGGCGCAGGGAGTGACCGACGTGGTGCGAGGCGACGATCTCCTGTCGTCGACGCCGCGCCAGATCCTCCTGCAGGAGCTCCTCGGCCTCCCTCGCCCCTCGTATCTGCATGTTCCGCTCGTCGTGGATCGGTCGGGGGAGCGACTTGCGAAGCGCCGTGGACGTGCTGTGACCATCGCCGATCTGGGGCTGCAGGGCGTCGAGGTCGCCGACATCGTGGCGTGGATCGCCTCGTCGCTCGGGATGGGTGAGTGCGCCGGTGATCTCACGCTGGGTGATCTCGTCGCGCGCTTCGTCGCCGCCGATCTGCCTCGAGACCCCTGCCCGGCGTCGCCACTCGTCGACGAGTCGCTGTGATGGCGCACGTTCGCGGCCCCTGCGATCGAGGAAATCGAACGAAGCGATGAACATCGAGCAGGTGCCGACACCCTCGTCGGCATCACCGTTAGGCTCACGTTCCGTGGTGGTCCGGCAACGTCGACGCGCAGTCATCGGCACCCTGGTGGTGTTCGGATCCGTCGCGCTCGTCGGCTGCTCGACCGCGGTGACGAGCGGATCGGCCGGCGACGGGGCGAGCGCGGCAGCCATCCTTGCGCCCACCACCACCCCGGCGCCCACCACGACCGAGGCTCCGACCACGTCTGCGCCAACCACCACCGAGGCGACGCTGCCACCCGAGACCACCGAGGCAACCACCACGCTGGCGCCGACCACGACGCTGCCGGCGAACCTCATCGCGGTGGCACCGCTCGACGAACCGCTCCGAGCGGTCGGCGGTGGCAGCGGTGGCGACACCGCGCGAGTCCAGCTGCGCCTGCTCGAACTGGGCTTCTGGCTGTCAGGGGCCGACGGTGGCTACGGGCTCACCACCAAGCAGGCCGTCATGGCGTTCCAGAAGTACATGGCGCTCGACGCGAGCGGCAAGGTCGACCAGGCAACCGCCGACGCCCTGTCGGCGATGACGACGCGCCCGGTGGCACGCGCCAACTCCGGCACGCTCATCGAGGTCGACAAGTCCAAGCAGTTGCTGTTCTTCGTGATCGACGGCAGGACCGACTGGATCCTCAACACCTCCACCGGCAACGGCGAGGAGTACACGGAGGAGGACAAGAACACGCCCGGTGAAGCTGATCACCGGCGTGCTCGCTCACTCCCGACGGGCTGCACGAGGTCAACCGTGAACGCCCCGAGGGCTGGTGGGAGGGCGACCTCGGCGAGATCTACCGACCGAAGTACTTCGTCGGTGGTGTCGCCGTGCACGGCTCGAACAGCATCCCGAACTACCCGGCCTCGCACGGCTGCGTGCGCGTCAGCGTTCCGGCGATGGACTGGATCTGGGAGAGCGGCATCATGCCGCTGCGCACGCCGGTCTGGGTGCACGGCGGCTGAGCCGCGGCGCACGCATCGACCGATTGTCCGCAACCCGAGTCCGTCTGGGAAACTCCGGCGATGCTGCCGACCATCGGAGCCCATCCGCCCCTGGGCCGACCCGCACGTCGTGTCGCTCGGCCGGCTCGACATGCGTCCGCCGACGGTCGGCCTCGACTCGGTCGAACGTGCGAGATCGACCGACCATGCCTCGGACTGGCGTCGGTCACTCGACGGCCGCTGGGACTTCCGCCTGTTCGACACGCCCCGACGAGGTGACAGCCGCCGCGATCGAGCGCCCGCCCGGGGCTCGCTCGTGGACGAAGGTGAATGTGCCGGGCAACTGGACGCTGCAGGGTGTCGACGACCATCCGCAGTACACGAACGTGCGGATGCCGTTCGATGGCCCGCCACCGCGACTTCCGGACAGGAATCCGACGGGCGTCTATCGACGCCAGGTGACCGTGCCGAAGCGGTGGAACGGTCGCCAGGTCGTGCTCCACGTCGGCGGAGCCGAGAGCGTGCATGCGGTCTACGTCAACGGTCGGTTCGTGGGGTACGGCACCGACAGCCGACTGGCGAGCGAGTACGACGTGACCGCCTTCGTGCATCCCGGGCCGAACGATGTGGCCATCGTCGTGATCCGTTGGAGTGCGCACAGCTACGTCGAGGACCAGGACCAGTGGTGGATGGCCGGGCTGCACCGCGAGGTGTACCTCGAGGCGAGGCCACCCGTCAATCTGGTCTCGTTGGTCTGCGACGCCGGGCTGCGCGACACGACCGGCACCCTCGCGGTGAGTGCGACCATCGGAGGTCTGCGGTCGCCGAGCCGCCGGATGGCAGGTGCGCTTCGGGCTCGAGACGATGCGGGGTCGCAGGGTCGCCCGATCGGTGACGAGCGACGTGCCGCACTCGTTCTCGACGCCGTACCTGTTCAGTGGGCATCGGGCGACGGCACGATTCGAGGTCGCCGACGTCGACGCGTGGTCGGCCGAGTCGCCGACGCGCTACCGGGTGATCGCCGAACTGCGTCGATCCCGACGGCGCGGTCGTCGAGGTCCATCAGCAGTTGGTCGGGTTCCGCAGCGTCGAGGTCCGCGATCGACAGTTGCTGGTGAACGGCCGGCCGATCTGGATCTTCGGTGTGAACCGTCACGACCATCATCCGGTGCGGGGCAAGGCGGTCACCGTCGACGACATGCGCGACGACCTGCTCGCCATGCGGCGTCACAACATCACCGCCGTGCGTTGCTCGCACTATCCGAACGACCCGCGCTTTCTCGACCTCTGCGACGAGATCGGCATGTACGTCGTCGACGAGGCCAACATCGAGAGCCACGCCTACAACACCAGCCTGTGCCACGACGCCCGGTACCGGTCGACGTGGCTGTCACGCGGGGCGCGGATGGTGCGAGCGTGACCGCAACCATCCGAGCGTGATCATGTGGTCGCTCGGCAACGAGTCGGGCTACGGCGCCAACCACGACGCGCTGGCCGGCTGGATCCGCCGGACCGATCCGTCGCGTCCACTGCACTACGAAGGCGCCGTCTTCCACCGGGGTTGGGTCGACGGCGGGCTCGCCTCCAGCGACGTCGTGTGCCCGATGTACCCGACGATCGACGCCATCGAGGAGTACGGACGCAGCGGTCTCGGTGATCGGCCGCTCATCATGTGCGAGTACAGCCATGCGATGGGCAACTCGAACGGCTCGCTCGCCGACTACTGGGACGTGATCACGTCGACGCCGGGCCTGCAGGGTGGGTTCATCTGGGAGTGGAAGGACCACGGGCTGCTCGCTCGACTTCCGAACGGCAAACGAGGGTTCGCCGTACGGCGGTCAGTTCGGCGACGAGCCAAACGACGGCAACTTCGTCGCCGACGGCCTGATGTCGGCCGACCTGCGTGCCGCATCCTGCGATGCAGGAGGTCACGTGGGTGCACAGGCCCGTCGTGGTGTCGCTCGACGATGGGATGCTCACGATCGGCAACCGGCGCAGTTTCACCGATCTCTCCGACTTGCGCGCCACGTGGGAGCTCCTCGTGGCGGGCGAGGTCGTCGACGCCGGCGATCTCGAGGTCGGCGATGTCGCTGCGTCGACCACCGTTCGAATCGCGGTCCCATGCACCGTTCCCGATGCCGACGACGTCCACCTCACCGTGCGCTGGTTCCAACGTCGCGCCACCCCATGGTCTCCCAAGTCCCACCTCGTCTCCTGGGACCAAGTCCCCCTCCCGACACCGCCCACCCCCCACCCAACCCCGAAATTCGGAGCCGATCGTGCGCTCAGCGCAACATCTGCTCCGAATTTGGGTTTGGGTTTGGGGTTTGGGTTCGGGTTGGGAGCGGGGCCGGAGTTGGCGGTGTTCAGGGCGCCGGTCGACAACGACGGGTTGAAGTTGTTGGCGGACCTCGGCGAGGCATTCGGCGTGGGGTCCAAGACGCTGTCACGTTGGCGTGACGCCGGGATCGACCGGCTACCGGCCGACGAACTGGTCGAGCATCGGCACGAGGTCGACACGCTCGACGACGGATCGCAGGTGCACGTCCACGAGGTGATCGTGCCGCCCGAGCTCGACGACCTCGCCCGCATCGGCGTCTCGTTCGAGCTGCGAGCGGGCTTCGACACGGTGCGCTGGTACGGCCGCGGGCCGCTGGAGAACTACCCGGACCGCAACCGCGGTGCACTCCTCGGCACGTGGGAGTCAGGCATCGACGAGTCGCCGTACCTCGTGCCGCAGGAGTTCGGTCTGCGCACCGACTGCCGGTGGTTCGAGTTCGTGTCCGACAGACGCGACGCTTCGCCTCGACGTGCTCGAACCGACGGTGATGCACGTCTCGGCGACCAGGTTCAGCGCCCAGGATCTCTACTCGGCGGGTCACGAGACCGATCTCCGTCCACGCCGAACGCTCGTCGTGCATGCCGACGTTGCCCATCGTGGCCTCGGCACGGCCAGTTGCGGCCCGGATGTTCTCGACCGGTACCGGATACAGCCCGGGGCGTACCGGTTCAGCTACCGGCTGTCGGTCCGCTGATCGATTGAAGGACGGCGCCGCTCTGCTGGTCGGTGATGTTGTCGATGCGGTCGCCGATCCACTCGAAGAGGCTCGCCTGCGCCACCACCTGGAACACGAAGTAGGCGACGAGCAGCACGATCGCCACGATCACGGCAATCCTGATCCACTTCACCAGGCGGTTCGTGTACTGCGAGATCAGCGGTCCGACATTGCTCTGCATCTCGCGTGCCTGGCGGGCGAAGATCTCCGCCGCCCGGTCGACCTCGCCGCGAGCGGCACGGCGTACATCTTCGATCACCTGCTGTGAATCAGGCCGGCCGGCTCGTGTTGCCGCAGCCGTCGCAGCCGCGAACGCGTCCTGCGCCGGCGGGCTGTACCGGTGGGCGGCCTCGAACGCAGCCTGGCCCTCGAACGATCGCAGTTCGGCATCGCTCGGCGGAGCCCGGCGTGCGTCGGTCCAGTCGAGGCCGTCCCACCATCGCAGTTCGGTACGACTCTCGGGGTCCGGGTACCAGCCCGAACGGGGTGCGTCCTGGCGTCGCATCGTTCAGCTCGACCGGAACTCGGAACGATCAGGCTCCGGGAGATCGACTCGGTTCTCGTCGTCGGGAATCGGCAGACCCGCCTTCGGGCGGACCTCGTCGTCGGTGTCGTCGTCGCGGGTCGCCGCCGCGAGGGCAGCCACCGTGCCGAGCAGTCCGGAGAACTCGGCCGGGATCACGAGCTTGGTCGCCCGCCCGTCGCCGATGCGCTCGAGCGCCTGCAGGTACTCGACGGTCAGCACCGCCTTGTCGGCCTGGGCTTCCTTGATGCCGGTGAGGCGGGACTTCGCCGCAGCGCCCTCGCCGAGCCCGACCAGTTCGAGCCGCAGTTTCTCGGCGTTCGCGCGCAACTCGATCGCCTGCGCCTGCCCCTCGGCATCGAGGATCGCGGCCTGCTTGCGGCCCTGCGCCGAGAGCACCGCTGCCTGCTGCTCGCCGTCGGCGCGGGCGATCGCTGCTTCCTGGTAGCCCTTCGCCTCGGTGACGGTCGCACGACGGTCGCGTTCGGCGCGCATCTGCGCGTGCATGGCCGACACGATGTCCGGCGGCGGGTCGATCCGCTGGATCTCGACGCGGACGACCCGGACACCCCACTTGTCGGTGGCATCGTCGAGCACGTCACGCAGTTGGGTGTTGATCGTGTCGCGTGAGGTGAGGGCCCGGTCGAGCTCGAGGTCGCCGATCAGGTTTCGCAGGTTGGTCTGGGCGAGCTTGGTGATCGCGGTGAAGAAGTCGGCGACGTTGTAGACGAGCCGCTGCGGGTCGGTGGCCTCGTAGTAGACGACGGCGTCGACGGACACCACCACGTTGTCGGCGGTGATGACCTCCTGAGGCGGAACGTCGACGACCTGCTCGCGCATGTCGATCAGCTGCATCGTCTCGATGAACGGCATGATCAGATTGAGACCCGGATCGCGTGTGGTCTTGTACTTGCCGAGCCGTTCCACGAGGCCGCGTTGGTACGGTCGCACGATCTTGACCGCCCCCACCAGGACCGCGATGCCGATGATGGCGATGACGATCAGGACGAGGGCGATGGGGTTCATGGAGTCTCCGGATCAGGTGGGTGGAGGTGGCGGATACTGCGGCGGCGTTGTCGCCGGCGGAGATGACGAGGATTCGAGTGGCTGCACGATCACCTTGGTGCCGTTGACCGCGACGACCCTGACGTGGGTGCCGACCGGGAGGACGACGCGATCCTGCGAGATCGCGCCCCAGATCTCGCCGTGTGCGGTGACGCGTCCGCGGCGGTCGGTGTCGTCGGGGTCGACCGTGGTGGTCACGATGCCCTCGAGCCCGACGAGCCGGTCGGCGCCGACTCCGGGATCGAGCTCGTTGTCGCCGGCGAACCGCTTGGCGTACCGGTACATGACGACCCACAAGATGGCGCCACCGCCGATGAACGCCAGCCACTGCAGCTCGATCGGCACGTCGTAGAAACCGAGCAGCGCGGCGGCGAATGCCGAGATCGAGAACGGGAGCAGGACGAACGAGCCCGCGAGGACGGTCAGCTCGATGATCGCGAAGAACACGGCGATCCCGAGCCAGACCCACGGCCAGACGTTCAGGTCGATCCCGAGATCCAGCACATGTTCAAACTATCGGGCTCCGCAGAGTCGTGGGAGCCTCAGTCCGCGCGGCGGATGCGGATCGGCTGGTCGGCGGCGGTCTTGTTCCGGCCGGTCTCGAGGTCGAACCGCCACCCGTGCAGGGTGCAGACGAACTCGCAACCGTCGATCTCGCCGAATGCGGCGAGATCGGCTTTGCGGTGGGGACAGCGCCGCTGGACGATGTAGTCGCCGACGCGGATGTCGGGCTCGTCGGCGAGGTCGTCGGTCGGCGTCAGCTTGCGCACCACCTCGGCCTCGGCGCGCCGCATCCGCTCGCGCGACAGCGACTTCAAGAAGTTGTAGACGTACTCGTTGAACTCGCCGGCACGCCACGCGGTGAATCGACACGACAGCAACAGCGAGTTGCTCCAGTCGACGGCGCGCTGCGCGACCACGGTTTCGACGAGTTCACGAGGGATGTCGAATCGGAACGCGTACTCCTCGCCGTCGTGCAGTCGTACCTCACCGGCCGGAAAGTCGATCAGGATCGGCGAGGTCGCCGGCGCGCAGCAACACGTTGGCGCCCGACCTGTGCTCGCAGCGTCGGCGCCATCTCCAGCAACGGCTCCCACCACTCCTGCAGGGTGGCGAGCAGATCGGTGCTGGGTGGATTCCACGAGGCCTTGAGGTCGTCGAGCCACGGCTTCCAGTCGGCCTGGTACTGCGTCAGATACGAACGCTTGTCGGTGAAGATCGCCTCGACGTCGGCCACGGGGTGCGTCACCTCGATCGAGTCGGGACCGATGTCGATCGTCGTTCCCGGGATGTTCATGACGCCGCTGCGTCCCGCTGCCGCGAGGCGGGCGAGGAACGCGGTCTGGTCGGGGAAGATGCTCAGCTCGTCGCCGTCGATCATGTTCAAGGCGAACAGGTCGTCGTCGAGGAACGCCGGCGGTCCGGCGCTCGGCACGACGTAGCGGGCGTCGATGTTCTCGACGTAGCGCATCGCACGGGTGAACTGGGCGTCGACCTTCGCCTCGCACAGCATGCGCTTGTCGGTCTCGGGCATCTCGTACACCATCGGATACCAGATGGCCCCAGAGAACTGCAACCAGTGCAGGTCGACCGGGCCGTGCGAACGGAGTTGCGCCAGGTCGTTGGTACGACAGTCGTTCTGGTTGACGAGGATCGACGTGCCGTCGGAGACCACCAGCGCCGAGTCGCCGCCCGGACCATCGGTGATCGACGTCTCGACGTGAATGGCCACCGTCAGCCCCGGTGCGATCTCGAGCTCCTCGGTGTCGACCGTGCGGATGAACTCCGTGAAGCCCAGTGCCTGCAGCGTTCGTTGCTGTTCACGAGTCGGAAAACCGGGAAGCAGGATCGGGATGTCACGCCGGAGGTGTTCGCGCAGCCAGGGCTCGTCGTGATGGTCGCCGTGCAGGTGCGAGATGTACAGGAAATCGGCGTGTTCGATGGCGTCGCGGAGGTCGTCGCTCAACTGGTCGTTGCGCGGGAACACGAACCATGAACCGAAGAACGCCGGGACGAACCAGGGGTCACACAGAATCGAGCCGGCATCGGTCTCGACGAGCATGCCGGCATGGCCGATCGATGTGGCGCGCATGGCGTCAGGGTACGGCCGCTCGGGCCGACGCAACGATCAGGCGACCGGCGGGTCGGTGAACTGCTGGCCGGCGCGAGACACGTGCTCGGTCCAGGCGGCACCATCCCAGTACCGCAGCTCGTAGCGGCCCGACGGGTCGGCGTACCACCCGGCCGGAACCGCCGGTTCGGTCGGCGGGAGCAGGTGCGGGAGCCGGTGCCGGCGCGGCGACGACCGGTGCTGCTTCTGCCTCGGCGACCTGAGCGGCGAGCCCGGCGATCGAGTCGTCGGCGGGCGGAGCCGTCTCTTCGGGCGCTGCTGCCCAACCGGCGGGCTCCTCGACTGCGGCGGCGACTTCGGCAACCGCGACTTCCTCGACCACGGATTCTTCGACGGCGAGTTCGGCTGCGGCTTCCTCGACGACGGCCTCTTCGAACGCCACTTCAGCTGCGGCTTCTTCGACGATTTCCTCTTCGACGGCGACTTCGAGTGCCGCCTCTTCGATCATGTCGAGCTCGCCGGACTCGCGACTCAGATACGCCACGATGTTGGTACCGGCAGAAACGATCGACACGACGCTCCAGCCCTCAGCTGCCTTCTCGTTCAGCAATGGGGTGAGGGAATCGGCGTCGTAGGACGAGGCGGTGACCGAAGAGAACTCCTGCATGGCGGTGATGCTAGACCACGCGCGGCCGAGTCGACTGTTCTCTTGTCGTCAAGTCTTCGAAGTCAGTCCGACTCGGTCGTGACACCCTCGGTGAGTCGGGCCAGATCACCTTCGGACGGGTCGCCGTCGTACACCAGGCGGCCACCACTCAGGGCGACCAGGCGGCTGCTCTCCTTGACGCTCGACAGTTCGTGGGTGGCGACCACGAGGGTCGCTCCGTCGCCGTGTGCGAGCTTGAGGAGCTCGAGTAATGCCTCCCGTCCTGTGCGATCGAGGCCGACGAACGGCTCGTCGATCAGCATCACGTCGAAGGGCCGCACGAAGGCCATGGCGATGGCCGCCTTCTGCTTGAGGCCACGACTGAACGTCATCGGCAGGTCGTCGATGCGAGGTGTCAGGCCGACCATGTCGACCAGATCGACGGCCTGTTGCTCCCAGTTCTCGGTGCTGTGGAGCCGGGCGATGTACTCCAGGTGCTCCCACACGGTGAGGTCGTCGTAGAAGACGGGCTGGTCGGCGAGGTAGGAGATCGACGCCCGCGCCTCGAGCGATCCGACGGCGTTGCCACCCACGGTGGCCGTACCCTCCGACGGCTCGAGCATGCCGACGAGCATCCGCAACAGCGTCGTCTTGCCGCTGCCGTTGTGACCGATCAGGGAGATGCGCTGGCCGGTCTCGACACGAAGGTCGAGCGGTTCGAGCGCCGGAGCGTCGCCGTAGAACTTGGCGAGACCCGTGGCTTCGATGGCGGCAGGGGTCTTCGGGGCCGATGCGGCCTTGTTCCTGGCGCTCGTCGGTGGAGTCGATGCCCGGGATGCGCCTGTGCCGGATTGCTTGGAGGCCGGTTGCTTGGCCGCGGCCTTGGCCGACGGTCGTTGGCGCTTCGATTGGGGGCGGTTCGGGCGCGAGTTGGATGGTTGGCTCATGATGATGCGGCACGTCCCTCTTCGAAGAAGGTTCGGATCTTGATTCCCCAGGGGTCTCGTCGCCGGACCCACAACACGACGACGGCGATGAACAGCGTGAGCCCGACGATCGACCGGCCCACGCTGGCTGCGTCGCCGCTGAAACGTGCGACGAACACCGGGATGGTGCCGACTGCGCTGATGGCGACGGGGAGCATCGCCTTCAACACCGTCGAGAACCCGGCGAACTCGGGCGGAACGAAGCTCGTCTCGGCGTCGGTCGGGGTCCCGAGGAGTGTGGTGGCTTTCGGCGCTGTCGGAGCGTCGAGCACGGTGACGACGACGGCCCCCATGGCGCCTGCCCATGCCATCGGGACGGCAACGGCGAAGGCGCCGAGCGCCAACGACGGGTCGATCGCCGTGGCGACGCCTGCCCCGATCATCGACACGATTGCCAGGAAGACGGCAGGCGCGACGAGATGGTGCGCGTAGATCCATCCCCGTTCGATCTCGAAGCCGTCGGTGATGTCTGGGCCGGTCGATCTCCTGCGACAGCGGTTCGAGAGATTCGAGGCCGACGAGGAACAGCCCGCCGAGCATCAGCAGCCCGAACAGCGGCGAGGAGTCGTAGGTGAGGACGCCGCCGACGCCTGCGATGGCGGCGAGCAGCGCGATGCGCACGAGCCGTGCGATCGGAAGCCGGCGCAGCGAGCGCGACCCTCGTTTCCACACGACGCTCGGAGACGGCTTCCACTGCGATCTCGGTGGTGGCGGACCCAGGCTTCTCCGCCCGAACGACGTGGTGCGACAGCGTGACGGTGCCGGGACCAGGCCGTGACGGTGCGTGCCGCTGGCCCCACTGACGTCTCCTGAGCGCCTCGGAGCGGAGCTGGCGACGCAACTGCACCACCGTTCGCAGGTCCTGGACGGTCGCCGCGAAACGCAACTGCGACACCAGTTCACCGCGTCGGGCGAGCGGCTCGAGGCGTAGGCGGCCGCCGAGCGCGAGTGCGGCCGCCGCCATCGCGACGGCGACGACGATGGCGATGGCATCGATCCCGGGCTGACTGATCCCCCACAGGGCGAGTCGCCCGGCGAGGTTGCCCGGCCCGACTCGGGCCAGGCCGTCGGTGCTGTCGTTCCAGACGCCCCACGCCACGGCCGCCTGCCAGGCGACCACGATCGTGGCGACGAGTGTCGCGGCCCACCGGGGTACGCGAAGCGTGTGGCTCAACACCGCGGTGGAGATGAACGTCGAACCGACGATGGCTCCGAAGGCACCGCACGCCGCTGCCCACGCCGCCCGCGAACCCTCGACCTCGGTGGCGATCAGCTGACCGAGTACGGCGCCGGTCAGCCCGACCGCGAAGGCGGCCGCTCGCAGCCGCTGACCGATCGGCCGCAACATGAAGGCACGCTGGGAGATCGGGGAGAGCAGCACGTGTCGGATGTCGGCCACCTCGACCGAGATCGGCCCACCGTCGGCGCCGCTGCGAAGGCCGAGCGCGAATGCGACCACCACGAGCAGCCCGATGATGGCGGGGCCTCGGCGGAGCAGGTCGTCGGTGTCCACCGAGTCGCCGATCGCGCCGTCGATCGTGTCGGAGACCCAGACGACCACGACGAGGCCGACCAGGGCGAACAGGTAGACCCGATAGGCGATGTCGTACCAGTCGAGGTCACCGAGGCGGCGCCGTTGCCTGGTCCGTCGGAGTTGCTTCAGTGTTGCCTTCGCGTCCGACGGCACCGGAACGGCGAGCGCATCTGACGTCATCGCCGAAAGAACGTACTGCCCGCGTTGCATACTTGTGCAGTGAGCACCGACACGGCCCAGTTGTTCTTCGCGCTGCTGACGGTCGCAGCGGGCCTCGGAGCGATCACGCTCGTCGTGCTCCGCCTGGCGACGGCGGCGGGCAGCGACGGCGCATGGCGGCTCGGATCGGCGATCAGTGATGCCGGGGTGTGGCTCGCCTTCCTCGTGGCGGCGGGCGCGACACTCGGCAGCCTCTACTTCTCCGAGATCGCCGACTTCGTCCCCTGTCGTCTCTGCTGGTTCCAGCGCATCGCGATGTACCCGCTGTCGGTCGTGCTGCTCGTGGGGGCGATCCGCAAGGATCGGGCCGTGCGATGGTACGCAGGCCCGCTGGCGCTCATCGGCGCGGCGATCTCCTCGTGGCACACCCTGATCGAGTGGAGACCACAGCTCGACAACGGTGAGTGCGAGCTGACGGGTCCGTCGTGCACCTACGTCTGGTTCCGGGAGTTGGGCTTCATCAGCCTCCCCACGATGGCACTCACCGGGTTTCTCACCATCCTCATACTGTTGTTCGTGCGCTTCCCCGCCAGACTGGACGCGTCCGATCCCCTCGAAACGGAGCCGTTGTCGTGAATCCGAAGAACCGCACGTTGCTGATCGTCGTCGGTGTGATCGTCGTCATCCTCGGCCTCGCCGGCATCGCCGTCGTGGCCGGTGGTGGTGACGACAGCAGCAGCGGCGTCGTCGATCCCAGCGAGACCACCACGGCGTCCGACGTCGTCGGGTGAGGTCGAGCAGAACCGGCCGATCACGGCCGAGGGTGACAATGTGCCGTCGCTCGACGACACCGTCGACCCCGATCCCGCGCTCGGCATGGCGTTCCCGACCATCGACGGGCAGAGCTTCGACGGCACGCCGGTGTCGATCGGTGGCGCCTCCGACGGGCCGACGATGGTCGTGTACCTCGCCCACTGGTGCCCGCACTGCAACAACGAGATCCCCGAGTTGATCGAGTTGGACAACCGCGACGGCGTGCCGGCCGACATGCGTGTCGTCGGCGTCAGCACCGCCGTCGACAACACGGCGCCGAACTACCCGCCGTCGAAGTGGCTGGAGGAGATGGACTGGCCGTGGGAGGCCATGGCCGACGACGTCAATTCGTCGGCATTCGTGCTCGGTGGCGGCTCGGGCTTTCCGTATCTGGTGATCCTCGACGCCGACGGCAACGTCCTCGCCCGCGACAGCGGCGAGAAGACCGCCGAGGACCTCGCCGTCTGGATCCAGGACGCACTCGCCAGCGCACCGACCGACGCTGAACGCGACGCGGGGTCAGACCCCGCGTCTCATTGCCAGGCGGTGGGCAGCGTCGAGTGATCGCTGACGGTGCAGTCGTCGCCGAACACCACGTAGCGGTCGAACCCGCGCAGGAACCATCGATCGTGCGTGACGGCGATCACCGTGCCGTCGAACTGGGCGAGTCCGGCTTCGAGTGCTTCGGCCGACACGAGATCGAGGTTGTCGGTCGGCTCGTCGAGCAGCAGCAGCGTGGCGCCGGACAGCTCCAGCAGCAGGATCTGGAATCGGGCCTGCTGGCCGCCCGACAGCGTCTCGAAGGTCTGCTCCGCGCAGCCGTGCAGTTCGTAGCGTCGCAGCATTCCCATGGCCGGGCCGAGGACGACGTCGTGGCCGTACAGGATCTCCACGAGTGTCCGTCCCAACCATTCCGGGTGCTCGTGGGTCTGGTGGAACAGACCCGGCACGACACCCGCCCCGAGCCGGCACACGCCGTGATGGCCCGACCCGGCCGTCGCTCATTCGACGAGGCGGAGGAAGTGGCTCTTGCCGACGCCGTTGCCGCCGAGGACGGCGACGCGTTCGCCGTACCAGAGTTCGAGATCGAACGGGTCGGTCAGTCCGTCGATCTCCAGCTGTTCGCAGATCACGGCACGCTTGCCCGTGCGCGCACCGCGTAGCCGCACATCGATGCGCTGGTCGCGTACGTCCGGCGGTCGTTCGTTCTTCTCGACGAAGTGACGCAGCTTGGTCTCGGCCGCCTTCAGCTTGGGTGCGAACGCCTCGCTGATCTTGGCGCGCTCGCGCATGAGCTTCACGTAGTCCGCGAGCCGTTGACGTTCGGCGTCGTACAGCGCTCGGTCCTGCTCGCGTTGTTCGTCGTGTCGAACCTTCGCGTCGCCATAGCTGTTGAACGATCCGCCGTGCGTCCACGCACCCCACGACTCGATGGTGACGATCTTCGTCGCCGTCGCGGCGAGCAACTCGCGGTCGTGGCTGATGAACAGCACGGTCTTGCGTGTCGTGTTCAACTGCTCCTCGAGCCAGCGTTTGGCGGGTACGTCGAGGAAGTTGTCGGGCTCGTCGAGCACGAGGATGTCGAACTCGCTGCGGAGCAGCGATTCGAGGGCGAGTCGCTTCTGTTCGCCTCCACTGAACGTGCGCAATGGTCGATCGGCCACGTCGTCGAACGATTCACCGACCGCCCGCGTCACACATTCGTTCCACGTCACCTCGAGGTCGTAGCCGCCGGCGTCTCCCCATGCGGCGAGTGCGTCGGCGTAGCCCATCGGGTCATCGGCGAGGCGCGCCTCGGCATCGAGGAGCCGCCCTGCGGCTTCGCGCAACCGCACCGGAGCGATCGACACGAGCAGTTCGCGCACCGTCGTTGCCGGGTGATCGGCGGTGCCGACGAGCTGATGCATCACGCCGAGTTGACCATCGACGCTGATCGTGCCGTCGCTGGGAACGAGGTCGCCGGTGATCAGCTTGAGCAACGTCGACTTGCCGACGCCGTTCGCTCCCACGAGCGCGACGCGATCGCTGTTGCCGACACGGAAGCCGACGTCACGGAACAGTTCGTCACCGCCGGGGAGCTGCCACGCGAGGTGGCTGACGGCGATCGATCCCACAGGTGCACGAGCCTACGGATCGAGCGTCGAGGCGTTGCCGTCGATTTCGAACGCGGCAGCCGTTGCGCGTTCGATGACGACGCGGACCGGGAGGTCGAGCACCGCCGCGGCAGCGGCGGCATCGTCGAACTCGATCTTCACCCGATGGGCGCTGCGCTTGACGCCGATCGAATGGCCGTCGACCGCGACCGTGATCATGTCGCGTCGCTGCGGCCAGCGGCGCAGGCTCGTGCATCGCACCCCGAGCGTCCCGGTCTCGCGGACGAGAATCGACCGCATCGCCTCGACGGCCGACGGGTCGCACAGGACGCTCACGGTGTGCGCCGGTCGGCCCTTCTTCATCACGATCGGCACGAGCCACGCGTCGTGCGCACCGGCGGCGAGCAGCGCCGTGATCGTGTGGGCGAGCACCTCGCCCGTCACGTCGTCGACGTTCGCCTCGAGCAGCATCACCGGGGTGCCATCGTCGCCGCCGGTCGCGCCTGCACCGACGATGACCTGTACGACATTGGCTCGTTCGGGCGGGTCGGCTGTTCCGGCCCCGTACCCGACCGACTCGGCCGTCATCGCCGGCACCGGCCCGAATCCGGTCGCCAAGGTGGCCATCAGCGCGGCGCCGGTCGGGGTGGCAACCTCCAAGGTCGTGTCGAGGCCGATCGTCGGCGCGCCCGCACCGACGAGCAACGCCACCGTGGCAGGCGCCGGGTTGGGGATCGAGCCGTGGGCGCTCCTGACCGTTCCGTTCCCGACGGCGATCGGGCTGCACCACACCTCGTCGATGCCGAGTGACTCCAAGGCGGCGCAGGCGCCGACCACGTCGATGATCGAGTCGAGCGACCCCACCTCGTGCAGTTCGACGTCGGCCGGGTCGATGCCGTGGATCGCGCCCTCGACCTCGGCCAACCGGGTGAAGACCGCTCGAGCGCGGGAGCGGACCCGATCGGGAAGGTCAGCGCCGTCGAGCAGGGCCAGAACGTCGCGGGCCGCACGGTGCGTGAGCTCGTGGTCGGATTCGGGGTCGGCGTCGTCGTCGGCATGGTCGTGATGGACCACGACGTTTGCCCAGGTGGCACCGACGCCGCACCGCTGCACCCGCTCGAACAGCAGCGCGTAGCCATCGACACCCAGCCCCCCGATGATCTGGGCAACCACATCCGGATCGGCGCCGGCATCGACGAGCGCCGCCATGGTCATGTCGCCGGCCACACCTGCCTGACAGTTGAACCACGCGAGACGTCGACGTTCGGGGGTGTCCGTGGCGCTGCTCGTCGTGTCGGTCATCGTGTCGGCCAGGTCAGGATGCGGGCGACGGCGCAGGCGGCACCGAATCCGTTGTCGATGCCGACGACGGTGACACCACTCGCGCACGACGCGTGCATGGCCAGCAGTGCGGTCACGCCGTCGAGCCCCGCGCCGTAGCCGACACTCGTCGGCACGGCGACGACGGGCGCTCCGGTCAACCCGCCGATCACGCTGGCCAACGCGCCTTCCATCCCGGCGATCACGATGAGGGCGTCGGCGTCGGTCAGCTCGTCGAGGCGGGCGAGCAGCCGGTGCAGCCCCGCCACGCCGACGTCGGTCACGATGCTCGGGTCGATGCCGTGGGCCCGCAGCGCCAGCGCGGCTTCGTCGGCGACCGGTGTGTCGCTCGTGCCGGCCGTGACGACCGTGACCTTGGTGGTCGACGAGACGTCGGGGAGCCGCCACACCATGCTGCGACCGGCCTCGGCGTCCGGCATGCCGTGGGCGTCGACGCATGCAATGCGTTGCGCTTCGTCGGTACGGGTGAGCAGCACCGAACCGGCGCCGTTGGCGAGCAGTTCGCCGACGATCGCGACGCACTGCGCCGGGCTCTTTCCGGGGCCGTAGATCGCTTCGGGCATTCCCTGGCGAAGGTGGCGGTGATGATCGATCGAGGCGCCTTCGACGTCGGCGAAGGGAAGACGTCGAAGCCGAGCGACAGCGTCGTCGGGCGTGATCGATCCGGTGCGCACGTCGTCGAGCAGTGCCCGCAGCATCGGTTCATCCACTCGCTCATGGTGGCATGTCCCGCAATGGGAGACCGTCCCGAGCACGGTGACACCTAACCTTGCCCGCATGGCAGTCAAACGGGTGGGGTTCTTCGGGCCGTTCGGCACGTTCACGCAGCAGGCACTGCTGACCCAGTCCGATCTCGTCGAGGCCGAGCACGTGGCGTACCGCACCGTTCCCGATGTGCTCGACGCCGTCGAGCAGGGCGAGGTCGATCTCGGGGTGGTGCCGATCGAGAACTCGATCGAGGGGATGGTCAACTTCACGCAGGACGCGTTGGCCTTCGACCACGACCTGCTGATCCAGCGCGAGATCGTCATCGACATCGAGCACTGTCTCCTCGCGCGTCCCGGCGTGACGCTCGGCGACGTCCGCGAAGTGTTCTCGATCCCGGTCGCGACGGCGCAGTGCCACCGCTACCTGCGCGAGCAGTTGCCCGACGCCGAGATCCGCGCGGCCTACAGCACCGCCGATGCCGCGAAGCAGGTGAGTGAACGCGAGGAGCGCGACGCCGCAGCCATCGGGCCTCGCGTGGCCGCCGAGGTGTACGGCCTCGACATCGTCGCTGCCGACATCGCCGATCACCACGACAACCAGACCCGTTTCGTCGTCGTCGCCCGTGAGGGCGTGCCCGCCCCGACCGGCAACGACAAGACCGCGCTCGTGATCTACCAGCGCGCCGACGAGCCGGGCAGCCTCGTGTCGATCCTGCAGGAGTTCACGGCCCGCCGGATCAACCTGTCGAACCTGACGAGTCGGCCGACGAAGGCCGGCGGGCTCGGCGACTACTGCTTCATCGTGTACGCCGAGTCGCACGTCGCCGACGAGCTGCTCGCCGACACCATGAGGGCACTCCATGCCAAGCAGGGCGCCGTGAAGTTCCTCGGTTCGTACCCGGCGGCCGGCGCCCACGCCGAGTCGAGCCGCGAGCATGCCGATGCTCGGTGGCGTGAGGCCGACGATTGGGTCACGGCGATCCGCACCAGCATCCGCGATTGAACGGTCGTGGCCGAGCGGACCGCGGCCACGACGCGTACGATCGGGGCCATGTCGAACACGTCTCCCGTCTCCGTTGTCACCGGTGCCAACTCGGGCATCGGGCGTGCCACCGCCATCCACCTCGCGCAGCAGGGCCACCGCGTGGCCGGCACGGTCCGGTCGATCGCCAAGGCCGAGAAGTTGCAGGCGATGGCGTCCGACGCCGGTGTCGACATCGAGCTCTTCGAACTCGATGTCGCCGACGACGACTCGGTGCGTGACGGTTTCGCCGAGATCCTCGCCACGACCGGCCGAGTCGACCACCTCGTGAACAACGCCGGAGTCGGTGGCAACGCGGTGGCCGAGGAGTGTCCTCCGGAGCTGTATCTCTCGGTGATGAACGTCAATCTCTGCGGTGCGGTTCGCTGCCTGCAGGCAGTGCTGCCACAGATGCGCGAGCGGGGGAGCGGCACGATCGTCAACATCACGTCGGTCGCCGGTCGGATCGCGGCGCTCGCCCAGTCGCCGTACGTTGCCGCCAAGTGGGCGTTCGAGGGATTGAGCGAAGGGTTGGCCCAGGAACTGGCACCATTCGGGATCCGAGTGGTCATCATCGAGCCGGGCGTGACGAAGTCGGCGATCTTCGCCAAGAACATCGATGCCCCGAACTCGACGGGCGCGTACGAGGCGCACTACCGACGCATGTTCCAGTTCTACGCGACCGGCATGGCGAACGCGACCGACCCGTTCGAGGTGGCGTCGGTCATCCACGACGCGATCACCACGACGAGCACCGGCTGCGGTACCCGGTGAGCTGGGGTGGAGCCGAGTTGGCGGAGCTGCACGACCGCATCGACGACAGCGACTGGATCGCGATGGGCGCCATCGAGGAGGACGCGGCGTACTACCAACGCTTCCACGACGTGTTCGGCCTCGATCTGCGTTGAGCGATCCGTCACGACCTGCTCTGCGCATCCTGACGGTCTGCAGCCACAACCGCACCCGCTCGGTGATGATGGCCGCGCTGTTCGAGTCGTTGCTGTCCGACCGACTGGGCGGTCGGGGTGTCGCCGTCCGGTCGTCGGGCTTCGGTCCCGAGGGTCTTCCTGCGATCGACGACGCGGTCGCGGCGATGAAGCGGCGAGGGCTCGACGTGTCGCAGCATCGCAGCCACCTCACGACCGCAGCGCTGGTCGACCGTGCCGATGTGATCATCACGGCCGAGTGCAATCACGTGGTGAAGGTCGCCGCGCTCTCGCCGCCTGCGTTCCTGCGGGCGATGACCCTGCCCGAACTGCTCGCCCGCGCCGCCGATGCGCCACATCCGGCGCGCGGCGCAGGGGTGCGGGCATGGGTCGAGTCGCTCACTGCCGCACGCACCGCCGGCGCCTACCTGCGCGACGCAGTTCCGGAGGTCGCCGATCCGACCGGTTCGAGTCCCCGAGCCTTCGAAGCTGCCGTGAACAGGATCGAGGGTCTGTGCGGCGAGGCCGGCGCGTTGCTGGAGTGGGCCGCTCGTTGACCGACGAGCTCACCCGTCGTCCGAAACGACGTGGTCGGTCGGTGAACGCCCGATCACGTTGCCGGCACGGAACACCGTGACCGGACCGTCCTCGCTGACGACCACCACGATGGCGTCGGGCTCGTCAGCGCTGTAGCGGCGCGCCGAGGTGTGGCGTGTCCCGCCCAGCGGCTCGATCGATGCCTCCGATGTCGCAGACGGGATGAGCCGCACCCCCAGCTGACGGAGCACGCCCGCCGCGTCGACGAAGGCTGCACCGTCGACCTGGCTCAGCACATGGCGCAGTGGACCGAGGTCGGTCGGCCGGTCGAGACGCAGTGACGGCGGGGCCGCCATCCTCGTCTCGTATCCGCCGTCCTGACGACCCCCGAGCACGAACAACGCACCGATGCCGGCCGCGCCGAGGTCGTGGACGGCGAATCGCAGGAGCCGGTCGAGAATGCCACTCTCGTCGTCGGGCAGTCCGCAGCCGGCGCGTCGGAGCCAGGACTCGAACGGCGGCTCGACCTGCCAACTCGAGCCGTCCCACCTCGCCACACCGAATGGCCCCGCGATGCGTACGCCACGGTCGGGACGGCGCTGCACGATGATCCCACCGGTCGCTTCGCCGATCACGACGAGATCGCGCTCCGAACCCGCCGCCCGGTCGAACACGGCGAGTGCATCGATCCCAGCGGCGGTGCGGATGGTCCAACTCACGAGACCGTCGGCGTAGCGGCGCACGTCGTGGTCGTCGCGGCTCGTGGTGATGCTCAGCTCGGTGTGCAATCCGGTGACGTCGCCCCAACGGTCGGTCTCGATCGATGGCATCACGATCGATCCGTACGTGGGGAGACGTCGTTCGTGACGCGGCGGACGCAACGCGTAATCGAGCTCATCGAGGACGACGTCGGCGAACGGTGTCGCTTCGACCACGCCCGTGCCCTCGTCGAGCAGCTCCTCACGCAACCGACGTAGCCGGCCGATCGAGGCGGAGCGTTCGGTGTCCATGGCGGAAGGCTACGAGTGACCGGGTCGACGCGCGAGCGTTCAGCCGTCGCGCCAGGTGTCGTCGATCGGCGTCACGTCGGTGACGTGGATCTCGCGTCCGAGTGACGCACCGACGAGTTCCAAACGGTCGCCGCTCCAGAACCGGCCCGGGTCATACCAGTTCGGTGGTCGCTCACCGTCGAGCAGCCCCATCCGTTCGAGCGTGATCGCGACCAGCTCGGCGCAGTACACGTCGGTCAGCGAGATGCGGTGACGGATTCGCCCGGCGAGCCAGTGCCTGGCGAGCGACGCGGTGCTCGGGAAGCCCCGACCGCTGTACTCGTCGACGACCGACAGTGCGGCGTTCTCCATCTCGTCGGTGACGTCGATGTCGATCGGACGGAACCACGGCTGCTGGCCGTAGCGGTGCGTCCACACGCTCACGGCGCGTTCGAGGTGATGGAGTTGCGCCCCCCGTTCTCGTTGGCCGGTCCAGACGTTCGGCATGCTCGCACCGAGTTCGGCATGCCAGATCAGCGGTGGCAGGTCGTCGAGGGCCAACACGATTCCGACGTGGTTGACCGGGCTGTTCGTGAACAGACGGATAGCCCGATCCGCGGTCGAACGCCCGCGGAACAACCAGACGTCACCGGTGGCCGCTTCGGCGAGCGCGTCGTGCAGCGTCATCGAGTCGGTCATCGGTGCCATAACGTAGGTGATCGTGCGATGGGCCAAGATCCTCGGAGTCGCCGGCCTCCTGGCGGTGCTCGGTGCAACCGGTGTGGTCGTGTACCAGCGACGTCAGCGTCGTGACTGGGTGCAACTGCCTCCCGACGAGCTCCGCGAGCGCCTTCACGCTCGCCTCGGCGGGGCGAGCGGGTAGCATGTCGCGATTGGGGCGATCGTCCTGAGCGCTGGATGTCGTGGGTTCTCCACCGGCGACGCGTCGACGGAATGAGGCATCATGGCCACCAAGAAGCAACCCGCAAGCCGCTGGCACGACGGCACCACCCCGGTCGAGGATCTCCCGGAAACGGAGCAGATCGCCCACGAGATGGTCGTCCAGCGACGCGACCTCGCGCCGTCGGTCGAACGGATCATGGAGGCGGAGTTGAGCGATGATCAGCGCAACCAGGCCATCACGATGTTCCGCGATTCCCTGACGCAGGACGGCGACCCGAACCGTGATCCCCGCGTTCGCGATCGCTACTGCCGCGAACGGCTGATCACGACGGCGCACGCCAGCGCCTACCCTGACCCGATGGGTACACCGTTTCCGGTCGACGTCGTCCGCGCGATGCCGAAGGCCGAGCTGCACGTGCATCTGGAAGGGACCGTCGACGCCGCGACGGTGCTGACGCTCGCCGAGCGACATGGCGTACGGCCGCCTGCGCCCGACCTCGAGGGTGTCGAGGCGTGGTTCCGGTTCGACGGATTTCCGATGTTCCTCGAGCGGTACTTCGCTGTCCTCGGTCTGCTTCGCGATCCCGACGACTTCGCGCTGGCCGCCGAGCGATATCTCGACACTGCCGTCGCACAGGGCGTCGTTCACGTCGAGTTCCACGTGTCGGCAACCGGACACATCGTCGAGCACGCCAAGCCGTGGGGGCCGATCCACGACGGGATCGTCGAAGGTTGCACGCGGGCAGCAGGCCGCTCGGGCGTGTCGTGGGGCCTGATCCCCGACATCTCGCCGCATCTCTCGGCGGCCGACTGCGGGACCGCCCTGGAGGAGGTCTTTGCGCACGGCACCGACCACCTGCTGGCGATCGGTATGGGCGGGCCCGCCGACACCTGGACGACCGACGACTTCACCCCGATCTACGCGACGGGCGCGCGACCTCGGTCTCCCCGGCATCGCCCATGCGGCCGAGCACGGCGGCCCGGACGAAGTGCGGTTCGCCGTCGAGCAGTTCGGGGCCGTCCGCATCCAGCACGGCATCGGCGTGATGTCAGATCCCGACGTGGTCGCACTGCTGGTCGACCGCGGCATTCCGTGCGATGTGTGTCCAGGGTCGAACCTCGCCCTCCACGCCGTCGAGTCGGCGCTCGATCACCCGTTGCCGGCGATGCTCGACGCCGGCCTGGTCGTGACGCTCGGAACCGACGACCCGCCGATGTTCCAGACCGACCTGCTGGCCGAGTACGAGCGGGCATGGGACTGGTGTGATCTCGATCTCGACGGCGTCACGAAGCTGGCGCGCAATTCGATCGACTACAGCTTCGCAGCTGCCGCCGACAAGCAACGGTGGCTCGGCGAGTTGTCCTGACGTCTGTCAGTTCGCGGCGCGGACCTGCGGGATGACCTGTTCGGCGAACAGCCGCATCGTCTGGGTGTCGGGGTAGTCCGAGCACCATGGGTAGAAGCCGGTGCAGCCGAGGTCGATGTAGGTCTGCAACTTCTCGGCGACCTGTTCCGGTGTGCCCACGAGGTTGCCCGCATGCCACGACTCGTACGGCTCGCCGTAGAAGCTGCGGGTGCCACCGTCGATGATCTCCTGCTCCGACTCGCGGATGAACACCTCGGGCGACCACGTCTTCTGGATCTCGTCGTAGTCCCTGCCGACGTTGTGGCAGTGTTCACGCAGCACCTGGCACTTGTGTTCGAACTCGTGCGGTTTGCCGCCGAAGTTCGACGCATCGGCGAGGCGCGGCGACGACGCGGAGGGTGAGCTGCTCACCGCCGCCGCCGATGAGGACCTGCGGACGAGGCGACTGCAGTGGCTTGGGATCACATTGCGCACCGTCGAGGTGGTAGTGCGTGCCGTCGTAGGAGACATCGGGCTCGCGACCACATCGCCGTGACGATCTCGACGGTCTCTCGCAGCATTCTGATTCGGTCGGCCGGAGCCGGGAATTCGTAGCCGTATCCCGTGAACTCGTGCTGGTACCAGCCGGCGCCGATGCCCCAGATCAGGCGCCCACCCGACATGACGTCGAGGTTCGAGGTGAGCTTGGCGAGCAGCGACGGCTCCCGGTACGGAGCACATCCGACCATCTGTCCGAGCTTGATCGTGCTGGTCCGCTGGGAGATGGCGGCCAGCGTCATCCAGCATTCGAACATCGTCTCGTGGGCGGGCAGCGGAACGTTGTGGAAATGGTCGTAGACCCACAACGAGTCGTACCCGAGTTCCTCTGCCAGTTGCGCAATGTCGACGGCCTGCTGCCACTTGTCCCTCGGGTCGGCGATGGACGCGAGCTCCATCTTCCAGCCCTGAGGGATGAACACGCCGAACTGGAGATCCGTCATCGGCCCATCCTGGCACAGGGCTTCGAGACGGTCGAAGGGTGGCTGTTGCGGCTGGGTTCAGTCGTCGTCGCGTCCGCCATGACCACTGTCGTCGGAGTCGTCCGAGCGGTCGTGATCCGAACCGTCGTCGTCCGTGTCGGAGTCGGTCGCGTTCTTGTCGGAGTGCTCGGCATCCTCGGAGCGGTGGTCGTCGGATCGACTGTCGTCGTCGTCGGACCTGTCATCGTCGTCGTCGGACCTGTCATCGTCGTCGTGATCACGGCCGCGCACCGACTCACTGTTGGAGGCGTCGTCATCGTCAAGATCGTCGTCGTCTGCGTCGTGCCTGGTCCGCTGCTCGGCCGAGTCGATCGGCGTCGGGAGCGCGCCGTTCGCGGCGATCGGGTTGGGGTCCGCGCCCGGTTCATCGGACGAATCATCGCGTCCGTCGACTGTGATGACGACCGGCGCCGGCACGGCACTGGTCGGGGGTGTCGTCTCGGGGGTGTCGTCCGGTGTCTGTTCCGGTATCCGAACGACGGTGCCGTGGTGAGTGCCCGGGAGCATGGGGACCTCGACGATGCCACTGGCCTGCATGCCGGCGACGGACGCTGCCGCCACGGAGACACCGATCATGACTTTGCCGACGACGGTGCCGGTCAGCGCAGCCATCGCGACGCGCTTTCGTCGCCGTCGGGCGCCGATGAGATCAGTCACCTCGCGACCGCCGAGCGCTCCGGTGGCGATGAACGCCGCGAGTTCCGGCGTCAGGGGCGATGGTTCGATCGTCGCGTACTGGTCCGCAATCGATGCGAGCAGCTCTCCCAGGGGTTCGTCGCGGTGATGCCCGGACAGGAGTGCCTCGACGGCTTCGTCGTTCAGGTGATCGGACATCGCTCCTCGTTCAACGCACTTCGACGTCGGTTGGATACGGGCTCTGGGTCAGGTTCTTCTGGAGTTGACGAAGTGCCCGGCGCTGAAGTGCCTTGATCGACCCGATCGATCGCCCCACGACGTCCGCGATCTCCGGAACCGTGAGACCACCGACGACGCGCAGCAGCACCACCTCACGCTGTTCGTCCGTCAGAATCCGCAGCTGATCGTGGACCCAGTCGACGCCGGCGACGTCGGATTCGACGCTCGGCGCCAGACCGTCGGTGTCGACAACGGTCTGCGGCCGGCGACGGCGAGCGCCGCGCGCATCATCGATGAGCTTGTTTCGAGCGATGGTGAAGATCCACCCTCGAAGGTCGTCGTCGTCCCCGGTGAAGTTCTCGAGATGACGGAACGCGGCGAGGAACACGTCGTTGGTGAGTCCCTCGGGATCCTCGGCGCTGCGTGAGTGAGCGAACCGCGTCACCGACCCGGCGAGCTGGCGATAGATCTCCTCGAAGCCGCGTGGGTCCCCAGCGCGCGCGAGGTTCAACGCGTCCTGCAGCGTCGGTGTCACGGTGTGGGTTGGCAGTCATCTTCTTCACGGCGAGTATCGGCGGGTGTTGCAGCTCGGAGTTGATCTTCGGGCGGATGCAACCCTGGCACGCTGACCACACTGCGTCCAGCTTCTGACCACGTTCGGTGAAAGTTTCGAACCGACCCGTACCCCTGCGCCGTCTACGGACGTTGAATCACGTAGTACATCGACGTCCTCCCGGCCCGGAACCGGCTACTCCAGGAGCATCAGCACATGAAACTTCGTTCCCTCGTCGTCGGCCTCGGTGCCGGCGTTCTGGTGTTCTCCGCGAACACTGCGTTCGCCGGGACCCGCCCGCCCCCGCACCAGTGGCGGCGTCCGTTGACGCCGGGCCCACCCTCGTCACGGTCTTCGGCACGGGAATCACGCTGACCGTCGGGACCGATGCCACCGGACATCTCACCTCGGTGGATCTGACCACGGGCACGGATGGCTCCGCCGTCGACGGGCGCGGTTGCAACCGAGGTGTCGCCGCACGAGGTCAAGTTCGTGATCGGCGACGGAGCGACGCACATCGAGGTGAAGGCGAGGGGTCAGGCTGTCAAGACCGAGGTCGAGGCGAGCGCGCTCGCCGATCTTGTGGGAGTCCACACGTGGTCCGGCGAACTGTTCGGTGTCGGCATGGGTCGGACGGACCGTCGCCTTCACGATCGCCGGCGACGACGGCGTGCCGACCATCACCGGCGTCTCGGTGTCCGGCTGGCGCAGTGAGAGCCAGATCGTGACGCAGAGTTCCGGTGACGACGGCTCTGAGGCCAAGGGAGGATCGAACTCAACGACGGCGAGCACGAGGCCCGAATCACGATCAAGGTCGAGGTGGAAGACGACGACGGCCACCTCGGTGCCGAACTGAAGATCAGCGCCCGCAGCGATCTCTTCGCCGTCGTGGAGGCGGTCGGCCCCGTCGCCGACCCGACCGTGAACGTGCCGGTGGCCGAGACGTCCGATGACGACGACGACCATGAGGAACACGACTCGGACGACGATTCCGATCATGACGACGATTCGGATCATGACGACGATTCCGATCATGACGACGATTCCGATCATGACGACGATTCCGATCATGACGAACAGCAGCAGGAGCGCAGGGGACACGAGAGCAAGGACGACGACTCCCACGACTCTCATGACGACTGACTTCGGTCGGTCTCGCATCCTCGTCGCTTCGGGCGTCGTTGCGCTGGCCCTGGTCGCGACGGCATGTTCGGGTGGTGGATCCGAGTCGGTCGAGTCGGGTCTCGATCCCGCCGCGCCCGACACCGCGGTCGTCCCGACACGAGCCCACGACCAGTCGAGTCGCCGTCACGACGTCCAGGCGGAACCGGCCGCTGCCCTCGCAGCAGCGGTGGCCTCGCTCGGCAACGAGTTACTGCGTTCCGCTCGGACATCACGACGGCGGCCGGTGACCAGGTCGTCGTCGCAGGCAGTCGGGTGGACGATTCGTTGATGTTCAGCATGGTGGCGGGCGGCGCAACGCTCGACGTGATCGTCGTCGCCGACGCCGTCTGGATCCGCCAGGACGGATCCGACGAATGGCTGGCCTCGACCCAGGCACCTGCGTCAGATCCGCTCGCCGCCGCTCGCGGCGCCGCTCGACGTTGGCTGGGACGCTGACGATCCGACGAGACTCAACGCGACGTACGCCCCGGCGGGTCTCGGGCTCGACGGGCCCGACAACGTCAGCGTTCAGATCGTGCCGACCAGTGAAACACTGACGTTCGAATCGAACTCCGGCACCACACACCTCGTGACCACGCTGCATCCGACCCCGGGGGCCGCCCCGATCCAACCGCCCCTCGGCTGACGGGTCGGCGCGATCGCAACGAGTCGGCAACGGCAGGTCCGGCGGCTGCAACGCTCCCCGACGACTGCGATCGGATTTGGCGGAACGGGAGGGGTTCCGCAGCTGGTGCCCCTGTCCCCGTGAAGTACCAGTTCAGCGGCGATACCGGCCGCTGACCCCGCTCGATCCGAGAGACACCGAGAGAGCAACGAGAGCGGACTTGGCGAGGCGGAATCGCGGGTCCCTCAGCGGCGAGATCGCCTTGACCGCTTCACCGATTTCGATCAAGCGCTCCCCGACGGCATCGAACACGAGCCCATCGGTGAGACTGCCGCGCTCCAGGTGGTCAGCGATCGCTTCCGCGGCAGCGAGCACGTCGGCGAGTCGTTGCGCATCGTTCCTCACAGCGCGATCGCTTCGTTCGTAACGCGCGTGGCGGCAGCTGGTTTGAGTCCCGCCGCGGGAACGACGTCCACAGCTCGCTTGAGGATTTCGCTGAGCTTGGATCGTGGGACCGTGGTGATCGATCTCGTCGACCATCAACCGACCCGACTCTTGAATTCCGTTCAGCTCGTTGGCTTCGATGCATCAACGGGGTGTCGGCCCCGCCTTCCTTTCGTCAGATCCTCGTTGCCCGTTCACCCGGGCCCGATACTCACGTGACCTGAGCCTCTGTTGCGCGCCCCTCGCCCGACGGACGATCGAGTTGGAACCCGCCTCACGCGCCAATCAGGACCGTGCTGCGATCCACTGGAGGTGCGTCATGAGGAATGCCACCAATTCTCTTCGTGTCCTCGGCGTGGCCGCACTTGCTGCTGTATCAGTGCTCGCAGCGTGTGGCGACGACCAGGACGCCCCGCCCACCGCGGAGCAGCTGGCCGCGCAGCTGGTGACCGTCGACTCCTTCGACGGCGACTGGACGATCAATGCCGGCCCGGACGACGGCACGGACATGACGTCAGGCGTCATCCCGGAAGACCAGCGTGACATGTTGCCCACTGTCGAACTGTGTGACGCGGCGAGTCCGGAGGCACAGGACGCGGTGGAGTCCCTGACCTGGATGGCGTTCCGGCAGCTCGACCTCGACGAAGACGACCCGATCGATCCGCCGAACGACCGCACCGGTCACATGGTGTTCGTGCAGCAGTTCCTGACCTCGGGCGACGCCGACGAACTCGCCGCCACGTTCGAACTCCTGCGCTCGGGTTCCGAGGCATGCTTCGGTCCCATTGCGGCGGCCGAGGAAGGTCCCGGACAGGCCGAGGCGATGCCCATCCCCGCGGTCGGTGATGCCCGCTTCGGCGTGCTGACGACCATCGAGGAGGCGGGAGGATCGGCCGAGTGGCGGCTGCACAACGCGTTCGTCCTCGACAACGACGTGCTCATGTCGTTCCTGGTGGTCGACATCCGCGCCGGCGACGGCGTCGAGCCGTACTACGCGACCGACGACATCGACGAGATGATCACGATCGCGGCCGACTCGATGTGAGCGTTCGTCTCCGCTGCCACCCATGGCGACCCTCACCTCGTGCCGGGCACCGAGACCGGGATGAGGGCGACCTCGGTGGGTCCGTAAGAGCCGTGGACGCGAAAGAACTCGCGGCTCGCACAGGCGAATCAGGTCATCGCGTGCTCGCCTGATTGCGCCACTGGGCGATGATCGTGGTGCGTTCTTCGTCGGTGAGTAGCCCGGCGACTGGGGAGTTCTGGCGCATCTCACGACCGCGCAGCGATGGGTCGGTGAGCGTGGCCCGTTCGAAACGAAACGCGATGCTGCCCGGTCGGCGCCCGTCTTGGCGTCGGATCGCCAAACCGTGGATGCGGGCGAATGGATCTCGGAGCGGGCGGAGCTCCGTAGCGTTCAGTTGCGCGCCCGCGATCGCCACGCGTCAGCTGACATTGTCGAGCGGCATGTGCGGTTGCATCTTGCTCCGAATCTGGCGGGGATCAAGCTGGGTGAGCTTCGTCCGAGTCATGTGACGGCACTTGCTGAGCGGCTGCATGGAACCGGCGTCGTGCATCGTGCCGGCGCGGCATTGGGCGCTCAGAACGTCCCACCCCAAACCGTGAGCGGGTTGCTCAGTCAGGTCACCAGCGCGCTCGGAGCGTGACCTCGCTCGGTGCGCGGTGGCGGCTGTCAACGCAGGACGTCCTATCTGTCGGTGTCGATCACGATCCAGAATGCTTCGACGATGTCGTCATCAAGCGCAGCGAAGATCGCGAATCGGCTGACGAGGATTCCAGCGCCGATGAAGACTCTGATATCGGGATCGTCCGTGGCGAGGGTGCTCCCAGCGAAGTCCGTGGCCATACGGTCCCGAACGGCCGGGAGCTCCAAGAGCAAGAAGTCGGTGACTGACGGCGTTCCATCGACGCCGCGCTCGGTCGGAAACAGCAGCTCGAGTCGGTCGAAGAATTGCTCGGTGAACCGAACCTGGCGTTCAGTCCTGCTTACGGCGTTGCTCGCCGAGGGTGCGCGCAGCTGCGAGTACTTCTGACCGAAACGGTTCAGCCACTTCCTCCCACGAGTATGCGGCCGCAGCGGCGACAGCATCGGCGCGTTGCTGTGGACTCATCTGGTCCATCTCCGCCGCCGTCACGACGATCTTGGCGCTGTCAGCCATCTCGCAAGGGCAAATCACCGAGGCGAGATCGCAGCGACGTCAACCGCAACTCGAGGCAGGTGCGCTGGGAAGATTATGGGTGGAGCGAAGTCGGCCCAGCCCCGACCGACTTCGCCGGCGATGCAGCGCGGAGTTGAGCGTTCCATCTCGCGACTATCGCTCGGCTGGCGGCGAGCGATCGACCGATGGGAAGTGCTGTCTTCGAACGAGTTGCGGCCCCATGTCAATGGCAAGTTGCAACCGGTGCGCAGGCTGACCAGCAGCCTGATGGACTCGTGTCGCCCGAGGCGCGGTCCGGATCGGAATCGGGGAGAGTGCGCCCAGCGTGAGACGACATCCTCAATGCCGTGGCACGTCGTTCCAGAAAACGGCGTCGGGCGGGGCTACTGTTCACGATTGGCAACGGCAACCGGGGATGGGGCGCGATGAGCGGATCGAGTGCGGGACCCTCGGTCGGCACCGTCACCGTGATGTTCACCGATCTGGTTGGCTCGACAGCCATGCGGTCACGGGTCGGCGAGGAGGCCGCCGATGTGGTGCGTGGGATCCATGACGGCATCCTGATCGAAGCTGTCGATTCGAACGACGGGCGCATCGTCAAGCATCTCGGCGACGGGGTGATGGCCACGTTCGGCAGTTCGGCCAATGCAGTCGCGGCTGCCGTCGCAATCCAGCAGGCGATTGACGTCGCGAATCGTCGCAGCGTCGGCGAGCGGTTGCAGCTCCGTATCGGTCTCTCGGTCGGTGATGTCACGTGGGATGGCGACGACTGCTTCGGGCTGCCGGTCGTCGAGGCCCAGCGCCTCGAGGCGTCGGCTGACGCGGCGACGATTCGGTGTGCTGAGCTGGTGATGCACCTCGCTCGCGGACGAGGCGGTCACGAATTCGTTTCGATTGGTGACCTGGAGTTGAAGGGCCTGGCGGAACCGTTGGCGGCGTGCGAGGTGCGGTGGTCGCCGTTCGCTGAGCCCGACGAGCCAACTGTCGAGATGGGGCTTCCGCCGGTGTTCGCGCACGGTGTGGGTTTGCCATTCGCTGGTCGGGACGATGTGTTCGAGCAGCTGGTCGACGCATGGAAGCGCTGTGCGGTGGGTGGTTTCGAGGTCGTGTTCCTCGCCGGCGAGCCAGGCATCGGCAAGACGCGGCTCGCACAGGAACTCGCTACCCGGCTGCACGGTGGCGACGGGATCGTGCTGGGCGGACGCTGCGACGAGGACGTCACCGGTTCCTTCCAGCCGTTTTCCGGGGCCCTCGACTGGTATCTCAAGCAGTACGACATCGACGAGGTTCGCAGCCGTCTCGGCACGTACCCCGGCGACCTCGCACGCCTGGTGCCGGACCTCGCCGTCCGTGTGCCTGACCTGCCACCGCCGCTCGTCGACGAGCCGGCCTCCGAGCGGTTCCGTCTGTTCCAGGCGGTGGAGTCGTGGCTCGGCTTCGGTGGTGCCGACATGCCCCGGCTGTTGGTTCTCGATGACGTCCATTGGGCCGACAAGCCGACGTTGCTGCTCCTCAAGCACCTGATCTCGAATCCGCCGGCTGGTCTGATGATCCTGTGCACCTACCGCGACACTGATGTCGACCGCTCGCATCCGCTGTCGGCGATGCTTGCCGACTTCCGGCGGATGTCGGCCGTGACTCGCATCGCGCTCGATGGGCTTGGAGACGACGGTGTGCGCGAGCTTCTGATTCGCGTCGGAGGTCATGACCTCGACGACACGGGGCTTGAGTTCGCTGCCCTCGTCCATCGTGAGACTTCCGGGAATCCGTTCTTTCTCGGTGAAGTTCTTCGGCACCTCGCCGAGACCGGTGCGCTCGTCGAGCGCAACGGTCGGTGGACGTCGGATCTGCGGCCAGAGGAGGCCGGGATCCCCGAGGGGATCCGCGAGGTGGTTGGACGTCGACTCAGTCGCTTGGGTGGCGATGTCGAAGGTGTGCTGCGCTCTGCGGCGGTGATCGGCTACGAGTTCGACATTGATTTACTCGCAGATGTGACCGGCAACGACATCGACGACGTCCTCGACGCACTCGATGTTGCCGCTGCAGCGAACCTGGCGATCGAGGTTGGTGTGGGCCGCCACCGGTTCGCCCACGCCCTGGTTCGCGAGACCCTTCACGGCGAGCTGTCGGCAACACGCCGGGCCCGTCAGCATCGCCGTGTCGCTCGAAACCCTCGAACTCCGACACGCCGACCGACTCGACGCCGTGATCGCCGAGCTGGCGACTCACTGGATCGAGGCCTCGGCGGGAGGTGACCCGACCCGGGCGATCGAGTGTTCTCGGGCTGCCGGTGAGCAGGCGGCCGAACGCCGCGCATTCGAGACAGCGGCCACGTGGTTCGAGCGGGCGCTGGAACTCATCGACGAAGACGACGAGTTCGAATCCGAGCGCCGCCGGGTCCTCGTCCAGTTGGCGGAGGCGCAGGCCGAGTCCGGCGCAACTGCCGAAGCCCGAGCCCACGCCCTGCAAGCCGCCCTGCTCGCTATCGACGCAGCAGACGCCGAGGTCGCATGCGCCTCACTGGTGGTCAACTCCCGCTCGAGCTTCGGCGACACCGACGAACCAGATCCCGAGAAGATCGCCTTGCTCGACGAGGCACTGCTGCTCGATGGCCTCGCTCCGGCACAACGAGCAGCCCTGATGGGCCAGCTCGCAACCGAGCTGATCTTCGTCCGCGAGATGGCACGTCGCCGCGACGTGATCGCGGATCTGATGACGCTGCTGCGTCAACTGCCGCCCGAAGATCATGCTGCGGTGCTGTCGTCGCCCGGATCCGTGTCGTTCTCGAACGACCGGCGAGGTTTCGACGAACTCGTCGAGTTGGCATCGGCGGCGCTTGCAGCGGCGAGAACGCGATCATCGGCGATGTATGTCAGCCACAACCGATTCTTCTTGGCGCTCGGCCTTGGCGATCGTGCGCTGTGTGACCTGATCGCCGAGACCTGCCGGGAATCGGCCGGCAATTCGGTCGACCGATTCGCAACGTTCTCCAAGATGTTCGATGTGATGATCGACGCAATCGACGGCGAGATCGAACGAGCGAGGTCCACAGCCCGCGAGATGGTCGCGATCATGCGCGCCATCGACATGCCCGAGACGGTCAACTTCCACACCACCACAGGGTTCATGCTTCGACGTGAGCTCGGTGAACTCTCGCTGTTGGGCCCTGTGGCCGACGTGGCCGAGACCATGGGACACGTCACCAGTAGTGCACGGGCGATGTCCGCGTACATCCGCTTCGCCGCCGGTGATCTCGACGCTGCTGCGTCTGCCCTCGCACAGGTTGTCGGCGAGGAGTTCTCCGATGACGGTGGCAGAGCGATCGGCGTCGCACTGTGGAGTGAACTCGCAGTTGCGTTTGACGAGATCGACCTGTGCCAGACGCTGGCGGAGTCGATCGCGCACCAAAGCGGAGTGCACCTCCTGACGGGTGGGATCTACCTCGGGTCGGTCGACCGAATCAGAGCGCTCCTGCTCGACGCTCTCGGTGAGCCGGCCCGGGCCGACGAGCTGTTTGCACTTGCAGTGGCCCAACACGAGGCGTTGCGCAGCCCAACTTGGGTCGCCCGTACGGAACTCGACTGGGCCGAGTCGCTGATCAACCGAAACCAGGTTGTGGACGCGGGCGCCCACCTCGACGCAGCCCGACTCGCGATCGGCGACCTCGGCCTCATCGACAGTCGCCGCCGCCTCGCCGAACTCACCGCCAGGCTCTGACCAAACGCCCTGTGCCAGCGAGGACACCTGAATGTGCGGAGTGACAGAACGCGTCAGCTGACGCGCTCGGCAGGAACGAGCATGACGCTGGAGGTGGCTCGTGCGAGCATGCGACCTTCACTGTCGATGAGTCGGCCTTCGACGAAGCCCACCGTCTTGCCGAGTCGGAGTACCTCGGCCTCGCAGATCAGCGGTCCTGGCTTCGCTGCGGCGAGGAAGCTGACGTTGATGTCGATTGACGATGGATACAGAGTGCCACCGCTCTTGAGCAGCACGACCGGGCCCATCGTGTCGTCGAGCATTGCTGCGAGGAAGCCGCCCTGGACGCGGCCAGCGGGATTCAGGAACTCGGGCTTGCCTTCGAACCCGAACTTGATCCAACCGCGGTCTTGGTCGTGCGCGATGAGTTGTCGACCGAGCAGGATCGCGCATGGAGCGCTGAGCACGAGGGCTTCAACTTCCTCATCGGTCACATCGATCTCCTCGTTCTGCTGGACGTGCGGTGCACAATACAGAACAACCTCGACGGACTCGTCAACCTCATCGAGCCATCCTGACCGAGCGGTTGGTCCGGGGCGCACAGCCACCCGTTGTCACCCGCTCGAGTCCGAGCAACGTTGTTGACACCACACATCGTCGCTCGATAGTCCAGCATCGCCGTCGATCCGACCGCTCGGGAACGGCCCGGATGTGGCGTCACGTAATCGCGGGCGCAACGGCGTGTATGCTGATATGCATGCACAGTACGAGCGTCCGTATCGATGTGAGCACGCACGAGGAGCTCAAGCGCCTCGCGACCGAATTCGACACGACCGTCGGCAACACGGTTGCCCTCGCCGTCCGCGCTCTGCGCCAAGACCACATTGGCAGTCAGCTTCAGAGCGAGCTCCGCGACGACGAGACAGCGTGGCTCGATGCAGAGTTCGGGTGACGTCGTCAGTCTCGATCTCGGACGGCCTGAGGGGCGTGAGGCCGGCTATCTCCATCCGGCCGTCGTCGTCACGGCGCAACGCATTCTCGACGCTGCACCAACGGTCATGCAGGTCGTGCCACTGACGAGCACGCTGCGGGGCTTCCACACGGAAATCGTCATGGAGCCGGATCCGTCTAACGGGCTCGAGCAGACTTCGGTTGCGCAGTGTCAGCATGTGCGTGCCGTGTCACCGGCACGGGTGGTGGGCACGGTCGGCAACGTTGGACCGCTGGCCTTGGCGCAGATCCGCGAGACGATCGCCGTGATCATTGACCTGCCCTGAATCTCTGACCTCTGGCCACATCAGTTCCGGCGAAACCACTCGAGTTCGGCGCCCGTAATCACTGGCCCGCCAACCCGTAGGCCACTGCATCACGAGGCCCATCTGTGAAGTCCCACAATCCCCAGGCGAGCACGAGTCACACGCGTCAGTCGCCGACTCAAGCAGCTTCGATACTTCCGTTCCGGGATGGCGTGCCTCGGCTCCACCGCCAGCCCAGTCCGCTACGTGGTGTCTCAAACGGGAGGGACGGAAGCAATCGCTGAGTCACAGTCGAAGCTGGTGATCACTTCGAATCGACCGCCGTTCATCCAGAATCTGGAGCGCTTCGATGCCTGATCGGCTCGGACGGGCCAATCGATAGTGCTCTATGGTGCACGCGCACGAACGTTGACTTGCGTTTCCCCTGGGAGGGCGATCAACTTGGCGGAACGGGAGGGATTCGAACCCCCGAGCCTTGCGGCCGGCCGCTTTCAAGGCGGCTGCATTCGTCCACTCTGCCACCGTTCCGCTCGCGAGGTTACCGGGCTACACTCCGAGGCTCCCAGGAGAGGTGCCAGAGCGGCCGAATGGGGCGCCCTGCTAAGGCGTTGATCGCAGCAATGTGATCCGTGGGTTCAAATCCCACCCTCTCCGCCAGTCGACCGGTTCGCCCATTGGGGGTGAATCGGTCGTGACGGTGATGTCCTTCGACACTCACCGAGCCTCACCACGCTGCCCGGTGCCATGTTCAAGATCGTGTCGACGAACCCGCTGAAGGGTGTCGGATCGAGTGACCGACTCGTCTCGACGAAGTCACAGGCATGTCGTTTGCGTGACGGTGATGTTGCGATTCGATGACGACCGCGCTAGACAGGGAATTCAGAACCCGACGCGAAGCACGCGATCGGCTGTTCGACTGGCCAGTCCGTGGAGATCACGGTCGGGCCGGGAGCGACGACCACGATGCCCACCAACCCCCCAGACTCCACCCTCGCCGCTTCTCGCCGCGATCGCCGAACGAACCGGGGGAATCAGGCCGACCAACGCAACGACGGAGACGATTTCTGGGGGGACGCAGGAACGTGGGCCGACGTCGCACCGCGCGGCCGGGCCTCCCATGACTCCGAGTCGGGTGGCCGACTCGGACGCTGGTGGAAGTCCGTCGCAACAGCGGGCCCGACGGCCAGCCGCACCCACGGCACGTCCGGGCCGGAAGTGGCTCCGGAAGTGGCTGAGGACACCGCTGCCTGGCACGACCAGGAGGACCACGCCGCCTGGGACGTCGATTCGTGGGAGCACGATTGCGGTGACGACGGATGGGACATCGAACCAGCGCCGGTTCGAGGCACCGGCATCGATCCGCTGATCGCTCGACTCGGCGCCTTGATCGTCGTCGTCACGATCACCGCTTCCGTCGTGATGGGTTTCACGTCGGGCTCCGACGCTGGAGATCAACTTCTCGAGGGGTCAGCGGCCAACACCGCCATCGCGACCACCGAAACGTCCGCCGGCGCGATCGGTGCCCCGACGTCCGTCGGGGCCTCGCCCGCTACCGTCGCCCCGAACGTCGCCGACACGAGTGAGATGCCGCCGACCACCGCTGCGCCGGACTCGATTCCGGCGTCGACGGCAGTGCCGACGACCTCTGCAGTCACCCGCCAGGCACTGCTCGTCGCCTCGGAATCCGCGACGCCCGGACCAGCGTGCGGTAGTGAGTACGAACTCGCTGCGGGCGACTACTGGATCCGGATCGCCGACGAGGCCGGCGTCGAACTTGCCGACCTCCTCGATGTGAATGGCGCGACGGTTGGAACGTTGCTCGTACCGGGGCGCTCGATCTGTCTCCCGGTCGGCGCCGCAACGCCGTCGCCGCCCACCAGCGTTGTGTCGTACGTCACCCGCTACGACATCGCCCGCCCCGACAACCACCCCGACAACCACGCCAAGCCGTCCGACCGTCACCACGGTCGCACCAACCCCAACGACGACGACGGCTCCACGACCAGCCGCTGTGCCGGCGTCACAGGCCGAGGCGATCATCCGAGAGGTGTGGCCCGACGACATCGAGGACCGCGCCCTCGAGATCGCCCGGCGTGAGAGCAACTACCAATCGAACGTGAACAACTGGTGCTGCTACGGCTTGTTCCAGATCCACTGGAGCGCCCATCGGAGCTGGCTCGCCACGATTGGTGTCACCTCGGCGGCGCAACTCTATGACCCAATGGTGAACGCCAGCGCGGCATACGCGCTGTACCAGCGGGCCGGCGGCTTCGGGCCTTGGGGCGGCTGACAAATTTCACCGTCGGCAAGTCGAAGAGTTACGTCTACACTGTCGCCCGTCGCAAATTGCGCCCGTAGCTCAATGGATAGAGCACTTGATTACGGATCAAGCGGTTGGGAGTTCGACTCTCTCCGGGCGCGCTGAACGACGAGGGCGGCACCGCGAGGTGCCGCCCTCATCGCGTCACCACCGGCCCCGATCGTCGAGATTTCGTCAGGTTTTACTCAAGTCCGCCAGACCACGCGCCGATGAACGCTCATGAGACTCATCAGGCTCTGCGCGCTCGTGGGCAGTGTGATCCTGCTCGTGGCGACGACAGTCTCGATGGTCAACAAGCGCGCCGATCGAGGCGCTGAACAGAACGCTCGTGCCGTGGCAACCGTACTGTTGGCCGACCAGGCCGTCGCCAGCACCATCGAGCGTGCGATGGCGGTCGCCGAGGTGGCAACGGGCGACACGGATCCCGAAGCCGTGGCCAGGTCGTTCGGCGACGGCGCTGAGGCCTGCGTCATCGCTGCCGGCGTCGATCGGTGCACCGGCCCCGACCTCGGCGCGTCGAGCGCCTTCGGTGGGGCCGTTGCGGCATCGGTCGAGAGCGGTGGACCGGCCGTCGCCGTCGACGCCGCGACGAAGTCCCTTCTCGTGGTGTCGCACGCAGACGCGACCGCCGCGTTGTTGTTGCCCATCGACTCGCTGCTCGGTCCGCTCGTCACAGCGGCCGTCGAACGCAACGAGGCCACGATCGACCTTGCGTTGTCGTCCGGCATCGCCGACCAGAACGGTGGCGATCCGAACCGGGTCGGTCCGACATCCGTCGACGATCGACTGGTGGTGTCCGACACGCTCGCGCTGCCGGGTGACGGTGGATCGATTCGAGTCACGACCTCGGTCGCCGACCAGGCCGGGTTCGTCGGCGAGGGTCTCGGCCCGTACCTCCTGCTCCTCGCACTCGGCACCATCCTGATGGGGCTCGCCGGTTGGACCTTCCTGCTCGATCGACGCAATCTCCAACGGCGGGCAACCACCGATGACCTGACGGGTCTGCCGAACCGCCGCGAGTTCGAACGTCAGACCGAGGAGGCACTGCTCGCCGCGGAACGGTTCAGCACCGGCGTCTGCGTGATGCTCATCGACCTCAACGGCTTCAAGCTGATCAACGACACGCTCGGCCACCAGTTCGGCGACCTCGTCCTGCGGGCGACCGCCAAACGTCTCCGCGATGCTGTGCGCGACACCGATGTCGTCGGCCGCTGGGGCGGCGACGAGTTCGTGATCCTGCTGCCCGGCGTGCAGGACGCATCGGCGGTCCGCAGCAGCGCCGAACGCATCGGAGGGCTGCTCGGCGCCACGCCGATCGCTGATGACGTGACGATCACCGGTGCCATCGGCGCCGCGCTGTACCCGCGTCACGGCGCGACTCTCGACGACCTGATCCGCGCCGCTGACGAAGCGATGTACGGGGCCAAGACGACCGGTGTCACCCATCGGCTCGCGGACCCGCTGGCCGGCGAACTGGGCCACGAGGCCGATACCGAGTGGTCCCGTTATGGCGGACCCGACCGCCGTCGGGCGCATGCCGACGACGTCAACCGGGTCTGACGAACGCTCTGCGCACACCGTCGGCTGATGCGTACACTTCTGGCGTGCCCCCTCGGAGTGTGCTGACCAGCAAGCTCGCAGGCTTCGGTACGACGATCTTCGCCGAGATGTCGGCGTTGGCCGTCGAGACGGGGGCGATCAATCTCGGCCAGGGCTTCCCCGACACCGACGGACCACCCGAGGTGCTCGACGCCGCCGATCGCCGCGATCCGTGCGGGCGTCAATCAGTACCCACCCGGGCTCGGCATGCCGGTGCTTGCGCAGCGCGATCGCCGATCACCAGCGGCGGTTCTACGGCATCGAACTCGACCCGGCGAGCGAGATCGTGGTCACCGCCGGAGCCACGGAGGCCCTTGCCGGAGCGTTGCTCGGCATGCTCGACGCGGGCGACGAGGTCGTCGTGTTCGAGCCGATGTACGACAGCTACCAGGCCTGCATTGCACTCGCCGGCGCCCGGGCCGTGCCGGTGCTGTTGGCTCCCGACGCCGACGGCCGATACGTGTTCGATCCCGACGCGCTGCGCGCCGCGGTCAGCACTGACCGCACCAAGCTGATCCTGCTCAACACTCCGCACAATCCGACGGGCAAGGTCTTCACCGCCGACGAGACTGGCGACCATCGCCGAGGTGGCCCTCGAACACGACCTGATCGTGGTGACCGACGAGGTGTACGAACACCTGCTCTTCGACGGTCGTGCGCACGTTCCGCTGTCGACCCTGCCTGGCATGGCGGACCGCACGCTGACCATCTCGTCGGGCGGCAAGACGTTCCACACCACTGGGTGGAAGATCGGCTGGATGACCGGCCCCGAACCGCTGGTGACCGCGGCACGGACCGCGAAGCAGTTCCTGACCTATGTGAACGGCGCGCCGTTCCAGCCGGCGATGGCGGTCGGGCTCGGCCTGCCCGATTCGTACTTCGAGCGTCTCACCGGCGACCTGCAGACGGCGCGGGATCACCTCGTCGCCGGATTGCGTTCGGCCGGGTTCACCACCTATGAGCCCGAGGCGACGTACTTCACGACGGTCGACATCCGCCCCGTCGATCCGACCGGCGACGGGATGGCGTTCTGCCGCTCACTTCCGGCACGATGTGGCGTCGTCGCCGTCCCCAACGAGGTCTTCTACGCCCGACCCGAACACGGGCGTCACCTCGTCCGCTTCGCCTGCTGCAAGCAGCTCGACGTGATCGACGCGGCCGTCGAGCGCCTCGTCGAGGGATTCGAGTCGTGAGCGTCCGCGTTGCCGCCATCCAGCACGACATCGTCTGGCACGACCGCACGGCGAACTTCGATCATCTGGCGCCGATCGTGGCGAGCGCGGTCGCGTCCGGTGCTCGGGTGGTGCTGTTGACCGAGACGTTCTCGACCGGTTTCTCGTTCGACACGCCGGGCATCGCCGAACCCGAAGGCGGACCGTCGTCGCGGTTCCTGGTCGAGATGGCCACGACGCACGGGGTGTGGGTCGGCGGCTCGTGCCCCGAAATCGCCGCCGACGCGCCGCCGGACGATCAGCGACCCTCGAACGTGTTCGTGCTCGTCGCCCCCGACGGCACCGAGCACCGGTACCGCAAGATCCACCCGTTCTCACACGCCGACGAGGAGCGCTACGTCCGCGCCGGCACCGAGTTCGTCACGCTCGACATCGACGGCCTGCGCTGCAGCCTCTTCGTCTGTTACGACCTGCGATTCGCCGACGAGTTCTGGGCGCTGGCGCACGAGAGCGACGCCTACTTCGTCGTGGCGAACTGGCCGGCCAAGCGACGTCTCCACTGGTCGTCGCTGCTGCGCGCCCGGGCGATCGAGAACCAGGCGTACGTCGTCGGGGTCAATCGGGTCGGCTCGGGTGGCGGGCTCGACTACTCGGGCGACAGCGCGATCATCGACCCGCTCGGCGAGGTGCTGGCGACCGGCTCGGGCGTCGAGACGATCCTCTTCGCCGATCTCGACGCCGCGCACGTCGCGTCCACACGCGACCACTTCCGCTTCCTCCAAGACCGCCGCTGATCAGCGGCGCGATGTGGGGCGCATCTGCATCGACACCCGGATGCCGTAGGGCGTGTCCTGCTGGCCGACCTCGGTGAATCCCAGGGCTGCGTGGAAACCGAGCGACACCTCGTTGGGTGGATCGACGTTGACTTCGAGCGCCAGATGGTCGGCACCGTCGATCGCCGCCATCCGCCGATCGACCTCGGCGTACAGAGCCGAGCCGACCCCGCGCCCGCGGGCCGACGAATCGACGGCGACGCGGTCGAGGTACATGAAGGCGTCGTAGCGCTGCGGTGAACCAGCGATAGTTCACCGAGTCGTAGGTCGAGTCATCGGCGAGTACCAGGCAGAATCCGACCACCTCGCCGCCGACGTCCGCGATCAGGGCGATCGGGCTCTCGTCGACGATGAACGCCATCCGGGTCGTGTCGACCGAGCCGACCTCGGGCACGTTGGCCTCGTTGATCTGCAGGATCCGGTCGAGGTCGGTGGGCTCGAGCGAACGGATCACGACCTCATCGGAGCGCGACGGTGACGGAGACATCTGCGGCACGGTAATTGGCGTTGGCCGCCATCGGCGCGTTGCCGTACGGTCGCCCTCGTGCCGTCGCCGATCATCACCGCCCGCGACCTGCGCAAGCAGTTCGGTGACTTCGTGGCGGTCGACGGCATCGACTTCGAGGTGGCACCGGGTGAATCGTTCGGATTCCTCGGCCCGAACGGCGCCGGCAAGACCTCGACGATGCGCATGATCGGTTGTGTGTCGCCGATCACGTCGGGCCGGCTGCAGATCTTCGATCTCGATGCGACGACCGACGGCGCTGCCATCCGGGCGCGGATGGGAGTGGTTCCGCAGGCCGACCAGCTCGACGCCGAGCTGACCGTCGTCGAGAATCTCGTCATCTACGGGCGGTACTTCGACATTCCCCGCGCCGAGTGCAAGCGCCGTGCCGCCGAACTCCTCGAGTTCGTGCAGCTCACCGAGCGGGCCGACGAACGCGTCGACCCGTTGTCGGGTGGCATGAAGCGCCGGCTCACGATCGCCCGCTCGCTGATGAGCGAACCCGACCTCCTCCTGCTCGACGAGCCGACCACCGGCCTCGACCCGCAAGCCCGCCACATCCTCTGGGATCGGTTGTACCGGTTGAAGCAACGCGGCGTCACGCTCGTGCTGACCACCCATTACATGGACGAGGCGGAACAGCTCTGCGATCGTCTCGTGGTGATGGACCAGGGCCGCATCGTCGCCGAGGGTTCACCGCGCGGACTGATCGACGAGTACGCCACCCGCGAGGTGCTCGAGTTGCGGTTCCTGACCGGTGACGTCGGCGACGACGACGGCGTTGCCGAGGTCGACATCGCGGGCATCGGAGAACGCTCCGAAACGCTGCCCGACCGCATCCTGATCTACGCCCACGACGGTGAAGCCGCTCTCGCCGAGGTGCATCGACGGGGCCTCGATCCGGTGGGCAGCCTCGTGCGGCGCAGCTCGCTCGAAGATGTGTTCCTCCGCCTGACCGGCCGGACGCTGATCGACTGACCGATGTCGACACCGACGACGCTGAGGGTCTGGGAGAGCCAGGCCATGGTGTACCGCAAGATCTGGCGGTCGCACCTCCTGCTCGCCTTCGGTCAGCCGCTGCTCTACCTGCTGGCGATGGGGCTCGGAGTCGGTGCGCTGATCGACGACAACAACGCGTCGGTCGAGTCGCTCGGTGGGATCAGCTACTTCGAGTTCCTGGCTCCGGCGCTGCTGGCGACCACGGCCATGATCAGTGCCGGCCAGGCGTCGTTGTGGGAGGTGCTCGACGGCTTCCTCTGGAGCAACCGCTACCGGGCGATGGCGGCAACGCCGTTGTCGCCCACGCAGATCGCCACGGGCCTGGGGGCGTGGCACGCCACGCGCACGGCCATCGGTGTCTCCGGCGTGGCCGTGGCGCTGGCGCTGTTCGCCGACACCCGAACCTGGGGAGTGCTCGCCGCGGTGCCGGTCGCCGTGCTGTGCGGTTTGGCATTCGCGCTGCCGCTGTCGGCCTGGTCGGCGACCCGATACGGAGGCTCGTCGTTTCCCGCGATCATCCGCTTCGGGCTGCTGCCGATGTTCCTGCTCGGTGGCGCGTTCTTCCCGGTCGATCAGTTGCCCGGCTGGCTGGAACCCGTCGCCTACGTGACACCGTTGTGGCACGCGATCCAGCTGTGCCGAGGGTTCGTGATCGAGTCGGTCGATCCGGGCAACATCGCCGTGCACCTGGCCGTCATCTCCGCCTACGTGGTCGCCGGATGGCTGGCGTGTCGTGTCACCTTCACCCGCCGGTTGATGCCATGACCGCTGAGATCACGATCACCCCGCCCGCCATGCCGCCTCGTCGGTCGACCGCGCTGCGAATCCTGCCGATGGCGTTGCTCACGGCGCGCCGTCCCCATCGCCTCGTCGAGCGCAGCGTGATGTTCTACCGGCGGGCCTGGATGTTGCTCGTGTCCGGGTTCTTCGAGCCGTTGTTGTACCTGCTGCTCGTCCAGGTCGGTTTCGCGACGCTCGTGGGCGACATCGTGGTCGACGGCGTGAGCTACGACTACGCCTTGTTCGTGGCGCCGGCGCTGCTCGCGTCGTCGGCGATGAACGGCGCGATCTTCGACGCGACGGGCAACGTGTTCGAGAAGCTCCGCCACACCAAGCTCTACGACACGGTGCTCGCCACGCCGATGACGGCTGCCGACGTGGCCCTCGGGGAAATTCTCGGGGCCGTGCTCCGTGGCACCCTCTACTCGATCGCGTTCGTGTTCACGATGTGGATTCTCGGGCTCGTCGGATCGCCGTTGATCGTGCTCGCGGTCCCGGTGTGCATGTTGATCGCGTTCGCGTTCGCGGCCGCGGGCATGGCGGCGGCGACGTACATGCGGGCGTGGTCGGACCTCGAGTACGTCAACGCCGTCACGCTGCCGCTGTTGTTGTTCTCGGCGACGTTCTACCCGATCTCGAGCTACGGACAGTGGAGCTGGCTCGTGCAGCTGAGCCCGCTGTACCACGGCGTCGTCGTGGTGCGGGGCCTCAACCTCGGCGTGCTCGAATGGAGCATGCTCGGCAACCTGGCCGTGCTCGCTGCCCTTGCACTTGCGGGCCTCGCTGTGACCGCCCGACGCATCGAAGGGCTCCTCTTGCGCTGACCCGATCGTTGCGGACCCGACCCCGACCGACCGGTTCGCGCTTTGTTACGGGATCAGCGCGAGCCTGTCACGGAAGCGCTCGTATCCTGATTTTCATGCTGTTCCGCAAGAACGCCCAGATGGTCGACGCTGCCGATGCGCTCGCCGGCCGGACCGATCAGACGATGCCGGTCCCCGAGTCGCACTTCGTCAACGGCCGTCCCCTCGTCGGCCCCTGGCCCGAGGGCATGAAGACCGCGGTGTTCGCGATGGGTTGCTTCTGGGGTGTCGAGCGCACGTTCTGGCAACTCGACGGCGTGTACTCCACGTTCGTCGGATACGCCGGTGGCTACACGCCGAATGCGACGTACGAGGAGGTCTGCTCGGGGCGCACGGGGCACACCGAAGCCGTCGCCGTCGTGTACGACCCCGACGTCATCAGCTACGAACGACTGCTCCAGACCTTCTGGGAGGGCCACGACCCGACCCAGGGGATGCGCCAGGGCAACGACATCGGCAGCCAGTACCGCAGTGCGATCCTGCTGACCGATGACTCGCAACGAGCGATCGTCGAGTCGACGAGAGGCAGTGTTCCAGGAGCGCCTCGACGCCGCCGGGTTCGGCGAGATCACCACCGAGGTCGCGCCGATCGACCTCGCGTCCGGCTTCTTCTACGCCGAGCCGTACCACCAGCAGTACCTCGCCAAGAACCCCAACGGCTACTGCGGCGTCGGCGGCACAGGCGTCAGCTGCCCCATCGGCCTCACCGCCTGACCCCACCGGCATCGCCGAAATTCTCCGAAATCTCGGATGCCGACGCTGTGCGCGCAACGTCTGAGCGCGAATTTCAGGCTTTTGGCGGTGGTTCGTCGGTCCAGCCGGAGTTGCGGATGGCGTCGCCGTCGGCGTCGAGGGGTCGGCCCGACCAGCGCAGTCGACCGGGGGTGGCGGACAGGCGGGCGATCAGGCCCTGCATCGGTGTGCCACCGACGTCGGCGATCGCATGGCGGGCGGCGTAGTGCGGATCGACGGCGATGTCGGCCATGTCGTAGACCGGACCGATCGCAGCTTCGGCAGCGGTGAACACGTCGAGCACCTCGGCCTGCGTCCGTCGAGCACACCAGTCGGTCATGATCTCCTCGAGTTCGAGGCGGTGAGCCGTGCGGCCTTCGAACGTGTCGAAGCGGGAGTCGTCGCCGACACCGAGCACGCCCATCACCCGCGCTGCCACCGAATCGCTGCTCGTCGACACCGCGATCCACCGCCCGTCGCTGCATCGATACGTTCCGCGCGGCACGGTGTACGGGAGCCCGGCGCCGAGCCGCGGCTGCTGCTCGCCGCTGATGCCGTAGAGCGACACGAGTGGCCCCATCATCTGGAACATCGTTTCGAGCAGGTTGGCATCGACCACCTGACCGACGCCCGAATGCAGCGCGACCATCGTGGCGAACGCTGCCGCGAGGCCGGTGACCTCGTCGGTGAGCGCGATCGGTGGCAGGAGCGGCTGTCCGTCGGGCTCGCCGCTGAGCGCCGCGAGTCCGGACATCGCCTCGGCGATCGTGGCGAAGCCGGGACGCGACGCGTACGGGCCGTCCTGGCCGAACCCGCTGACCCGGGTCATCACCAGCTTCGGGTTCCGCTCGAGCAGCACGTCGGGTCCGAGGCCGAGGCGCTCCATCGTGCCGGGTCGGGAGTTCTCGACGAGCACGTGCGCACCGTCGACGAGCTCGAGCAGCACTGCACGATCCGCGTCGTCCTTCACGTCGAGGACGACGGTGCGCTTGTTGCGGTTGACGAGCTTCCACCACAGGCCCTCGCCGTCGCGTGGGTCGCGCCACGCCATGTTGCGCAGGCTGTCGCCGCCCGGTCGCTCCACCTTGATCACGTCGGCGCCGAAGTCGGCGAGATAGCGCGCGCAGTTGGGCCCGGCGAGCACGGTCGACATGTCGATCACGCGCAGCCCGTCGAGCGCTCCTCGCCGATCGTCGTTCATGGGCGCCATCGCCCGAGCAGATCGCAGGCCTCGGCCATGTCGGCTCCCGTGCCGGCGTAGGAGAAGCGGACGTACTCGTGGCCGCGGGCGAGGTCGAAGTCGATCCCCGAGGTTGCCGCGACGCCGGCCTCGTGCAGCCAGCGCCGGGTCAACTCCAACGAGTCGATGCCGAGTTCGGTCGTGAGATGGGGCACGTGGGCGTACACGTAGAACGCTCCGTCGGCAGGTGCGATCTCGGTGATGCCGGCGGCCGCGAGGCCGTCGATCACGATCGTGCGGTTCTCGCGGTACCGGGCGACGTGACCGTCGAGTTCATCGGTTGCGTCGAGGGCCGCAAGGGCAGCGACCTGTGAGACGTGTGGCGCGCAGATGTAGAGGTTCTGCTGGAGGCGTTCGACGGTCTCGATCAACGAGTCGGGCACCACGATCCAGCCGACCCGCCATCCGGTCATCGACCAGTACTTCGAGAAGCTGTTGACCACGACGGCGTCGGGATGGACGTCGAGTACCCGTGCGGCGGGCGGGCCATCGACGATCCCGTGGTAGATCTCGTCGGCGATCACGGCGATCCCGCGCTCCCGACAGGTGGCGGTCACGTCGGCCAGCGACTGTGCACTCAGCACCGTCCCCGTCGGATTGGACGGTGAGGCGAGCACCAGGCCGGCGAGTTCGCCTGCGCGGTCGAGGTGCTGCGCGGTCGGGGCCCACCGGGTGTCGGGGCCAACCGGGATCGGCACCGGCGTCAGACCGAGGGCGATCAACGCGTTGCGATAGCACGGGTATCCCGGTTCCAGCACGCCGACACGGTCTCCGGGCTCGAACAACGTGAGGAACGCGAGGGTGAATCCCGCCGAGGCGCCGGCGACCACGAGCACGCGACTCGACGTCGACGCCCTCGTAGCGGTCGGCCAGGCGTCGTCGGAGCGACTGCAGTCCGGCGGCGTTCGTGTAGCCGAGCGGCCGGTCGAGATGGTTGCGCACTGCGTCGCGAGCCGCGACGGGGAGCGGCGTCGACGGCTGACCGACCTCGAGATGCAGGATCCGACGTCCCGAGGCCTCGAGCGCGCCCGCCTCGCGGCTCATCGCCATCGCATGGAACGGCGGAACACTCGCAGCTCGTACGGCAGCCTCGATCACCCGCCGATTGTCCCACTTGCGGGAGCGCCGGCCCCATTCGCCCGAATCGTCAAGGTTTTGGACCGCTCCTTGACTTTGCAGATCGCTGACCATCCCCGTGGATGTCGCTGACCGTGGTCCCCTTACCGTGCTGTGTGGCCTCAAGACGAGGCGGAGTCAGACCGATGAGGAACCGTATGGATCTCCAACACAACGCCAGGACTGGCCGGGATGCCCGCGACAGCGGGTTCTCGATCGTCGAGATCGTCATTGCGATCGTGCTGATGGGCACCGTCGTGATCGCCGTTCTGAACGCCGTCACCACGAGCGTGAAGGCATCGTCGGTGAGCCGTTCCGCAGCGCAGGTCGAGACCGCCGTCGTGAATGCGGCCGACCGCGTCAACCGCGCGCCGAAGCGCTGCGACTACACGATCTACGTCCAAGCCGCGGTCCAGACCGAGGGTTGGCCGGCCGATACCGCCACGGTGACCCAGGAGTACTACGTGCCCGGCCCGGACGCCACTGTCGAGGGCACCTGGGCGACCGGTGCCGGCTGGTTCGCCCGGCTGTTCCGGACCCGCTCCGGCCGACCTGCTCGTGCAGCGGGTCACGATTTCGATCACAAGCCCCGACGGCGCGCGTCCGTCGCAACATTGAGGTGGTGAAGTCCGATGTCTGATCATTCGTCGAACACGCGAATTCGCGAGACGCGGTTGCGGGACGGGGGGATGACACTCCCCGAGCTGGTGATCGCCATCTCCATGATGGGTCTGATCGTGACCGTGCTCTCCAGCGCCATCATCGTGACGCTTCGTCAGCAGGACAACACGGAGGGCCGCCTCAACGTTGCCCAGGCCGAGCAGAGCATCAGCATGTGGATACCGGCCGACCTGTCGTCCGCGAGCGTCGTCGACACCAGCCCGGAGGCGACCCCGTGCGGGGCCACTGTCTGCGACGGCATCGATCTGAGCGGCGGTTCCAACGTCCTGATGCTGTCGTGGGAGAGCGTCGATGGCGACGGCACCGTCACCACGACGAATGTCTCGTACCACTTCGCCCCGAGCGCCGACGGTCTGACCTACGAACTCTCCCGCGTGGAGTGCACCGACTCGGGAGGCGGATGGTCGTGCTCGTCACGCGTCGTCCTGCGCGACCTGCCCGGTCCGCCGGCCGGAGATCCGTTCGTGCCCGGGGTGGCAAACGGTGCCAGCGTGCCATGATCCCGTTGCTCCGGTGGCATGCACCCGGCCCGACTGGGTGATCATCGTCAGCGAGCCGCTGGCACCCGACGCGATCAGCGCCGACCAGACGGCGAACGAGTCGGACCGCAAGGACGCCAACCGGGTGATCGTGTCGATCAACGGCGGCGGTGATGCCGCCGGCGCCGGCGGTGGTATCAACCAGATCAGCATCACCGCCGGCGGCACGGTCCGCACCTCGATCGACGCCAACAGCGTGCAGGGTGCACCGTCGTTCACCGAGGCGTTCAGCCGGTGCGGTGGACCGATGACGCTCGTCGTCGACGAGTCCGGCTCGATCGGTAGCTGCCATCGGCGAGGTGCGAGACGGTGTTCGCCGTTTCGTCCAGGCGCTCGCCGGCACACCGGTCAAGCTCCAGATCGTGCGGTTCGACTCGGTGTCCGGCGTGCTGGGCTCGTCGGATTGGCACCACTACTTCGACATGACCCAACAGGCGGACGTCGATCAACTGCTCGCAGCGATCGACGACCTGCAATCGAGGGCCAGCACCAACTGGGAGGACGCCCTGTTCCGGACGTTCTACCAGGCCGACGGATCGACGGCTCCGATCATTCCGGAGACCGTCGTGTTCTTCACCGACGGTGTGCCGACAACGGAGCGCCTTGCCCAGCGAGCGACTCCGGGAGTGCTTCCTGCTCAGCCGCCCGCCCCCGGCGCCCCATGGCCGGACTCGAACGGCTCCAGGTACAACCAGGTGGCGTTCAACCGGGCGGACTTCATCGCCAACAAGTTCCGGCGCAGCGTCCGCCTCGTCGGTGTCGGCGTCGGCAGCGGCATCACCCAGTCGTCCGACTGGATCGTCGACCCAGGCGCCGGCTACCGCACCGTCACGGAGCGCGGTTCCTACAGCCACGTGCGTGAATCGATGGAGTACCAGGCTCGGTACCAGAAGAAGAACTCGTCGAACGGCGCCTACTACTGGGTGGACTTGCGCACCTACGACCGGCAGACAGCAATCGGCGCAACGACACCCACCGCTGGAACGCGATCACCGAGGCCGAGTACAGGGCAGCCGACACGCGAACGTCGGACGACGCCAACGACGGGCTCCAGTACGGGCTCATGCAGGTCCCGGTCACCACGGCGGAGTACAACGCCAACTCGTCCAACCCCGCCTACCGCACGGTGTCGAAGACGTGGAGCGACGGCCCCGACTGGGAGGTCTGGACCGGATCGTCCGACGGATCGAGCCAGTACCGCACCTCGAAGCTCTACAACTCGCCGCCGTACAGCGGCTATGACCCGGCGGTGACGGCGAGGACCCGCAACGACACGATTCTCGCTCGGCTGATCTCGGGCAACGACAACGGGACGCCGGCGGTGTGGGACGGCAGCAACTACACGAACGCCGAGATCGCCGACATGTACGTCCTGCCCCAGTGGTCGCAGTTCGGTACCGCGATGGAGGAGATCGCGCTCGGCGAATGCGGTGGCACGCTGACCCTGCAGACGAAGCTCGGCAGCACCACCGCTCCGGATTCGTTCCGGTACCAGAACAGCGCGGTCACCGACTCGAGCGGCGCCCCGTTCGATCTCGAGCCGACGGTCGTGACGACCAATCAGCAGTTCGCCACCGGGACGTTCGACTTCCCGATCCCGAACGGCCAGTTCGTCACGGTCGACGTGCTCCCGCAGAACTACTCGGAGCTGACGGCGTACAGCCCGGGGTCGTGGACCTGCCGAGCCGGCAACCAGAACCGGCCGTTCGACCTCATCGACATCCCCGATGCCGGTGCCTGGAAGGGCATCAGGGTACGAGTCGCGGCGAACGAGGCCGTGTCCTGCAGCCTGTCGGTGACCCGATGAGCCGGCAGGCAGGTCGACTCCGGCGCAGACGCAATCGTGTCCGACGAACGTTCCAACCCGCGACATCGCTGGGCGGAAACCGGAGCGGGCAGGATCGTGACGACGGCTCGGTGCTCGTCTCGTGCTCGTGATGATCGTCATCGGGTCGCTCATCGTCATCCCGACGATGAAGTACGCGATGACGGTCCTGTCGGCGAACACGGTGCTCAGCGAGAAGACCAAGCGCATCGAGAGCACGAAGGCCGGTCTGCGGCTCTCGCTGGCCGATCCCGTCAGGCTCTACGAGGCATGCGATGGCGGGCCGTCGACCCCCGTCGAACTGGCTCCGATCTCGATGGGTGACATCCGTGTCACGACCAACTGCTACTGGATCGGCTACCAGTCCGCCCAGTCGGCCGACGAACTCCGGGTCGGCGTGACGTCGACTCAGCTCGGGCACGGCGCCACCCGAGGAACTCGAGGGCAGCTCGTGGTGCCCGCCTCAGCCGTCACGGACCGCGCCGTGCGACTTCGAGCCGACGGACCCGGCCTCGTCGAGCGAGTGGTTGACCCAGACCACGCTGCAGTCGGCGACCGACAAGATCTGGCTGCCGAATCTCCCGGTGCACGGGCTCAACCGCCGTTCGCCTGCCGGGAACCAGATGCCGGCCGGGTTCCCAACGTGCACGGTCTACTTCCCCGGAACGTATCCCGATCAAGTGGTGCTCGACGGCCCGACCTACTTCACGTCGGGGATCTACTACTTCGAGAACGAGGTGCGGATCGAGGGTGGTGCGTCGGTCGTGGTCGGCCTGGGCGCCGTCCCGGGCTGCACGAACGATCAGGAGGCCATCTTCTACGCCGAGAATGTTCCCGGGACGCACAACATGAGCGGACTGGGTGGAACCTGGGTGCTCGGGGCCGAGGGACGTGTCGTCGTCGACAACTCGAACGGGTCGGAACTCTCCCTGCGCTTCAACAAGCGGTATGTGGCTCCCGGCGACACCGGTGACGCACCCTCTCAAGACGTGTCGATCGTCAGCGTGAACGGCGCACTCGCCCCCGACGGGGTGACCGGTGTCGACCTGGCCGCGCCAGGAGTCATCGAGGTGCCGGCATCGTTGGTCGGCTCCGACACTCCGTCGCCGGCGACGACCCAGGGCTATCTGCCATCGGTGTTCACGCCGGTGAACCCGCTCGCCCTCCCAGCCGCCAGCGGCCGCACCGAGCCAGCCGGCGTGCCCGACGGTGGTCCCGTACGCGGGCGCCGCCAGGGTGTCGTGGACGGCCGCTCCCGCGGTCGCGAGCCCGTCCGGACCTACAGGGTGACGGCGTCGCCCGGAGGGAGCATCTGCGACGTCGACATGAGCGCTGCACCGGCGTTGGAATGCGACTTCGTGGGGCTGGCGGTGACCACCGCCTACACGTTCACGGTGACAGCGATCAACGAAGTCGGCACATCGGCACCGTCGTCGCCGAGCGCTCCGGTGACTCCTGCAGGCCACACTCGGCGCACTGCCGCCGCCTTCGCCGCCGCCTCCGCCGGCTCCGCGTCGACCCCCAGCCGATCATCGACATCGATCTCCCTGCTGCGGCCGCGGCCACCGTCGACATCCCGGGCTATGTCGCAGTTCCTCAGGGACGTTTCAGGGTCGCAAACCCGAACGGTCTCGGCGTGAAGGTCTCCGGTGGCGTCCTGGCCGCTCAGTTCGATGTGGCCGACGCACGCGCCGCCGGACCGCAGACGGTCGACATCGGATTCAAGGAGACGGTCGTCCAGCGGAAGTTCCGGATCGTCTCCACCACCGACGCCGGACACGAGACGTCGACGGCGATCGTGCAGGTGAACCAGAACGGGGCCTACGCGATCAACTCCTGGGACGTGCAGTAGGGCGGCGAGCGAGCCCGGAGTGGGCTGAACCCCGAGCGGGTCAGCCGACCAGTTCGCCGGCTTGGAGCTGGTGGGCGTACCGGCCGTCGGCGGCGAGCAGTTCGTCGTGGGTGCCGATCTCGGCGATGCGGCCGTCCTCGACGAAGGCGATGCGGTCGGCGCTGCGGATCGTCGAGAGGCGATGGGCGATCACGATGGCGGTGCGATCGCGCATCGCATGATCGAGCGCGGCCTGGATGAGCGCCTCGTTCTCGTTGTCGAGATGGCTCGTCGCTTCGTCGAGCACCATGATGCACGGGTTCTTGAGCAGCAGCCGGGCGATCGCCAGGCGCTGCTTCTCGCCACCGCTGAGCCGGTAGCCGCGCTCGCCGACGATCGTGTCGTAGCCGTCGGGAAGCGCAGCGATCGTGTCGTGGATGCGAGCGGCCTTCGCTGCGGCCACGAGTTGTTCGTCGGTGGCCTCGGGGTCGGCGTAGCGCAGGTTGTCGCCGATCGACTCGTGGAACAGGTGCGGGTCCTGTGACACCACACCGATCGATGTGCGCAGCGTGTCGAGTGTGAGATCGCGGACGTCGTGACCGTCGATGCGCACGGCGCCGGAGGTGACGTCGTAGAGCCGGGGGAGCAGCGAGATCGTGGTCGACTTGCCCGCGCCCGACGCGCCGACCAGCGCAACGGTCTCACCGGGCGCCACCGTCAACGAGAGACCCTTGAGCACGTCGACGTCGGGATCGGTGTCTCCTCCGAGCCCGGCGTTGGTCTCCATCGACGCAATCGCCGACTCGGCTGCCGGTGGGTAGCGGAACACGACGTCGTCGAACTCGACGCCTCCCAGGGGGTCGACGAGGTCGATCGCTCCGGGCCGCTCCTGGATCGCCACCGGTGCATCGAGGACCTCGAAGACCCGCTCGAAGCTGACCATCGACGTCATCAGGTCGACTCGGGCGTTCGTGAGCCCGGTCAGGGGCTGATACACCCGCGTCACCAGGGCGGCCAGAGCCACCAGCGTGCCGATCTCGATCCCGCCGTCGACGACCATGAACGCGCCGACGCCGTAGATCGCCACGCTCCCGAGTGCGCCGACGAGACCGAGGGCCACGAAGAACACCCGTCCGAGGAGCGCCGCCTGGATCCCGGTGTCACGGACGCCTGCGGCACGCCGATCGAACGCGGCGCGTTCGCGTTGTCCTGACCCGAACAGCTTCACGAGCGTCGCACCCGAGACGTTGAAGCGTTCGGTCATCTGGGTGTTCATCGCGGCGTTGTAGCCCATCTGCTGGCGGGCGATGCCCTGGAGGCGAACCCCGACGCGCTTGGCGGGCACGATGAACAGCGGCAGCACGATCAGGGTCAGCAGCGTGAGTTGCCACTGCAGCCAGAACATCGCGGCCAACGTCGTGACGAGCACGATCACGTTGCTGACGATGCTGCCCAAGGTGCTCGTCACCGCGGTCTGCGCGCCGATCACGTCGTTGTTGAGGCGAGAGGTGATCGAACCGGTCGGTGTCCGGGTGAAGAACGCGATCGGCATCCGTTGGATCTTGGCGAACAGACCTCGCCGCAGGTCGTAGATCAGGCCCTCGCCGACCTTGGCGCTCGTCCAGCGCTGCACGATGGCCAGGGCCGCGTCGCCCGTGGCGGCCAGCACCGCCAGGAGGGTGAGGAACACGATCTGGCCGCGGTTGTCGTCGGGGATCGCGTTGTCGATGATCGCCCGGAACACGAAGGGGGGCACGAGTGCCAGCAGCGCCGACGCGATGATCGCCACGAGGAACACGGTGATGGTTCCCCGGTACGGCCGGGCGAAGGTCCACACCCGTCGCCATGTGCCGTCCTGCAACTGGACGCCCTTCAGGGCGTCTTTGTCGCCGGGCATCATCGAATGAGGAGGCATGCGCATGGGTCCACGCTACGAGCGTCGGCTTGACGTCGTTGGCGCAGGCTCTCCCCGTACGCTCTGGCGGATGCGTCGTCTCGTTCTCGTTGCCGTTGCAGCGATTGTCGTTGCGGCATGTTCGAACGATCCCGCCGAACCGGCTGTCGTTGCCCGCGACGTCACCGGGGTCACGAACCCGTCCGACTCGGTTGCCGAACCAACGCCGGCGGAGCCGCTCGACTACTCGATCGACTGGGCCCCGCTGGACGACCGTGTCGACGAGGGCCGCATCACGGTGCCGGTCGACTACGCCGATCCGCAGGGCGACACGATCGATCTGTACGTGGCGCGTCATCGGGCGAGCAACGAGGCCGTCGGGCCGATGCTGTCCAATCGTGGCGGGCCGGGTGCCGAAGGTGCGTCCCTGGCGCTGAACGCATCGGCCTACTTCGAACCCGAGATCACCGACAACTTCGACATCATCGGGTGGGACCCCCGCGGCACCGGCCAGAGCGAAGGCGTCGTCGATTGCATCGACGACGACGAGTACGACCGCTTCTTCGCCAACTACGACGTGACGCCCGACGATCAGGCCGAGCGCGATGCCGTGGTCGCCAACGCCGAGGAGTTCGCGCAGCGGTGCATCGATCGTGTCGACGATCTCCAGTACGTCGGGACGAACAACTCGGCGCGAGACATGGACGCCATCCGTCAGGCGCTCGGTGTCGATCAGATCTCGTACTTCGGTTTCAGCTACGGCAGCGAGCTCGGCGGAGTGTGGACGACGCTGTTCCCCGCGACGGTGCGCGCGGCGGTGTTCGACGGTGCAAGTGATCCCAACGCCGACCCGCTCGAGGCGAGCCGCCAGCAGGGTGCCGGTTTCGAGGCGGTCCTCGACACGTTCCTCGCGCAGTGCAGCGCCGACTCGGACTGCGTGTTCCACAACGGTGGCGATGCCGAGGGGGCCTACGACCGGCTGATGGCGAGCCTCGACGAGTCACCGCTGCCGAGCGCCGACGGGCGACCACCGGTCGATCGTCGGCATCGCGGCGATCGCCACCGCCCAGGCGATGTACTCCGACAGTTACTGGCCGGCGTTCGAGCGTGCGCTCGAAGATGCCGCGGCCGGCGATGGCGCCGGCCTCCTCCAGCTCAACGACGCGTACTTCGGTCGCACCGCTGATGGAACCTACGGCAACCTCATCGAGTCGTTCCAGGCCATCAACTGTGCCGACGAGGTCGAGCGACCGACGGTGGAGGAGTCGGACGCAGAGGTCGAAGCGATCCTCGAGGTGGCGCCGCGCATCTTCCCGTACACCACCGGTTCGTACTCGTGCACCTTCTTCCCGCCCGCGCTCGATCCGCGCATCGACATCACGGGCGCCGGCGCCGGGCCGATCGTGGTGATCGGGACGACCGGTGACGCTGCCACCCCGTTGGAGAGCACCCGGGCGATGGCCGACACGCTGGAGGACGGACGTCTCGTGGTCGTCGACGCGAACCAGCACACCGGCTACCGCGGCAGCGACTGCGTGCAGGAAATCGTCCACACCTATCTGCTGGCATTGATCGCGCCCGACGACGGAACCATCTGTTCGTAGCCGACCGCGTCACCGACCGCTAGCCTCGCATGCGGAAGGCTGCCAGAGCGGACGAATGGGACAGTCTCGAAAACTGTTGAGGTCTTTTGGGCCTCCGTGGGTTCGAATCCCACGCCTTCCGCCAGTACGTCTACGCGCGTCCATGGAAATCCACGAGGAGCCTGCTCGGCAGGGGAGACGTGAACTCGGTTTCCATGGGCGTCCGTCGTCGAACTCAGCCGTCGGGTCGAGCCGTAGGCATCTCGCCACACGCGACCGGTCAGATCTGGCCGGACGCGGTACCCCGGAAGAGTTCGTCGATGCGGAGGGTGTCGATGGGCTTGCCGGCAGCTCGCGAGACGTACTCGCACGCCAGCCGGTCCTTGATGGCGCCGAGGATGGTGGACACCATTCCGAGCGCAAAGCCCTGCGCGTCGACCGGCGCATCCTCGGTGACCGCCTTCCAGAGCTGCTCCTCGAGCGCATTGATCACCAGCTGGAGTTCGCCCAGGTCGTGACCCGACTGATGGCGCTGCGCGGCGATCTCGTCGGCGTACGCAAGCGCTGGGTCGAGGTGGCTCTCGGTGGCGGCAGTGACGACCACGTCGAACAGCGCAGCGAGCCGCTTCGTGATCTCCTCGGCGCCGGCCGCCTCGTAGTGCGGCACTCGACGCCCGACCACCTCGGCTTCGGTACTCGCGAGGATGGACGGACGGTGGTCGACAAGGAATCCGGCGACGTCGAAGGAGACTTCCACGTCGTGAGGCTACCGTCGCCGCCGTGACCAGGGGAGGGTCACCGACAGTCTGGTCGACATCAACGGCTGGATCGGCCACGGGCCGGAGGTGTCAGGTGGATGTGTCAGCTGAAACTGACGGATCGGCGACCGGGGGCTCCGCCCGGCGCATCGAGAGGAATTCGTTGATCTTCAGGAGTTTCGGTGGACGTTTCGCTCCAGCGGGAAGCCGCTCGAACGCTTCGTCGGCGGTGATCAGCTCGGGATCGACGAGATCGACGGTGCCGTCGTCGATCTCGAGCGTTGCCGTGCCGGCCGCGAGGACGTTCTGCACCCAATCCGACCGTGACCCGTACACCAACATGAAGATGAAGCCGTCGTCGACGGCGAGCGCTTCGAGCGGCGTGCGATACGCCTCGCCCGACGTGCGCCCGATGTGACGGATCACCTGCCACTTGCCGTTGCGTACCGCTCGCGGGTTGAACACCCGCTTGTTGATCTGCCCCCACCACAACGGCATCGGCATCGTTTCACCTCCAGCTCTCCGAGTGTCACGGTAGTTGTACGACCCTTCCGTCCGCAGTGCTCGCGCCCTCAACAAAACGCTCAAGAAGAGGCGAGGGCTGCCGATACGTCATCTGTATGGAAAAGGTCAAGGCAGTCGTCGGCGGGTTCACGCCAGTCATGGGTGGTCTCGTGCCACCGCGACCGCTCTCGACTCCTGAGAACGCGCCCGACCCGGCGGGCTCCGCGCCTGCCTCCACGTCACGATTGACGGCAGTTCCGGTCGGACCGATCGCCGTGCTCGACGAACTCGGCGAGCAGATCGACGGCGTGCACGGCGCGATCCTCGCGTCGGTCGACGGCTTCGGCCTGGCCCGCAGTACGTCGATGGCCGACGAAGCGTCGCATCCGGCCATGCTCGCCGCCGCTGTGGGCCTCGCCCGCCAGCTCGTGTCGATGGGTGGGGGCACGCAATTGCGCCAGCTCGTCGTCGACCACGATGCCGGCCTCATGCTCGTGTGGCCGATCGGTACCCAACGCGTGCTCGCCGTGCTCGCGTCGAGTCGTGTCGACCAACGTCAGTTGCGCACGATCGTTCAGCGTCATGCTGCGACCCTCGCAGGTGCGACGCCATGAGCCAGACGTTCAAGATCCTGGTCACCGGTCCGTTCGCCGCCGGCAAGACGTCGATGATCCAGTCGGTCTCGCAGACCCAGGTGATCTCGACCGATGTGATGACGAGCGGCGAGGAGTCCGACGTCAAGTCGTTCACGACCGTCGCCATGGACTTCGGCACGTATCAGCTCATCGACGACGACGTCCGGTTGTTGCTGTTCGGAACGCCCGGCCAGGCGCGTTTTCGTTTCATGACCAACATTCTCAAAGGCGACGTCGACGTCGTGGCATTCGTGATCGATGCGGAAGCGTTCGAGACACACGCGGCCGCAGGCGTCGAGTTGCGAGCGCTGCTGCGTGACCTTCGGGTTCCGGCGGTCATCGCCGTGAACCGATGCGACGATCCCGAACGGGCGCGTCTGCTGGCCCGCTCGCTCGGCGCGCTCGATGGTGAGGCCGCCGTGCCGTGCCAACTGATCGACCCTGACTCCGGCCGGGAGGTCGTGGTCGAAATCCTCCTGACGCTCCTCGCGTCGATTGAATCAACAAAGGTAGAGGTGGCGTGATGATGCGTAACACAGGAACTCAGTCCGGTTCGTCCGAGACGTTGACAGGAGTGCTGTCGGTCAGCGGACCGCAGCCCGCCTGGATGACGCTCGACGAAGCGCGCGAACGCGCCTTCACCGGCGAGATCGTGTTCGAGGTCGACCCCGAGGTCTTCGCATACCTCGACAACGGCGTGGTCTACTACGCCGAGAGGGCCTCGGATGCGTCGCTCGGCCGTCGGCTCCTCGATGCCGGCGTCATCGACAGGATCCAGCTCGAACGAGGGACGGTCCGAGTCGGCGACGTCGAGCATCTCGGCCGCCTGTTCGAACGTGAGGCTTCCGTCGATCGTGATGCCGTGCTGGTCGTGGTCGAGACATCGACGGAGGATCTGATCGCCGAACTGGCGAACCACGCCGTGACCACCGTGCGCGTGACGGCGTACCGTCACCACCCGTCGGGTCTGCACCGTTGGTTCGCAGCACATCTCGATCCGCACGCGGCGGCTCGTCAGATGGGTTCGATCAGCGAGATGGAGCCGATCGCGGAGCTGCCCAGTCTGGACATGGTCCCGGATGCGAACGATGCCGAACTCATCATCGAGTGGGACGATCTCTCGGACCCGACCTCGCCACTCGACGCATCGAATGCGTTCGACGTGTTCATGTTCGAGCCCGTTCGCGACGGTGGCGTGGCCGACGCCGACCTCCACTCATCGTTCGATGAATCGTCCTTCGACGAGGTGATCATCGAGTTCGGCGCCATCGGAGACTCTCGACGTCCAGCTCGAGTTCGAGACCCAGGTCGAGTTCGAGCCCGAGTTCGAGGCGGAGTCCGAGGCCCAGATCGACGCCCACGCCGACGTCGCGGACGACGTCGACGTGGACAGCGACATCGAGGTGTCGGTCGATGACTCGGTGGTCGAGATCTTCACCTTCGAGGATGATCCGACCGATTTCCAGGTGACCTGGCCGGACGAGACCGAGGACTCCGTGCTCGTGTCACCGGCCGACGTGTCGCCTCACGGCGCCCCGGCGTTCACCCAGACCGACAACGGTGATCTGCGATTCGAGATGCCGGCACTCGAACTCTCCGATGACGATGTCGAAGCCGACGAGGTTCCCGACGATGTCGCAGCTGCGGTTCGTCGTGCGATCGCCGCCATCGAGATGGTGTCGGGCGAAGTGCCCGTGATCGCGCCGATCGGTGGTCACGCCGACATGTTCGACACGGAGCCGACGTCGGAGACGCTGATCGAAGTTGCGCCTGTCGATCCCGCACCGAGCTTCACCGGGTTTGCTCCGCCGACACTGGCGACGAGCGCCGAGGTCATGTACGCCCAGCAGGTCGAGGCCGCCGAGACGCAACTCGCCCGGGAATTCGGCGAACCGTATCTCCCCGCAGCCGGTGCTGCGACAGTCGCGTCAGCCGCCGCTGAACCGAATGAGGCGAGCGAAGCAACGGCCGATCGACCCGACGAAGAAGGTTCCAACGAGCGCAGCTCGGCGCTGCGGCGCCTCATCGCCGGCCTGCGTCGTAAGGATCACTGAGCGGTCTCGGACCCGGGTCGACCGGTTCTTCCGTCTTCGCCGTACGTCGGAGGCGGAAGAACGCGCGTAGCAACTCGGCCGACTCCGTCGAGCGCACGCCGCTCGTCACCTCGACGCGGTGATTCAGCCGCTCGCCGCTCACCAGGTCGAACTGGCTCGTCACCGCGCCTGCCTTCGGATCGTGCGCGCCGTACACGAGGCGTCCCAGCCGGGCGTTGACGAGCGCGCCGGCGCACATCGGGCACGGCTCGAGCGTCACGTACATGACGCACTCGTCGAGACGCCACTGGCCCAGATGGGAGGCCGCATCGCGCAGCGCGAGAATTTCCGGCGTGGGCGACGGGGTCGTCGTGCAGTTCACGCTCGTTGTGCCGAGCTGCGATGACGACGCCGTGATGGACGACGATCGCTCCGACCGGGACGTCGTCGTGAGCAAGTGCGAGCGTGGCTTCGTCGAGGGCCAGCCCCATCGCTTCGTCGACGTTGAGGCCCGACGGAAGCGCGCCGGGGGGAAACGCACCGGAGGGCACCATGGCGGAGGGGGTGGGATTCGAACCCACGGAAGGTTGCCCTTCACACGCTTTCCAAGCGTGCCGATTCGGCCGCTCTCGCACCCCTCCTCGAATCCCGACCCTGCATCGCTGAGCCGGAACCGCCTGGGAAGGCTAGCTGGCGAGTCACCGAACGCGCCCGGTAGGGTGATGGCACGCCGCCGAGTGAGGTGACGACCGGGTCCTGTGCAATGGGCGCCCGTGAACCAGGTCAGGACCGGAAGGTAGCAGCCTTCATCGGCATCGTCCGTGTGCCGCAGATCGCCTGGTCGTCACCTCAGTCGGCGGCTTCGTGTCGCCCCCTCCCCGAAATTCGGAGTCGATGTTGCGCGGAGCGCAACGATCGATCCGAATTTCTGGGTTTGCGGGGCTGCTCAGCTCTTCGGGGTGAGTCGTTCGGCGAGGGCCACCAGGTCGGGGGCGTCGATCTCGTCGGCGACGGCAGCGAACGCAGCCGTTGGTCCCGTCCAGTGCCACTCGTCGACCGTGCCCACGTCGATGTCGGTCACGACGGTCGCGATCTCCCGAAAGAGGAGTGCGTCGGCGAGCTGGGCCTGCAATGTCGCCGACAGTTTGGCCGCCCCTCGCAACCCGGTCACGTCCCACTGGCCGGCGGCCGCCGGGATGTCCTCGATGTGGACGTACCGCGCGAGCACCAGACCGGCGCTCTTCGCGCCCCATCCCGGGAGTCCGGGGAACCCGTCGGCGGTGTCGCCCACGAGGCCCAGGTAGTCGGCGATCGACTCCGGGCCGACGCCGAACTTGGCCCGTACGCCGTCGGCATCGATGATCTCGCGCTTGCGTCGATCGAACTGAACGACGCGCTCGCCTCGCACGCACTGGCCGAGGTCCTTGTCGGGGGTGACGATCAGCACCTGCTCGACGCGTTCGTCACGATCGGCCACCGCAGCGGCGGCCCCGAGCGCATCGTCGGCCTCGTACTCGACCATCGGCCACACGGTGAAGCCAGCCGCGTCGAGGGCGCGTTCCATCACGGGAATCTGGCGCAGGATGTCCGGATCCATCCCGTCGCTGGTCTTGTAGCCCGCCCAGAGATCGTTGCGGAAGCTCTCGATCGTGTGATCGGACGCGACACCGACGTGCGTGGCGCCGTCCTGCACCAACGCGAGCGTCGAGGCGACCACACCGGCGACGGCCGCGTAGGGGCCGCTGTCGGTGTGACGTGACGCTGAACCGAAGTGTTGACGGAACAACTCGTAGGTCCCGTCGACGAGATGGACACGCATGGCAACGACGTTACGTCGGCTCGATCACAACGCTGGGCTCGGGTTGTGTCAATTCCGTCTCAGCGAACTCTCAAGATCCGCGATGCGGTGCCGATAGATCACGTGCGAACCGAACCGCCAGCCAACTGGCGGCCGACTCCGAAGGACCACATCATGATCGAGCAAAACGATGCACTCCGATCCAGCATCGTCGCGGCCGTGCAACTCGAACTGGCCCGGTACAACGAGATGGTGTCGGCCGAACTCCAGCGGCTCCGCGACGAAGTGACGGCCGAACGCGCCGCGCGGGCCCGCACCGACGAGCAGGTCCTGGCGATCCTGCCCGCAGTCGAACGCTCGCAGACGACCGTCGCGGCATTCCAGACCGAGATCCACCGTGCGCTCGAGATCCGTCTCACCGAATTCGCCACCGCATCGAAGCGGCGCCAGGAGGACGTGGAGACCAGGATCGGACGCATCGCCGACGAGACGAACCTCGGCCTCGCCGCCGCAGTCGAATCCGCGGCGCAACCGATCATCAAGCAACTGGAGCACCGTCAGGATCGCCTCGATTCCGATCTCGTCTCGCTGGACCGTACGGTCCGCAAGTTCGACGACCAGGCCTCGAAGATCGTCGAGCACATCAACGTCATCGCCGAGGCGACCGAGAGCCGCATCGACGAGGTCTCCGGCCAGGTGACCGAGGAGATCGATGGTCGGCTCGCCGGATTGGCGACACGACTCGACGAGGTCTCGGCCCAGGCGGCGCGCCAGCAGGCCGAGGTCGCCAACGTCGTGGGGAGTCGCGTCGATCAGGCAGAGAGTCGCATCAACGAACGCCTGCTGACCACCGAGGCCCGCATCAACGAGACCGTCGGTCAACGCATCGCCGACATCGACGCCTACGTCGGCCGGGTGAGTGTGGGCCTCGACGAGGCCGTCAACATGCTCAGCGATCGAATCGCCGCCGCCGACGCCCGCTTCGACGAGGTGAACACGAGTCTCGACGCCGTCGCGGCCCGCGTCGACGCCGTCGACGTCGAGGCGCTCGACGATCTCCAGGATCGCTTCGGCGGGGTGGCCGGTGAGGTCGAACTCATCCGCATCGAAACCGAACGATTCCAGGAGTCGATGGGCCACGACCATGGACCAGGCCATGCTCCGCATCGTCGAACTCGAGACCCAGCTGCAGGAACAACACCTCGACGTCGAGACCGCCGTGCAGCTCGAGCGTCTCGAAGAGGTGGAACGAGCGCTCATCGCCCTCAACCCGAACCAGTTCGTCCGTCGGACCGACGTCGCCGCCAAGTCATCCGTCGGCGTCGACGTCGGTGATCGTCGAGGGCGACTCGAGTGTCGTGGACGAGGCCGTCCAGCGTGCACTTGCCGCAATGGGCTCCGTCTCGGCAACCGCGTCGGCAGGCCTGGACGGATCCCCGTCACCGTCGACCCCGATCGCCCCCCCGACCACGTTCAGCTCCCCCGTGAACGCGCAGCACTGAGCCGAAAGACGGCACCGATGGCACTTCGTAAACCCCGCCCAGACGATCTCCGCCACCCCGACAGGTGGTGGCACTGCCACCGCGCTCGCTGAACCACCACCGATCGGCCAGTCAGCCGATGAGTGTGCTGCGGTCGGCCAGGCACTCATGCAGGGTGGGTACCTCGACACCGAGACGCTCGCGGCGGCACTGACGGACGCCAACGGCGACCTGCTGAAGTTCGGCACCGCGCTCCTGAATCGTCATGGCGTCGGTCGGGCCGAGCTCTCGACGGCCGTCGCTGCCGTGTGTCAGGTACCGGTCGCCGACGTCTCGATCGTGCAACTCGACGAGGAGATCGTCACCCGCTTCCCCGAGCAGGTCGCCCGCACCCACAAGGTGATGCCGATCGGTGAGGAAGACGGCCTGATCGTGCTGTACGCCGCCGATCCGTCGGCGTCGAGGCGCCAGCAGGTCGAATCGGCCACGGGCCAGCGCTTCGCCTGGAAGGCATCCGACGAGAAGACCGTCACGTCGTTCATCGAGCAGATGTACCGCTCGACGGCCGACGTCGACCACATCGTCGCCGCCTTCGCCGCCGAGGACGATCAGCGCCAGGCCGCCGAGACCATCGCCGAGGTCAACCTCGACGATCAGGCGCCGGTGGTGCAGCTCGTCGGCAAGATCGTCGGCCAGGCGCTGCGTGACCGCAGCTCCGACATCCACATCGAGCCGCTCGACGATCGGCTGCGCATCCGCTTCCGCGTCGACGGCCACCTCATCGAGGCGTTCTCGCTGCCGCTGTCGGCCCACAACGCACTGATCAGCCGCTTGAAGATCATGTCGGAGATGAACATCGTCGAGAAGCGCGCTCCGCAGGACGGCCAGTTCTCGACCAAGGTCGACGGTCGACCGATCGACGTCCGTGTGTCGTCGGTGGCGACGGTGTTCGGCGAGAAGATCGTCATGCGTCTGCTCGACAAGTCGAAGTCGATGGTCAGCCTCGGCCAGCTCGGCATGCCGGCGGAGACCTACAAGACCTACTCGAAGCTCGTCCACGCGCCGTTCGGCATGGTGATCTGCGCCGGCCCGACGGGTGCCGGCAAGACCACGACCCTGTACGCCACGTTGCTCGAGATCAACTCGACCGGCAAGAACGTCACGACCGTCGAAGACCCGGTCGAGTACGTGTTCCCCGGCATCAACCAGGTGCAGACCAACGCCAAGGCCGGCCTCACCTTCGCCACCGGGCTCAAGGCCCTCCTGCGACAGGACCCCGACACGATCCTCGTCGGTGAGATCCGCGACGTCGACACGGCCCGCATCGCCATCCAGTCGGCGCTCACCGGTCACTTCGTGCTGTCGTCGCTGCACGGCACCGACGCCGTTGCGGCGCTGCACCGCCTGCTCGACATGGGCATCGAGGCGTTCCTCGTGGCCTCGGCGATCGTCGGCGTGGTCTCGCAGCGTCTGCTGCGCAAGATGTGCGACAACTGCAAGGAGCCGTACACGCCCGGCGTCGAGGAGCTGGCCGTGTTCCGTCAGCATTCCGGCGGCAGCGACAAGACCGTCTTCTACCACGGCAAGGGCTGCAGCTACTGCTCGAACACCGGCTATCGCGACCGCATCGGCGTCTACGAACTGCTGCGGATCACCCCTGAAGTGCGTCGGCTGATCGTCGGCTGGGCCACCACCGAGGAACTCCGCCGTCTGGCAGTTGCTCAAGGTATGCGCACGATGCTCCGAGAAGCAATGCAGATGGTCGACGACGACATCACGACCATCCCCGAAGTCGTCCGAACCCTATTCGCCCACTGAACACCCAGAGACACGGAGCAGATCATGCCGAAGTTCGCCTACGCCGCAGTCGACCCCACCGGCGCCCCCGTCGAGGGGGTGACCAAAGCCGACACCATCGGCGCGGCGCGCACGCTGCTGGTCCAGCAGAACCTGTTCCCGACCAAGATCGAGGAACGGCGGGGGATGCTCGATCTCGAGCTGACCAAGGAGAAGGTCAAGAAGAAGGAGCTGATGCACTTCACGCGTCAGCTCGCCGTCTTCGTCAAGGCCGGCATTCCGATCACCGACGCGCTCACCGTCATCGGCGACGAGACCGAAGACGTCGCGTTGCGACGAGCGCTCAGCAACCTCGTCGACGATCTCCGCAACGGCGGGCTGTTCTCCGCCGCCGCGGCCGGCCACCCCGAGGTGTTCCCCGACTACTACGTGGGCATCCTGCAATCGGCCGAACTCACCGGTCAGCTCGACACGGCGCTGGAGAGCCTGTCGGACTATCTCGAACGCGAGATCGAGACCCGCAGCAAGGTCGTCTCGGCGCTGTCGTACCCGATGGTGGTCATGGTGATGGCGATGATCACCGTGCTGATCCTCGCCGGCTACGTGCTGCCGCAGTTCAAGCCGCTGTTCGAGGAACTCGACGCCGAACTGCCGCTGCCGACGCGGATGCTGCTGGCCTTCTCGCGGCTCTTCACCGACCTGTGGTTCATCACCGCCGGCTTCTTCCTGATCATCGGCGGGATCGCTGATGTTCCTCTTCAAGCACCCGACCGGCAAGCTCTGGAAAGACCGCCTGGTGCTGAAGATCCCCGTCATCAAGGGCATCGTCGACTATGCGATCCTCGAACGGTTCTGTCGCATCCTCTCGGCGATGCTCGCTGCCGGCGTCCCACTGCCCGACGGCCTCAAGACCACGACCGAGGCAACGAGCAACGTCGTCTACAAGGAACGGCTCGAGATCGCCCGTGCGCAGATGCTCGAAGGGCACGGGTTCTCCCAGCCACTGATCGACACCGAGTTGTTCCCGGGCGCGGCACGGCAGATGTTCAAGGTCGGCGAGGAGACCGGAACGCTCGACATGCAGCTCGCCGTGGCGAGCATCTATTTCGACCGTGAGCTCGAGAGCCGCATCAAGAAGTTCACCACGATGTTCGAGCCCCTGATGATCATCTTCGTGGGCCTCATCGTCGGCTTCGTGGCGGTGGCGCTCGTGTCGGCGATGTACGGCGTGCTCAACGGCACCAAGGGGCAGATCTGACCCTCGGGTCAGCGCGCGAGGACGATGTCGACGAAATGCTGACCGACGAAGATCGCCACGATCGTGCCGAGGGCCAGGAACGGCCCGAACGGCACCGCCGTGCGACGACCCGCGCGGTTGCCGACCATCATCGCCACGCCGACGACCGCGCCGGCGAGGAAGCCGAAGAACAGCCCGGGCAGCACGATGCCGGGGTTGATCCAGCCGAGGAACATGCCGAGCAGCGGCGCGAGACGTACGTCGCCGTCGCCCATGCCGCCCCGGCTGAGCTTGTAGATCAGCCACATCGTCACCAGGGCGATGGCGGCACCGAGTGCGGCCATCCAGATGCGTTCGGGTTCGTCGAGCACGACCGCCGCGATCGCGAGGGCGATCCCGCCCAGCACCATGCCGGTGTAGGTGATCTCACGCGGCAGTCGCTGCGTGCGCAGGTCGATCCAGGTCTGCGCGACGAGCGTGGCGCACAGGATGCAGTACGCGGGAATCGCGGCGCGCATGTCGTCGAAACGGACCGCCATCAGCACGAAGAGCCCTGCCGTCGTCAGCTCCAGCACGATCGGTTCGATGCCGATCTTCGCCCCGCATTGGCGGCACTTGCCGCGCAGAGCGGCCCAGCTGAGCACCGGCACCAGGTCGAGCGGGCCGAGGCGGAGCCCGCACGAACCACATCGGCTCGGCGGTGCCACCACCGAGCCGCCCTGTGGCACACGATCCACCACCACCGTCAGGAACGAGCCGATCAACAGACCGGCCACGACTGCACACACGATCAACAGAGAAAAGCTCATCAGCAAATGTGGCCCTCCGTGGCCCGAGCGGGAGGTTAGCCAACCATGTCCAATCCAGATCCGATGCTCGAGGCGCTCCTCAAGGCGACCGTCGATTCAGGGGCCTCCGACCTCCACCTCACGGTGGGTCGTCCGGCCACCGCACGCCGCGATGGTGTGCTCATCTCGTTCGAGAACGTGCCGGTGCTGACCTCCGAGGAGATCGACCGCATGGTCTACTCGTTGCTCGACGACCGCAAGCTCGAGGAACTGAACAGTGACCGTCAGGTCGACTTCTCGTTCGGCGTCAACAGCCTCGGTCGTTTCCGTGCCAACGCCTTCCGTCAGCGGGGCAACCTGGCCCTCGCGCTGCGCGTCGTGCCGTTCCGGGTGCGGACGCTCGAGGAGCTCGGCGCGCCGGCTGCGTGCACGACCCTGTTGAACAAGCCGTACGGCATCGTGCTCGTGGTGGGCCCGACCGGCTCGGGCAAGTCGACGACCCTGGCGGCGATGATCGACCGCATCAACGACACCAAGCCGGTGCACATCCTCACCATCGAGGATCCGGTGGAGTACCTCCACCACCACAAGATGGCGATGGTCAACCAGCGCGAGGTGGGCAGCGACGTCGAGTCGTTCACCGACGGTCTGCGCAGCGCCCTGCGTGAAGACCCCGACGTGGTGCTCCTCGGCGAGATGCGCGACCTCGACTCGATCCAGATCGCGCTGTCGCTCGCCGAGACCGGCCACCTCGTGTTCGCCACGCTGCACACCAACGACGCCGCCCAGGCGCTCGATCGCATCATCGACGTGTTCCCCGGCGAGAGCCGCGACCAGATCCAGATCATGCTGGCCGGTGCACTCCAGGGCGTCATCTCGCAGCGGCTGCTCCCCGGCGTCGCCGGTGGCCGCGTTGCCGCCTACGAGGTGATGGTGGCCAACGAGGCCATCCGCAACCTGGTGCGTGAGGGCAAGTCGCGCCAGATGCGCAACATGATCTCCACCGGCGCCGCCGACGGCATGCAGACCGTCGAGATGGACCTCGCTCGCCTGGTGGCGGCCGGATTGATCACGATGGAGACCGCCATGGCAGTCGAGCGCCTACCCGAAGGAGGTGCAGGCCCAGCTCCAGACGGCTCGCGCCCAGATGCACGCTCACGCCACGGTGTCGACGGGCCAGGGCGCCTCGTCGGGTTCGGGCACCTACGGCGGCCAGGAGATGGCTCCACCGGTGCCGTCTGCGAACGGCGGCTGATCCGTCGTGGTCGTCAAGAAGCTGCCGTACAAGAACATCGCCGGGGTCACCCCGTGCCCGGGCGGTTGGCTCGTGCTGCCGGCGCGCCTCGCGGGCATCACGGTGGCCGCCGAGGAGGCCTTCGTGCTCCGCAAGCTGTTCGAGGTGCTCGACTTCCGGCCGACCTTCGAAGCGGCGGCGATCAACGCACCGATGGGCTTGTTCGACATGCCGTCGGGCCAGTTCCGCCCGTGCGACCGCGAGGCTCGCGAGTACGTGGGGTGGCCGCGGATGGTGGCCATCAACGGCACGCCGTGCCGCGACGCGATCGCGGGTCGAACAGTCGAGGCGCAGCAGATGGAGCCGTGGATGACCAAACACGACCTGCGCCGTCTGCGCTGGGTGCGTGAGGCAGCGGCCGAGATGCAGCCGTACCACTCGCGGCAGCTTCTTCTCGGCCAACCCCGACGTGTCGTTCACCGCGATGAACAGCGACGAGCCGTTGTCGACGTCGCCGTATCACGAGGACGGCCGTCTCGAGCGTCTCGAACTGATCCGTCAGCGCCTGCCGGGCGTCGACGAGGTGGTGACGCGTACGCCGCCCGACGGCGCAGCCGGCGTGCACCTGCTGCAGGCCGCCGCGTTGCTGTTCACGGCGCGCCGGGCATCGGGCCGGGCGATCAGCCGGATGCCGATCGATCCCACCTGGGACGACGTGGGCATGCGGATGGAAATCGTCCGCTGACCAACTCGCCTGCCGATCGACCGTTCTGGCTGATCGACCGTGTCTGCCGGTCAGGCCTCGAGCGAGAGGTCGGCGATGGGGCCATCGAGCGGTGCTGACGATCGACTGGCGCCGATGGTCGGCGGGTCGAGGGTCAGCGGCGCAAAGGCGATGATCTCGCGCGACCTCGGTGACCTCGTCGTCGTCCACCTGCTCGAGGGCGGGTACGACGGCGACGGTCTCGACCACGCTGGGGTTCCGCGGCATGCACTCGAACATCGTGGCGATCGCCTCAGCGAGGGCCTTCTGACGCTGGAGGCATTCGTCGAGTCCCTTGCGGATCTGGGCGACGGAGTGCTCGAGGGCGTCGAGGCGGGCGGTGACGTCAGGGCGCTCCGCCGGTGATGCGAGGAGATGCGGTCGGCGCGCTCGCGCTCGATCGAGTGAGGTGAGGCGCTGCTCGGACCGCTCGGTGGTGGCTCTGGCCTCCGACCGGGCGACTTCCACTTGCTCCTGGGCGATCTGGGCGTAGGTGGCGAGCGAGGTGAACTGGCTGCTGATCTGCGACTCCACCTGCTTGACGCGGTCCTTCAGTTCGTGCATTTCGACCACGGCCTCGGCCGCGGCCTCGTCGCCGAAGAATCCGTCGATCGCATCGGAGTCGATGGTGTCGGTGTCGTCAGTCTCGTGGGTCTTGCCGAACATGGTGTGTCGTTCCTGTGTGAGGGTGCACCGCCCGCTCCGGGCGCCTGTACGTACATCGGCGCGCTCCGTCTGGTTCTTGAACTGCTCCTGACGAGTTGTTGATCTTTCGCCATTTTCCAACTTTGTGCTCAAGATCGATTCGTCGGCGCCGAAGAATCATCTGCGCAACGGGAGCTGGTTCTCACGGAGCGCATTCGTGAGACAACAGCTCCTCCGGGAGCACCAACCAAAGAGCGGAAGGAAACCATTCACATGGACAACAAGCAGGACAAGGGTTTCACCCTCGTGGAACTCCTCATCGTCATCGTCATCCTCGGCATCCTCGCCACCGTCACGGTGTTCGCGGTCCGTGGCATCACCGACCAGGGCCAGACCTCGGCCTGCGACGCCGACGAGAAGACGCTCCAGACGGCCATCGAGGCGTACTACGCCCAGAACGGTGACGACGACTCGCGCGTCTGCAACCGACGGCCGACTGGCGTCACGGCAGACCTGACGGACCTCGTCGCGGACCTCATCGTCGCACGCTGCGGTCGATTGTGGGCGGCAACCCAGCCGTCGCCGCTCACCTATCGCCTGCGACCGGCATCAACAGGCGCCGCCGACGGCGAGTCCGCGTTCGGCCACGCACCGTCGTCGCTGATTCGTCACTGACGAATCACGACAACGCTGATCGAAGACCCCGCCATCGGGCGGGGTCTTCGTCGTTCTCGGCGTCGAGTCGGCGAACGTCGTCGTAGCGATTCTGTGCTGGTCCCGGTCGGACTCGAGGCGTCGGCGCCGGTCCCGATGCAATCGACGTCCCACCGTCGAACCTGACCACCGCCGGCGTGATCCGTGGCCCGAGCCGCGATGAGTCCTCGGCCTGGCAGCACCGCAGGCTCGCCAGGTCGACCCGTCCATCGACCAGGTCTCGCCGAGTACGACTCATGCTCGACGGCACCGGCAGCACCAACGGCCAATTCTGCAGCAGACAGACACGTTGGCGTAACTCCGGGGTCAGACCCCCGGACGTAACGGGTCAGGTGCGACGGCGAGGAGTTCGCGGCGGAGGGCGAGGAGTTTGGGGGCGGGTTCGCCGTCGGACCAGGCGTCGGCGACCAGGACTCGTTCGTAGGACTCCCACTCCTGGCGCACCCCGGCGAGATCGCCGGCTCGAGCGTGGGCCCGCATCCGCAGCCCGATCAGTTCCTCGTGGCCGGGCAGCACCTGCAGGCCTCGCCCGGTCGCCCAGAACACGCCGTCGGTGTCGCCGAGCGACAAGGCGTGCCCGGCGAACTCGGCCGCCGCGGTGATCGCCAGCAACACCAGGTTCGACGTGATCCCCTCGGCGTCGGGCCACAGGTAGCTCGTGCCGGCGAACGGCATGTCGCGGATCATCGCGACGGCCGGGCGCAGCGTGTCGATCGCCTGCGCCGGAGGTTGCACCCGCGCTCGTGTCAGACGCTCGTCGACGAGGTCGGCGTCGGTCACCACGGCGGCGTGGAGCGGCAGCTGCTCGGTGAGCGTTCGCGCCACCCACTCCTCGCCGTCGTCGGGCGCCACCAGGCGGGCCAGCCCACGGCGCGCCTCCGACACCACGTTGGCGAACGTCGCATCGCGCACGTCGAGTTCCCAGAGCGCCGTTCGGGCTCCGGTGCGCGTCGCCCGGTCGCGGTGGGTCGCCAGCCAGGCGATCAGCTCGACGGTCTTCGATCGCTCGAAGGTGCCCCGGTTGCCTCCCTCGTCGGTGATCTCGACGCCACCGAGCAGACCCACGACGATCCGGTGGTGCCATGGGGACGAACTCGACGACGGCGTCGACGTCAGCGGAGTCCACGTCCTCCGGCGCGCCGTTCACGTCGGTGTCGTCGGCCCAACGCACGGTTTCGACCTCGATCGACTGCAGCTCGCTGTCGGCGTCGGCAAGGACCGCATCGATGGCGACGAGATCCTCGTTCGACAGACCGACAGGCGTCAGCTCGATTGCCGACCCGAATCCGACGAGCCGCCACGAGCCGATCGACCCGACGAGCCGCGTCGACGCATCCGGAAGTTCGCCCGGAGCGACGGGCGCGACGAGCCCGATCCCGTGGCCGCCGACGGGCAGCGTCTCGTCGCCGTGCAGTCGTCGCGTCGCCGATCAGGACCACGGCGGGCTCCCACATCTCACCGCCGGTTCGCAACGAGCGCAGTTCGAACGACGTCCGCTCGTTGTCGACCGTCGATCCCGACGAGTGCACGTGCGAGTTCGAGGGCGGCATCGGTCGAGTCGGCGACGTGGGCGTTGCGGTGCCCGAGCAGCGCGCCGCTCGGAAGCCCCACGCCGATGAGGTGGGCGACCTCGGCATACATCGACGACGCGAGCCCCGCAGCGAGCGCCGTGATCACCTCGTCGGCCTGGTCACGCCGAGCCTCGACGGCCAGCGTCCCGCACGCCTCCAGGTCGATCAGGACGTCGGCGCCGGCGGCCGTCACCCCGAGTTGGACGAGCGCCACGCACGGCATGCCGACCCGGCGGGCGTCGTCGCTGAGCAGTTCGACCGGAACATCGGCGGCCAACCACCAGTCGTGATCGGCGCCCGCCCACGGCGCCGGCAGATCGGCCGGCGCCGACAGACGCAGCCCGACGTCACCGTCGGGCGTCACCTCGACCCACCCGATCTGAGCCCCGGTACCGATGAGCGACCACGCGGCGGCGCGGCAGGCGACGTCGACCCGCAGTGCCCGCTCGCCGGCGTCGATGGCTCGCAGTCGACGCTCGGTCTCGACGGCTTCGGGCCGAGGCTCGGGTACCCGATGGCGCGGCATCGCCGCGCGCAGCCGTTGGCGGCGCCGGACCCCGACCAGCGCGAGCACCCCGGCGGCCAGGAGTGCCGCGTGTTCCATCCGCAGCGGCGATGGTGCCCCGGGTGCGTCAGTCGGCGCGCCGTTGATTCCGGAGCTGTCGGCGCCGCTCAACCCGGCGGGGATGGTGCTGGTCGTGCTGGTGCCCGCTGTCGACGGTGCTCGGCGGGACGCTGCTCGGTTCGCGCTGCCGGCATGGTCGTGACCGGGTGCTGGCTCGGTTTCGATCACCACGACGTCGGGTCGGTGCCGGGGGTGCGGGATGGTGCGACGACGTCTGGTGGTGCGACGGCCGGAGCGGCGTCGGCCGGAGGCTCGCGGCCTCGGCGGGACGGCGTGGTCGTCGGTCGGCAGGTCGAGCTCCCAGCCGGGCAGGATCAGATCGGGGTCGTCGAACGTGCGGCCGCCGCCCATGTCGTCGCCGGCGTTGCTCGTTCCAGATCTCGGGCCAGGCCGTCGGGTCACCGAGCTGTTCGTCGGCGATGTCCCACAGCGTGTCGCCGCGCTGCACGGTGTACACCTCGGGTGACTCGGCGGGGTCGCCTCATCGACCGGTGCCGCGACCAGATGGGCGGGGATCTGCAGTGCCCACCCGACCTCGACGTACGCGGGAGTCGTGAACCGTTGACCGGGTCCCATCGTGGCGTCGAGATTCGCGTCGACGATCGACTCGGCGATGTCGATCACGTCGGCGGCGTTCGCGGCGGCCAGCCGCTCGGCGATCGAGTACACCGACTCGCCCGGCTGGACGACGTGCGTCACCGTCGACGCCCCACCGATCGCGCTCGCATCGCTCCGTGCGGGTGAGACGCGTGCGTCGACCGTCGATACGGCGTCGGCACTCGGTGCCGCCTCGCGTGACGGGGCCGGCGTCGCACGTCCCGACAGCGACTCGGCGATCGACGGCGACGAGGTCGACAGCGGGATGAGGACGATCAGTCCGACGGCGATGAACCGAGCGATTCGTTGCGCCCACCCCAGCCCGCGTACCGAGGGCGTCGGCAGACCGCGATGGCGGATCATGTGCGCCACTTCGAGCACGGTCGTGGCCACGATCACGAAGATCGCGATCCACGCCACGCACAGACTCAAGCGGATCAGGCCGTCGATGACGGTGTCGTCGGCGATCGGTCGAGCCAGCGTCGACGTCGCGTCGCCGAACCAACCCAGGTCGACGCCGGCGAGCGGATTGGCCGATCCGAACCGGGCGCGGGACACGGCGATCAGGCCGACCGGCAGCGCGACGACAAGGCCGACCAGCGCGGCGATCGACGCCAGCACTCTGCCCACGTCGACAGGGCCTCGTCTCACGCGTCCTCCTTCCATCGGTTCGCCCCGCGTGCCGCCCGTACGACCAGTAGGCAGCGTGGAGCGCGGCAGGGAAAGCCGGCTCACGGCGCCCGCTCGGCTCGAACGGTGCCCGCCCCGGTGACGGTGACACTGCCGTCGGTGATCACGACCGTGACGGCGACGCGGTCACCATCGACGTCGATCGAGGTGATCGAGCCGTCGACGCCGTAGCTCGCGAAGAGTGCGTCGGCCGTGGCCGTCGCCGCGTGCCGGGCCGCCTGCTCGTCGATGGCCGATGCGTCGGCATTGCTGCGCAGGTCGACGATCGATGCCGACTGCGCCCCGGACCGCGCCGCTTGGAACGCGATCGACTGTGCCGCCGATCGGTTCGACACGCCCCGGTCGACGTCACGGGCCAGCCAGACCATCCCGAGGAATGTGAACGCGAAGATCAGCACGATCCCCGCGACGAGCCCCGATCCCCGCTCACCCCGGAGTCGCGGCCGGTCGGGCGGTCATGGTGTGGCCTGGGTGGCTCGGAGGGGGTCGATCGCGGCGAACGCCGTCGCCGTCGTCGGGCCTGGTGTCGGCGGGTCGATGAGTTCGAGACCGTCGACCGACACCGTGCACGACACCGTCACGGCCACCTGACCTCCGGGTCCGAACGCCGGACGTGTCGACGAACACCTGGGGCGACGAGCACGACGCACGGTCGACGAGCATCGCCGCCCCGACCTGCTGCGCCGCCGCCACGGCCGCGGCTGGACTGCGCTCCTGCGCTGCTGCCTGGGCAGCCGCTTCGGCGGCACTCTGCACCGTGGCCCGGCTGTCGACGCCGCGGCCGAGGAACACGATCACCACCGCGAGGCCGATCGCAGCAGGGGCCAGCAGTGCCAGGCCGAGTGCGTCGGCCGAGCCCCGGTCACGGTGGCTCATGGCGTCAATTCCTCGATCGGGACCGCGGAGGTGACCGACAGATCCGTCGACGTTCCCCGGATGATGCCGGGAGCATCGGCGGTGACGGTCACCGTCACGACGCCGGCCGCTGACGTCGCCGTCACGGCCACGTTGCGCAGGTCGGTGTCGGCCTCGAGGATCGCGGTGGCCGATGCCTCGGCGTCCGCCGCCGGCACCGCCGACCTGGCGACGAGTGCTGCCGTGTCACGCGCGACCACCCGCGCCTCGGTCTTCGCGTGGCTCCACATGGCCGCCTGGAATGCGGCGAACGCGAGGATCACGAACATCGGCGTGAGCAACGCCACCGACAACGACGTCGCTGCTCCGCTGTCGCCGCGCAGGCGCCGCGCCGAGCCGACGGCTCCGCCACGCGGCGGTCCGGCGACGTCGGGCATTCAGGGAGCCGAGGGTGACTGGACCGGCGTGCTGGCCGTGTCGCGGATCTGGCTCCAGATGATCGCAGCCACGACGGCGACGCTGATGGCGGCGGCGGCGTACCACAACACCTGCTCGATCGAGACCGCGCCCCGATCGCCATCGGCGTCGGGACCCGGTCGGCCGACGATGCCATTGATGGCGGCGACCATCGCGGCGACCATGCCGGTGAAGAGGAGCATCGGATCGTGCATTCTCGGTACCTCCAGATGTGATCGTTGATGGGTCAGTTCAGATTGAGGGCGGGATAGATGATCAGGGCCATGAACAGCAGCGCCATGCCGACGAGCGGCGGCGTGATCTTGTCGTTGCGGACGCGGGCGGCAGCCTCCTGTTCGGCGGCCAAGGTCGAGCGCAACGTCGCGCATTTCGCGCTCAGGCTGCGCGCCACGGGAGCGCCTTCGCTCGCCGAGAGCGTGGCCGTCGCGGCGACCTGTTCGAGCTCGACGATCCCGTAGTCGTCGGCGACGAGTTCGAGTGCCCGCACGAGGCTCTGGCCGGTCGTGGCCACCTCGCGCATGCGCCGCCGGAGTTCGCGAAACAGCAATCCGTCGCCCGCCCGGGCGGCCTGGTCGAGGGCGCCCTCGTAGCCGGTGTTGCCCGCCAGCAGCATCGTGACCATGTCGAGATAGGCGCCGAGTTGATGACGCAGATCGACGGCAACGTCGGCGCTGCGCGTCATCGCGTCGGAATGCACCAGCGAGCGGGAGCCAACGCGGCCGTCGCCAGCGCGAGCCCGACAGGGATCCACACTCCGATCGACACCACGCCGGTCATCTGGAGCATGGCGAGGACGAGCGACGGCAGCACCAACCCGCCGAGTGCGGCGAGCACGAGGAGCCCGACGTGCACGTCGACCGGACGCCCGATCAGGCGGAGCGGCTGCACCCACGCGTTGCTCCAGTCGCCTCGTCGACGCGCCCTCGCTCCCGACGCGCTCGACGATTCCCGAGTCGGCCGTCGTGCGCAGATCGGCACCGGAGCGACGCAGGTGCCGGACCGCCTGCGCGACGCTCGGGCGCGGTTGGGCCCAACCCGTCGCGATCAGCCACGCGCCGGCGCAGAGGGTCGCACTCGCGAGGACGATCCAGCCGGTGACCCTCATCGTCGGTTCCCGATCGGGTCATCGCTGCGCACCGAGGGTTCGGCGGTGGTCAGGAACCGGCTCGGGCGTGGGAAGTGCGCCAGGCGTTGCACGCGCACGAGCAACAGGGCGTAGATGGCGAGTACCGCGCCGAGGAACAGTTGCCCGCCGGCGGTGTCGTACGGGGCGAGGTACTCGGCGCGCCCGAGCACCAGCACGGCGACGATCAGCGAGCCCATGATCAGCGTGAGGAGTGTCACTTCGCGCTGGATCGGTGCCCGCTCGGCCTCGACCAGTCGCCGTCGATCGGCTTGTCGACGGGCCTGCTCGGCGAGCGAGCTGAGCACCGACGCGGTGCGAGCGCCGCGCTGGACGGCGATCAGCAACCCGGCCGCGACGAGGTCGCCCAGCGGATCGTCGAGATCGTCGGCGAATCGTCGCAGGACGATGTCGGGGTCCTGGCGACCCAACCCGGCGGCGAGACGTCGTACCTGCGGCCTGATCGCCGCTGGACACGTCGCCACCGTCGCGTTGATCGCCCCGACCGGCTGATCGCCCGCCACCAGGACATCGCGCAGGTTCTCGATCCACGACGCCAGGGCGTCGGTGCGTTCGACATCGCTGATCGCCCGTCGGTCACGGCGTTGCCACCGGCCGACGGCGAACCAACACCCGATTGCCACGACGAGCGAGGCGATCAACCATCCCGAGAACGTCAGTACCAACGCTCCGACACCCGCCGACGCAAGCAGTCGGGGAACCAGGTCAGCGTCGAATGTCCGCTGCGCGCGAGGCGGTCGGTCCGGCCCGAACAGGACCATCACCGCGGCGATCCCCGCCACCGTCGAGATGACGAGGACGGCCGTCTCGAGGCTCACCGGCGGCCGCCTGTCGCGAACAGGTCGGGACGGTATCCGGCGAGGCGCAGGCGGCTCAGGTGCCGTTGCGAGAGCGGTGCGACCTGGACGAGTTCGTCGGCGTCGTCGACCGTCCACACCTCGGTGCTCGACACGCCCCCCGCTTCACCGAGCCCGCCCACCTCGATGATCGAGGTCACCCGCCGCACCGCTGCCTGATCCTCCACGGCGTTGCGCACGAGGTCGATGTGCACGACGAAGTCGACGGTCTGGGCGATCAGCGCTCCACACGGCGAACTCGGGCAGGCTCGTGTTCGACTTCGACACGTAGTAGGCCAACCGCTGCAGGACGATGTCGGCGGTGTGGGCGTGAATGGTGGCGAGCGACCCGCGTTTGCACATCGAGGCCACGTCGAGCATGTCGAGCGCTTCGTCCTCCACGAGTTCGCCCACCACCACGCGGTCGGGGTTGAGGCGCCGCGTCAGCTCCACCAGCTGGCGCGTCGTGATCTCGCCCTCACCCTCCGAGTTGGGGTGACGGGTGAACAGCGCCGGCGCGTCCGGATGCCGCGGGTCGTCCTCCAGGCGCAGCTCGAGCAGGTTCTTCTCCACGGTGATGATGCGCTCGAGAGGCGAGACCTCGCCGAGGAGTTCGGTGAGCAATGTGGTCTTGCCGGCACCGGGCGGACCCGAGACCAGGATCGTGAACCCGCACCGCACGAGGGCGCGCAGCTGCTCGACCATGTCGTGCGGGAACAGGCCCAGATCGGCGAGCCCGGCGAGGCCCACCTGACGGACCACGAATCGCCGGATCGCCAGGCGGGGATGGGTCGACACGCCGTGCTCGCCCGATCCGCCCAGCACCATCACGATGCGGGCACCGTCACGTGACTGCAGCGTGAGCATGGGCGACGACGTGTCGAGCCGCCCCTCGCCGGTGCCGGTCATTCGCAGGGCCATCCGCTTCTGGAACGCGGTCAACTCGGCCGCCGACGTCCACAACGAACCGACGTCGACCTTGCGGCCGTCGGTGTAGGTGACCCAGGTGGAGTCGGGCCCGTTGACGTCGATCTCCTCGACGTCCGGGTCGCTGATGAACGGCTCGAGCGGCCCGGCGCCGGTGAGGTCGGCGACCACCCGGGCGCGGACGTCCTGTTCGTGGCCGATCGAGAGCGGCCGCTCGCCGCGGTGGAGGCGTTCCTCGTTGACGGTGGCGATCTCGTCGCCGATCCACGCGCCGACCAGCAGTTGTTGACGTCGTTCGTCGGCGGCGAGTGACAGCCCCGGCGCGCGTCGCTCGGAGCGGTGAGCGTCGTCGTGCTCGATGGCCTCGATCAGTCGAACTCGCGACTCGACCGGTCACGAGGTTCACCGTGGCGCGGGACTGGTCGGCCTCTCCGCGGGCGCTTCCGTTCAGGCTCACGGCGACGCCCCTGGCGCGACGGATGCCGTCGTCGACCCGATCGCCAGTCGAGAAGCGGCGCTCGCCGCGGTGCGCATGAGCGGGAGGCGTCGCAGGCGATTGGCCGACACACCGGCGCGTCCGGCGAGCACGGCCGCCGCGAGCGGATCGTCGGCGAGCGTGACGAATTCGGCGATCGCCCCCTGGCTCGACGCCTCGACATGCTGGGCGATCTCGACGGGGTCGAACGGATCGTTGCCGACGACGGCGAGTATGACGGTGCGCGCAAGCGTGGCGAGTGTGCTCGACCAGCTCGACGAGCCGTTCGAGGCGCACGGCCTCCGCCGCGGCCGATGCCGCGTGTTGGCGGTGGACGACGAGCGTGACCGCGGCTGCTGTGACCATGCGTGTCGGAAGGTTGGTCGGTTCTCGACGTCCGAGGTCGGCGAGCGTGACCACGTCGCTCGCGGCCAGTGCAGGGACCACGTTCGACTCGGCCTCCTCGATCGCCCGCCGTGCCGGAAGCGATCGCGGCGGAGCAGCGATGAATCGCACCCCGGAGGCGCTGCGTTGGGTCATGGCCGACACCACCGACATCGCCATGCCGTCGGATGCCTCCCGGACGCCGAGGTTGGCCACGATCGTGGCGAGTGACGGCGAGCTCGGCGTGTCGAGCCAACCGGCGAGCGATCCGCCCGACGGATCGGCTTCCAGGACGACGACATCGTCGAGCGCCCAACTGGCACTCAACGCCAGGCAGGTGGTCGTGGTGCAGTCGCCGATGACGGCGATGATGGTCATGGTCCTTCGTCCTGTCGGGCGGCGGGATCGTCGCTCGGTTCCACCAGCACGACGCGGACATCGTCGGCGGCGGCCACCGTGGCCGCGTCGTTCCGGTCGACCTCGACCGAGAGCGATTGGACGCCGAGCGCCGAACTCGTTGCGACGGGGAGTCCGACGACTCGGGCGTCGATCGAGGTCGGCCCGGCCTCGCCCGGAATCACCAAGGTGATCGCCGCTCGCTCGCGCACGCCGATCGGCAGCGTTCCCTCGCCGACCTGGATGGCGACGACCGAACTCCCGGCGCTGACGAGCGGCGTCGACTGGAGTGCCTCGGCGGTGACGAGCGAACCCGAGACGAGCCGGACCTTCGCGTAGCTGCCCACCAGCGAGTCGAGCAGTTCGCCGGCGACGAGGTTGACCGTCGAATCGGCATCGACATCGACCGTGCGCAGCATGTCGGCCGTCAGTTGTTCGCCGGCCGGAACGTCGCGAACCACCTGCACGGCTGGTGCGGAATCGCTCGAGTCCCGCATAGATGGCGAGATTTCCGCCGATGGCGATCGCGGCCAGGAGCACGCCGAGCGCGATGCGGTTGCGTCGCCGCGAGACCGGTTGGAACCCGCGCCGCGACGAATCGGTGGTCGGTGCCATCCGGGCGTCGGTCATGGTGCGGCTCCCGTGGAGAAGACGCCGGCCGCCAGGGCGATCGCCGTGCCCAGCACGAGGAATGGTCCGAACGGGATCGTTCGCAAGCGACCGGCGATCCCGACGGCCGCCGCGAGTCCAGCGGCCAGCGGTCAGGCCCGCCACCGCCAGCTGCCAGTCGACCGAACCGACCGCTGCGCCGAGGACGACAGCGGCTTTGACGTCACCGAATCCCATCGAGGCAGGCGACACGAGGTGCAGGAGGACGATCGGGCCGGCCATGACAAGGGCACCCTGGACCATGGCGGTCAGATCGACGAACTGACCGAACACCCACACCAACCAGGTGGTGAAAGCGAGGACGACCGCGGCGAACGCGACCCAGCGGTCGGGAAGCCGGCGTTCCCGGATGTCGATGACGGCGGCCGGCGACATCGCCGCCACGCCAAGTGTTGCTGCTTGCTGCGACGCGTCACCGGGGACGAACGCGGCTGCAAGAGCGACGGCAACCGCGACCAGAAACGCAGCTGTCGCGAACCGCGCGTCGAGTGGGCCACCCCGGATTCGCAACGATCGAGCACTCGCCCGATCGGGAACTCGAACCAATACCCCCACTCGCTTCCCCTTCCCCAGTGGAGTGCGACGAAGGCCGAAGAATAGTGCGCCTGCAAATGGTGCCTTCACAGCGGGCGAGTGGGCGCCCGGAACGGACCGGCGGAACGCTGCGATCCGACCTCAGTCGGGGGAGAGGGACCGCACGGTCCACTCGAGGATCCAGCTGAGGAAGTCGTACAGCTGGTGCTCTGGTGTGGCGGCGTCGTCGGCGTCGTCGGCCGACTCGTCGTCGGTGATGCCGAGCATCGTGCCCAACACCAGGCGAATCGCATTGGTCGACTGGAGAAAGGCGATGGTCTCGCCCTCGGAGAGCAGCTCGGTGCGTTCGGGATCGAGTGTTGCCCTCACCGACTCGATCGCCGAGAGGCGGCTCGTCACCAACTCCTCACGCATGAGGCGCTGGTACTCGGCTTCCTTCTCGTCGTCCTCCGGATAGGCCACGGGGAAGAGCCGGAGGAGCAGGGCGTTGTCGTCGCTGCCGGTCAGCAGCGCTTCGAGTTCGCCCATCAGCCGGATGAGCAACTCGCGTTCTTCGACGTCGAGGTTGATCCGCCACCCGCCCTTGACCGCCTGGACCGGCGGCACGAACTTACGACGGAGGGCCATCTTGTTCCATCGTGGCCCACAGGCTGTGCTCGTGGAGCCGGAACACGTGCATCTCGGCCTCCTCGCGCCCGCACGTCGCGACGACGGCGCGTCCCTTCTCGTGCACGTCGAGCATCAGCTCGGTGGCCTTCTCCTTGGAGTAGCCGAACAGCTTCTGGAACACGTAGGTGACGTAGCTCATCAGGTTCACCGGGTCGTTCCACACGAGCACGATCCACGGACGATCGATCATCACGAGCTCGTCGAGGTCGGGATCGATCACCTCCGTGGGCTCCAGCGTCGTCGGCATGCCCCCAGTCTGCCCGCTCCAACCCGCGAGCGATGAGCGAGCGGCCGGTATCCGGTCCGTTCGCTCATCGCTTCGGGGACGTGGGGTGGCGGAAGTCTCGGGAGCTGCGTTGGCCACTCGGGAGTGGCCGCCCTACGATGAGCGCGGTCATGGCCGTCGGCAGTCGCCCCCTCGTACCGTCCCGGCTGGCGCCGGGCGGCGTCGCCCACGGCAGCCGTCGCACCCCCACCACCGTGATCGGTGCGTACGTCGCGCTGACCAAGCCGCGGATCATCGAACTGCTGCTGATCACCACGGTGCCCACGATGGTGCTCGCCGAGCAGGGGTGGCCGGCACTGGTCGCTCGTGGCGGTCACGCTGCTCGGCGGCACGCTCGCCGCCGGCAGCGCCAACGCGATCAACATGTACGTCGACCGCGACATCGACGCGCTCATGGCCCGCACGGCCGGTCGGCCGCTCGTCACCGGGATCATCCCGGCGCGCAACGCGCTCGTCTTCGCCGTCGCGTTGCAGGTGCTGGCCTTCGGCGTGCTCTGGGCCGGCGCCAACCTGCTCTCGGCCGTGCTCGCGTTCAGCGCCGCAGCGTTCTACGTCGGCGTCTACACGCTCTGGCTCAAGCGCACGAGCCGCCAGAACATCGTGATCGGCGGAGCTGCCGGTGCCGTCCCCGTGCTCGTCGGCTGGGCGGCCGTGGCCGACTCGCTGTCGTGGACACCGGTGGTGCTGTTCGTCGCCATGTTCCTGTGGACGCCGCCACATTTCTGGGCGCTCGCCGTCAAGTACGCCGACGACTACCGCGCCGCCGACGTGCCGATGCTGCCGTCGGTGGCGCCGATCGAGAACGTCGTTCGCCAGATGCTCTGGTACACCGTCGCCCTCGTCGCCACCACGCTCGTGTTGGTCCCCGTGGCCGATCTCGGTTGGATCTACGCGGTCACGGCGGCGGTCCTCGGCGCCATGTTCATCGGCGGCACGCTCATCCTGCGCCGAAACCCCACCCCGGCAGCCAGTATGCGGTTGTTCGGGTTCTCCATCACGTATGTGACCGTGCTGTTCGGCTCGATGATGCTCGACGTGTTCGTGCAGTACGGCTGGTGATCGATCCGCGATCACGCCCGTGCACCCTGCGAGGATTTCCGGCGCAAGGGTCGGTTGCAAGTAGTCTCGGCCGTCGTGCCGTGCCACGTTTCGAAGTCAGACAAGTGAGTACCCACCCCGTATGACCACCATCGAATCCAGCCCAGACGTCGTCGCAGCCGTGTCGAACGCGTCCGTCGACGCCGACAGCCGGCTCGACCGCTTCATCGACGTCTTCACGTCGACCGACCACAAGGTGATCGGCAGGCACTACTTCTTCTCCGGGCTCCTCGGGCTCCTGGCCATCGTGGTGGTCAACGTCCTCATCGGGGTCGAACGCCTCGACGGTGCCGACACGGTCCTGTCCAGCGAGGCCATCCCGCAGTTGATCGACGCCCAGCGCATCGGCCTCGTCTTCGCCGTGCTGCTCCCGTTGGCGATGGCGATGAGCGTTGCGTTCGTTCCCTTGCAGGTCGGTGCCCGGTCGATCGTCTTCCCCCGCCTTGCGTTCGCCGGCTTCTGGATGTGGCTCGGCGGCCTGATCATCACCATCGTCGCTCTGGTCAACAACGGCGGCACGCTGGGTGGCGACAGCGACATGGTCGACCTCTTCATCGTCGGGCTCGGCCTGATGGCCATCGGCCTGACCTCGTCGGCGGGCTCGGTCGTCACCACGATCCTCACGACTCGTGCCCCCGGCATGACCATGCGGCGCATCTCGCCGTCGAGCTGGTCGGCGCTCGTGTTCAACCTCGGTGTCATCCTCGTGATGCCGGTGTTCGTCGGCACGCTCACCTACCTGTTCATCGACCACCGCAACGCCCGTACCGGCTTCGGCGGCAACGAGGGCATCCTCGACTGGGTCGGCTGGATCGTCACGCAGCCGGCGACCTTCCTGTTCGCGATTCCTGCGATCGGCATGCTGGTCGAGATCTTCCCGATCACGTTCGGCAAGCGCACACCGGCTCGTGGCGTCATGTTCACCGGTCTCGCGCTGGTCGGTGTCGCCGCCCTCGGTGCCATCACGCAGCAGAACATCCAGAACCTGCCGTGGGCGGGCAGCCAGCTGAGCACCACCAACCTCGACGAGAAGACGCGCGACCTCGTGCCGTACGTCATCTTCAACGGGCTGCCGATCATCGGGGTCCTGCTCGTGCTGCTCGTCGCGCTGCAGATCGCCCGGCCCACCGAGGGCATGAAGCTCAAGGTCACCCCGGCGGTGTTCTTCGCCTTCTTCGGTTACGGCATGGTGTTCGTCGGCATGCTCGGCAACATGCTCTACGCCATCGACGACGCGGGCGTCCAGGGCACCGTGTTCGAGGAGGCCACGCTCGTCTACATCGTCTATGGCGCTGCCCTCGGCGCCATGGGGGCGCTCGTGCACTGGGCGCCGAAGCTGTGGGGCCGCCGACTCCACAACACCGGTGCGATCACGCTGGCATTCCTCGGCGTCGCCGCCACGATCCTCGCCACGTTCCCGCTCTTCATCGCCGGCCTGCTCGACCAGCCGGCGGGTGTCGCCTATTTCGACGAGCGACCTCCAGATCTGGAACATTCTCAGCCTCGTCGGCCACGGCCTGATGGTCGTCACCGCGCTGGCGTTCGTCCTGCTGATGATCACCTCGCTCGCCGGACGCCACGACGACGCCGTCGGCGACGACCCGTGGGACGGCCAGACCATCGAGTGGGCCACCACGTCACCGGCGCCGCGTGACAACTTCGTCGACGTGCCGATCATCCACTCCGCCGAGCCGATGCTCGACCTGCGAGCCGCCACGGCGGCCCCGACCAACGGGAGCGACTCCTGATGTACGCCCTGCCCGCTGCAGCCCCGCCAGCCCCGCAACGACAGGTTCTCGTCGGCGTGGCACTCGCCGTGATGGCTGCCGTCATGATGGCCGGCAGCATGCTCGCCGTCTGGGCGGTGCAACGTCGCGACGCCATCGACATCCAGGGATCGTGGCTGCCCGACGGCGTCACGATTCCCGAAGTGCCGACCAACGTCATGCTGCTGGCCTTCATCGGCATCTGCGTCTTCGGCCAGTGGGCGGTGTACAGCGCCAGGCACGACGACCGCGGCCACACGATCCTCGCACTCGGCTGCACGTTCCTGGTCGGCGTGCTCGTGATCAATGCACAGGCCTTCGTCTACACGCAGATGAACCTCGGCATCGGCGACGGCACCTACGCGGCGATGTTCTACGCCATCACCGGCTTCTTCATGCTCCTGATGATCGTCGGGCTGCTGTTCACCACGGTTGCGGCATTCCGGTTCATCGGAGGCCGCAGCGCCGACCACGAACTCCTGACCGCCCACGCCCTGTACTGGTACGCCATGTCGGCGATCTACGCCGGTATCTGGTTCCTCGTCTACGTCACCAAGTGAGCCGCTGAATGTTCACCACCGGATCGAAATTCCTCATCGGCGCCGCCGTTGTCGCCACGCTCTCGGCGATCGCCTACGGCGTCACGCAGGACGGCATCATGGGAACGATCGGCCTCGGCTCCGCGGCGGTCGTCCTGTGGTTCCTCGCCGGCGTCAACCTGTTCACCCGCGACAACAACTACTGGGCCGACGAGATCGCCTCGATCGAGGCAGCCCCGGCGGCGGTCCGGGCGCCATCGAACAGCGTGTGGCCGTTCGCCTTCGCCTTCGGTGCTGCGGTGCTGGCGGTCGGCCTGGTCACCTACCAGGCGGTGTTCATCATCGGCGTCGTGCTGTTGCTCGTCTCCGGCGCCGAGTGGACCTCCGAGGCGTGGGCACAGCGAGCATCGGCCGACGCACGCCACAATGCCGAGGTTCGCGACCGGATCGCCAACCCGCTCGAGTTCCCGCTGGCCGCAGCGATCGGCATCGGCGTGGTCGTCTACGCCTTCAGCCGGGTGATGCTCTTCCTGTCGAAGACCAACACCGTCATCGCGTTCGCCGTGCTGGGCTCGATCATCATCGCCCTGGCGTTCTTCTTCGCCTACCGCCCGCGTGTGCCCTCCAAGGCTGCAGCGGTCGTGATCGGTGTCGGTGCGCTCGGCCTGATCGCCGGTGGAGCGGCTGCCGGGCTCAGCGGAGAGCGTGAGATCCACCCGCACGAGACCACGTCGGGGCTCAACGAGGAGGGTGTCGACATCTGCACCAGCCCCGAAGAGTTCGAGGCCGACCAGAATGCCTCACAGTCGGTCGCCGCCACCGCCGCACTCGCGGCACGGATCACCTTGAACGCCGACGGAGACCTCACGTACGCGTTGAACGGGCCGAGTCCGACCGGGGCGCAGGGCATCACCCTGCCCCGCTCGAATCCGAACAACGTCGTGTTCCAGAACAATTCGGGTGAACCCCGTCGCTTGTCGGCCAGCCTCGGAACGATGGTCGACGAGGCCACCCAGGAAGATGTGCCGGTGCTGCTGTGCACCACGCTCGTCGACGACGGGGGGAGCCAGAACATCACTGTGCATGCAGTGCTCCCCAGCATCACGTCCCCCGACGGGTACTCGTTCTTCGTGCCCGGTGTCGAGTCGGCCCGACTGAATCTGATTGTGCCGTGAGTAACCCCCGATCGAAAAGGCCTGCGTTGGAATCCTCGGCTACCGTCAGCGCAATGAATCGTCGTGTCCGAATCGCCGCCGCGCTCGGCCTCGCCCTGCTCGTCGCCGGCTGCGCAGAAGATGCCCCACAGGACATGTGGCAGCCCGCCGGCCCGAATGCGCAGTCGATCTACGACCTGTCGCTCCCGGTGTTCATCATTGCGGGTGTCATCGGCGTGATCGTGATGGTGTTCATCGCGATCATCGTGGTGAAGTTCCGCGACCGCGGCCAGGCGCTGCCCGAACAGGCCCACGGCAGGCCGACGCTCGAGATCATCCTCACGATCATCCCGGCACTCATCCTGATCGGTGTCGCCATCCCGACGGTCGGCACGATCATGGCGCTCAACGACACCTCCGACACCGAGTGCGTCATCAACGTCACCGGTCAGCAGTGGTGGTGGGAGATCGACTACCCGACGCAGGCCGGGTGTGGCGCCGGTATCGACGAACCGATCGTCACCTCCGGCCAGATGGTCATCCCGATCGGCACGCCGGTCCTCGTTCGTGGCACGAGCCGCGACGTCATCCACTCGTGGTGGATCCCCCGCTTGAACGGCAAGCGTGACATGGTGCCCGGACGCGTCCACACGAACCGCATCGAGGCCGACGAGCCCGGCATCTATGCCGGGCAGTGCACCGAGTTCTGTGGCCTGTCGCACGCCAACATGCGCATGGAGGTCATCGCGCTGACGCCCGAGGACTTCGAGGCGTGGAAGCTCAACCAGATCAAGCCGTACGAGTCGCCCGCCGCCGGCACGCTCGCAGCCGCCGGTGAGCAGACGTTCATCTCGCAGTGCGCCCGCTGTCACCAGGTGAACGGACTCGAAGACGCCAGCGGCGCCCCGATCGTCTCACGCCCGGATCTCTCGGTGTATTCGGGGGCCGCTCCGAACCTGACGCACCTGATGACCCGCAACACCTTCGCCGGTGCGGCGTTCAACCTGCTCTCGCCCGAGTGCCGCCCCAAGGTCTGGGACGCCCCGTCGGAGATGGTCGGCGAGGAGTACCTCAAGGGTGTCACCCCCGACTGCCTGAACTCGGTGGAGTTGCGCGAGTGGCTGCGCAACGCGCCGGCCAAGAAGCCGATGTACGCCGACCCGAACAAGCTGCAAGCGACCAACGGTCTGGTTCGTGGCATGCCGAACCTCGCCCTCAGTGAAGCCCAGATCGACGAACTCGTCGCCTACCTGCTCGAACGCCAGTGATGGGAGCCCTCTAAATCATGGCCATCATCGAACGACCAACCGAAACGCCGGCCGGAGGCCGTCGCCGTCGCCACCCCCTCCACGTCGTACGGCAACTTCCGTCGCCCCGTCGAGACCACCGGGTGGAAGTCGTGGGCCTTCACGGTCGATCACAAGAAGATCGGCATCATGTACGGCGTCGTCGCGATGGTGTTCTTCTTCGTGGGCGGTATCGAAGCGCTGCTGATCCGGGCGCAGCTCGCGCAGCCCAACGGGACGATCCTGTCGGCCGACAAGTACAACCAGATGTTCACGATGCACGCCACCACGATGGTGTTCCTCTTCGTGATGCCGATGGCGGCCGCGTTCGCCAACTACATGATCCCGCTCCAGATCGGTGCTCGTGACGTCGCCTTCCCGCGGCTCAATGCGCTCAGCCTGTGGCTCTTCGTGTTCGGCGGCATCTTCATCAACTCGTCGTGGATCCTCGGCGGCGCGGCCGACGGCGGCTGGTTCATGTACGCCCCGAACAGCTCGGTTCCGTTCTCACCGACCAATGGCGTCGACTTCTGGACGCTGGGCCTGTTGATCACGGGTGTCGCCTCGCAGGTCGGTGCCATCAACCTGATCGTCACGGCGCTGAACATGCGAGCGCCCGGCATGAAGCTGATGCGGATGCCCATCTTCACGTGGATGGCGCTCGTCGTGCAGTTCCTGTTGCTGTTCTCGATCCCGGTGATCACCGTGGCGCTGTTCCTCTTGATGTTCCAGCGGAACTTCGGCGCCAACTTCTTCTCCGTCGAAGCCGGCGCCGACCCGTTGCTGTGGCAGCACCTGTTCTGGCTCTTCGGGCACCCAGAGGTCTACATCCTCGTCTTGCCCGCCTTCGGCATCATCTCCGAGGTGTTGCCGACCTTCTCCCGCAAACCGCTGTTCGGCTATCCGTTCGTCGTGTTCTCCGGAGCCGCGATCGGTTTCGTGGGCTTCGGCGTGTGGGCGCACCACATGTTCGCCGCCGGTCTCGGGCCGATCTCGGTCGCTGTCTTCTCCGTCGCGACGATGGCGATCGCCGTGCCCACCGGCGTGAAGATCATCAACTGGACGCTCACCATGTGGGGCGGCAAGTTGTGGTTCACGACTGCGATGCTGTTCGCCATCGGCCTCATCGTGCAGTTCACGATCGGCGGGCTGTCCGGTGTCACGCACGCTGTTGCGCCGTCGGACACCCAGCAGACCGACACCTACTACATCGTGGCGCACTTCCACTACGTGATCTTCGGTGGTGCCGTGCTCGGTCTGTTCGCCGGCATCTACTACTGGTGGCCGAAGATCTTCGGCAAGATGCTGAGCGAGAAGATCGGCCGATGGAACTTCTGGTTGATGATCATCGGCATGAACATGACCTTCGGGCCGATGCACATCCTCGGTCTGCAGGGCCAGCCCCGACGCATGTACATCTGGACCGGCGATCGTGCCGGTGACGGGTTCTTCGACCTCGCCTTCTGGAACCTCGTGTCGTCGATCGGCTCCGCTCGTTCTCGGTATCGGCGCCTTCCTGTTCCTGGTGAACGTCTGGGTCAGCCGCAAGCACCCGCCCGCCCCCGCTGATCCGTGGGACGCCCGCAGCCTCGAGTGGATCACGACGAGCCCGCCGAAGGAGCACAACTTCGATCGCATTCCGACCGTGCATGCCCTCGACGAGTTCTTCCACCGCAAGTACGAAGACGTCGGTGAAGGGGATCAGCACGAGTACAAGCAGGTGGCCACCGGTGAGGAAGTGATCGCTCTCGAGGAGAAGTACGCCGAGGCTCACATCCACCTGCCGTCACCCTCGTACTGGCCGATGGTGCTCGCGCTGGCGTTCCCGATCCTCGCCTACGGCGTGATCTACAGCACACTGCTGATCGTCGCCGGCGCGGCCGTCGCAGTCCTCGCGCTCTTCGGCTGGGCACTCGAGCCTCCGACCGCGGACGAGTCCGACTTCGATCCGCCACCACCCGATGGCGATCAGCCGAGCAAGGAGTTGGCAGTCAGTGTCTGACGCAACGATCACAGAATCGAGCGGTGCCGTCGAGGTCCCCGTCGGGTACGACGACGGCGAGGACCACATCGGGCTCCCGCACCACACCTCGACCGGCCTCTCGAACACGAAGCTGGCGATGTGGCTGTTCCTCGGCTCGGAATGCCTGCTGTTCGGCGGGCTCATCTCCACCTACATGCTCTACCGCAACCGGCAGTCGAATCAGATCGGCCCCGACCAGTTGTGGGACATTCCGTTCACGTCGGCAACGAGCTTCGTGCTGCTGATGTCGTCGCTCACGATGGTGATGTCGGTGTCGGCGGCGAAGCGCAAGGACGAGCAGCGCACGAAGATGTGGCTGACCGTCACCGCCCTGCTCGGCGGGCTGTTCGTCGCCGGCCAGGTCTACGAGTTCACGACCTTCTACCGAGAAGGTCTGGGCTACTCGACCAGCCTGTTCTCCTCGAGCTTCTACACGCTCACCGGCTTCCACGGCGTCCACGTCGCGGTCGGCATCATCATGTTGCTGTCACTCGTCGCCATGCTCGCCAAGGGCAAGCTGGCCGGCGACAACGCCGAGACCGTCGAGATGATCGGCCTGTACTGGCACTTCGTCGACATCGTCTGGATCCTCATCTTCACCCTCGTCTACCTGATCCCGGCCTGATATGAGCAGCGAAACCGACACCACTGACAAAGAACCCCACATCGCACTCGGCTTCGACGAACTCGCCGACGAGACACCGCCGGCCTATCCGCCGTCGGCGCCGATCCACGAAGGTGGGCACGGTCACAAGGAGCCGAGCGATCGCCAGTACATCTGGATCGCCATCATCCTCGCCGTCCTCACGGCATTGGAGATCCTGTCGACCGAGGCCGGGCCCGACGGGCCATGGTTGGTTCCCACGCTCATCGTCTTGATGCTCGTCAAGTTCTGGGTCGTGGCCAGCTTCTTCATGCATCTGCGGTTCGACAACCGACTCTTCAGCTTCCTCTTCTACCTGGGGCTCGGTTTCGCCGTGGTGCTGTACTCCGCCGTTCTGGCGACGTTCCACTTCTGGACCGGCTGACCCCGAAAGAGCACCCTTGACATGCTCGCCCAATTGACCGCAGCGGATCCCTGGAAGTTCCAGTGGCATCCCGAAGTCTGGATCCTCGTCGGGTTCCTCACGGGCGCGTACATCTACATGGTTCGAGTCATCGGACCCAAGGCGGTGCCGCCCGGCCAGCCCGCGGTCTCACGGTTCAACATCGGCTGCTTCGTCGGCGCGATGGCGATGCTCTGGGTGGCCAGCGACTGGCCCGTCCACGACATCGGCGAGGACTACCTGTATTCGATGCACATGGCGCAGCACATGATGCTGAGCTACTTCCTCCCCCCGCTCGTGCTGATGGCGACACCGGAGTGGTTGCTGCGGGTCCTCGTCGGCAACGGCCGGTTCTACCGAGTGGTCGTGTTCTTCACCAAGCCGGTCATCGCAGCGGTGCTGTTCAACGCGGTGATCATCCTCACGCACATTCCGGGGGTCGTTGCTGCGTCGGTCGACAGCGGCCCGCTGCACTACTCGCTGCACTTCGCCGTCGTGATGTTCTCGTTGCTGATGTGGATGCCGGTCGTCGGTCCGTTCCCCGAACTGCAGATCTCGCCGATCGGCAAGTGCATCTACCTCTTCGTCCAGTCGCTGGTGCCGACGATCCCTGCTGCCTGGCTGACGTTCGCCGACGGGGCGGTGTACAAGACCTACGACCAGCCCGTACGGGTCTGGGGCATGTCCGTGATCTTCGACCAACAGCTCGCCGGAGCGATCATGAAGACCGGCGGCGGCATCTTCCTCTGGGCGATCATCATCTTCATCTTCTTCAAGCGATTCGCGTCCGACTTCCAGTACGACACGACCTATCGTCGGCCGCATCCGATCCCTGACGTCGAATTCACGGGCGACACCGCACTCGACAGCGAGACACCGCTCACCACGGCCGACATCGAGCGAGAATTCGCCCAGGCACCACCCCGTTCCGCCGAGTGAGCGGCGCAATGGCCCCGGCCGTGCTGGTGCGCGACCAGTAGCCTCGATCTCGTGATCGATCAGCGGCTGTTGCGCACCGACCTCGATGGCGTCAAGGCTGCGCTCGGGCGGCGGGGGAACAGCGGCGTGTTGGCCGATGTCGATGCCGCAGCCGGCCTCGATGCACGCCTGATCGACATCGCGGGCCGCCGTGATGCGATCCGTGCCCGGGTCAACACGATCTCCAAGGAGGTCGGACAACTTCGCCGTGACGGCAACGTCGAAGCCGCCGAGCAGCTCCAGGCCGAGAGCCGAGCGCTGGGCGACGACGAGCGTTCGCTCGCAGCCGAACACGACGAGGTCGCCGGCGCCCTCCGCCAGTTGTTGCTGGGGATCCCGAACCTGCCACATCCCGACGCCCCCGATGGCGCCGGCGACTCCGACAACCCCGTCGTGAAGGGGCCGATCGGGTCCACGGACGCGCCCGAGTACCGGCGCGTGCCGCACTGGGAGACCGCGACGCAACTCGGTGTGCTCGACAACGAGCGGGCGGTGAAGATCTCCGGCGCGATGTTCACCATGCAGCGCGGCGCGGGCGCCACACTCGCGCGGGCGCTGTGCCAGTACGGCCTCGACCTGAACGCCGACGTCCACGAGGAGGTACGGCCGCCGTCGCTCGTGACCACGGCGACGCTCACCGCAACCGGTCAGCTCCCGAAGTTCGCCGATGATGCCTTCGCCATCGAGCGCGACGACCTGTGGTGCATCCCGACCGCCGAGGTGCCGCTCACGTCGATCTACGCCGACGAGACGCTCGACGACACCCAGCTCCCGATCCGGATGATGGCGCACAGCGCGTCGTACCGCCGCGAGGCCGGCTCGGCCGGGCGTGACACCCGCGGCATGCTGCGCGCCCACGAGTTCGACAAGGTCGAGATCCTCGCGCTCGCTACTCCCGAGCAGGCGCCGTCGTTGCTCGACGACATGGTGGCGCGTGCGGAACGAGCGATCGCGGGCTTGGGTCTCACGTATCGAATCATCGAGATCTGCACCGGCGACATGGGCCAGAGCCACCATCGCAGCTTCGACATCGAGGTGTACGCGCCGGGCGTCGACTCCTGGCTCGAGGTGTCGTCGATCAGCTGGTTCAGCGACTACCAGGCGCGGCGGGCCAACATCCGGTTCCGTCGCCACGATGCCGACGGCAAGCTGCTCAAGGGAACCGAGTTCGTCCACACGTTGAACGGTTCGGCGTTGGCCGTGCCGCGCGTCTGGGCCGCCATCATCGAGACGTACCGCAATGCCGACGGCACGGTCACCGTGCCCGAGGTGCTCAGGCCGTACATGCGCGGCATCGAGCGGATCGAGAGCACGCCATGACCGACTGGGCGGCACCCGATCGTCGCGCCGAGCTGTGGGGTCGACGCGAGCAATACGAGACGGAGGGGCTCGACGTCGCCGATGTCGACAGTGATCCGGTCGTGCAGTGGACCCGCTGGCACCAGGACGCCCTCGACGGTGGTGTCGCCGAACCGAACGCCATGACGGTGGCCACGATCGGCCCCGATGGGGTCCCGGACGCCCGGATCGTGCTCGTGCGGGAGGCCGATCAACGCGGCCTGGTGTTCTACAGCAACTACAACAGCGCCAAGAGTCGACAGCTCGACCAAGCGCCTGTGGCGGCCGCCGTGTTCTCCTGGCTCGACCTGCATCGTCAGGTGCGCGTCCGGGCCCGAGTCGAGCGTGTCAGCGACACCGAGAGCGATGCGTACTTCGCCTCGCGTCCACGAGGCAGCCAGCTCGGGGCGTGGGCATCACCGCAGAGCGAGGTGATCGAGGATCGGGCCACGCTGGAGGCGCTGGTCATCGCCTGCGACGAGGAGTTCACCGATGGTGAGGTCCCACGCCCACCGCACTGGGGTGGATGGCGGCTCGTGCCGCTCGAGTGGGAGTTCTGGCAGGGTCGACCCAGCCGCCTCCACGATCGCCTCCGCTATCGGCGCGATGACGCCGGCGGCTCCTGGCACATCTCCCGCCTCGCCCCCTGACCGCTCCGCCCATCCCCGGGTTTGCGTGAGCAGGTATCGCCGCGGCCGATGTTGTCGCTCACACGGACTTGCAGTCAACGATTCATGTGAGCGGAAACCATCGCTCCTGAGGTTGTCGCTCGCGCACAACGGAGCGGTGGGCCGGTGGCGGAGTGGTTGCCAATCGGAAAACGGCGCGAGACGAGGGTTGAACGTGGGTGATGGAGGGGCGAGGCTGTGGCCATGAGCGCAACGAAGGTGTTGGTTGTCGACGACGAGCCGACGGTGCGCGAGGTGGTGGCGGGCTATCTGCGCCGCGACGGCCACGAGGTGTTCGAGGCCGCCGACGGCACGACCGCCCTCGAACTCGTGGAGGCCGACCCTCCTGACCTCATCGTGCTCGACATGATGCTCCCGGGGGTGAACGGTCTCGACGTGCTTCGTCGGGTCCGTGGTACCAGCGACGTGCCGGTGATCATGCTGACCGCCCGCGCCGAGGAGTCCGATCGCGTGGCCGGCCTCGAACTCGGGGCCGACGACTATGTCGTCAAGCCGTTCTCGCCACGCGAGCTCGCTGCGCGCGTGAACGGGGTCCTTCGTCGGGCCAACGGCCGCTCGACCGCGGCGCCCGGGCCGATCGTGTTCGGGGAGCTGATGATCGAGCCGCTCAGTCGTCAGGTGACGCTCGAGGGTCGCAACGTCGAGATGACCCCGAAGGAGTTCGACGTGCTGGCCTTCCTGGCGTCGTCGCCCCGCCAGGTCTTCTCCAGGGCGCAGCTCCTCGAATCGGTGTGGCAGTCGTCCCCCGAATGGCAGGACCCGGCCACGGTCACCGTGCACGTACGCCGCATCCGCAACAAGATCGAGGTCGATCCCGAGACCCCACGGTGGATCACCACGGTGTGGGGCGTCGGGTACCGATTCGAGCCATGAACGACATGGCATCGAACTCACCGCGGGGGATGAACCGTCTCGGCGTGCGGTTCCTGGCGGCGATGCTCGCGGTGCTCGGCGTTGCGATCCTCATGATCGCGATCGCTGCGCAGTCGATGTTCATCAACGACCACGACCTGCGACTCCTGATGTGGGCGCTCGTGCCGGCCGTGCTCGGCGCGGCCATCGTCGCGGTGCTCATGGCCCGTCCCGTCGCGCGCGATGCGAACCGGATCTGCGATGCGGCGATGCGTGTGGCCGACGGTGACCTGACGGCGCGCACGGGGGTGACGCGCAGCGACGAACTCGGCGAAGCAGCAGCGATGTTCGATGTGATGGTCGACCGGCTCGATTCGATCGAGCGGGAGCGGGCCCTCATGTTGTCGTCGATCTCGCACGATCTGCGCACGCCGCTCACCGCGCTCCGGGCGTCGGTCGAGGCCATACGCGACGGTGTCGCTGCCGATCCCGACCAGTATCTGACCGGCATGGAACGCCAGGTGCGGGCGTTGGCGGCGCTCGTCGACGATCTGCAGTTGCACAGCCGACTCGTCAGCGGAACGATGGAGCTGCGACGGATGCGACTCGACCTCACCGAACTCGCCGACGAGGCGATGGAGACCGTGCGGCCGATCGCTGCGGCGCGAAACGTCGCACTGCTGCTCGAGGCGACCCAACGGGTGCTCGTCGAGGCCGACGGGTCACAGCTCGCCCGGGTCATCCGCAACCTGTTGGAGAACGCCATCCGTCATGCTCCCGACGGCTCGGTGGTGCTCGTACAGATCGCGGAGCACGACACGACCGCGACGTTGCGTGTGGTCGATCAAGGCCCCGGTTTCCCGACCGACTTCGAGGAGCGTGCCTTCGAACCATTCACACGCGCCGACCCGGCACGCGACACCCGTACCGGTACCGCCGGGCTCGGGTTGTCGATCGCGCGAGGAATCGTCGTGGCGCACGGCGGCTCGATCGGAATCGGCGCCGGGCCCGGAGGCGTCGTGGAAGTACTCCTCCCCGTGTGACACCCGGCCTCCAACCCCGGCCCCAACCCGAAATTCGGGGTGGAGGTTGCGCTCAGCGCAACTCTGGCTCCGAATTTCGGGTTGGGGGGTGTGTTGGGGTGGTGGGGTTGGGGGGCCAGGTGATGGCTGCGTCGACGAGGCCGTCGATGAGTGACTCGGTGTGCGGTGTGAGGCCGGGCCCCTCCCAGTCCCACCACAGCGGGCTCGAACCTCGAACACGTGGTGGAAGTTCGATCTGGACGCCACCGTCACGGGGGAGGTTCACCGGGTTTCGGTCGTGGAGCCCACGGAGCTGTTCGGGGATCGCATCGACGTCGGTCACGATGTCGTAGGCGGGCAGCGAACGGCGCAGCGACGCGCCGACGTGGTCGGCGAAGACCCGATTCCCACCGCCGAGCAGCAGTGAGCCGAAGAGACCGCGTCGACCGAATCCGTGCACGGTGACCACGATGTCGACGTGCTCGATGAAGGCGCGGAGCCGTGTCGACTCCTCCGGCCGGACTTGGATCGAGGGGAGGTGCTCACGCATCCCGTCGGGTTGGATCACGGCATACAGCGATGCCGAGGCCCGTTCGGCGGCGCGGGTGGCGATGACGTCGGTCATGGCTTCGAGGGCGCCGCCGTGAAATGCCATGAAACCGACACGGCCCCGAAGTTCACTGACCTCTTCGACCCCAGGCGCTCCGAGGAGGGCGGCAAAGGCGGTCACCACACCATGATCGCAGCAACAGCGCCCTACAGTGACGTCGATGCTCGTGTGGATGGACCTGGAGATGACCGGACTCGACCACACCTCGGACGTGATCGTCGAGATCGCGACGATCATCACCGACGACGAACTGGCAGATCATCGCCGAGGGTCCGGATCTCGTCGTCCACCAGCCCGACGATGTGCTGGCGCGTATGGATCCGTTCGTTGTCGACATGCACACCAAGTCCGGACTCCTCGAGCAGATCAAGGCGTCGACCGTCAGCCTGGACGATGCCGGCGCCGCAACGCTCGAGTTCATCAAGCAACATGTACCCGAGCCCGCCAGCGTGCCGTTGTGCGGCAACTCAATCGGCACGGACCGACGATTCCTCGCCGCGTATCTGCCCGAGATCGAGAACCACCTCCACTACCGATCGATCGACGTGTCGAGCGTGAAGGAACTCGTGAAGCGGTGGTATCCGGGCATCGACGCGAATCGGCCTCGAGGGCATGGTTCACATCGGGCGCTCGACGACATCCGCGAGTCGATTCGAGAGATGGCCTACTACCGCGAGCACGTGTTCGTCGCCGCAGAGGCACCCGAAGCCGACCCGACGCCACCCGGCTGATCGGTTGTCCGATCAGGACCCGGTAGGTTCCGGCCATGCGTGCAATCGTGCTCCGATCCCACGGTGGACCCGAAGTTCTCACGATCGAAGAGGTCGACGATCCCACTGCCGGTCGTGATGAGATCGTCGTCGCCGTCGAGCACGCGGCGATCAACCGCGCCGACATCTTGCAGCGCATGGGGATGTATCCCGATCCGCGACGCACGGTGATCGAGATCCCGGGTCTGGAGTACTCCGGCCTGGTCGCGGCGGTCGGCGCGGACGTCGTCGGCTGGGCGGTCGGCGATCGGGTGATGGGCATCGAAGCCGGCGGGTGCTATGCGGAGAAGGTCGTCACCCACGCTCGTCAGGCACTTCCTGTCCCTTCCGCCGTTGCATCCGCCGACGCGGCCGCTGTCCCCGAGGTGTTCCTCACGGCCTGGGACGCCCTCGTCGTTCAGGGCGGCCTCACGAGTGGCCGCTGGGCGCTCGTTCATGCCGGCGCGTCGGGCGTCGGCACCGCAGCGATCCAGATCGCCAAGGCGATCGGCGCCCGGATCGCCGTGACCTGCTCGGCCGGCAAGGCCGATGCCTGTCGTGCCCTCGGCGCCGACGTGGTGCTCGATCGCAGCCCCGCGGACTGGCTGGGCGAACTGCGTTCGGCGGTTCCCGGTGGCGTCGACGTCGTGCTCGACGTGATCGGCGGCGACGAGGCGGATCGGAACCTGCAGGCCGCCCGCATGGATGGCACCATCATCCAGGTGGGGTTGATGGGCGGGGGATCGGCACCGGTCAACATCGGTCTGATCCTGTCGAAGCGGCTCACGTGGATCGGCACGACGCTGCGAGCGCGGCCGCTCGAGCGCAAGCTGGCCCTCAGCCAGCGCTTCATCGACGAGATGCTGCCGTTGTTCGATGCGGGAAGCTTGAAGCCGGTGGTCGATTCGCGTTACCCGTTCGAGCAGATCGCGGACGCACATCGCCACATGGAGGCCAACGCCAACATCGGCAAGATCCTCATCGACCTCTGACGAGCCGGTTACGCCGGTGCCAGGCACCGGCGTAACCATGGATCTCCGAGAGTTTCGCGAAACCCCCTTGACCGGACCCTGCTCGGCATGGTTGTCTGGCAACTCGGGCACGGCACCGTGTTCCCGATCATGACCAACGACACCGCGAGGCGAAAGGACGAACGATGAGCATGTCACCGATTTCTGCACCGTCGGTCGCCTTTGCGCGTCCGCACGTCGGTTCGCTCGGCTACGCCTCGTGGCCGATGAACGTCGTCCAGGGATGCAACGGACACATGTCCGTGAATCACGGCGACACGACCGGCACCACCGAGTCCAAGCGACTCACCCCCGGCCACCTCATGGGAGCGCTGACGTAAGACCGACGTCAGATCACCTCTCACGAGGCCGCCGGGTTCCGACCCGGCGGCCTTTTGCGTTTTTCGGTCCCGAATCCCATCCAGCCAGCCATCCAACCCACGCACGAAAGCAACCACATGACACTCATCGACACCCGTTCGGCGGCCACCACGACGGTCGGCACCACGTTCAGCCCATCCACCGTCACTTCCCTCGACTTCCACGAACAGGACATCACCATGAACAGCCCAACCATCACCAGCCGCTCGGTGCTCGTCGAGCCCCGAGAACCGGACAGTCCGAGACCGCCCGGCGCGGCGGAGACACCGGACACCGGTGGCTCGGTGCGCCGACGGACACGGCACGATGACGGGGTTGTTCTTCTCCGACAACGTCATCGACATCGCCCGGGCCAAGGCCATGTGCGCACTGTGCCCTCTGAGGGCATCGTGCCTCGAAGGCGCCCTCGAACGCGAGGAGCCGTGGGGCGTCTGGGGTGGCGAGCTGCTCTCCGGCGGTCGCATCATCGCCAACAAGCGGCCGTGTGGCCGCCCGCCCAAGCACCCCCGGCCCGCCGTCGTCATCGACGAGCTCGGGCCGGTGGCCGTCGCCTGACCCGGTGACGGCCGGCAATTCGCCGTTTGTGGCGCAGTTTCGTTGACCCCCCGCAGCGAAACTGCGTCGCAAACGGAAGGGTCGGTGAACAAACGCGAAGATCCCGGTGGCCGACCGGGCCTGCAGAAGTGCCCTCGGTAGCCTCGATGGCGTGAAGATCCGTCCGCGACTCCTCGTCGGCTCCCTCGTGGCAGCGGTTGCCGTCATCGGCGTGTTCGCCTGGACGCAGCGTCCCGACGGCGGGCCGGCGAACTCGATGCGCAGCTGACCGATCCCGGCGCTGTGGTGACGTACCCCAACGACGGCCTCGGCAACCAGACCGTCGAGGGCACGCCGTTTCCCGATGTGACGCTGGCCGATGCCGACGGCAACGACGTGACCACCGCCGACCTGCTCGGCGAACCGCTGGTCGTCAATCTCTGGTTCTCGACGTGTCCGCCGTGCGCGAAGGAACTCCCGGCATTCGCCGAGGTCGACGCCGAACGCGACGACGTGCGGTTCGTCGGTGTCAACACGATCGACTCGGTCGAGACCATGGAGCGCTTCGCCGGTGAACGGGGCGTGCAGTACGACCTCCTGCGCGACGATTTCGCCGAGTTGGCCGACGGCGTCGGCGCCGTGGCGTTTCCCGTCACGCTGTTCGTCACCTCCGACGGCACGATCGTCGAGCAGTCGGGGGCCCTCGACGCGGACGAACTCCGAGCCAGGATCGACCAACTGATGGTCGAGGAGGACAAGCTCGCGTGAGCCTGTCGTTCATCAGAGGGATGGTCGCGGCGGTCAATCCGTGCGGCTTCATCCTGCTGCCGACGTACCTCATGTACTTCCTCGGCATGCAGGGATCGCTGCCGGGCACTCGAGCGCGCCACGATGCGGCGAGCCCTGCTCGTCAGCGCTGCCGTCTCGGCGGGCTTCTTGTCGGTGTTCCTCGTCGCCGGCGTGATCTCGTACAACTTCACCAACTGGATCAACGAGAACGCCAAGTACGCCACGGGAGGCATCGGGGCGGCGCTGGTCGTGCTCGGCATCGCCATGCTGTTCGGCTACAAGATCCCGTTCATGACGCCGAACATCAACACCGGCGGTGACACCCCACAACGCACGATGCGGGCGATGTTCGTGTTCGGTATTGCCTACGCGGTTGCCTCGATCGGCTGCACCATCGGGTTGTTCATCGCCACGGTGTTCAGCACGACGGCACGTGAGGGCGTCGTGGCCGGCGTCGGCAACGTGCTCGCCTACGGCGCCGGGATGGCGCTGCTCGTCAGCGCACTCACGATCGCCTTGGCATCGGCCAACACGAGCCTGCTCAAGTTCCTCCGCGGTGGCATGCGTTACGTCGACAGGATCGCCGCAGGTTTCGTGGTGCTGTCGGGCGTGTACCTGCTCTGGTACTTCTACTGGGTCGACATCAAGGAGGTGGGTGATCCGGTCACCGACTGGGCGCTCGAACGCCAGGCGCAGGCCACCACCTTCCTGAACGAACACTGGCAGGTCGTCGGCATCGTGATGGCGGTCGTCGTCGGCGGTGCCATCGCCTACGTGATGACCCGGCCGACGTCCGTCGAACCGCCGAGCGAATCATCTCAGTCGTAGAGGTCGAACCCGCTGAGTGCGACGAGGGCCGCGTTGACGATGCTGCCCGTCGAGATGCCGGTGATCTCGTGGAGGTCGGCGATGGTGCCCGATTCGCCGAACCGATCGACACCGAGTGTGTACTGCGGCGTGCCGAGTGCCGAACCCAGCCACGCCAGGCTGTGGCTCGCGGCGTCGTGCACGCTGATGACCGGCCTCGCGCGTTCGGCGGTCGGCACCAGGCGGTGCAGATGGCTCGGAGCGCTCACCTGACGGGCCGCCGCCGTCGATCGTGAGAACCCGTCGCGCCAGCTGCGGTAGACGCGGTCCGGGCTGGTGAGGTGGATCACGGTCGCCTGGACGCCTTCGGTGTCGAGATCGGCCGCCGCAGCGACCGCCTCGGGTGCCATCACGCCGGTGGTCACGATCGTCACGGCCGGTCGCCCGTCGTCGGCGCCGTCGACGAGCCGATACCCGCCGAGCAACACCTGCTCGCGGAGCCGTTCCTCGCCCAGCGTCGCCAGGACCGACGCGAACGGCGCCTGGTCGATCGGTCGTGTCGACAGTCGGAGATACGCGCTGGTGCCGCCGGGCTGCGAGAGCCGGTCGAGTGCGTCGCACAGCAGCCAGTCGACCTCGGTGGCGTAGGCAGGTTCGAAGTAGGTGAGGTTGGGGAGTTCGGCGCCGACCGAGGCCGTGATCGTCGACTGGTGGGCCCCGCCCTCCGGCGCGAGCGTGACGCCGGCGGGCGTGCCGGCCACGACGAACTTGGCGTCGTTGTAGAGGCCGTAGATGAAGGCATCGAGTCCGCGCAGTACGAACGGGTCGTAGACGGTTCCGATCGGGAGCAGGTGGCGGCCGTGGTGTTCGTGGCTCAACCCGAGCTGGCCGAGGAGCATGAACAGGTTCATCTCGCTGATGCCGAGTTCGATGTGCTGGCCAGTCGGCCCCGGCGCCCAGCGCAGCAGACGAGCGCTGCCGCCATGGTCGGCGCGCTCGGCCGGGGCGTAGACGCCGCGCTTGTTGATCCAGCCGCCGAGGTTGGTGGACACCGACACGTCGGGCGCCGTGGTGACGATTCGTTCACCGACGCCGGCGACGTCGGCGAGGCTCGCCAGCACCCGGCCGAAGGCCTCCTGGGTCGACGCGGCGCCATTGGTGACGACGGGTCGCGCCGCCGGCGGCACCGGCAGGATCGGTCGCGGAGTCGGCGGCGTGTTGTTGATGGCGCTGCCGACGGCCAGACACAGTCGACCGGCCGGCGAGTGGGGATCGAAGCGGTCCCACTCGGTCGTCTCGTCGAGGCCGAGCTCGGCTCTGAACGCGTCGACCTGTTCGGCGCTGAGCAGCGCTGCGTGGTTCATCGGGTCACCTGCCATCGCCAGGCCGTACCCCTTGATGGTGTACGCGAAGACGACCGAGGGCCGATCGACGGCCTCGTCGCACTGGCGGAACGTGTCGATCAGCAGGCCGAGGTCGTGTCCACCGAGATCGGTGATCAGGGTCGCGAGCCCAGCGTCGTCGTAGCCGTCCGCCATGCGGATGACCGCAGCATCGGCGCCGACGAGGAACTTGCGCCGCAGGTCGGACGGCGACAGGGTGAACAGTTCCTGGTAGGCCTCGTTGGTGAGCGAGTCGATGTGGGCCGCGAGTGCATCGCCACCAGGCATCGCGAACGCGGCGGTCAGGCGGGCGCCGTACTTGGCTTCGGCGACGTGCCATCCGGCGTCGGCGAAGAACCGCTTCAATCGGATCGCGGCGATGTCGGGGATCACCCGATCGAGGCTCTGGCGGTTCAGGTCGACGACCATGGTGAAGTTGCCGAGCCCCTGCGTTGCCGGATCGGCGATCGCTTCCCACACGTTGCCCTCGTCGAGCTCGGCGTCGCCGACCAGAGCGATGAACCGCGCCGAGGCCTGCGTCCCGAAGTGCGAATCGGTGTAGCGACGGGTCAACGCCGAGAACAAGGGCGCCACCGCGCCGAGCCCCACCGAACCGGTCGAGAAGTCGGCCACGTCGGGGTCCTTCGTGCGCGACGGGTACGCCTGCAGGCCACCGCGCTGGCGCAGCATCGTGAGATACGACCGATCGAGCTCACCGGTGAGGTACTTGATGGCGTGGTACACCGGCGATGCGTGTGGTTTCACGGCGACCTTGTCATCGCCTCCGATGTGCCCGAACCAGAGCGCCGTCATGATCGATGCCATCGACGCGCACGACGCCTGATGGCCACCCACCTTGATGTCGGTGTCGCCGCGCCGGTTGGCGTGGTCGATCATCCGTGTGGCGAGCCAGAGGACCCGACGTTCGACCTCGCGCAGCGTGGACAGATCGACGTCCGAGGTGTGCTTCACAGGACGTTCCAGTCGCCGATCAGGTGTAGTTGAGCGCTTCCGCGGCGGCCGTCAGCTCGGCGCGGTGGTCGGGATGGGCGATCGCGATCAATGCCTCGGCTCGTTCCTTGATCGACTTGCCGCGCAGTTCGGCGACGCCGTACTCGGTGACGATCTTGTCGATCGTGTTCTTCGGCGTCGTGACGACGTCGCCCGCCGCGAGCTGCGGCACGATGCGCGACGTGCCGTGCGACGTCGTCGAGTGGAGCACCACGAACCCCTGGCCTCCGTCGGAGTACATCGCACCTCGGGCGAAGTCGTTCTGCCCGCCCGACGACGAGTAGTACTGGCCACCGATGGTCTCGGAGGCGCACTGGCCGATGAAGTCGACGGTGAGGGTTGCGTTGATCGACACGAAGTTGTTCTCGTTGGCGATGATGCGCGGATCGTTGACGTAGCGCACGGCGTGCAGCTCGATGGCGGTGTTCTCGTGGAGGAATTCGTGGAGCCGCTGGGTGCCGAGGGCGAACGTGCCGACCGCCTTGGTGCGGTTGAGGCGCTTCTTGACCCCGTTGACGACGCCCGACTCGATCAGGTCGACGACACCGTCGGACACCAGCTCGGTGTGGATGCCGAGATCCTTGTGGTCCGCCAGCGAGGCCATGATCGCGTTCGGGATGGCCCCGATCCCGGTCTGGATGGTGGCGCCGTTCGGAATCCGTTCGGCGACGAGGGCGGCGATGCGAAGGTCGACGTCGCCGCACTTCGCAGGCGGGATCTCCACCAGCTTGCGATCGCTGCGGCACCATCCGACGACCTGTGAGACGTGGATCTGGTTGCGTCCGAACGTGCGCGGCATGTCGTCGGTGACCTCGAGGAAGATGCGGCCGCGCCCGATGAAGCTGGACGTGTAGTCGGCCGACACACCGAGTGAGAAGTAACCGTGGCGATCCAGTGGTGACGCCGCAGCGATCACGAGCGGATCGTCGGTGCGCATCCGCATGAGGCTGTACACCTCGGAGAAGTGGGCAGGCACGAGGCCGATGTGGCCGGCGGCGAACTGTGGGCGCGTGACGTGCGACAGGAAGTACGAGATGTGTTTGAGGCGGGTGCCGTACTCGCCACGCAGGTACGGGCGGTCGTGGATGGCGTGCATCTGGTGCACCCGGACCTCGTCGATCCGAGGGTCATTCGCGGCGGCGGCCGCTTCGATCGCATCCATCACCGCGGTCGGTTCACCGTTGCCGAGCGGCACGATGATCTGTGTTCCCGGCCCGATGTGTTCGAGCACATCGGCCGGTCGGTTCGGGGCCGTCGTTGGTGGCGTGAACATTCCCACACCGTAGAACCCCGAACCCCGGGCCGAGCTCGTCTGGAGGGGAATCCTCCGAATCTCGTCGATGCACCCGGGTTGGGTACGTTCGAGGCGCCATGGCCGAACGACCCACCGATCTCATCGATCCCGCCGACGTCCCGATCCGACCTGCTGCCACCGTGATGCTCGTGCGCGATGCCGTCGACGGTGAACCGGGCATCGAGGTGTTCATGATGCGTCGCACGACGAACGCGGCGTTCGGTGCGGGGATGTACGTGTTCCCCGGGGGCCGGGTCGACGGCGTCGACGGCGCCGACGAGATCGCTCCGTTCTGCGAGGGCCTCGACGATGCCACGGCGTCGGACAAGCTCGGCATCGACCACGGCGGCCTGGCGTACTGGGTGGCGGCTGTCCGCGAGTGTTTCGAGGAGGCCGGCGTGTTGCTCGCCGAACCACGCGGTGGCGGTGCACTGCACTTGCGCAACGAGGATCGTCACGAGGTGCACGACAGCTCGTTGTCGCTGGTCGAGTTGTGTCGTCGCGACGACCTCGTCCTCGACCTGTCGACGACGCACTACGTCGATCACTGGATCACACCGGTCGGCGAGCAGCGCCGTTTCGACACCCGGTTCTTCCTGAGCGAGATGCCGAACGATCAGGAACCGTTGCACGACGACAAGGAGACCGTCGACAGCCTGTGGGTGCGACCTGCCGACGCGCTGCGCATGCAGGCCGACGGGGAGTTGATGATGATGCCGCCGACGATGGCCAACCTGCGGTTCCTGTTGCCGCACGACACCGCTGCAGCGGCGTTGGTTGCGGGCGCTGCGGTCGAGCACCCGCCGTGCACGCTGCCCAAGCTCCGTCGCGACGACTCCGGCCGGATCGTCGGCATCGCCATGCCCGGCGACGACGACTACGACGCGCTCGGCTGATCGCACTGAGCGTTACATCTGGGGTCTGACCCCAGATGTAACGCTCAGGCTTTGGCGTCGAGGTCGGCGAAGGCGGCGTTGACGGTGTCGAACAGGCGGGCGGAGCAGCCGGCCATGTCGATGGCGTCGGGGTCGGCGGGTGGCGCCACGTCGGTCAGTATCCGCTCGGCGATCGCCCGGAAGGCGTCGGCGGCAGCTCCGCTGCCAGCGAGCGCAACCGGTTCGCCCGCATCTCCGCCGGCCGCGACAGCTGCCTCGAGCGGCACCTGGCCGAGCAGCGGCGCATCGATCGCGTCGGCCAGTGCCTGCCCTCCGCCCTCGCCGAAGAGGGCGTACGTCTCGCCGTGATCGCACGTGAACGCGCTCATGTTCTCGATGACGCCGACGACCTTCAGGAAGCTGCGCTGCGCCATGTCGGCGGCTCGTTGGGCGACCTTCTGGGCGGCGAGCGCCGGTGTGGTGACCACGATGAGGTCGGTGCTCGGCAGCATGCGGGCGAGACCCATCTGGACGTCGCCGGTGCCGGGCGGCATGTCGATGAGCAGGTAGTCGAGCTCACCCCAGCGGACGTCTCGCAGGAACTGCTCGACGGCCTTGGTGAGCATCAGACCGCGCCACATGAGCGCGGTGTCCTCGTCGACGAGGAAGCCGGTCGAGACGACCTTGAGCAGGCCGTTGCCGACGACGCGCTCGTTGGGGATGATCTTCGGCTTGTCGGATCCGTCGACCTTCGATGCCTCCATGCGATCGGAGATGCCGAGCAGGCGAGGAACCGAGAAGCCCCAGATGTCGGCGTCGAGCACCCCGACGGTGTGGCCGGCCGACGCCAGCGCAGCAGCGAGGTTGACGGTGACCGAACTCTTGCCGACGCCGCCCTTCCCGCTGGCGATGGCGAGCACCTTGCACGACAGGGGCACCTCGGTGTCGGGGGCGTTCTGTCGCGCGTTCCACCGTGCCTTGGTCATCACCTGGCTGCGTTCCTCGGAGTTCATCTCGCCCCACGAGATCTTCACCGCGGAGACTCCGGGGTGCACCGACACCCGGGTCTCGACTTCCTTCTTGATCTCGGCGCGCAGCGGACACCCGCCGATCGTGAGCTTGATGCCGACGGTGACGAGGCCGTCGGGAGCGACCTCCACCGACGGCACCATGCCGAGCGACACGATGTCGGCGCCGAGTTCGGGATCGATGACGGTGCCGAGCACGCGTCATGACGTCGTCGACCGTCGGTGGTGCTGGGCTGCTCGATCGGTTGTCGGACATGAGCGGTATTTTACCGGCGAAGTCCGTGTAATCTCCGGATGTGGATCGGGAGCGGATCACCGCTGACTCGGCGGCCGCACTGGCCGGGACGCCGCAGCTCGACCTGCTCAAAGTGCTGGGCGACAACACGAGGTACGCGATCTACCTCGAACTCGCCCGCTCGCCGCGGCCACTCGCGACGGCCGACATCTCCGAGTCGCTCGGGTTGCACCCGAACACGGTGCGTCCGCACCTGGAGCGCATGCGCGAGGCCGGTCTGCTCGACGTGGAGGTCGGCGGACGCGGTGACGTCGGGCGCCCACAGCATCGCTACTCGATTGCCCAGCACGCCCCGTCGCTCGGCCTCGAACCACCCACGATGCCCGTGCTGGCCCGGATGGTGCTGGCGATGGCGGCGCGTCTCCAGGCGAGTGCCGACGACGCCGAAGCCGTGGGTCGCGCGGAGGGGGCGACACGAGCACAGCCGTACCAGCAGGCACCGTCCACGCTCGAAGCGCTCGTGTCCGATCTCGACCGGCTCGGCTTCGACCCGCTCGTCACCGACAGCCCCGACGATGCCGACGCCGCCGTGATCGCCTTCGCCCACTGTCCGTTCGCCGAACTCGCCCAACAGCATCCCGACCTCGTGTGTGGTCTGCACCGAGGTCTCGTCGCCGGTTTCGTGGCCGAGATGGGCGACGCCGACGTGAGCGAGTTCTGCACGCTCACCAGTCGCACCCCGTGTCGGGTCACCGTCGGTTCCCGCTAAATTGAAGCAACTGCCACCAGGAGGTTCCATGATCACGCTCACCGATTCCGCCACCGTCAAGGTCCGTCAGCTGCTCAGCGACGAGGGCGCCGAAGATCTGGCACTGCGCGTCGCTGTCCGCCCCGGGGGCTGCAGCGGCTTCTCCTACGAGATGTTCTTCGACGGCGACATTGCCGCCGACGACACGCAGGTGACCTACGGCGACGACGGATTCGTCAAGGTCGTCGTCGACCCGGCCTCGAAGCAGTTGCTCGAAGGCGCGACGCTCGATTACAAGGACGGCCTCGACCAGTCGGGCTTCGCGATCACGAACCCGAACGCGTCGCGTACCTGCGGGTGCGGCCAGAGCTTCTCCTGACCTGAGCGTGCAACCGGGGTCCGACCCCGTCTGCGAGGTCAGCTCGGCGACATGCTGTCGAGCACCTCGAGGAGTTCCTCCTCGTTCCACACGGCGTCGAGCCGTTCCACCACGGTGCCGGTCGCATCGGTGATGAACAGTGCCGGCTCGTAGGTGAGCCCGGCGGCGTCGACGGCGGGTGCCGGGGTCGTCGCGGTGTTGTCGGTGTACACCTCGGCGTGGACGAAGACGTACCGATCGGCGAAGTCCTCGTGGATGTCGATGATCGACTCCAGGGCCGGCGCGCACGATCCCGTCTGGCAGAACGCCGGCGTGCCGACGATGTACACGACACCCTTGCCCGATGCGAGCGCCTCGGACAGGGTGATCTCGTGGAAGGGACACGGCTCGTCACGCGTGCACACCGGGTCGACTCCGCGTGGATCGGCAAAGGTCGGCGTGTCGAACGGCGGCAGTGGTCCGCCGGGGCCCGGCACCGTGACCGTGCCGGGCTCCATCACCTGAAAAGCGGCGCCTTGCGACGGGCCTCCGTCGACCACGAGGTAGTAGACCCCGGCGTCGGCGACATCGGCGCGGAAGTCGTAGTACGGGCCCGGCGACACATCGCGTCGACTCGCGGTGATCCGATCGCCGAGGGGCTTGCCGTCGATGTCGGTCACCTGGGCGCCCAACGTCGCGGGTCCATCCTGGATCAGCGCTCCGCTGCTCGATGCGAGACTGATCGGCAGGCGCAGCGTCCCGGGCTCCTGCACATTCGGCGGAAACCGCTGCGCGATGGTGTAGGTGGCGTCCTCGATCTGGTCGGACACGTCCGGTACCTGTGAACCCTGCGATGACGACGTTGCGCCGTCGGATCCGCACGCTGCGAGCACGCCGGTGGCCGCCACGCCGAGGAGGAAACCTCGGCGGGAGAGCCGGTCGGTGAGCTGTTGGAGGGTCGGTGCTGATGTCATGGCTGGCTCTCGTTCGGGGGTGGCTCGCTCGACGCTACCGCGGTGGTTCGAGTGCGTCACCGCGGCCGCGCGAAGTGCTCGGCCGGCCCGGCGGCCACTAGCTTGACGACATGAGCAAGCCTCTCGGTCCATACAGCCCGGTCGTTCGCGCCGGCGACTTCGTCATCGTGTCGGGCCAGGGCGGCATGGCCGACGGCAAGGTCGTCGATGGTGGCGTGAGCGCCGAGACGACCCAGACGATGAAGAACCTGGCCGCGCAACTCGCCACGGTCGGTGCATCGCTGAGCGACATCGTCAAGACCACCTGCTTCCTGACCGACATGGAGAACTTCACGGCGTTCAACGAGGCCTATGCGGCTGCGCTCGGCAACCACCGGCCGGCACGGTCGACGGTGGCAGTCGCCGGCCTCCCGGCGGGCTTCCTGGTCGAGGTCGAGGCCTGGGCGTTCCTCCCGCAGGGGTGAACCTCGAACCTGTCGACCGGTGTTCGTGGGCCCTCGGTGGCGGGCCCAGCATCGGTGACGCCTACGTCGAGTACCACGACAACGTGTGGGGAGTGCCCCAGCGTGACCCCCTCGTGTTGTTCGAGTTCCTCATCCTCGAGGGCGCGCAAGCGGGCCTGTCGTGGTCGACGATCCTTCGCAAGCTCGACACCTATCGCGCTGCGTACCGAGGGTTCGATCCCCAGGTCGTGGCGTCGTTCGACGAGCACGACGTCGCTCGCCTGTTGAGCGACGAGGGAATCGTCCGCAACCGCGCGAAGGTCGACGCGTCGATCCGCAACGCCAGGGCCTGGCTCGAACTCGACGATCCGGTCGCGTATCTGTGGGGATTCGTCGACGGCGCAGTCATCCAGAACACCTGGCCGGCGATGGGGGGCATCCCGGCCGAGACCGCTCGATCGCAGGCGATGAGCAAGGACCTCAAGCGACGCGGTTTCGGATTCGTCGGGCCGACGATCTGCTACGCCTTCATGCAGGCCACCGGCATGGTGAACGACCACGTCATCACCTGCTTTCGCCACGCCGAGTGCCGGGCACTAGCCTGAAGCCATGCCCGGCGCCATTGCCCTCGTCATCGTGCTGCTGGTGTTCCCCGTGCTCGTGATCATGAGCGGTGCGGTTGCCTCCGCGATCATCGGCGAAGTCGAGTATCGCGACGGTCGCGCCCGCAACGAGGGCAGCGAACTCCTCGACCTCCCCGACTGATGTGACGATTGGTGTCGGACACCGATCGTCACGGACACCCATCCTCGCGGGAGCAGCTGGCACACTTGCGCCAATGCACACGCACGACCGCTCGACCGAGGAGCTCGCCGATGCGATCGTTCGCTACGCGGTCGACCGGATGCGCATGGACCCGCCGCCGCTCGATCACTCCATGTCCGCCGGTGACCTCCGGGAGGCGGCCGGAGTCACCATCACGCCGACAGGGCTCGGCGGCCTCGAAGCGCTCCGCGTGTTCGGCGAGGTCCTCGCGCCGGCGTGCATCTCCGTCGACCATCCGATGTTCCTGGCCTTCGTGCCGAACGCCCCGACAGAGGCGTCGATCCTGTTCGACCTCGTCGTCGGCGCGTCGAACGTCTACGGCGGATCGTGGATGGAGGGCGCCGGGGCGATCTTCGCCGAGAACGAGGCGCTGCGATGGATCGCCGACCTCGCCGGGTTCCCGGCCTCGGCCGGCGGCGTGTTCGTCAGCGGCGGAACCGCCGGAAATCTCAGCGCCCTGGTCGCAGCTCGATGGCGCTGGCGGCATCGAGCCGACGGCTCCCACGACCGCACCAGAGGGCTGATCGTCGCCTCGGCAGGCGCCCACTCGTCGATCGCGCAGGCCGCGCGTGTGATGGACGCCGACGTCGTGCTCGTGCCCGCCGGCCCCCGCGGTGAGATGAGCGGCGAGGCCTTGCGCTCGACGCTCGACTCGCTCGACGGCGCCGACCTCGATCGGCTGTTCGCCGTCGTCGCCACCTCCGGGACCACGAACGTGGGCGTCGTCGACGACCTTGCCGGCGCTGCCGAACGCAACCGAGGAACTGGAGACCTGGTTGCACGTCGACGGTGCATACGGTGGCGCCGCACTCGCGGCGCCGAGTGTGCGTCACCTGTTCGACGGCATCGAACGCGCCGACAGCTTCATCGTCGACCCTCACAAGTGGTTGTTCGCCCCGTTCGACTCCTGCGCACTGCTCTATCGCGACCCGACTGTCGCCGCGCGCTGCACACACGCAGCACGCGGAGTACCTCGATGTTCTCCACGACACGGGCGACGAGCCGTGGAATGCCAGCGACTACGCCCATCACCTGTCGCGCCGGGCCCGCGGCCTGCCGCTGTGGTTCAGTCTCGCCACACACGGCACCGACGCCTACACCGAGGCCGTCGAGATCACCTTGCGGACCGCCCAGGAGTCGGCCCGCCTCGTCGAGCAGTGTCCGGTGACCGAGCTGCTGATGGAGCCGGAGTTGTCGGTCGTGGTGTTCCGACGCATCGGCTGGACCGCCACCGACTACCAGGCGTGGAGTGATGCCGAACTCGCCGCCGGTCGGGCGTTCGTGGTGCCCACCACCTGGCAGGGTGAGGTCGTCCTGCGGATCTGCATCGTCAACCCCCTCACGACGGCCGACGACATCGCATCGATGCTGGCCGGACTGGGAGACACGGTGTCGTGACCGCGCCGCCGACCATCGCCGATCTCGTCGTCGTCAACGCTCGCCGCGTCGCCACGGTCGATGTCGACCGACGCGAACTCGACGGCGGCTGGGTGGCCGTCACCGACGGGCTCGTGAGCGGTGTCGGCACAGGCGAACCACCCCGTGGTGCCACCGTGCTCGACGCCACCGACTGTCTCGTCACGCCGGGCCTCGTCAATGCGCACCACCACCTGTACCAGAACCTCACGCGGGCCTTCCCGCCGATGACCGACAAGCCGCTCTTCGGATGGTTGCAGTCGCTGTACCCGCTGTGGAGCATGCTCGACACGGAGGCCGCGTACGTGTCGGCGTGGGTCGGCCTCGCCGAGTTGGCGCTCGCCGGCTGCACCACGTCGTCCGATCATCTCTACCTGCATCCCAAGGGAGCCGGCGACCTGCTCGGCGCCGAGATCGAGGCGGCGCGTGATCTCGGGATGCGCTTCCATCCGACCCGTGGATCGATGTCGTTGTCGGTGAAGGACGGTGGGCTGCCGCCCGACAACGTGGTCAGCGACGACGACGAGATCCTTGCTGCATGTTCCGCCGCCGTGGACCGGCACCACGATCGCTCGCACGGCGCGATGACCCGGGTGGCGCTGGCGCCGTGTTCACCGTTCAGCGTGACCGAAGCGTTGATGGTGCAGACCGCCGAACTCGCCTCACGTCTCGACGTGCGGCTCCACACGCACTTCGCCGAGAACGCCGAGGACGACGCGTTCAGCCTGGCCACGTTCGGATGTCGTCCGATGGAGTACCTCGAGCGCACCGGTTGGTGTACCGACCGCACGTGGGTGGCGCACTGCGTGATGCCGAACGACGACGAGATCCGGCGCCTCGGCGCGGCCGGCGTCGGCGCCGCCCACTGCCCGTCGAGCAACATGATCCTGTCGTCGGGGATCGCGCCTGTGGTTGCACTGCGGGCTGCGGGCGTGCACGTCGGGCTGGGCGTCGACGGATCGTCGTCGGCCGATTCCGCATCGTTGTGGCTCGAGGCCCGACAGGCGATGCTGCTCGCCAAGCTGCGTGACGGCGCCGCCGCAGGCACGGCCCGCATGGCGTTGGAGATGGCGACCGTCGGTGGTGCCGGTTGCCTGGGCCGGCTCGGTGAGATCGGCACGCTCACGGTCGGCGCGGTCGGCGACATCGCCGTCTGGCCACTCACCGGGCCGTCGTTCGCCGGTGCGCTCGCCGATCCGGTCGAGGCGTGGCTGCGCTGCGGGCCCGTCGCCGCGCGTCACACGGTGGTGCACGGCCGTCCGGTGGTCAGCGACGGGTCGCTGGTGTCGACCCGTGTGCCGGAGATGCTCGCCGCGCACGAACGTCTGGCGACGTCGATGCAGCGCGGATGACCGCACGTCTCCGGCGACCCGCACGCCGGACGAGTGACACGTGCCACGTGATCGTCCGACGAGGTGACGTCGTCGGCGGCGGCGCGCTGACCAGACTGTGCGGGTGAGAAGGGTCCCGATGTCCACGACGCGCCGCGCCGCACTCGCGCTGGCCGGTGTCGCGTTGCTCGCCGGCTGTGGTCTGCCGTTGCCCGGTGGGGACGCGTCACCGACGGACACGGTCGACGGCGGGCTCGGAATCGACGGCGACCCCGGTGAGCTCGGCACCCACGGATCCGTCGCCGCGAACGCGGCGGCCATCGACTCCGTCGTGATGATCGGTGATTCGGTCACGAAGGGCTCGACACCGGCGCTCGAAGAACGCTTCGACCTGCTCGGCCTCGACGTCGACATCCAGGCTCAGAACGGCAAACGCATGGTCGTGTCGTCGGGCGACAATCCGAGTGGATCGTCGGTGGCCGAGTTCATTGCCAGCAGCTCCGACGATCACTCGAACGAACTGTGGGTCGTGGCGCTCGGCACGAACGACATCGGCCAGTACGCCAGCCCCGACGCGATCGCCGCGGCTGTCAACGAGGTCCTCGACGCCGTCCCGGCGGAGTCACCGCTCGTGTGGGTCGACGCGTACTACCGCGATCAGGCCGAACAGCAGGACATCGTCAACTCGATCATTCGCGATCGTGTGGCGCGGCGCGACAACAGTGTGATGGCGCCGTGGACGGAGTTCGCCACGGCCGACGGCGTGTTGTCGTACGACGGTGTCCACCCGAGCGACGCCGGCACCGAGGTGTTCGCGTTCGTCGTCACGGACACCGCGAGCGCCTTCCTCGGCCGCTGACGCACGCGGTGCGTCAGCCGTCTCGTCGGCCTCAGCTGTCCCAGCGGGACTGACCGAAGCGATATCCCACGGAACGCACGGTCTGGATCAGGTTGGCGTACTCCTCGCCGAGCTTGGCTCGCAAGCGACGGACGTGCACGTCGACGGTCCGAGCGCCGCCGTAGTACTCGTAGCCCCACACACGGCTCAGGAGCATCTCACGCGTGAACACCTTGCCGGGATTCTGGGCGAGGAACTTGAGGAGCTCGTACTCCATGTAGGTCATGTCGAGCGGTCGCCCGGCGATCGATGCCTGGTAGGTCTCGAGGTTGAGCGTGAGCTCGGCGTACTCGACGAGATCGGCGCGGTGCAGATCGATGTCGGTGGCGAGGAGATGACGAAGGCGCGCTTCGAGTTCGGCGGGGTGGAACGGAGTGAGACAGAAGTCGTCGAACAGTTCGTCGCGGTGCTCGAGGTCGGAGAGCTGCCCACCGCTGACGAGGAGCATCACCGGGATCGCCCGGTCGCCCTGCTTGCGGATGCTTCGCAGAAATGCCCACCCGCTCTCGGTATCGGCGCTGATGTCGACGATCGAGCCGGCCCAACCTCCGGCCGGCTCATGCTCTGCGGCGGGCTCGGCAGCCGAGACTGCCTTCCACGAGTAGCCGGCCATGTCGAGCGTGCGGGCGAGCTCGGGTGAGGCGGGATCCGGGACGACGGCGATCATCGAGTCTCGTGTGGGCATGGCGTCCTACAGCACCCCGAGGTAGCGATCTCGCTCGAAGGGCGACACCTGCGTCTTGTAGGCGCGCCATTCACTGCGCTTGTTGCGCAGGAACCACTCGAAGATGTGTTCGCCCAGGGCTTCTTGCACGAGTGACGACTGCTCCATCACCACGAGTGCGTCGTTGAGCGACTGCGGGAGCTGCTGGATGCCGAGCTTGGTGAGGACGTCGTCGCCGATCTCGAAGAGATTTGCATCGGCCTCGTCGGGCAACTCATACCCTTCGCGCACACCGCGCATGCCGGCGGCCAGCATCAGGCTGAACGCGAGGTACGGATTGCACGCTGGGTCGGCGGAGCGATACTCGATTCTCGTGGCGACCGGGTTGCCGCGTTTGGGGATCGGCACCCGGATGAGGCCGCTGCGGTTGTTGCGGGCCCAGCTGATGTGCACGGGCGCTTCGAAACCCGGCACGAGTCGCTTGTAGCTGTTGACGGTCTGGTTCGTGACGGCCGTGATCTCCGCAGCGTGATGAAGCATGCCTGCCATGAACGACTTGGCCGTCGTCGACAGGTGGTAGGCGTCGTCGGCGTCGTAGAACGCGTTGTCGTCACCGCGGAACAACGAGAGGTGGACGTGCATGCCCGAGCCCTGCACGCCTTCGAGCGGCTTGGGCATGAACGTGGCGTGGACGCCGTGATGCGACGCGACCTCGCGTACCGCGAGTCGGAAGGTCATCATGCTGTCGGCCATCGTGAGCGCATCGGTGTGGCGCAGGTCGATCTCCTGCTGGCCGGGGGCGTCCTCGTGGAAGCTGTACTCCACCGGGATGCCCAGCGCCTCGAGTGTGCGGATGGTCTGTTTACGCAGCTCCCCGGTGACGTCGCTGGTGGTCAGGTCGAAGTAACCACCCTGATCGATCGGCACGGGAAGCTGGCCCGGGACGAGCGGCTCGAAGTAGAAGAACTCGATGTCGGGGGCGACATAGAAGGTGAGGCCCGCGTCGTGGGCTTCTTTCACGTGGCGCCGCAGCACCTGGCGCGGATCACCTTCGAACGGTGTCCCGTCGAGATTGTGGATGTCGCAGAAGATGCGCGCCTCGGGCACCTTGGGGTCGCCCCACGGCAGCAGTTCGAACGTGTCGGGATCCGGCATGGCCAAGACGTCGGCCTCCTGCACCCGTGAGAACCCGTCGATCGACGACCCGTCGAAGGTCATGCCGTCTTCGAGGGCGTTCTCGAGTTCGGCGGGCGAGATCGCGAGGCTCTTCAGATTTCCGAGCACATCGGTGAACCACAGCCGAACGAGCCGGACGCCACGTTCCTCCACACTGCGAAGGACGTAGTCACGCTGTTGGTCCAGCATTTCGTTCATTCCTCGATTCTCTCGCGGATCGGTCGGGAAAGCGACAGGGCGGGAGCCGAAGCCCCCGCCCTGTCCCTCTGAGAGGTTGGAGTGGTCGGTGCGTTGTGTCGGTGAGCGAGGTGCTCAGCGACTCACTTCATCGCGCCGCAGATGGTCTCCACCATCAGGCGCGCGACGATGTACGGGTCGATGTTGGCGTTCGGGCGACGGTCTTCGAGGTAGCCCTTCTTGTCGATCGCGACCTGCCACGGAATCCGGATCGAGGCGCCGCGGTCGGACACGCCGTAGCTGAACTGGTCGTGACGCTGGGTCTCGTGGGCGCCGGTCAACCGGTCCTCGATACCCGTGCCGTAGCTGGCGATGTGGAGTTCGGCCTTCTCGCCGAGCGCCTTGCAGCCGGCTTCGATGTACTTGTAGCCGCCGTCCTCGCGCATCTCCTTGGTGGAGAAGTTCGTGTGGGCGCCGGCGCCGTTCCAGTCGCCCTTGGCGGGCTTGGCGTCGAGCGTGGCGGCGATGCCGTAGTCCTCACCGATCCGGTAGAGCAACCAGCGGGCGACCCACAGCTGGTCGGCGACTTCGAGCAGACCGAGCGGGCCGACCTGGAATTCCCACTGTCCGGGCATGACCTCGGCGTTGATGCCCGAGATCGAGAGTCCGGCTGCGAGGCAGGCCTCGAGGTGGTCCTCGACGAGCGGGCGGCCGTGGATCTCGTCCTCGCCGACACCGCAGTAGTAGCCACCCTGCGGCTCGGGGTAGCCGGCCGGCGGGAAGCCGTACGGGCGACCGTTCTTCATGAGGGTGAATTCCTGCTCGATGCCGAACAGCGGTTCGTGCTTCTTGTACTTCTTCGCCGTCCGGGCGGCCGCAGCACGTGTGTTGGTCGGGTGCGGCTTGCCGTCGACGAGCATCACCTCGCACATCACGAGGACGTCGTCGCCACCGCGGATCGGGTCCGGGTAGACGGCCACGGGCTTGAGCACGCAGTCGCTCTTGTCGCCGGTTGCCTGATTGGTGCTGGAGCCGTCGAAACCCCAGATGGGGAGTTCGTCACCGTCGTTCAGGATCTTCGTCTTGGAGCGGAGCTTCGACGTGGGCTCCGTCCCGTCGACCCAGATGTATTCGGCCTTGTAAACCACAGTTGTCCTCAATTCGTGCACGATGATTAGGGGTACGGGCTATCCAACCTACGGTGTCGCCCGATGGCAGGCGGCATCGTCGCAGCATCTGGTTGCCGAGTCGTTGCCTCATTGTGAACGGAGCGTGAACTGGCCACGTCGATCGCGGAGGTCGGCGCCTGACACACTGGCCAGGACCGAAAGGGGAAGGCATGCAGACGACGACGTTGGTCGAGGGGCGATGGTTCTGTGAAGCACCGCGCTGGCACGACGATCGGTTCTGGTTCAGCGACTTCTACGCCCACGAGATCTGCAGTGTCGGACTCGACGGTGGCGTACGGACCGAGGTTGCACTCGAGGGCGACGAGCGACCGTCGGGGCTCGGTTGGCTTCCTGACGGTCGACTGTTGTTCGTCGCGATGCTCGCCCGCAGGGTGATGCGTCGCGAGCACGACGGCAGCGTCGTCGTCCACGCCGACCTTGGTGACCTGGCGACCTTCCACTGCAACGACATGCTCGTCGACCCTGACGGCCGCGCCTACGTCGGCAATTTCGGATTCGATCTCGACACGACGATGGCCGCAATGGGGCCCGAGGGGTTGCTCACGGCCATCGCCACCGATCGCACCCCGTACACCGCCGCGCTGGCCAGGGTCGACCCCGACGGTTCGGTGATCGTGGCGGCCGACGACCTCGCCTTCCCGAACGGTGTCGTCACGGTCGACGACGGCGCGACGCTCGTGGTCGCTCAGACGCTCGGACTCGAGCTCACGGCATTCGACAAGGCGGCTGACGGCTCGCTGTCGAACCGGCGCACGTGGGCATCGCTCGTGGGAGCCGACGGTTCGCTGGTCGCACCGGATGGAATCTGCGCAGATGGCACGGGCGGCATCTGGGTCGCGAATCCGCTTGCGGCCGAAGTCGTGCGAGTCGAGGAGGGCGGCATGCTGACCCACCGGGTCGCAACGTCGCAGCTCGCGTTCGCATGTGCCGTCGGTGGACCCGAAGCACGCCACCTCCTGGTCTGCACCGCCGAATCATCCGACGCAGCGGCGGCCGCGGCGGCCCCGCACGGTCGCCTGGAGATCGTCGGGATCTGATCCGTCAACGACCGATGACGGTGGAGGTGTCGAGCTGCGGGTCGGCCTCGATCTGGGCGTCGGTGAACGCGACCTGACGCCAGATCTTGTTGCTGAACTCATCGGTCTGGACGTCGAACAGCGGGGAGGTCCGGTCTCCGGTCTGGCCGTACACGAGCAGCGCCCAGGCTGCCGGCGCGTCGCCGGTGTAGTCGACCGTCATCACGAAGCTCGTTCCGAAGTTGATGCGGTATCCCTCGCCGCGCAGCGAGCTGCCCGGCGCCACCGGCTGGCCGCGTTCCGGCGCCGGTTCGCTCGACGTCGACGAGTCGCTCCACGTCACGACGTTCGTGACGCCGTCGCGCTCGGTGCCGCCATGGATCGGGATGCGGGTCTCGGAGCGTTCGGTGAACTGCGCTGCACCCAGCGTCGTTTCGACCGCGAAGCCGGCCGCGGTCATCGTCTGCACCGCCCGAGCCATCGCCTGGAGCATCGGCGTCGGATCGACAGCAGGCACCGAAGGTGTGGTCGTGGGGTTCGTCGGGTCGAACGCGTCGTCGAAGAGCGGTCCAGCTCGTTCGAAGTCGGCGTCGTCGAATCGATCCATCGTCTCGCGCCAGATCATCGGGCCCGAGCGATCGAGGTCGTACACGCCGTCCCATGCCGCCAGCACGCCGCATGCCGCCGTCAGGTCGACCGTGGTGGCGGGCAGACTCACGGTTCCGTCGGGAGCGAGGAGGTCGGGGAGCTCGACGAGTGGAGCTGCCTGGCATGCGGCGACAGCGGACGGACGCAGGAGCGCGGCGGTCCGAGCCGAGTTGTCGAACGCGGCCGTGCGCACCTCGTCGGCGTTGAACAGCCCGTCGGGGCCGGCCAGCCCTGTCGAGTTCGCGGCGCCGAGCACCGCGGCGTTCTGTCGGGTCCGCATCGTCAAGGCCGTGCCCTGCTCACCGTTCATGATCGAGTACGGCCCGGTCAGCGTGAACTCGGCATTGGGCACCCAGAAGCTGTCGTTGGCGTTGAACACGTAGTCGCTGCGCTCGACCTGCGGGAGTTCGCTGAACGGTACGAGACCCGGGTCTCGGGCGTCGGGCTGGTCCACCCATCGGAATCGGCTGTCGGACCCGTCGAGGACGACGACGCCCTGGTCGTAGGCGATCTGGGTGAAGAGGTCGCTGAACAGCTTGCCGATGTACAGCTGTTCGGCCTCGGCCGACAGGTTGGGGGTGGCGGCGGAGTCGGCGTACCAGACATTGCCCTCCGAGTCGGTCGCCACCGTGTTGAACAGTGGAACACCCTGGTATTCGGCGTTGAGGGCGACGAGGTCGGCGATGCTCTGGACTGCCGGCAGGCGGGAGTACTGCTCGACGAATTCGTCGTTGTCGATGTTGGCGTCACGGAAGGTCAGCACGTTCGTGGTGGTCCATCCGATGCCCGGGAAGTCGATGATCGGCCCGTACTCGCTGCGCCACAGCGTGCGTGTCTCGGTGTCGACGGTGCCGTCGGCGCGGAGGATGTCGATCGTCGTCGGCGTCGCCGTCATCGGAACCGAGGTGCCGTCGACGAGGTACGACGTCGGCGACGCCGGGTCGAGCGTGAGGTTGTACACGGTCATCCGCTTGCCGGCTGACACGGTGTGCGTCCAGGCGACTCCGTTCGTGAAACCGATGCCGATGCCGGGGAGGCCGAGCAGATTGGCTCCGTAGACGTCGAACTCGCCCGGCACGGTGAGTTGCACCTCGGCAAAGCGCAGCTCGCCCTCCCACGGGATAGTGCGGATTGGCCAACAGGAGGCCTCCTCGACCGCCCTCGACACGGTCGCGTCCGATCGCCCAGCCGTTGCTCCCGAGCCCGCCGGGGTCGTTCAGACCGAGACCCGCAGCGGCCTGCTCGAACCTCGACATGTCGACGGCAGACGGGGTGGCGCGACGGACACCCGCCGGCGCCGCTCCTGCCGGGGGCTGTGCGGATCCCAGGTAGTCGACGAGTGCAGCGCTGCTCGCCAGCAGCGCCACGGACCGCGCATAGGTGTACACCTCGACGGGCTCGAGTGGCCGTACCCAGTCCGCGCCCGCACACCAGCCGATGTCGCGTGTGCCGCCGACGTCGGCGAGTTGGTCGTTCCAGCCGGCGGTGAACGCCTCGAACTGCGCAACCACTTCGTCGGACGCGACGTTCTCGAAGTCGGCGGCCGCGATCGTCGCGATGTCGATGGCGCGCCATGCGAAGTCGCTCTGGACGTTCTCGCCCTCGGCGCCGGGGCCGAGCGTCGCGGCTCGCTGTCCGAACACCTTGACGACCTGGTCGCTCAGTGTGCAGCCGTGGTCCTGACCGCTGACCCAGCCCTGTCCGTATGCGACGTCGTCGATCGTCGCGCCGGTGATGTGCGCGACGCCATCGGTGGTGCGTCGGATCGTTGCTTCGTAACGCGGCGGTACGAGCGTCGTGGTCGTCGTGGTGGTGGTGGTGGTCGTCGTCGTGGTCGTGTCAGGTGACGTCGGCAGCGAGATCGACTCGGGTCCGTCGCCGGGCGAGCACGATGCCGCAACCACCACTCCGACGATCCCCACCCACATCCAGCGCACGAGGCCATAGTGCCAGATCACCGGCGCCGCACAGCATCGACTGCGTCGACGAGGGCCGAGCTAGCCTGCAGCACCGTGACGGTGTTGCGAGTGGCGCTCGCCCAGCTCAACCCGATCGTGGGTGACCTCGACGGGAATCTGGCGAAGTTGATCGACGCCTACGACCGCGCCGAGGCCGCCGGGTGCGACATCGTCGCCTTCCCCGAACTCTCCACCACCGGCTACCCACCGGAGGACCTCGTCCTCAAGCCGGGTTTCGTCGCCGACAATCTCGTCGTGCTGTCGAAGCTGGCAGCGCGCACCGGACGCTGCGCAGCCGTGGTCGGCTTCGTCGATCAGGGTCGTGATCTCTACAACGCCGCTGCGGTGTGCGCGAACGGCGACATCATCGGCCGCTATCACAAGCGCCTGCTCCCGAATGCCACCGTCTTCGACGAGGCGAGGTACTTCACGCCGGGCCACATGTCCGACCCCCTCGAGCTCTACGTGATCGGCGGCGTGAAGGTCGGGATCTCGATCTGCGAGGACATCTGGAGCCCGTTCGGTCCTGTCGCCGAGCAGGCGGCTGCCGGTGCCGAGCTGAGCATCAACATCAACGCCTCGCCGTTCCATGCCGGCAAGTCGACCGAGCGCGAGCGCATGTTGGCCACGCGGGCGTCCGATTCCCACACGGCGATCGTCTACGTCAATCAGGTCGGCGGCCAGGACGAGTTGGTGTTCGACGGTGCCTCGGTGGTCCTCGACCACGAGGGGAAGCTGCTCGCACGCGCACCACAGTTCCACGAGGCGTTGCTGATCGTCGACGTGCCGGTGCCGCCGGTGTATCGCAAGCGGCTGCTCGATCCCCGGGGGCGGATCACCGAGTCGCTGCTCCCGACCGTCGAGGTGTCCGATTCACCGGTCGCCCACGTCGGGCCCACCGTCGGTGTCATGACCGAACTGCTCGACCCGGACCGAGAGCTCTACGACGCACTGGTGCTCGGCACCCGTGACTACTGCAGCGAAGAACGGCTTCGATGACGTGGTCATCGCGCTCTCGGGCGGGATCGACTCGACGATCGTGGCCTGCGTCGCCGTCGATGCGCTCGGCGCCGACCACGTTCACGGCGTCTCCATGCCGTCGCGCTACTCGAGCGACCACTCCAAGACCGACGCGCAGCTCCTCGCGGACAATCTCGGGATCGACTTCCGGACGATCTCGATCGAGCCCGCGTTCCAGGCGTATCTCGACATGCTGGCGCCGTCGTTCGAGGGTCGCGAGCCCGGCTTGACCTACGAGAACATCCAGAGTCGCTGTCGAGGGCTCCTGCTGATGGCGTTGTCCAACGAGTTCGGCTGGATGGCGCTCACCACCGGGAACAAGAGCGAGGTGGCCGTCGGCTACTTCACCATCTACGGCGACTCCGTCGGTGGGTACGGCGTGATCAAGGACGTCCTCAAGACGCGGGTGTACGACCTGTGTCGACATGTCAACCGTGTGGCGGGCCGTGAGATCGTGCCCGAGGCAGTGATCACCAAGCCGCCGTCGGCCGAGCTGCGCCCCGACCAACGCGACGACCAGAGCCTGCCGCCCTACGAGGTGCTCGATCCGATCCTGCAGCTCTATGTGGAGGACGATCGCACCGCCGCGGAGATCATCGAACTCGGCCACGACGAAGCGATGGTCCGTCGGATCACCCGGCTCGTCGACCTTGCCGAGTACAAGCGACGTCAGTCGCCCCCTGGTGTGCGGGTCAGCCGGAAGGCCTTCGGCAAGGACCGCCGGCTGCCGATCACCAGCGGGTACCGCGGCTGAACGGGCGATCGATGTCGCCCGCCCACGCCGAGATCCATCGAACGGTGCGTGATCGTCTCGACCAGAACGATCAGCGTTACACGACGGGGCGACGCGCGCTCGTCGACGCACTGGCCGACACCGACGGCCCGGTCACGTTGCCGGAGTTGATCGACCTGGCCCCGACGATCGCTCAGAGCTCGGCCTACCGCAACCTCGCGGTTCTGGAGGAGGTCGGTGTCGTGCGCCGCCTCGTACACAGCAGTGACCACGCCCGCTACGAACTCGCCGAGCACCTGACCGAGCACCACCACCATCTGATCTGCGAACAGTGCGGGTCGGTTCGTGACGTGACCCTGACGCCGGAACTCGAACGGCGTCTCGACGCGGCGTTCGCCACGGTGTCGAGTGCGGAGGGTTTCGTCCCGACCCACCACACGATCGATCTCTACGGGCGCTGCGCGGACTGCCGATCCTGACCGGTTACGCCGGTGCCAGGCACCGGCGTAACCTTGCTCGAACGGGAGCGTGTGACTGCCGACATGGCGAGGACGACGAAGAACAGCACCACGGAGCACAACGCCATGGTTGCGCTCGTTGCGCTGTCGAAGTGGTAGCTGATCAGGATGCCGACCACGGTCGCGAAGCTCCCGAGGAGCACCGACACGATCATGATGACGGGAACTCGGCGGGCGATGAGTGTGGCGGCAGCCGGAGGAGCGATCAGGAACGCGAACACCAGCAGGTTGCCCACCGACTCGAACGACGACACGATCGACACCGCGAGCAACACGAGCAGCGCCCACTGGGCGAATCCCGGACGCAGGCCGAGCATGCGGGCGAGCGATGCGTCGAAGGTCATCACCAGGAAGGCTCGGTAGAGCACGACGACGCCGACGAGTGCGATGAGCGCAGCAACGGCCTGGCGGACGAGGTCGGCATTGTCGACACCGGTGATCGACCCGAACAGGAATCGGTTGAGGTCGCCGACGTACGACGCCTGCTGCGTCGACATGATCACCACGGCAAGGGCGAGGAACCCGACGAAGAGCACACCGATCGACGTGTCGTCGGGCAACGGCGAGTAGCGCCGGATCACGCTGATCCCGAGCACCATCGCTCCGGCGGCGACGAAGGCGCCGATCGAGGTGTCGACGCCGATGATGAAGGCGACGGCGATGCCGGGCAGTACGCCGTGGGCGAGCGCGTCGCCGAGGAAGCTCATCCCGCGCAACACCACCCAGGTGCCCACGAGCGAGGTGGTGATGACGGTCAGGATGCCGGCCAGGAGTGCGTCGCGCATGAACTGGTTGTCGGCGAACGGAGCGATCCACCACCCCCACGGGTCCGTCAGGAAGTCCATCAGGTCCCGGCCCGCAGGGCGTCGACGACGGTCTGGGCAGTGGTGCTCAGCCAGGTGATGTAGGTCGCCGTGGTGCTGCCCGGCTCGCCGAGCGTGTCGGTCTGCAGCGTGACCACGTCGACGTCGCCGACTCGATCGGCCAGGGCCTGCGTGTCGGCCGACGAGTGTTGGGTCTCCGCGAAGATCGCCGGAACGCCGGTGTCCTCGATGAGGCCCGCGAGGGCCTCGAGTTCGGCGGGGTTGGTCGCGCTCAGCGAGCTCGGCGACGGGATGACGCTGCCGAGGATCTCGAAGTCGTATCGATCGGCGAAGTAGCTGAGTGAGTCGTGGTTGGTCACCAGGAGTCGCCGCTCGGCGGGAATCGACGCCACGGTGGAGGCGATGTCGGCGTCGAGTTCGCCGAGCTGCTCGGAGTAGTCGGCGACGCAGGCGTCGAGGGCGGCGCGATCGAGCCCCGCATCGGCCAGCGCGTCGGCGATGGCGGGCAGTGCCGCGGCGACCCGGACGGGGTCGAACCAGACATGTGGGTCGTCGGCGCCGTCGCCGTCACCGGCCGGCTCGTCGCCGGCGGGGATCGTGTCGACGAACTCACCCACGCGGACGACGGGTACCCCGTCGGACTCGACGGCGTCGATGACGTCGGCCATCGACTCCTCGAGGCCGAGCCCGTTGGCGACGATGAGCGTGGCATTGCCCATGGTTTCGCGGTCCCTGAGCGATGGCTCGAACGAGTGCGGATCGCCACCGGCCGGGACGATGGTTCGGACGTTCGCGAGGCCGTCGCAGGCGACGTTGCTCGCGACATCGGCCCAGATCGTCGTGGTGGCGACGACGGTCGGCGCCGACTCAGGTGTCGCAGCACCGTCGCTGCCGCAGGAGGCGGCGACAAGAGTGAGCGCTCCGAGCACTGCGACGACTCTGGGAACCGACATGAGGTTGATGATACTGAGAACTATTCTCAATACAACGCGCTACCGTGGCGCCGTGGAACACATCGTTGCGCGATTCGACGGCGCCTCCGTCCGCTACGCCGACGTCATCGCGCTCGATCGCACGACCACATCGTTCGAAGCGGGACGATCGGTGGCGCTCGTCGGGGCGAACGGAAGCGGCAAGAGCACCTTGCTGCTCCTGCTCGCCGGCCTCCTGTCACCGACATCGGGGGCGGTCGTGCGCGCCGAGGGTGTGGAGGCGGCGTTCGTCGCCCAGCAACACGGGCACCACGACTGGATCCCGGTTCCCGTCGAGGAGGTCCTCCGGATGGGGTGTTACCGGCGGCGTGGTCTGCTCGGCAGGATCAGTCGAAGCGATCGTGAGGAGATCGGCCGGGTGGCCGAGCGCCTGGAGATCATCGACCTCATGCGACGTTCGTTCGGGGAACTGTCGGGAGGCCAACGACAACGGGTACTCGTCGCACAAGCACTGATCGGGGCGCCGGGGATCCTCCTGCTCGACGAACCGATCACCGGGCTCGACCTTCCCAGTCAGGAGGCGATCCTGCGGATCATCGACGAGGAGGTCGACCGCGGGGCCGCAGTGGTCTTCTCGACCCATCACCTCGAGGAGGCCAAGCGCGCCGACCGGGTGATGCTGCTGGCCGGCTGCGTCATCGCCGACGGTGTCGCGACAGACGTGCTGCGCCCGGAGTACCTGGGGATGGCCTTCGGCGGCCGTCTGCTCAAGGTCGGCAGCGACGCACTCCTCGTCGACGACCACGGGCACGGTCACGGCGACGACCACCATCACGATGACGTCGGTCACCGCCACCTCCACCAGCCCGAGCACGCAGCCGAGCACGGCGAACACGGCGAATCCGACTCCTGACGCCGGCCCTGGCCGGTATGCCGCGCCCGCCAGCGCCCTGCCGGTGACACTGTGCGGATGGGCCAGGGTCATTCTCATTCACTGGACGGGGTCGAATCACTCGACGATCGAGTCGATGCCCGTGTCCGCCGTCATCTCTGGATCGCGGTCGGCGTGTGTGCAGTCGTCGTCGTGGTGGGCCTCGTCGCGCTGTGGCCCGGCGGAGGAGGCGATCGCCGCGATCCACTCGGCTTGGGAGGGGATCCGGTCACCGCCTCGGTGCGTTCGGTCGAGGAGGTGCCCTGTTCCTTCGATCCCCTCCTTGCCTGCAAGCTCGTCGAGGGTGTCGTCGCCGACGGCGATCGTCGTGGTGAGTTCGTCGAGCTGGAACAGCCGCTCGACAGCACCATCTCGGAGGGCGATCGCATTCTCGTCGACCTGGTCGAACTCGGTGACGGTTCGGTGCAGGCCGTCTTCTACGACTTCGAACGCAGCACGCCCATGCTGCTCCTGGTGATCGTGTTCGTGACGTCGATCGTCGTGCTCGGACGGTGGCGAGGGGTGGGAGCGCTGGCCGGGTTGGTCATGAGTTTCGTGGTGATCATCGTCTTCGCGCTCCCGGCACTGCTCGAGGGGACGAACGCGGTCGCCGTCGCCATCGTGACCGCGGGGGCGATCGCGTTCGTCGCGCTGTTCCTCGCACATGGGCGGGGTCTGGCCACGGCGACGGCGTTGCTGGCGACGTTCGCGAGCCTCGCCATCACCGCGGTGCTCGCCGCGGTGTTCCTCTCGATGTCGAAGTTCACCGGGTTCGGTGACGAGAACGTCGCCTTCCTCGATGCCCTGGGTTCGCAGATCGACCCACGTGGGTTGCTGCTGGCTGGCATCGTGATCGGATCGCTCGGGGTGCTCGACGACGTGACGGTCACACAGGTCTCGGCAGTGTGGGAACTGAAGCGGGCGACGCCGGATGCGACGTACTCCGAGTTGTACGGGCGGGCGCTGCGAATCGGTCGTGATCACATCTCCTCGACCGTCAACACGCTGTTCCTCGCCTATGCGGGTGCGTCCTTGCCGCTGCTGCTGCTGTTCAGCGAGGCCAACGAAGGCCTCGGCTCGGTGGCGACCCGCGAGATCGTGGCGGTCGAGATCGTCCGGGCGCTGGTCGGGTCGGTGGGTCTGGTCGCTTCGGTGCCGATCAGCACCGCCCTTGCTGCCAAGGTGTTGGCATCGACCGACCAGCCTCTCCTCACGACCGAATCACCGATCGACGCGTGATCGCGTTCGACGAAGAACTGCGCGGGCGGATCGGATCGAACCTGGCCCGCCACGACCGAGTCGAGTTGCCACTGGACGGTCGTCGGCATGCGGCCGTTGCCATCCTCCTCGTCGATTCGATGCTCGGCGCCGATGCCGACGATCCGTACGGAGCTTCTCAGGAGGAGATGTCGGTGGTGCCCTCCGACACCTCGGATCTCGACGGTCGCATGGCCGGTGTGGCGGGTGGTGCCGCGTTCGTGCTCTGCCGTCGCAGCGCCCGACTCAACAGTCATACGTCACAGTGGGCGCTGCCGGGCGGTCGCCTCGACGCCGGTGAGACCCCGATCGACGCGGCGCTGCGCGAGACCGACGAGGAGATCGGGGTACGGCTCGATGAATCTGCGGTGCTCGGGCTGCTCGACGACTACCCGACACGTTCGGGCTACGTGATCACGCCGGTGGTGGTGTGGGGTGGTCCATCGATCGAGTTGGCGCCGCACCCGGACGAGGTGCTCGCGGCATACCGAATCGGCCTGCACGAACTCGCTCGTGACGACTCGCCGCGGTTCGTGATGATTCCGGAGAGCGATCGGCCGGTCGTCCAAGTTCCGCTCGGTGGCGATCTGATCCATGCGCCGACAGGTGCGCTGCTGGTCCAGTTCCGTTGGGTGGCCCTCGACGGCCGGATCAACGAACGCGTCGCCGACTTCGAACAACCGGTCTTCGCCTGGGGCTGAGCGAGGCGGGTTCAGCGACCGGAGTGACCGAAGCCGCCACCACGATCGACGCCGTCGAGTGACTCGACCACCTGCCAGGCGACCGACTCGACGCGTTGGACCACGAGTTGGGCGATCCGGTCGCCCCGGTGCACCTCGTAGTCGGCGTCGGGGTCGGTGTTGATCAGGACGACCTTGATCTCGCCGCGGTACGCGGCATCGATCAGGCCGGGACCGTTGACCACGCTGATCCCGTGCTTGACGGCCATACCACTGCGGGGAAGCACGAACCCGCCGTGTCCCATCGGGATCGCGATGGCGATCCCGGTCGGTACCAGTGCACGGCCGCCTCCGGCAGCCAGTGTCGCCGGCTCGCGGGCGTACAGGTCGAGGCCGGCATCACCTTCGTGGGCGTACTCCGGCAGCGGGAGGTCAGGGTCGAGTTGAACGATCGGTACCGGAAGACTCACGCTGCGGATCGTAGGCGTTACGCCCGGGGTCTGACCCCAGATGTAACACTCAGCCGTCGAGTTCGACGATCGTCCAGTCGACGAGCGTCGAGGGATCGCAGTCGCTCGCCGAGGCGGAGGTGGTGATCAGGATCCGTTCGTCGGCGTCGATCGCCTCGGTGAACTGGTCGATCCCGTCCAGGGAGCACGGACCGAACGCCTGGAATCCACCGAGCGTGAGGTCGTCCTGCCAGGTGTGCACGAGCACGCTGCCGCCACGGTTGCGCACGGTGGCGAGCGCGAACTCGCTCTGATCGCGATCGTCGATCCTGTCGAGTTCGCGGCGCACCTGGGCCTCGTTCGCCTCCATGAAGAACGAGGTGTCGACCACCACGAAGACCTGCTCGGTCTCGCGCAGCAGCGACGCGACGAGCGCGTAGCCGCCGAACACCACGGCGACCACCGCGATCCAGATCGCGAGCGGCTTCACCGGCCCGACACCTCGACGTGGCGCACGGCAGCGTCAGCCACCGGCGTTGAACAACGCCGCAATCTTGAACTCGACGTCTTGCTCACTGGCGTCGATACTCGCAGCTTCCACGAGCGATGACACCCGACCGAGTTCGTCGAGGTCGGCTTCGAATCCGACGGTGTAGATCGGGATTCGCAAGCCCTCGATCACGTTGTCGACATCGCCGAACTGCAGGCCGTCGGTCGTCTCACCATCGGTGAGCACCACGAGGATCGGCTTGACCTCCGGGTTCGCAGCACGCTGTTCCTCGAGCATCTGCAGGCCGAGCACGATGCCGTCGTACATGGCCGTACCACCGCCCGGCGCGAGGTCTTCGGCGATCGCCGCATACCGGGCCTGCTGGTTCAGGTCGAACTCACCGATCGGCAGGCGCTTCATCGCGGTGTCGTTGAACTCGACGACACCGACCTGGGTGGTCGGTTTGATGAACTCGCGTGCCGACTGCATCGCCGTTTGCACCGATTGGATTCTCGTGCCCTCCATCGAACCGCTGACGTCGACGACGAACACCGTCGCCACCGGTCGGCCGCCGTCCTTCTTGTCCTTCCACACGTTCTGCACCTCGATGAGGGTCGAACCCGACGGCACCTCGACGGTCGGCGTGTAGGCAGGAGGATCGAAGCCGTACTCGACGGCGAGCTCCTGGAACTCCGGTTGCGCAGCGAAGTCGGCGAACAGCTGCAGCGTCTCCTGGCGGGTGGTCGAGAGATTGCCGACGCCGGACAACGGATTGTCGTGCGGAACGCCGAACGGGATGAACTCGAAACCCGATTGCAGCGATTCGGTGTTGGTGAACGTCTGCCACTCCATCACGAACGTGTCGAGCGTGCCGGTGTCGTTCTCGACCGAGTCGCGCATCTGCAGTGTGGTGAGTGCCACGAACGGCACCTGGCGTTGGAACTGCTCGAACACGCTGGCCACGTCGGGCGACGTCAGTCGTGCGGGATCGCCCTCGGCGATCGTGTCGAGCACGGTGAGCAGGAAGTTGAGCCCCGTGCTCGACGCGAACGGGTCGGTGTAGCCCATCACGAGGTCGCCGGCGATGACGGCGTCGACGAGGTTCGCGGCACTGAGATCGCCGTAGGTGGCGCGCAGCTCGTCGGCTGTCTCGTTCTTCATGACGATGCCGGCGACGTTGGCCACCGTCTGCGGTGTGATCTCGGTCATCGTCTCGAACTCGCCGGCCATCTCGATCCAGAGCTGGCTCGACGGCGTGAACCCGTCGGGGAGGTCCTGGCCGCGGGCGATGAACTGGTACGCGGTGCCCGACGCGATGCTGCGCAGGTCGACGCCCGCAACGCTGCCGTCGGCGAGCGTGATGCCGGCGTCGTTGAACTTCTCGGCGACCTCGGTCATCCAGCCGTCGGTGGTGCCGAGTTCACCGGACTTCTCCGTCGACGACCAGATCTCCACGACGCTGTCCGCGCTCGCCGGCGCTTGGACCCGGATCGGGAACTCGGTGAGCGGCGGCAGGGTGTCGGCGAGGTTGGCGCCGGTCGGCGGCGGGATCGACGCGGTGCGGTCGATCGGGTTGTCGACCCACCCGATCTGGTCGGCGAGCTCGGCGAGTTGGTCGACGGCGGTCGCCTGATCGAGTGGCTCGCTCGACTGCTCGCCGACACCACAGGCACTGGCCGCGAGCGCGAGCGCGGTCGCGGCGATCGCGAGCCGGACTCGCGTGGAGCGCGTCGAGCGAACCCGCGGCAGGGCCATTCGATCCGCCGTCACTCGCTCTCCTTCGCAGTGATCTCGCCGATGTCGACCGTGCCATCCGAGTCCTGGATGCGCGTCGACGCCGTGCGGCCGCGCTCCATGTTCTCGATCGCCTGCTCGCTCTCGGCGGTGAGCTGGTCGAGTTCGAGGATCGTGCCCGCCATCGTCGGCAGCGCCTCGCGCCGGTAGCGGGAGATCTCGTCGAGGGCGGTGTCGATGTCGGCGAACGCCGAGCGGAGCGCCTCCATGTCGAGCATCGTGCTCGATGCCTGCTGGTGGATCGCGGTGCCCTGCGTCTTCAACCGCTCGGCCGTGCCGGCGATCATCGCGGAGGTCGTGGTGTTGATCGCCTCGATCTTGTCGAGGACGATCTTCTGGTGGGCGAGGGCGAGTGCCACGGTGACGGCGACCTGCAGCGCGCTGACGGTGACGTCGATCGCCCGATCGACACCGCGGATCAACTCACGGTTGTTGCGGATGATGATCTCGATCGCCAAGACACCCTGCTGGTTCACGGCCAGTTGCTGCTGGAGGTCGAGCGTGCGCTGGCGCAGTGAGAACAGGATGTCCTCCTCGACGAACTGGCGACGGGGGTCGTCGACGGTGATCTCGGTGGCGAGTTTGTCGACCACGGAGGCATCGAGGGCCTGCGCCAGCGCGATCTGATCCGCGAGCAGGTGCGTCAACTCGCGCATCTGCTTCTGGTCGTCGCCGAGCGTGACGTTGTCGCGCTTGAGCTGATCGCGGCCCTTCTCGAGCGACTTGACGATGGCATCGATCTGGGTCTGCGAGCTCTCGTAGCGCATGAAGTAGCGCTTGAGCGGCGTGCCGACGCCCGGGATCTTGCCGACGGCCCGGGTGAACCAGCCGGCATCGGTGTCGAGGCCGGAGGGATCGAGCCGCTCCACCTCGATGCGCAGATCCGACAGCGATTTCGCGACCTCGCCGCCGTCCTCGGTGCCGTGGGAGATCTCCTTGAGTGGCGCCTGCAACATCCGGCTGCGGGTGGCCGAACGCTGCTGGAGGTCGCGGCCCATCGAGTCGACGGCGTCGCGAGCGGTCGCTCGTGCATCCTCGTTCGTGGGATCGATCGACAGCAACTGCTCGACCTGGGCGTCGGCCTGAGCGCGCAGTTCGTCGGTCGGGTCGGGTTCGGGGAGGGCGAGTTCAGCCTTGGCCTCCGGGACGTCGAGCGACAGGTTGAGCACGGTGGTCGGTGCGGGTTGTGCATCGGTCATGTGAGTGGGCCTTTCCGGTGGTTCATGCGTACTTGCCGGCGCGGTCGGCGAGTTCTTCGAGTGCGGCCATGGCAGCGTCGGCGTCCTCGGGTTGCTTGCCGATCGGTACATCGGCGAGGGCCGTCGTCGTGCGGTCGAGCGCTGTCAGCGCCGACTCGTTCTGGGCGAGGAGTTGGGCGATGCGGCGGCGTTGCGTGGTGCGCATTTCGCGGCGACGCTCGAGCGTGTCGCGTTCGCGCGTGGCGGCGTCGGCGTCGCTGTCGTCGTCGGCGAGCTCGGCCAGACGCCGGTCGATGTAGGACTCGTCGATCGTGCTGATGCTCTCCGTGGCCACCGCAACCTCGTGGAGATTGTCGAGCGCCGACGCGAACACCTGCTGGGACGTCGAGAGATACCGGGCGTAGGTGAGTTCGCCTGCGTCGAGACGACGTTGCAGCACGTTGATCAGGCTCTGGCGTTTCGACAGCAACGCGTCGAGCTGCTCCATCGGCTGGGTGTCGACGAGTGGGCCCAGCTCGGCTCGCAACGAGGCGATCTCGACCGGGTCGACCTCCTCGACTCGCGGTACCTCGAACTGCAGCTTCGCGAGCGTGCCGGTCGCCGACATCGTGAACGGCCATGCCACAGCGGCCACGAGGGCCAGAACGATGAGAATCACGACGAGGAACCCGGGCGGGTCGAGCACCGTCAGCACGAGCCACACCGTGGCTCCCAGCACGACGGCCGCGATCCAGGTGGGCGGGTAGCTGATGACGGAACGCCACCAGCTTTTCATGGCGCCTCGCAGGGGCTCGTCGTGTACACGGCACCACCACGATACCGCGTGGGACCGTGGCCGTGCCCCGGCCTTCCGTCGTATTCCTGCCGATCGCTACGGTCGGTGTCGATGGTGCGACCGGACCGCTTCCCACTCACCTACGACGAGTGCCGTGACCGGTTCCGGTGGACCGTGCGTCGCGCCGGGCTCTCGTTCGAGGCATTCCCGATCACCGCTCGCGGAGACCACGGCCAGGAGCTGACGATCGACGTCACCTCGTTCGGCAGCGCTCACCCCCGGCGCGCCCTGCTGGTCCTGGCCGGTGTTCACGGCGACGAGGGGTTCTCGTCGTCGACGTTGATGTGCGATGCGATCGATCGCTGGGTGGTCGATGGCGTCGACGGTGATCTGGCGGAGGATGCGGCTGTGGTGATGATCCACGGTGTGAACCCGTGGGGGATGGCGTTCTGGCGGCGCCAGAACGAGTCGAACGTCGATCTCAATCGCAACTGGGGTCGCGGCGAGCGCAGCGAGGTGTCGGCGAACCCCGGCTACATCGCTCTGCACCGCACGCTGGTCCCCGGCGGCACCGAGCCGCCGTCGCCGGAGTCACTGCTCGACGTCACCCGGGCGATGGTCGAGGAGTACGGCTACGCGTGGGTGAAGTCGGCCGTGAGCGCCGGCCAGTACAGCCACCCGGACGGTCTCTACTTCGGCGGCGACCGCACCGAGGAGTCGAACCTGCGCCTTGCCGAGATCGTGGCGACCCGACTGGCCGGCGCGGTGGAGGTGCTCGTGGTCGATCTCCACACGGGTCATGGTGCGCCCGGCACCTACACGTTGCTGTCGCACGCGGTCCCGGGGCATCCCGATGACGCCTGGCTGCGGAACGTGTTCGATGCCGATCGGATCGAGTGCACCTCGGCTCCTGACGCCACGACCGGTCCGAAGCACGGCCAGATCGCGGGTGGGCTCGGTGAGCTCGTGCCCGCAGCGGCCTGGCGCGCGATCACGATGGAGCTCGGGACGATCTCCGACACTCGGATGATCATCAACGAGCGCGCCGAGCACTGGGTGCACTTCCACGGCGACCGCTCGAATCCCGATCATGCCCGCATCGTCTGGGACCACCGCTGCGGCTCGACCCCCGACGACCCCGAGTGGGAACGCTCCGCCCGTTCCCACGGCGTCACGGTCCTCGACGCCGCCCGCGCCACCCTTGCACCGGCGGTCTGAGCCCTCTTGCGAGGGCCGACCCGTACCAGCAGTAAGGTCGGGGTTCCACTCTTCAAGGAGGTCCGACATGGGACTGCTCGATTCCGTCAAGTCCAAGCTCGGCGGCAACAAGACGAAGGCCAAACAGGGGGTCGACAAGGCCGCCGACGTCATCGACGACAAGGCCGGCGAGCATGCCGACAAGGTGCAACAGGGCGCCGACATGGCCAAGGACGCCATCGACAAACTCCCCGACGCCTGAGCCGGCACGACCCGCCCTGTTCACCACAGGGCGGGGCGCTGCGCAGCGTCGTAGGATCGCCCCGATGAGCGCACCGACGCCTGAGCCGCAGCGCCCACCGTCGGTCGACGCACTCGCACGATCGATTGCGCACGCCGGCCTTCCGCACCCGATCCTGGTCGACATCGCCCGTGAGGCGATCGAGGCCGGTGCTCCCGACTCGGCGTTCGATCGAGCCCGGGCGTTCCGGCGCACCCTGTTGACGCCGGTCGTCAACGCCACCGGCGTGCTGTTGCACACGAATCTCGGCCGCGCTCCGCTCGGCCACCATCAGCAGGCCGTCGCACAGACCGTCGAGTTCGACCTCGCATCAGGCGGTCGAGGGTCACGACAGGTTGCCGTCGGTCAACTGTTCGCGCGCCTCTGTGGGGCCGAATCGGCGATGGTGGTGAACAACAACGCGGCAGCAGTGCTGCTGGTGCTGGCGGCGCTCGGCGCGGGACGCGACGTACCGGTGAGCCGAGGCGAGAGCGTCGAGATCGGCGGATCGTTCCGCGTGCCCGACGTGATGGAACAGTCCGGTGCCCGGCTCGTCGACGTGGGTACCACCAACCGCACGCGCCTCGAGGACTACCGGCGCGCGATCGACAAGCCGGACGTCGACGTGGCAATGGTGCTCAAGGTGCATCCGAGCAACTACCGGGTCGAGGGATTCGTCGAGGAGACCTCGGTGCGAGAACTCGCCACGCTCGGCGTGCCGGTGGTCGCCGACATCGGCAGCGGACTCATCGACGCCAACTGTCCGTGGCTGCCCGGAGCACCTCCCGCCTGGCTGGCGGGCGAACCCGCAGCGGCGCAGACCATCGCCGACGGCGCAGCGCTCGTCACGTTCAGCGGCGACAAGCTGTTCGGAGGGGCGCAGGCAGGCATCATCGCCGGACGCGCCGATCTCGTCGAGCGGTGTCTGCGTCACCCCCTGGCCCGAGCGCTTCGCCCCGGTGGCCTCGTGCTCGCATCGCTTCAGGAGACCGCGCTCGTCTATCTCGACAAACGGGCAGCGGCCGATGTGCCGTTCTGGGCGATGGTGGCGACACCGGTTGCCGAGCTGCGTCGACGGGCCGAAGCGATCGTCGACGCGCTCGTCGAACACCACCCGACGATCACGGCGACCGCGACGGATGCGCTCCCGGGAGCGGGTTCGGCGCCGGGCGTCACGATGCCGTCGTACGGCCTCGTGCTCGCCGGCGACCATCTGGAGACCCTCCGCAACAACGAGACGCCGGTGATCGCCCGCTCGCGTGACGATCGCACGCTGCTCGACCTCCGCTCGGTGGCCCCCGACGACGACGCCGTCATCATCGACGCACTGCGCGCTGCCGCATCGTCGTGACGGTCATCGCCACCGCCGGCCACGTCGACCACGGCAAGTCGTCGCTGGTGCTCGCGTTGACCGGAACCGACCCCGACCGGTTCGAGGAGGAGAAGCGGCGCGGGCTCACGATCGACCTCGGGTTTGCCCACACGACACTGCCATCGGGTGCCGAGCTGAGCTTCGTCGATGTTCCCGGCCACGTGAGGTTCCTGCGCAACATGCTGGCCGGCGTCGGCGGTGTGAGCGCCTGCCTGTTCGTCGTGGCCGCCACCGAGGGATGGAAGCCCCAGTCGGAGGAGCACCTGCGGATTCTCGAGTTGCTCGGCGTCACGGCGGGCATCGTCGTGCTCACCAAGTCCGATCTGGTCGACGCCGACCTCGCCGAACTCGCCGCGATGGACGTCGCCGATCACGTCGCCGGCACGTTCCTCGCGGACGCGCCCGTGCTCGCCGTGTCGTCGACGACCGGTGCCGGCCTCGACGAACTTCGCGTCTCGCTCGACGCACTGGTCGCCACGACTCCGGGTGCGCTCGACGCTGCGCGCCCTCGCCTCTGGATCGACCGCGTCTTCGCCGCCAAGGGCAGCGGCACGGTTGCGACGGGCACGCTCGTCGGGGGTGTCCTCACCGTTGATCAGCAGGTGGTGATCGAACCCGGGTCGCGTTCGGCGCGGATCCGCGGCATCCAGACGGCAGGGCGCTCGGTCGACGCGATCGGGCCGGGCAATCGGGTCGCCGTCAATCTGGCCGGCGTCGATCACCACGTGCTCGCCCGAGGTCATGCGGTGATCGAGCCGGATCGGTGGCGCCTCACCGACCGATTCGATGCGTCGCTGCACGTCCTCGAGTCACTCGATCACGACGTGTCGCGACGCGGCGCGTTCGTGGCGTACATCGGCGCCGGTGAGCATCCGGTGAAGATGCGTGTGCTCGGCACCGAAACGCTGGCGCCCGGCAGCGATGGCGCCATCCGTCTCTTTCTCGACGGGGCGCTCCCCCTGCTCCCCGGTGATCGTTTCGTCCTGCGTGAGTCGGGTCGCGACGAGACGGTCGGCGGAGGGGAGGTGCTCGACATCGATCCGATCCTGCGGGCTTCGCGCGCCCGACCCGATCGTTCGATCGAGCGTGCTCGTGCGAGAGCGTGGTTGGGTGCGGGTCCGCGAGATCGAGCAACTCACCGGTCAGGTGGCCGAGCCGGTTGTCGGCGAGTGGCTCACGACGGCCGAGTCACTCGAGGCGATGCGCACCGAGCTCATCGCACGAGTCATCGATGCGGGACCGGCGGGGCTCGACGTCGCCGGCTTCGACGATCGCGAGCGGGCAGTCCTGGCAACGATCGAAGAGGTGGCCGTCGATGCTACGACGGTGCGGCCCGCCGACGTCGTCGACCCGTTCGCCGACCATCCGTACCTGTCCGAACTCCACGCCGGTGGGTTCACGCCGCCGCCGCCCGACGGCGTCGACAAGGGCGAGCTGCGTGAGCTGGTGCGACGCGGCCATGTGGTGGTTCGCGACGGCGTGCACTTCCACGAAGCGACGATCGCGGCTGCCGCGCTCGTCGCCGCCGATCTGCTCGCTGCCGACCCCGATGGATTCACGGTCGCTCAGTTCCGCGACGCCACCGGCGCCAGTCGCAAGTTCGTCCTCCCACTGGTGGCCGAACTCGACGCCCGCGGCGTCACCCGACGCCGCGACGACCTGCGCATCGCGGGTCCCCGCCTCCCCGCGCGCTGAGCGGATCAGGATTCGGCGTCGGCAGCGACGTCGAGGTTGGGCGTCGTCGTTGACTCGGAAGCGGCCGACGTGTCATCGACCGGAGTCTTGTTGCGCATCTCGCGGTAGTCGCGGGCGGCACCTTCGAGCGGCTCGACGTCGAGGGTGACACCGTCGATGGCAGCGACGCGGAGCGCCTCGCCGGCGGCGATCGGCGTGGCACGGTTGGTCCGGGCCCGCCAGCGAGCTCCCTCGACCTCGACGGTCCCTTCGGGATCGATCGGGCCGATGGCGATGCCCTCCTGGCCGATCATCCATTCGCGACCGATCGTCGGCGTGGCGAACCGGGTGCGCACCATCGAGGGCATCCCGACGATGAAGGTCAAGGTGATGCCACCGATCCCCGCGATCAGGGCGAGCCACGACGGTCGCATCGACGACCCGGGGACCGGTTCGAACAGGAACCAGCTGGCGATGATGGTCAGCACGATCCCGACACCTGTCCAGAATCGCGGGATCCCGACCTGGACGTCGACGGCGAACGCCAGCATGGCGAGCATGATCATCGCGACCGCCCAGGGCTGGGTGGGCAGCACGGCCAGACCGGTGAACGCGAGCACGGTCGAGATCGCACCGATGCCACCGGCGAGGCCGACACCGGCGGTGAAGAACTCGAAGACGAGCAGAGCCAGCCCGGTCAGCAGCAGCAGGTAGGCGACCGGCGGGCTGGCAACGGTGTGGAACAACTGGTCGAGCAGGGGCAGCTTCGAGAAGCGCACCACTGCCACCGTGTCGAAGCGGGTCGACCCGTCGTCGAGCACGACCAGCTTGGTCGTGACGACCGCAACGCCGTTCTCCTCGTAGCCGTCCATCGCCTGCAACATGTTGCTGATCGTGGGGATGCCCTCGTCGTCGACGCGTTGCTTGAAGACGTCGAGCAGGCGTGCGTCGGACAGCCCGACCGAACCGTTGCGGAGCCGTTCCTCGGCGATGCCGAAGTCGACGCTCGTACCGTCGGGGAGCCCGGCCGGGTCGAGCGGGACACCGATGTAGCCGACTCGGGACCCCGGGGCCATGCCGGTGACGTCGGCAACGGCGAGCAGTTGCGCCGCCGTTCCGTAGAAACGCGCCCCGCTCGGGCCGACCCAGATGCCGATCGGAATCGGGGCGTTGGCGACCCGGACGAGCAGGTCTTCGACCACGTCGTCGTCGACGACCGTGGCGTCGCTGTTCACCTGGAGGATGAGGGCCTGCGACCCGTCGGCCTCGGCCCGATCGATTGCCTCACCGATCGCGTCGACGAGAATCGGGTCGACGAATCCGCTGACCTGCAGCACGTCGACGCGGCCCACTGCGTCAGAGGCGGCCTCGGTCACGGCCTCGGGTGGGACCGTGTCGTTGCTCTGTGCCTGGACGGACGGGCCGAACAGAGTGAGCCCGGCCATCAGCGTGAGGGTGCTGATCGCTAGTCTGCGCAAAGGTGCCTCCGGAGAGCGAATATCCGCTGCAATCGTTGACCGCCGCTCGAGTCGTCATCGTGGCGGGCAAGGGGGGTGTGGGGAAGACCACGGTAACGGCTGTGATCGCCCGTGCCGCATCGAGCGCGGGCCTCCGTGTGCTCGTCGTCGAACTCGACGGCAAGCCGACGCTCGCCGAACTCGTGCCCGACCTCGACGTCATGTCGATTTCGGCACCCGACGCGCTGGACGAGTACCTGCGTGACAATGGTTTTGCCCGCATCGCCAAACGGTTGAACCGCACCGGCGTCATCGACATGGTCGGCACCGCCGCACCGGGCATCGACGACATCGTCGTGCTCGGCAAGATCAAACAGCTCGAACGATCGGGCGACTACGACCTCATCGTCGTCGACGGCCCGGCGGCGGGCCACGCCGATCACGTTCCTCACTGCTGCGGCCGGGTTGGCCGATTCGGTCCGGTCGGGTCCGGTCCGGGCCCAGGCCGACGCCGTGCTCGAACTGTTGCACGATCCGCAGCGCTGCCAGGTGGTGCTCGTGACGCTCGCGGAGACCACCCCGGTCAACGAGGTCATCGAGACCGCCTTCGCGCTCGAGGACCAGGTCGGCGTGCAGTTGGGGCCGATCGTGGTGAACGGCGTCGATGTCGGCGTCGACCTCCCCGACGAGCCGGCGACCGCAGCCTGTGTGGCCGCCTTGGATCCGTCGACTGCCCTGGCGCTCACCGAGGCGGCAGCATTCCGACGGTCGCGTCGCTCGATGGAGTCGCAGGAGATCGGTCGCCTCACGGACCAGCTGCCGCTCGCGCAGGTGCTGCTGCCCGCCAAGCTCGTCGCCGGGCTCACGCCGAGCGACGTCGACGACCTCGCCGGCGTGCTCGGCCCGCGCGAAGAGGGTTCGACGTGACCGTTCGCAAGGCCGACGACCTGATCGACACCTCGTCGGTGATCGTCTGCTGCGGTTCCGGTGGCGTCGGCAAGACCACCACGGCAGCGGTGATCGGGCTCGAAGCCGCCCGTCGGGGTCGCAGGGCGGTCGTCGTCACCATCGATCCGGCCCGTCGGCTCGCCGACGCGCTCGGCCTCGCCGACGGGCTGGCGTCGGAACCGCAGCGCATCGACCTCGGCGAGGATCCGGCGGACGTGGAGCCGGCCGGCGAGCTCTGGGCGATGATGCTCGACACCGCTGCCACCTTCGACGGGATCGTGCGGGCGAACGCCGAGAGCGACGAGCAGATCGAGCGGATCCTGACCAACCGGTTCTATCGCAACATCGCCGGGGCCCTCAGTGGCACGCAGGAGTACATGGCCGCCGAGATGTTGCACGCACTCCACGGCGACGAGCGGTTCGACCTCGTGGTCGTCGACACGCCGCCGAGCCGCAACGCACTCGACTTCCTCGATGCTCCCGGCGTGTTGTCACGGTTCCTCGACCACCGGTTGTTCAAGCTGCTGATGCTGCCCGCACGGAGTGGCCTGAGGGTGATCGGTACGGCGACGCAGCCGCTCCTGCGAGCCATCGGCCGGGTGGTCGGCTCCGATGTGCTGGCCGACTCGGTGGCGTTCTTCCAAGCGTTCGCCGGGATGGAGACCGGTTTCCGCGAACGCGCCGACGAGGTGATCGCGCTCATCCGGGCGCCCGAGACCTCGTTCGTCGTGGTGGCGTCGGCGCGTCACGACACGATCGCGGAAGCCGTCTGGTTCGTCGATCAGCTCGTCGATCAAGGTGTCGAGGTCACCTCGGCGATCGTCAACCGGACCCACCCGGCGTTCGGCGTCGGAACCTCGCGAGGACGCGCTGGCGGCGTCGAACGAGGCATCGGGCGACGCCGTCCTCGCAGCGCTCTGGCGCAACGTCGCCGACCTGCGAACGCTGCGTGAGCGGGAGCTCGACGTGATCGAACCGCTCGGTGACGCGGCCGGACACGACCGTGTGGTCGTGCTGCCACTGCTCGACCGCGACGTCCACGATCTGGACGGGCTGCGCACGATCGCCGGGCATCTCTTCGACCATCCGACCGCCGAGCGGTAGCGTCTGGGCCGTGCACATCCTGCTTGCCACCGATGCCGACTGGATCGTCGACGAAGTCGTTGCCGCGCTCGGCGACGACGATGTCCACTTCACCGTGTGCCGCGATGGCCGTGCCGTCGCCGGTGAGGTGAAGAAGCAGACACCCGACCTGGCGATCCTCGACCTGCAGATCGGCTCGATGGGTGGCATGGCGGTGACGATGGCGCTGCGTCTCGACGAGTCGTCCGGAGCGGTCGAGCACGTGCGTGTGCTGATGCTGCTCGACCGGGCCGCCGACATCCATCTCGCTCGTCGCAGCGGTGCCGAGGGGTGGCTCGTCAAGCCGCTCGACGCGCTCCGTCTGCGCCGCGCAGCCGACGCGCTCGCCGCGGGTGGGCGCTCCACCGAGGGGCTCCCGGCCGATGCAGTCGACGTCGAGTCGATGGTTCCGCTGCCGGAATCCGATGCCGAATCCGCCGACGCCGCGGTCGAGGAATCGACCGAGGAAGAACCTGCTACCGCTGGATAGCATGGCCAGCCGCTACGGGGTGTAGCGCAGCTTGGTTAGCGCGCCACGTTCGGGACGTGGAGGCCGGAGGTTCAAATCCTCTCACCCCGACCACGAGGCGTCCGCATGTCGGGCACCTCGACGACCGAAGCCGGCGACGAGCTCGTCGTTGCTCGTCCCGCTTCCCGGCCCGTCGGACTACTCGCGCATGCGTCCGCTCTTCCACGCGAACGCTGCGAGCTCTACTCGGTTCCGGGCGCGGACCTTGTCCTGGAGGCTCGAGAGGTGCGACTTGACCGTGCCCAGGGAGATGAAGAGTTCCTCGGCGATCTCGGCGTTGCTGCGCCCACGCGCGGTGGCGCGGAGCACCTCCTCCTCCCGGTCGGTCAATGGTGCAGTCGCCGGAACTGGCTCGGTTCCGGGCGTGGTTTCGCTGAAGTGGGCAAGAAGACGCACAGTGATCGACGGCGAGACCAGGACGTCGCCACGGTGCGCGGCTCGGACCGCTTCGAGCAGCAACGCTGGACCGGCATCCTTGAGGAGGAAGCCGGATGCGCCGTCCCGCAGTGCTGCGTGGACGTACTCGTCCAGGTCGAATGTGGTGACGACGACGACTCGCAGCGGATCCTCGACGCCAGGGCCGGCGAGACGTCGGGTGGCCTCGAGGCCGTCCATCCGGGGCATGCGCACGTCCATGAGGCAGACATCGGGACGAAGGCGCCTGGCCAGTGAGACAGCCGTCGAGCCATCGGCCGCTTCGGCGACGACCTCGATGTCGTCGGTGTCGTCGAGAATCATGCGAAAGCCGGCACGCACCATCTCCTGGTCGTCGGCGACGAGCACCCGGATGGTCAACGGGGGTGCTCCAACGGCAGTTCGGCGCGCACCAACCATCCACCGCTCGGCGCCGGCCCGGCGAACAGCGAGCCGCCGAGGGACTCGGCGCGCTCGCGCATGCCGACGATGCCGAACGTGCCGTGCCCGGCAGGGGCCGTGGGCAGTCCGTCGTCCTGCACGGTGACGACCACACGGTCACCCCGACGCAGCACAGCGATGTCGACACATGTCACCTGGTGTCCATGGCGTCGTGCGTTCGTCAGTGACTCGGCGATGATGCGATGCACCGAGGGGACCAGCGACCGGGAAGTGGTGCGGGCATCGGTCTGGATCGCGGCGCGCACCCTGTGATCCTGGGAGTTCGCATTGGCGATCAGCTGGTCGACGTCGTCCCATGTCGTCGCCGGAGCGGTGGGGGAGTCGTTGCGCAGGCCTCCGACCATGCGACGCATGGCAAGCATCGCATCGGAACCCGCAACCTCGATGCTCTGCAGGGCGGCGGCGGCAGCTGCCGGTTGTCGTTCGGCGACATGACGCGCAGCTTGAGCCTGGACGACGATGCCCGACACGTAATGGCCGACCATGTCGTGCAGTTCGCGGGCGATCTCGAGACGTTCGTCGGTGCGCGCCGCTTCCTCGGCTACGACACGGCGCCAATCGGACCATCTCAGGTAGACGCCGGCACCCACCGCGAACGCAAACGCCCCCTCGCACAACACGAGGAGGTAGGCGGCAGAGCTGACCATGGGCCGCACGGACTCAGCGGCCACAGCGATTGCCGCGAGGACGGTGAGCAGCATCGCGGTGCCGCCTGGTTCGCTTCGCAGCACCTGAGTTGTCAGCAGGGCCAATGCGAACAGCGCCGCGAACGAGGGCGGGAGGCCGGTGCCGATGATCCACGTGGCGGTCGTCAATGCGATGCCGAGGCCGGCGACCAGTCCGACGACCAGAGCGGGCCGGTGGCGGCGAACGGCCACAGCGACGGTGGCGATCGCCCCGAGGCAGGGCACGAGGAACGCGATCGATGTCGAGATCCGACCTGTGTCGACGACGCTGTCGCCGCGCCAGAGGGCGAGATCGACGACTGCGAGCAGCGCGGTGGCGCCGATCAGGAGCAGATCCAACGTTCGAGCCGCCTTCGGGGTCGACGTCTGCAACCGGGCCAGCATTCGGTCGAGGGAGGTCGGCGCGAACGGCGCGACGCGGGTCCGAGCGGAGTAGGCCGCTGCGGACTCGTCAGCGGCCGGTCCGTGCATCACCACGCCATGGTACGGGGCGGTGCCCGGTCGGCGGATCAGCCGATCGGCCGGTTCGTGCGGAACCGAGATCTGCCGATCGGACCAGCGATTCAGCCGTTGCGCCGATGTGCCAGGGCCATGGCCTCCTGATGCTGGGCGAATGATGATTCACCACCCGCAGCCACCCGCACCCGACCCTGGAGCGTCGACACGATCGCTCAGCGGCCGGCTCCATGAGCACGATCAGGAGGGCTGCGGATGAACGACAGCCTGCACGACACGCTCACCGAACTTCTCCGGTCGGGATCGGACTCGAATCCGGCCCTGAATCGACTGCTGAGCGACTACACCGCCTACCACGTGCTCCTGGTTCTCGTGGGTGGCCTCTTCGTCGTGGCACTCCTCGTCGGCAGTGCGGTCTCGTGGACGCGGTTCAACGCTGCCGCGCAGGTTGCGGGTCGGAGATGGACGTTCGAGAGGAAGACCTACCTGTGCTTCGGAACATGCAGCACGATCATCGGCGTGCTGTTGGCCGTGATCGTCGCGGCGAACGTCAGCAACGTCCTCGATCCCCGGCAAGGTTTCGCAGGATCGATCGGGATGCTCGGCACACCGGGGGCGGGTACACGAAGAGACACCTTGCATCAGGCGTTCAACACATGGTTGCAGTCGGGTGGCTCCTCGATACCCGCGCAGATCCAGACCGAGATCGACGACCGCCTTGCGTGGCAGCGCCCGAAAGCGGTCGTGTGCACCGTTCTGCTCGTCCTCTTCGTGTGGCTCGGCGTTGTCCTCTGGCGCACCCTGATCGAGCGGTCGCGCCTGAGCGGCGCCGAGCGGTCGATCAAGGACAGGGCGCTGCTCGCGGCCGGTGGGGCCACCGCCATCGCTTCATTGCTCCTGATGTTGATGGTCATCGGAAACACACAAGCCTCCTTCGCGCCATTGGGGCTGACGCTCTTCTACGGATGAGCGGCGGCCTCGAAGAGTTCCGGAGGGAATCCGCCCGCACTCACCGGGCTCCACCGGGTCGGCTCGATCACGATCATGCATTTGCCCTGGTCGACCATCGCTTGTCGGTACTCGTCCCAGTCGGGGTGTTCCCCGGAGATGCTCCGGTAGTACGCCACGAAGGCGTCGGCGGCGTCCGGCGTATCGAGCACCGTTGCAATTCCATCGATCTGGACCCATGCGTCGTTGAACCGGTCGCCCATCACGGCGACGGACACGAGCGAGTTGCGGCGCACGTTCTTGGCCTTGGCCCGCGATGGGTAGGTGGAGATGGCGAGCCTGCCGTCGGCGGTCATACCGCCGGTCACCATGCTCATCTGCGGACGTCCGTCGGCGCGGGTTGTCGCGAGGACCCACTTGTTCTTGCCGGCCATGAACGCTTCGAGGCCGGATCGATCGACGGTGACGTTGCTCGACTTGTACTGGGCTCGTCGATCATCGTCGGGGATCTTCTTCATTCGTCTCCTCGTCGGTTCGGGCGTGTCGGCGGCGATCGGATGGTCAGACGATGCCGGCGTTGTAGATGTCGGCGGTGTCGACGAAGTTCACTCCCTGATCGAGGGCGTCGTTGATGATGCGGTTCGATTCGGTCTGGTGGGCCTTGCCGCCGAACATCATTGTGCCGCGGCAGAACCGGCTGACCTGCACCACGGTGCGGCCGAGCGGGCGGTCGTCCAAGGTGAGCGATCCGACGATCGGCGCGACGCCGACCGAGGTGCGTGGGGCCCTTCGAGTCCGGCGAGGCGCGAGATCTCGGAAATCCGTTCGTCGGTCAACGGTTGCGCACACACGGAGCAACGTTGGTCACACCAGGACCTTCGGCTCTGGGCCGCGCGTCGATCCCGGTACACCCTGAGGGGTATCGAGACGTCAAGAGCGTTCTCGATTCAGGGCTCGGAAGTTCCTTGACCCTGAGGTTGACGACGTCCGGAGGATCTTCGGTTCGGAGACCCTTCTCCGTCGTACGAGACGGCGGGCGACCATGCGAATGGGACCCCACGGAGGAGGAGTCATGCGCAAGTCAACTCTGGTCGGTGGCCTCGCCGCGGCGCTGGCCTCCATGGTTCTCGTCCTCCCGCCGCCGGCGTCGGCTCAGATGAGCGGTAGCGGTGGGACAGGCGACATCTATGCCGACCTCTTCGTCGTCCTGCGTGACGTGGACGGCGTTCCGATGCTCAGCCCGACGTACTACGAGGAAGGCCCGGCCGATGTGACCTGTGTCCGGCCGATCTCGTACACGCCGATCCCCGGCATCATCCTCGACGCCGAATCCTGCGGACGGACGAGACGTCTACCTCGTTCCGCTGCAGGGCGAGGTTTCCACCCCGACAACGCGCGTCGCGGCCGACACCGCCTGCCTGCCGCAGACGACGTTCTCCACCTATGCGTCCGAGGTCGATCTCGAACGGCTCAACCTCGTTCGTACGTCCGACGCGGTGCTCTGGAAGAAGCTCGCCGACGTGGGAGCGCGGCTCGCTGGGGCGACGAAGATCACGCTCGATGGGGCCGGACGGATCACGACAGACGGTGTCGCGATCGATGCCTCCCCCGATCAGGCCGCCATCTACGCGGCGGAAGAAGGCAAGTCCCGGCACCGCCCGAGCCGACGGACGGGCGCCCCGGAGCGGCGGAACCAGGCGGCCTGATGGACACCGGGACCATTCCTCACTGGCTCCCTGGCGACGACGGATCCCGTCACGCCATTGGGTGACCCGGCCAAGATCGTCCAGGGCTCCGGTTCGTTCGACAACTGGATGCTGGCGGCTTCCGCCATCGGCACCGCAACGAGCAAGGGGGTTCCGGTCACGATCGACACGGTCCAGTACTACAACCGCACCGCTGCCCCTGGCGGACTCGTCGCCGGTTGGGACTACGCCTCGGGATTCATCCTCCCGCAGGAGGCCAACAGTGAGAAGTTCATCGACTACCGGAACTTCATGGTGCCGCCTCCCGGTACTCCCGGTACTGCGGGCTACACCCGTTCCGACGTGTTCAAGGGCTGCACGACATGGCTGGACGTGCCCACACTGAGGTGGAAGTACGACTACGTCATCAACCGCGTCGAGTTCACCGACATCGTCGCCGGAGCATCGACCGGCGCGGTGAAGAACATCGCCGGATTCGCGCAGTTGGCGGACGACGTCCGCTCGGTGATCAACTACATCCACCTGAACGGGGTGGTGGTCAATCCGACGACCGGTGAAGGATTCTTCGTCGATCCGGTCTTCACCGAATCGTGCGCCGCACAGGCAGCCCTGGTCAACAAGCTGAACACTGCCGTGGACCCGTCCCCCCCGACGGTCACGATCACGTCGGCACCGCCAGCAGTCACGACGGCGACCGATGCCACGTTCGAGTTCACCGCGAACGCCGACGCCGCGAGCGTGATGTGCGTGCTCGACGGAGGAGCGATCGAGCTGTGCCTGAGCCCGAAGACCTACACCGGTCTGGAGCCGGGAGAGCACACGTTCACGGTCATCGCAGGGTCTACTGCCGGCAACTACGTGTCGGATACGCACACGTGGACGATCCTCCCGCCCGGCGAGGACTCGATGATCACGCCCTTGGCTCCGGTGCGGTTCGCCGACACCCGGCCTGGCTGGGTGGCGGCCGACGGCTTGTTCTTCGGAACCGGTCCGGTGCCGGCCGGTGGTGTCGTCCAGGTGCCGATTGCGGGTCGTGGTGGTGTGCCGGTCGATGCGAAGGCGGTGGTTGCCAACGTGACGTTGGTGGGTGCTGCTGCGCCGGGGTATGCCACGGTGTTCCCGTGTGGGACGGTGCCGAACACGTCGAGTGTGAACTACTTGGCGGTGACGAATGAGGCGGTGGCCAATGAGGTGATCGTCAAGTTGTCGCCGACTGGTTCGATCTGCGTGTTCACGTCGTCGGCGGCCAATGTCCTGGTCGACGTGGCCGGGTATGTCCCGGCGTCGTCTGACTTCGTGTCGTTGACTCCGGTTCGGTTGGCTGACACCCGGCCGACTCCGGTGGCGGCCGGTCAGGTGCTGACAGGTCCCGATTGCGGGTCGTGGTGGCGTTCCGGTTGATGCGAAGGCGGTGGTTGCCAACGTGACGTTGGTGGGCGCTGCTGCTGCCGGGTTTGCCACGGTGTTCCCGTGTGGGACGGTGCCGAACACGTCGAGTGTGAACTACTTGGCGGTGACGAATGAGGCGGTTGCCAATGAGGTGATCGTCAAGTTGTCGCCGACGGGTTCGATCTGCGTGTACACCAACGCAGCGGCCAACGTTCTGGTCGACGTGGCTGGGTATGTCCCGGCGTCGTCTGACTTCGTGTCGTTGACTCCGGTTCGGTTGGCTGACACCCGGCCGACCCCGGTGGCGGCTGGTCAGGTTCTGCAGGTCCAGATCGCTGGTCGTGGTGGTGTGCCGGTCGGTGCGAAGGCGGTGGTTGCCAACGTGACGTTGGTGGGCGCTGCTGCGCCGGGGTTCGCCACGGTGTTCCCCTGTGGAACGGTTCCTGACACGTCGAGTGTGAACTACTTGGCGGTGGCGAACGAAGCGGTTGCCAATGAGGTGATCGTCAAGTTGTCGCCGACTGGTTCGATCTGCGTGTATTCGTACGCGGCGGCCAATGTCCTGGTCGACGTGGCCGGGTACCTCTGACAGTCCCCGGTGACGTGCGAATCGGCGGGAGCTTCACCTCCAGCCGATGAGCCGGTGAACAGAGCGACACCGCGAGGTGTCGCTCTCTTCGCGTCCGGGGTGGACACACCTACCTCTCCACCAACAACCCACAAGATGTCGGGGCCGCGTGGCGACGATCGTTTCGAGGACTCGGTGACGAAACGACCAGCTCCATCCTGGTCGTGTCACGCGGAACGACGGCGCTGGTGAAACGTGCGGACTCGTCGCTCTGTGTGGTGACGGACAGTTGCGGTGGCACGGAGCAACGTTGGTCACACCAGGACCTTCGGCACTAGGACGCTGACGCGATACGGCACACCCTGAGGGGTATCGAGACGTCAAGAGCGTTCTTGATTCAGGGCTCGGAAGGCCCTTGACCCTGAGGTTGACGACGTCCGGAGGATCTTCGGTTCGGAGACCCTTCTCCGTCGTACGAGACGGCGGGCGACCATGCGAATGGGACCCCACGGAGGAGGAGTCATGCGCAAGTCAACTCTGGTCGGGGGTCTCGCCGCGGCGCTGGCCTCCATGGTGCTGGTGCTACCACCACCGACGGACGCAGCAGCGCCCACAGACAACACCGGGTCCATCTACTCCGACCTCGTCGTCGCCTTGCGCGACGTCGACGGCGTACCGATCACCGACACATACCCCGTTCCGGATGCGGCCTCGGAGACGTGCGTCCTCCCGGTGTCGTATTCGGCCCTGCCACTCGTGAGACTTCCGAGACCAACCCGGTGGACGGCCGTAAGGTGTGGCTGATCCCGCTCGTTGGTGACGCGCCCGGGGAGTTCGATCTGACCGTGTACTCGGTCTGTGATCCTCAGCCGGCGTACGCGATGTACGTCAGCGAGGCCGAACTCGAGCGTTTGAACCTGACTCGTACGCACGACACGGTCATCGACAGGAAGCTCGCCGACGTCGAGATCGAGCTGGTGACGGCCGACGAGATCACCCTCGACGGCGCCGGGCGGATCACCACCGATGGCGTGTCGCCCGATCGATGCGTCGCCGGATCAGGCAGCGATCTACCGGTCGCTGATGGACACCGGGGAAATCCCGGGACTCCCGATTTCGCGGCTGATCCTGACGGTCCCCAACTGCTTGGATTCCACAGGTTGGCGGGTTCGACACGTGGATGTTGGCTGCCGCTGCCATCGGCACCGCAGCGAGCAAGGGCGTGCCGATCACCATCGACACGGTCGAGTACTACAACCGCATCGTCGGTGCGCCCGACCCCGCGAGCTGGGACATCCCCGTCTCGCTGCCGACGTGAACGCCCGAGTCGGTACGTCGACATCGGATGGCGAGCAGTTCGCCGAGCTACCCGTGAAGCCCGCATTCAGCTACACGCGTGCTGCCGTGTTCACGGGCTGTGCGACGTGGCTCGACGTCGGCACACTGACGTGGATGTCGGCTCGCGTCATCGACGTCGTCGACTTCACCGACCTCGTCCCGACCCGCCGACCGCTACCCTGACCAACGTCGCCGGGTTCGCCCAGCTCGCCGACGACGTCCGGTCGGTGATCAACTATCTGCACCTGAACTCCGTGATCCCCGGCTTCTACCTGGATCCGGTCTTCGAGAACACGTGTGCCGAACAGCAGGCGCTCTGACCAATCCGGCCGTGATGTGGGGTGGCGTCCCGGCCGACCTCATCCAGACCGACACCGTTGACGTCACTGCCTCGGCGTTCATGCCGTGGGCCGGTGCCGACGATCGCTGACGCCCACTTCCGGATGACGATCGATGCCGCCGCCGACTTCACCGTGGCCGACCAGGTCACGGCGGTTCCGCTCGAGACTTCGATCTCGCCAGCCCCGTGCCGGACTTCCCGTCGAGTTCACCGTCGTTGATGGCAATCTCGTCGGCGATATGGCCCGACCCAGGTTTCGCTCTCAATCGGGGTGCCAAGCCCGTGACGACATTCGGTCTGACTGTTGCCGACGGTGCCCCCGTCGGCACGTACACGATGACCCTCCAACTCCTCGACGAGGGCGGTTCCAGCGGGAGCACCCGATGTTGCGACGGTCAACGTGCTGCCTGCTCAGCCGACGGTGCTCTGGACGTCGACCGTCGACTACGTGGCGCAGGGCTCGTACTTCCCGATGACGGCTCGAGTGTTCAACCCTGCGACGCCGTGGGGAGAGAATGTGACCGGAGCGAGTCTCCGCGTCACGATCACGCCACCGGTCGTCGATCCGGCGAACCCGTTCGTGAGCGCCTCCCAGGTCGCTGCCTGGTCGGAGGCCGTGGCGATGCCGCTCACGCTCGTGGGCACCAACTTGGTCGGGGTGTGGTCATTGGATGATCCACTTCTGTCGGGCGTCACGCTCGATGCAGGTGTCGACCAGCTGATCACCTGGTACCTGAACGTGGCCGACGGCGCCCCGACGGGCGTTTACACGATCGGCGTCGAGATCATCAAGGACGGTGCGCTTCTCGTTCCGTCGACTTACGACTCCGCTGAAGTCATCGTCGCCGCAGCGCCCACGCACGGTGGCAGCGGTGGAGGGGCGGAGGAGGCGGTGGAAGCGGTGGCGGAGACGGCGACACTGCTGCCCCCTCCTTGCAGATCACCTCTGGCCCTGCCGTGATCACCTCGGCGACCGACGCGACGTTCGTCTTCGGCAGCGACGCCTTGGCCCTCGCCGACCAGCTCACGGCTGCGCAGACGGCCCTGTGCGGGCTGGACGGTGCCGCACCGACGAGCTGCACCAGCCCGGTGACCTACACCGGACTCTCCCTTGGATCGCACACCTTCAGCGTCGTGGTAATCGACGCCAACGGTCAGTGGGCGTCGACGTCGTACACCTGGCTCATCATTGCGCCCGGTGAGGATTCGATGATCATGTCGTTGGCTCCGGTGCGGTTCGCCGACACCCGGCCTGGCTGGGTGGCTGCCGATGGCCTGTTCTTCGGATTGGGTCCGGTGCCGGCCGGTGGTGTCGTCCAGGTGCCGATTGCGGGTCGTGGTGGTGTGCCGGTCGACGCGAAGGCGGTGGTTGCCAACGTGACGTTGGTGGGTGCTGCTGCGCCGGGGTATGCCACGGTGTTCCCGTGTGGGACGGTGCCGAACACGTCGAGTGTGAACTACTTGGCGGTGACGAATGAGGCGGTTGCCAATGAGGTGATCGTCAAGTTGTCGCCGACTGGTTCGATCTGCGTGTTCACGTCGTCGGCGGCCAATGTCCTGGTCGACGTGGCCGGGTATGTCCCGGCGTCGTCTGACTTCGTGTCGTTGACTCCGGTGCGGTTGGCTGACACCCGGCCGACTCCGGTGGCGGCTGGTCAGGTGCTGACGGTCCCGATTGCGGGTCGTGGTGGCGTTCCGGTTGATGCGAAGGCGGTGGTTGCCAACGTGACGTTGGTGGGTGCTGCTGCTGCCGGGTTTGCCACGGTGTTCCCGTGTGGGACGGTGCCGGACGCGTCGAGTGTGAACTACTTGGCGGTGGCCAATGAGGCGGTTGCCAATGAGGTGATCGCGAAGTTGTCGCCGACGGGTTCGATCTGCGTGTACACCAACGCAGCGGCCAACGTTCTGGTCGACGTGGCCGGGTATGTCCCGGCGTCGTCTGACTTCGTGTCGTTGACTCCGGTGCGGTTGGCTGACACCCGGCCGACCCCGGTGGCGGCTGGTCAGGTTCTGCAGGTCCAGATCGCTGGTCGTGGTGGTGTGCCGGTCGGTGCGAAGGCGGTGGTTGCCAACGTGACGTTGGTGGGTGCTGCTGCGCCGGGGTTGCCACGGTGTTCCCGTGTGGGACGGTGCCGAACACGTCGAGTGTGAACTACTTGGCGGTGGGCAATGAGGCGGTGGCCAATGAGGTGATCGTCAAGTTGTCGCCTGCCGGTTCGATCTGCGTGTATTCGTACGCGGCGGCCAATGTCCTGGTCGACGTGGCCGGGTACCTCTGACCGTATCCGGCGACGTGCTCGTCGGCGGGAGCTTCACCTCCCGTCGACGGGTCAGGATCGAGAGCGACACCGCGAGGTGTCGCTCTCGTCGCGTCGCGGCGGCCGACGACGATCAGCGGATCTCGGGCTGCCGTCCTCGACGTGGGCGCAACCGTTCGAAGGTTTCGGGTCAAGGTCGGTGTGCGACGTGCCGATGACGCTGTGTCCAACAGATTCAGGGAGTTCCCTTGGCCACGTTCCAGCCGTCATTCGACCATCTCGACGAACTCTTCGGTCCGCTCGATGACGCGCTCGGGGTCGCTCGCAGCTTCGCGCTGCTCGATGACGACTGGACGGTCTACAGCCGACCGCTGTTCGGCCAGGACGTCTCCGATTTCGTGCTGATCCACGATCGCCATGGCGTGGTCGTGGTCGACGTCTGGACGGGCTCGGACACGGTGCTCGGAGTCGCTCGCCGGCATCGCAACACCATTGTCGATCAATTCTTCTCGCTGCCCGGTGACGGCCGTGACCCGGGTCCGGCAGTGCGCGTCGCGGTGGCTGTACCCGACCGCTCGACCGCCGATGCCAACGGTCTGCTCTGCGTCCCTGCGGCGTCGCCCGATCGAACCCTGGCCGTGTGGGGCGCGGACGCGTTGACCAGGCACCTGAACGCCGTCGTGATGGCACCTCCCGGGGTGAGCGTGTCGGCAGAGTCGATCCGTCGGTTGCGGCACCAACTGGTCATCGATGGGGTGCCGCACGCACGGGCCACGCCGGTGCAGCTCAGTGCCGATGCTCGAACGGTGGTGGCGAATCCGACGGGTGCGAGCATCCGAGGTGTCACCGGGCCGGCCGGCAGCGGCAAGTCGTTCGCCCTCACCGCCCGTGCGGCGCGGCTCGCCGCCGAGGGCAAGAGCGTGCTGGTGCTGTGTTTCAACCTGACCCTGGCCAATCGGCTGCACGGCATGGTCGTCGAGCGTTGTGCCGAGTACGGCGCCAACCCGGCGCGTGTCACGTGTACGAGCTTCCACACCTTCTGTGCTCGGGTGGTCGATGACGCGGCGGTTGCCGGCATCGTGGCCGAGGAGCCCGCCCGCGGGACCTGGCCCGAGAAGGTCGTCGTGAAGACGAACGATGTGCTGACTCGTGGTTTCGACCGTCGATACGACGCGGTGATGGTCGACGAAGGCCAGGACTTCCGCCTGCAGTGGTGGAACCTGCTGCGCGAGCGTGTCGTTCGACCGGGTGGTGAGATGCTCCTGGCCACCGACCCGACGGTCGACCTGTACGGCAAGTCGAGTTGGGCGACGCCGAGCACGCGGGAATCCGCCGGGTTCACCGAGCCGTGGATCGAGATGACCGGTTCGTACCGGATGGCCCCGGAGTTGATCGAGTCGACGAACCTCTTCGCCCGCGAGTACGTGTCCGGCGAGGCAACTGTTCCTGAGGTCCCCGACGATCAGTCGGCCGTCGTGGGTCGGGTGTCGTCGGTGCAACAGTCGTGGCGCAACGTCGAACGCGTCGCCGATCTCGGCCCCGAGGTCGGGCGCGAAGTGGTTCGGCTGCTGCGCGAGAATCCAGCGCTCGCGCCCCGCGATGTCGTGTACCTCTGCGAGTACCACCACGACGGCCTTGCTGCCGCCGAGGTCATCGAAGCAGCCGGGTATCCCGTGCATCACCTGTACAGCCGGGATCCCGACGAACGTCAGCGTCGCAAGTCGAGGTTCTGGCCCGATGCCGACGCCGTGAAGGGCTGCACCGTGCATGCATTCAAGGGGTGGGAGAGCCCGGCCGTCGTGCTCGGTATCGGCGTCGAGGAACGATCACGTCGCCTCGCCTACACCGCGATGACCCGGGTCACGTCGACGCAGGGCCGTGACTCGTCGTATCTTGCCGTGGTCAACGCCGATCACCGGATGACCGGGTTCCGCGAGAAGTTCGAGCTCGGTCTGCGGGTCGGCGCCCAGTCCTGATCCGCAACTGCCGTGCGCTCGCAGCGCACTACCGTCGGCGCCATGGACTTCGCCGAACTGCAGGACGTGATCGAACGAACCTACGGCGATCGTGATCGCGAGCGTGGCGTGTCGGCATCGGTGGCCTGGCTGACCGAGGAACTCGGTGAACTCGCCCAGGCGGTCCGCAAGGGCACCCACGAACAACGTGTGCACGAGTTCGGTGATGTCGTCGCGTGGGTGGCGACGCTCGCCAATCAGCAGGGTGTCGACTTGAACGAGGCGATCGCCCGTTATGCGAAGGGGTGTCCCAAGTGCAGCGCCATTCCGTGCAGCTGCCGACTCGGGTGAGCCGCCGGCTCAGAGCAGGAGTTCGGCGATCTGGATGGCGTTGAGCGCGGCGCCCTTGCGGAGATTGTCGTTGCTGACGAAGAGCGCGAGGCCGCGGCCACCAGGTGCGCCCTCGTCGCGACGAATGCGCCCCACATAGGTCGGGTCCTGCCCGGCCGCTTCGAGCGGTGTCGGGATGTCGGACAGCACCACGCCCGGCGCGGCGGCCAGCAACTCGGTTGCCCGCTCGACCGAGATCGGTCGTTCGAACTCGGCGTTGATCGACAACGAGTGGCCCGTGAACACGGGGACCCGGACGCAGGTTCCCGACACGAGCAGGTCGGGAATGTCGAGGATCTTGCGACTCTCGTTGCGCAGCTTCTGCTCCTCGTCGGTCTCGAACGAACCGTCGTCGACGAGCGACCCGGCATACGGCAGGACGTTGAAGGCGATCGGCTTGACGAACTTCTCCGGCGTGGGAAACGTGACCGCCGCGCCGTCGTGGGTGAGCTCGGCCGCCTGGTCGACGACTTGACGCACCTGCTTGTCGAGTTCGTCGACACCGGCGAGGCCGCCACCGGAGACCGCCTGGTAGGTGGACGTGATGATCCGCACCAGGCCGGCCTCGTCGTGGAGGGGCTTGAGCACCGGCATGAAGGCCATCGTGGTGCAGTTCGGGTTGGCGATGATCCCCTTCGGCGTGTTGCGGGCCTCCTGCCCGTTGACCTCGGCGACGATCAGTGGCACCTCGGGATCCATCCGGAACGCAGAGGAGTTGTCGATGACGATCGCGCCTGCGGTCGCGAACTTCGCGGCGTAGGCCCGCGACGACGTCGCTCCGGCCGAGAACAGGGCGATGTCGAGCCCGCTCGGGTCGGCGGTCGCGGCGTCCTCGACGACGATGTCGGTGCCCCGCCACGGCAACGTGGTGCCGGCGGAGCGTGCCGAGGCGAAGTATCGGATCTCGGCGACCGGGAAGTTGCGCTCGTCGAGCAGGCGGCGCATGACGCTGCCGACCTGTCCGGTGGCGCCGACCACGCCGATGCGGATGCCGGGGTGTGCTGCAGACATGGTCGAAACGATAACGCCCGCGTCGGTGATGCCCGCTGAAGGTTTCGCGAGCGCGCTGGGCGGTTTCCCGGTGGCTCTGGCACAATCGTCCTCATGCGTCGACGCCCACAGCTCGTGCCCTGGAAGGCCGCAGGCCAGACCAGCGAGCGTCAGTCCAGCGGTGACGACGTCGTGCGTACCACCGGCTGGGTCTTCAACAACGAGACCGGCAGTGAGCTCACGCTCGAGCAGTTCGTGGCGACCGGCGACTCCGAGGTGCCGGCGTATCTCACGGTGTTCGGTCTCCGGACGCCGGATGCGGACGGTCGGGTCAACGAGGACAAGACGCTCGTCGAGATCGGTTGTGGCATCGGTCGGATGACATGTGCGTTCACGCGCGAGTACGGCACGGTCGTGGCGTGCGATCTCGACGCCGGCTTCCTCGAACGGTGCATCGAGACCGTCGGCCGGTTCGGCAAGGTCGATCGCCTGCGCACGAGCCACGTCACCGACGGTCACACGCTCGACCTGCCGCCCAACTCCACCGATGTGGCCTTCAGCTACATCACCCTGCAGCACTGCGAAGCCGACGATGCGTTGGAACTGACCTCCGAGGCGGTTCGGATCACACGGCCGGGCGGCAAGATCGTGTTGAACTACCGGGCGCGTGGAGCCCAGGACATCATCCTGATCCCGCTGGGAGCCCTGGTGCGCGCCATGTTCCGGATCCCGAAATTCGGTCCGTGGTTGTCGCAACGCCGATGGGCGGCTCGTCTCGGCTGGCAGGCGAACCGCCTGCAACCTGACGAGCTGATCGGGCCGTTGTCGTCACTGCTCACCGACATCGAGATCTGGCGAAATCCCAAGAGCAAGATCGCCGGATTCGGCGCGGCCGAGCGGGAGTTCGACGGCATCAATCGCCATCACTACTGGTTGATCGCCACCGTCCGCTGAGATTCGCGATTGGCGTCAGACCCCGATCGCGATCCGTTCGGCGTGCTGCTGGATGCGGGTCGCGGCTCGGGCGACGTCGAGGACGTCCTCCCTGTCGGCGAGCAACAGCCGGTGCTGCAACCAGACTGTCGATGCCGCGGCGTGCTCGGCGTTCGGGAGATGCAGCGAGGAGTAGTCGGGCGATGGTGCGCTGTTGCGGAGCCGGGGCCCGAAGTTGCGGTTGCGGAACAGCGCGAGGTCGCTCAGCGACGGGTAGGACACGCCCATCGGGATGCCCTCGGCTGCGAGTGCCCGTTCGAACTCGATGAGTGCGAGCCCGGCGAAGGCGTCCGGGTCGTAGTGGAACACGAAGCAGTAGTTGCCCTGCGTGTCCATACGCGGGTCGCGCCGCGGGGCGCGCAGCCCGGGGATCTCGTCGAGTCGCCCGGTTCAGTGCGACGGCGTTGGCGTTGCGGATGGTGTTCTGGGCCGGGAACCGCGTCAGCTGCGCCCGCAGCACGGTGCCCTGCCATTCGGTCATCCGCAGGTTCGAGCCGTAGGTGGCGTGGTGGTAGAACCATTCGCCCTTCGTTCGGCCGCAGTCGGCATACGCCCACGCACGGTCGCGCAGCTCCTCGTCGTTGCAGATCAGTGCGCCACCCTCGCCGGCGGTCATCAGCTTCGACCGCTGCATCGAGAAGCTCCCGAAGTCACCCCACGACCCGACACCTCGACCCCGCCAGAACGTTCCGTGGGCGTGGGCGCAGTCCTCGATCAGCCGCAGGCCGCGCTCGGCGCACAGCGCGACGAGCGCATCGAGGTCGGCGGCGGCGCCGGCGACGTGGACCGCGATGATCGCCTTCGTGCGCGGCGTGATCGCGGCCCGGGCCGCCTCGACGTCGATGCACAGCGTGTCGGGGTCGACGTCGACCAGGATCGGCGTGGCGTTGACCGCCAGCGCTGCAGAGGCCGACGCGACGAAGGTCATGCCGGGCACGATCACCTCGTCGCCCTCGCCGACGTCGCAGGCGGCCAGCGCGGCCTCGATCGTGTGCGTGCCGTTGGTGAACGCCATGCCGTGCGCCGCGCCGTGATACGTGGCGAACTCCTGCGCGAACGTGGCTGCCTCGTTGCCGTCGCCCTGCCACCAGCCTCCCGCGTCGAGCACGCCGAGCAGACCCTCGCGTTCGTGGTCGTCCCATACCGGCCACGACGGATAATCGGTATGGCGGATCGGCGTACCGCCGAGTACCGCAGGGAGATCGACGATCGAGCTCATGGTGACACGAGGCGCAGCGCGACCTGTTCGATGCGGTGGCGGTGGATTGCCCGGATCTCGATCTGCCAGTCGTCGATGACGATGGTCTCACCGACGCTCGGGAACCGGCCGAGTTCATCGAGCACGAGACCCGAGATCGTCGTGTAGTCGCCTTCGGGAAGCTCGACGTCGAGATCGACGAGGTCGTGAACCGGGAACGCTCCGGGGATCACGAGCGTGCCGTCGGGCTCGTACACCACGGTTGCGAGGTCGGGGTCGGTCTCGTCGTAGATCTCGCCCACCAGCTCCTCCACGAGGTCCTCGACCGTCACGATGCCGAGGGCTTGCCCGTGCTCGCCGATCACCAGTGCCATCTGCGTGCGATACGTCTGGAACTCGCGCAACGCAGTGAGCACACGGGCGGCATCGGGGAACGCCGGCATCTCGCGGATGGCTGCCGTGACCGGTTCTGCGTCCCGGCCGATGAGGCTTCGGAGCCTCACCATCCCGACCGTGCGATCCAGGTTCCGTTTGTCGGCCACCGGTGCACGCGAATGGCCGGAGTCCAACATGGCGGTGAGCGCCTCGGCGCACGTCATCGCGGCGTCGATGACCATGACATCGTTGCGTGGCACCATCACCTGGTCGAGTTGGCGTTCGGCAATCTCGAAGGCGCCGTCGATGATCCGGCGCTGCTCCGGTGGGAAGTTGTCGTGGATCGCGACCATGTCGCGCAGTTCCTCACCGCTGACCTCCTCGCGCTGCAGGGTCGGGTCGCCGCCGAACACACGCACTGCGATGTCGGTCGACCTCGACAGCATCCAGACCACCGGCTTCGTGAGCGTTGAGAGCAGGTCGAGCGGCCGGGCCATGACGAGCCCCCACTTCTCGGCGCGTTGCATGGCGAGGCGTTTCGGGGCGAGTTCGCCGAACACGAGCGTGAAGTAGGCGAGGATCAGTGTGACGAGGATGACCGACGTCGGCCCTGCAGCTCCGCCGAGGAAGCTGAGTGGTTCTTCGAGGGGCTCGGCGAGGGAGACGGCAGCGGCGGCCGACGCCAGGAATCCGGCCAGCGTGATCCCGATCTGGATCGTCGCGAGAAACTGGTTCGGCTGGCGCGCGAGACGGGCCAAGACGACTCCGGTCGCCGATCGCTCTTCCAGCCGCTGCAGCTGGCTCTCGCGCAGCGCCACCAACGCGAGTTCGGTCCCGGCAAATGCTGCATTGATGACGACGAGAATCCCGACAAGCAACAACTGTGGCCACACGTCGGACATCACCCTCATTCAATCGCCGATCAGTGCGACCGGCCCGAGCCACCGGCCTGACTTTCCGGACCCGACAGCAACGCGTTGGGCGTGGAAGCCGGGCGTCTACTTGCGTTCGGGGAGTAGGGCGGAGCGTCGTGATCGCGGAAGGTCACACGGGTTGCAGGTTGCGGATCGCCGACAGGGGGAGCCGAAGCGTTCCGATGTCGTTCACGAGTTGCATCCCGGGCGACCCCGGCGTTGCTGCGGCGGCGGTCTCGCCGAGCAGCATCAGGTCGGGCAAGTCGTCGTTCGGGAAGTCGCCCGTACAGTCCGGGTTCGCGAAGTCGCTCATCGCGGCCAGAATCCACGGTCCGCGCACCCACTCGGCGGCGATCGGGAAGAACTCCATCGCCAGACCGTCGAGACCGGCGCCGCCGGCCGCACGGCCGGCGAGGATGGTCTCCAGACCTCGGCACTGGCCGGCCGCCGCCGACATCCCCTGCCCGTGCGTGGGATTGAAGAAGCAGACCGAGTCACCGATCGGGAGCAGCCCCTCGGGGAACCGGTCGACGTGCTCGTAGTGGTGCCGCACCGCGCGAGGCATGCGATAGGTCTTCACGGGGGTGACCTGCGTGGAATCGTCCACGAGTTCGTCCCACAGCGAGGTGATGAGCGTGCGGCCGAATTCCCGGTAGCCCTCCCAGTCGGTCGGTACCGAGTCGTCGTAACGGGTGCCGAGGTTGACGAGCCACTTCCCGTCCGGAAGCTTGACGATGGCCCCACCACGGGCCGGATGCTCTCCCACGCCCGTCGGCACGAAGAAGATGACCGAGCCGGCGAATGCGTCCCAGTCCCTCGGCTCGACGACCGCGGACGCATACTGCACATCACAGTTCACGTAGGTCTCCGGTGCCTTGTCGTAGGCGAGCCCGGGGAGCCATTGGGCCGTCAGACTGTTGCGCCCGCTGGCATCGACGACGAGGTCGGCATGCAGGTCGTCGCCGTCGCGGACACTGACGCCGACGATCCGGCCGTCCTCGACGAGCGGGCCGTCGATGAGTGTGCGGAACCGCAGGGTGATGTTGTCGACTCCTTCGACGCGACCGCGGACGTTGGCCTCGAGCTGGGGACGGGTCTGGACGTAGGTCATCTCGCCGCCGTCGATGGGGTCGGGCACATGCGCTTGGAGGCTGTACGACTTCCCCATCGGGGTGTAGGCGTAGAAGTCACGACCGATTTGCATCTCGACCGAGCCGGTGTCGACGAGATCATCGACGAAACCGGGGAACCATTCGGTCATTGCGTCGAGGCCGCCGGGCAGCAACACGTGGAAGTGGTCACCCTGCGGCACCATCTTCCGCGACTCCCCACCGGCGGGCTCGTGGTCGCGATCGACGACGATCACCTCACCGAAGTGAGGCGAGAGAACCCTGGCGGCGAAGAGACCGCCGATGCCTCCGCCCACGACGACGGCTCGTTTGCCGAGTTGCCCGCTTCGCCCCATGACACACCCCCATGTGTTGTTCGTTCGAGTGTCACAACAATGACCGTCCCGTTGCACGGGATCAAGCGACGTTCGTCACGTCACGGTGTGCGGTGCTACTTGCGTTCGGGGAGTGGGGCTGAGTAGTCGGTGCCCGAGTCGAGACCGAACGCGGTGTGCAGCGCGCGGGCGGCCCGTTCCATGTCGCCGCCTGCGCACACGACCGACGACGCGGATCGTCGAGGTGGAGATCATCTCGATGTTCACGCCTTCGTCGGCGAGCACTCGGAACATCTTGGCGGCGATGCCCGGGCGACGACTTCATGCCGGCGCCGACGAGCGACACCTTGGCGATGTCGTTGTCGTGCGACGACGCCGGTGGCGCCGATCTCGGCGGCCACCCGCGCGACGATCTGCTCGGCGTCGGCCATGTCGGCCATCGGCATGGTGAAGCTGATGTCGGTCGTGCCCTGGGTCGACGTGTTCTGCACGATCATGTCGACGTTGACGTTGGCGTCGGCGAGCGGTTCGAACAGCGCGGCCGAGATGCCGGGTCGGTCGGGGACGCCGAACACGGTGACCTTTGCCTCGGACATGTCGGTGACGACACCGGAGATGATCGGATCTTCCATCGAAGCCTCCTCGTTGGTGACCCACGTGCCGGGTTCCCAGGTGAAGCTGGAACGCACGTGGAGCGGAACGTCGTGGTTGCGGGCGAACTCGACCGAGCGCAGGGCGAGCACCTTGCTGCCCGGCGCCGGCCATCTCGAGCATCTCGTCGAAGTGGACCCGGGCGAGCTTGCGGGCCTGGGGCACGATGCGCGGGTCGGCGGTGAACACGCCGGTGACGTCGGTGTAGATCTCGCAGGCGTCGGCGTTCGAGCGCCTGGGCGAGTGCCGACGCGGTGAGGTCGGAGGCGCCGCGACCCAGCGTGGTGATCTCCTTGTCGGTGCTCACGCCCTGGAAGCCGGCGATCACGCAGACCTTGCCGGCGGCCATGGCCTCGCGCACTCGGTCGCCCTTGACCTCGACGATCTTGGCCTTGCGGTGGGCGGTGTCGGTGATGATGCCGACCTGGCTGCCGGTGAAGCTCACGGCGTCGATGCCGCGGTCGGCGAGTGCCATGGTCACGAGCGCCGCGGTGACCCGCTCGCCGGTGGTGAGCAGCATGTCCATCTCGCGGCCGGGCTGTGTGCTCGACACCGAGTTGGCGAGGGCGATCAGGTTGTCGGTGGCCTTGCCCATCGCCGACACGACGACGATGACGTCGTTGCCGCGCTTGCGTGGTGAACGCGACGTTGTCGGCGACGGCACGGATGCGGTCGGGGTCGGCGACGGAGGTGCCGCCGTACTTCTGGACGATCAGTGCCACGAGAACCGGAGGCTACAAGCGCTCTCCGCCCCAATGCGTGAACAGTTCCACGGCCTGACCGTGGAGTTGTTCACGAGTTCGGTGGAGAGAGGAGTCCGGAGTGGTCAGGAACCCTTGACGACGTGCTCGACGACCTCGAAGCTCATCAGGTCGGCACCTTGCGCCACGGGCTTCGGAGCCGCACCACCGGGGTGGCCGCCCTGGCCGCTGGCGTGGCCGCGTTCGAAGTCCTGGCTGTTCATCCACGCCTGGAAGTGCTCCTCCGATGCCCAGCGGGTGTAGACGAAGTAGCGGCTCTCGCCCTCGGTCGGGCGCAGCAACTGGAAGTCCTCGAACCCCTCGAACTGCTCGACCATCTTGGCCCGCCCGGCGAAGCGGCCCTCGAGCTGCGGGCCCATGCCCTCGGGAATGGTGATGGCATTGATCTTGACGACGCTCATGCGATTCAGTGTGCCGTGATCAGACGTCGTCCACCAGTCGGGCGAGCGTGGTCATCGCGTCGAAGACGTCGGTGAATGCTGTCGTGAGCGGCGAGAGTCCGAAGCGAAGTACGTCGGGGTCGCGGTAGTCGACCACGACATTGCGGTCGGCGAGCCGTTCGTGCATACGGCGCGCATCGCTCCGACGGATGGCGACGTGCCCACCGCGTCGAGTGGCGTCTCGTGGCGTCGTGGTCTCGAACCCGTACTGGTCCGCGAGGTCGATGCAGAACCCGGTCAGGGATCGAGCCTTGGCGGCGATCGCCGCGATGCCCGCCTCGACGGTGAGCGCGATGCCCTCGCGCGCCGCGGTGAGTCCGAGCACCGGCGGCGTGCCGTTCAGCATCCGCCCGATGCCGGGCCGCGGATCGAACGGCCGCTCCATCGCGAACTGGTCGGTCTGGGCGAACCATCCCCAGATCGGCTGGACCACCCGTTGCTGCACGTCCTTCGACACGAAGACGAATGCCGGGGCGCCCGGGCCGCCGTTGAGGAATTTGTAGGTGCATCCCACGGCGAGCTCCACGTTCGCCGCCGGCAAGTCGAGTTCGAGCACGCCGGCTGCATGGGAGAGATCCCAGACCGTGGTGGCTCCGTGGGACGCCGCTCGTGCCGTTTCGCCCTCCAGGTCGGCGACGTCGGCGGTTCGGTAGTCGACGAGTGAGCGCACCACGACGTCGACACCGGCGAGGTCGTCGAGGCCGTGACGGACCTCGCAGTTGCGAAGGCGGGCGATTCCCTCGACCGCGTACCGGTCGGTCGGGAAGTCGGTGTCGTCGATGGCGATGACACGCCGGTCGGCAACGAGGTCGAGGGCGACATTGATCTGCTGGAAGATCCCGATCGTCGTCGATTCATGGACGGCGACCTCGCCCGGGCCGGCGCCGAGGAGTGGCGCGAGTTGGTCGCCGACGTCGAGCGCCAGGTTCAGCCAGTCGTGCTCCCACCACGACGCGATCAGGTCGCCGGCCCATTCGTCGATCACGCGGTGCAACGCATCGACGGTGCGTTTCGGGGTTCGTCCGAGCGAGTTCCCGTCGAGGTAGATCAGGTCGGGATCCGGAACCACGAACTCGTCGCGCCAGGCCCCCAGCGGGTCGGCCGCGTCGAGTGCGAGTGCGTCGTCACGTCCGATCATGTGCCCCCAACTCTGCCAGAGCCCGAAATTCGGAGCGAACTTGGCGCTGAGCGCAACTCTCGCTCCGAATTTCGGGGAGGTGGGGGGGTCGGTTCGGGGGGATGGGGGTGCGGTTCGGGGTGAGTGGCAGTTGGTGAGGTCGATGAAGGTGGCGTGGCGGACGAGGCCGTCGTTGGTGAACTCGGCGATCTCGACGGTGGCGCGCAGGACCGGTTCGAGCCAGGTGGCCGTTCGGGCAACCTTCGCGGGTGGTGGTGGATCGAACGGGCAGTCGTCGGTGGTGATGGTGTCCAGTCGTGTGCGCAGCGCCGTGAGCATGCGTTGATCGAAGCCGGTGCCGACTCCTCCGGCGAAGCGCAGGCCCGCCTCGGTGGGCTGCCCGACGAGCAGTGCGCCGAACGTGGAGGAGCGGTTGCCGGTGCCCTCGGTGAACCCACCGATCGTCAGCTCCACCTTCGTGCGGTTCTTGATCTTGCGCCAGTCCTTCGAGCGGGTTCCGGGACGGTAGGTCGAGTCGAGACGCTTGGCGACCACACCTTCGAGGCCCTGGTCGGCGGTCGCCGCGACGAGTTCGGCCCCACCGCCGACGCGGTGAGCGGGAACGATCCAGTTCGGGCCGGGCTCGACGAGTTGGTCGAGCAGCCGGCGTCGCGCCTCGTACGGGAGGTCGATGACGTCGACCCCGTCGATCTGCAACACGTCGAAGAACTGCAGTACCGCCTCGCGTCGGGCTCCCACGCCGGACTGCTGTGCCAGCTCGAAGCGCGGCCGCCCGTCGTCGTCGAAGACGACCAACTCGGCGTCGAGAATCGCCGCCCCGGCATTCACCGAGCCGGCCAGCCCGCCGAACTCGGGCCATCGCGCGGTCACGTCGTGGCCGGCGGTGCTCTGCATTCGGGTGACGCCGTCGGCCACGTGCACGATCGTGCGGAATCCGTCCCACTTGATCTCGAACGCCCAGTCGTCGCCCTCGGGAACCGCGGTGGTGGACCCCATCGTCGCCTTCATCGGCGCAACCGGGAAGCGGAGGCTCACGACGGCAATGTTGTCAGGCGTCGGGCAGACGGCTCGACAGCACGCCCGACGATTCCAGCGCCCCGAGACGCTCGTCGTCGTAACCGAGCAACTCGCTCAGCAGCGCCCGGTTGTCCTCACCGCGGTACTTGGGCACGCCGGACACGCCGACGTCCGGCGACGCACTGAACCGCCATGGGGCGTTGGGCACCCGGATCGTTCCGCCGCCGCGATCGTCCACCTCCACCACGGCGTGACGTTCGCGGGCCCAGTCGGTGTCGGTCAACTCGCCCGGCTCACGGACCCGCCCGACCGCGAGTTGATGCTTGGAGAACTGCTCTTCGAACGATGCCGCATCCGCGACGGTCGCGGCAAAGTCGCGGATGATCGCGCTGAGCGCATCGAAGTTGGTCAGGCGCGCCGCGACGTCGACGAATCGCGGATCGTCGGCGAGGTCCTTGCGGCCCATGGCCGCGATGAAGAAGTCGAACGTGCCGCGCTCGGCGGGGTGCCCGGACACGACCAGGGACTCGCCGTTGGCGACGGTCAACACGAGATAGTCGCCGGGTCGGAAGCTGCGGATCCACTGCGGGTCGTCGTGGCCGTCCCACAGCGCAGTCGTGGAGGTGCTCGTTGACGTAGAGCATCGTCTCGGCCATCGACACGTCGATCCACTGCCCCTCGCCCGTGTGTTCGCGTTGGTAGAGGGCGGCGAGGATCGCGGATGCCGTCTCCAACGACGTGTAGACGTCGGCGTGGCTGTGCGGATCCTTGGCCAGCTCGCCGCCGCGGGCGTTGCCCTGCGAGGCGATGATCCCGGCCTCGGCCTCGACGACCGGTGCGTAGGCCCGGCGCTTCACCCACGGTCCGGTCTGGCCGTATCCGGAGATCGAGGCATAGATGAGTCGTGGATTGCGGGCGCGCACCGTGTCGGCGCCGAGCCCGAGCCGGTCCATCACCCCTGGTCGGTAGTTCTCCACGAGGACGTCGGCGTGCTCGGCGAGCGCGAGGAGGATCTCGGCGCCCTCGGGTGTCGCCAGATCGATGCTCAGGTTGCGCTTGCCGACGTTCTGCTGCACGAAGTAGCTCGACAACCCGTGACGTCGCGGCGTGGCGAACCGGGTGAGGTCGCCGGCCGGCGGCTCGATCTTGATCACGTCGGCGCCCATGTCGGCGAGCATGCGCGTGCAGTGCGGGCCCGAGAGCACCCGGCTCAGGTCGAGCACGCGGACGCCCGACAGCGGGCGAAGGGTTGGGGATTCGGCGGACGTCACGACTGCCATCGTGCCCGATTCAGCAGCGTCACACGGTGCCGGGCCGAACGTGACGCTTTCGCATCGTCGACCCGTGAGCCGCATGCCGCGTGAACCACACTGAGCGGATGTCGAATCCCGAGTTGCCCCGCCCGCTCGATGGCCAGATGGCGATGATCACCGGCGGCGGGTCCGGTATCGGGCTCGCCTGCGCCGAAGCCCTCCTCGCCGACGGCGCCGACGTGACACTCGTCGCTCGCAACGCCGACCGTCTCGCGATGGCGGCCGACGCCCTCAGCGCCCGGTTCCCCGCGTCGACGGTGGCGACCGCCTCGTGTGACGTCACCGACGAGGACAGCGTCGCTGCGGCCTGTGCGGTTGCCGCCGGCGCCGGGGCGCTGCGCATCGTGATCGCCAACGCCGGCACCGGGTCGGCCGGGCCGTTCCATCTCACGACGCTCGACGACTGGAACACCGTGCTCGGCACCAATCTCACGGGAGCCTTCCTGACGATGAAGCATGCGGTGCCGCACCTGGCGGCGAACGGTGGCGGCTCGATCGTCGCCATGTCGTCGATCGCGGCCGTGGCAACGCATCGGTACATGACGCCCTACAACGTGTCGAAGGCCGGCCTGGAGATGCTGGTTCGCCAGGTTGCCGACGAACTCGGTGGGGTCGGGATCCGCGCGAATGCGGTGCGACCGAGCCTGGTGCCGACCGACATCTCCGCGGGGCTCACCGCCATGCCCGAGATCGTCGACGACTACCTCGAACAGATGCCGCTGTACCGCCTCGGCACCACGCGAGGACATCGCGTCGGTCGTCCGCTTCCTCGCGGGGCCGGAGAGTTCGTGGATCACCGGGGTGTGCATCAGCGCCGACGGCGGCCACCATCTGCGGCGCGGACCCAACCTCGACGGGGTCATGCGGATGGTGCTCGGCGACGGCGTGTCGCCCGCAGGCCCGTCGAACTGACGATCACCCCCGATGGGTGATATGCAGGGGGAGAATCCGCGCAAGAATCTCCGTCGAACCGCCCGATCACAGGAAGTGCCACGACCATGACCGATGTACACGGACCCATCGATTTCGTTCTCCTCGAGTTCACCGGGGGCAACGACCTTTCCTCGACCGCAGCCGCACTGATCGACCTCGTCGAGCGTGGCGTGGTCCGACTGTACGACCTCCTCGCCATCCGCAAGGAGGAGGACGGGACGTTCTCGATGGTCGAGCTCGATGCGCTCGGCGGCGAGATCATCGATCATCGCCGGCGCCCGATCGGGGCTGCTCGGCGACGACGACATGCAGGCTGCTGCCGACACCATGTTGCCGGGCACGACCGGCGTGCTGTTGATGTACGAGAACACTTGGGCGATCCCGTTCGTCGCCGCCGCATTCGACGCCGGCGGCACGATGGTCGCCTCCAAGCGCATCCCTGCCGAGGAAGTCATCGCTGTCCTCGACGAACTCGAAGCCGGCGACTGAGTGCCGGCGCACGACTGAAAGGAACGACCATGCCAGGACTCGCCAGAGGAATCGCCCGTACCGCCGTCGTCGCCGGCACCGCCACCGCGGTGTCCGGACGCGTCGCGCGTCGCCAAGCGGGGCGCTACACCGAGAAGGACGCCCAACTCGCCGCGGATCGAAATGCCGCGTACCAGCGTGACATGGCCGCCCAGCAGGCTCCGCCGCAGTACGCACCTCAGCCGCAGTATGCACCCCAGCCGGCCCCGGAGCCCCAGTACGCGCCGGCACCAGCTGCGCCGGCGCAGGACCCGATGTTCGCCGAGCTCCAGCAGCTCGCGGATCTGCACGCCAGCGGCGTGCTGACCGACGCCGAGTTCTCCGCGGCGAAGGCGAAGGTGCTCGGTACCTGACCCGGCACGGTGTGACGGCTCGGGCAGGATCGCGCCGGGCGTCACACCTCAACGCGTCGATGTCCCGGTAGGGTCCTTCGGGCGCTGGTCGAATTCACGACTGGTGAGCGCACTCGGATAACTCTCTGCTCCGGTCCTGCGCTGTGTGAGCAACATAGAGGAGTCCCCCCAATGACCATCATCGACGACGCGCCACGCGTCACGTCCCCCGACACCCCCGACGACACCGTCGCATTTCGCGATCTCGGCCTGCCCGATGCGATCGTGCGCCGCCTCGAGAGCCAGGGCAAGCACAATGCCTTTGCCATTCAGGCCGCTGTCATCCCCGACGCGCTCGCAGGTCGAGACGTCGCCGGTCGCGCCCCGACCGGATCAGGCAAGACCCTCGGCTTCGGCCTCCCCCTGGTCGCCCGCCTGGTCGATGCTCGCCCCAAGCGTCCCGTCGCCCTCGTCCTCGCCCCCACCCGTGAACTCGCCGAGCAGATCATGGCCGAGCTCACACCGTTCGCGAAGGCGGCCGGCCACGATGCCGCGTCGGTGTACGGCGGTGTCGGCTACGGCGGGCAGCGCAAGGCGCTCGACCGTGGTGTCGAACTCGTCGTGGCATGCCCCGGCCGGCTCGAAGACCTGATGCAGATGCGAGCGATCGACCTGCGAGATGTCGCCACCGTCGTCATCGACGAAGCCGACCAGATGGCCGACATGGGCTTCCTGCCGGCCGTTCGTCGCATCGTCGAGCAGACCTCCAAGGATCGCCAGGTCCTGTTGTTCTCGGCCACGCTCGACGGCCCCGTCGCCAAGCTCGTTGCCGACTTCCAGCACAATCCGGTGCGTCACGAGGTCGGTCCGAAGGGCCCCGACGTGCACGCTGCACAGCACCACTTCTGGGTGGTCGACCGCGAGGAACGCGTCAACACCACCGCCGACGTGATCCAGCGTCTCGGCGCCACCATCGTGTTCACCCGCACGCGTCACGGCGCCGACCGCCTCGCCAAGCAGCTCGGCCGCAACGGCGTGACTGCCGAGCCGATCCACGGCGGTCGCAGCCAGGGTCAGCGTGACCGTGCCCTCGCCTCGTTCAAGAAGGGGCAGGCCTCCGCGCTGATCGCCACCGACGTCGCCGCTCGCGGCATCCACGTCAATGGCGTCAATGCCGTCGTCCACTACGACCCGCCGGCCGAGGACGCCACCTATCTGCACCGTTCGGGCCGCACGGCTCGCGCCGGCGCGATGGGCACCGTGGTCTCGCTGCTCGACCAGAGCCAGAAGAAGGACGCGATGAAGATGCAGCGCGGCATCGGGATCAGCGAACCGCTCACCTCGGCTCGCGTCAACGATCTCGTGATCCACGCCGCACCGGTCGTCGCCAAGCAGTCACAGACTGCCGAACTCGACGTCGACCACCGCCGGACGCGGATCTCCCGTGACGCGCCGGCTGAGCGTGAGCCGTCGTCGAAGGCCGACACCAGCCGTCCGGTCCCGACCGGCAATGCCGCCGACGCGAAGGGCACGGTCAAGTTCTTCAACTCGGGTCGCGGCTACGGCTTCATCACGCCCGACGACGGCGCGAAGGACCTGTTCGTCCACTTCTCGGTCATCGTCAACGATGGCTTCAAGACGCTCGACAACGGTGCCCGCGTCGACTACGAGGTCCGCGAGGGCCGCAACGGTCAAGAAGCGTTCGACGTCCGCGTCGTGCCGTTCTGATCTGAACGCCATTCACTCCCGATGAGTTTCGGTGCGCACAGGTCGCGCTCGAAACTCATCGGAATAGTGTCGGTTCGTGCACAACGAACGAGACCTCGTCGAGAAGCGCATCCAGCGTGAGTTGTGGGAGCGAGTCCTCCCGCTCGTCCACGTCGACCGTCGACCGCTGACCATCGAAGCTGGTCCCGACCTCGACCACCTGGAGCCGTTCGAGGTCGGTTCGTCGTGGGGCGCGCCGTGGGCGACCACGTGGTTCCGGCTGGCTGGCGACATCCCGCCGGAGTGGGCAGATCGCCGCGTCGAAGCGGTGATCGACCTCGGCTTCCATCAGCTCGCGGCAGGCTTCCAGTGCGAAGGACTCCTCGTCGACGTCGCCGCAGACGGCACGGTTCGTCCGCTCCAGGGGATCCATCCCCGCCGCACCAACTACACGGTCGACGCGGTCGCCGGCCCGATCGTCCTGCATCTCGAGGCCGCGTCGAACCCGATGTTCCCCGGGTACAGGCCATCGCATCTCGGCTCGCTCGACACCGCCGGCGATCGCCAGCTCTACCGGTTCCGCCAGGCGTCGCTCGTGGTCGTCGACCCTGCCGCCGAGGCGCTTGCCTACGACATCGAGGTGCTCGACGGCGTGATGCGCTCGCTTGCGTCGGACGATCCTCGCCGCGCCCGCCTGCTGCGCAGGCTCGCGGAGACGCTCGATCGGATCCCCGACATCGCGGCGGCCCAGCGGGTGATCGCCCCGGCGATGGCGGAGGACTTCGGCGAGGCCACCCGTCATCGTTCGGTCGCGATCGGCCATGCGCACATCGACACGGCATGGCTGTGGCCGATGCGCGAGACCAAGCGCAAGGTCACGCGCACGTTCGCCTCGGCGGCCGCGCTGATGGACGACTATCCCGAGTACAGGTTCTGCGCATCGTCGGCGCAGCACTACACGTGGATCGAGGATCGTCAACCCGAGCTGTTCGCGAAGATCGTCGAGCGCGTCGAGCGGGGTCAGTGGGTGCCGGTCGGCGGCATGTGGGTCGAGGCCGACATGAACCTGCCGTCGGGCGAGAGCCTCGTGCGCCAGATCGTGTACGGACAGCGCTACTTCGAGGAGCAGTTCGGCGTCCGCTGCACCGAGGTGTGGATCCCCGACGTGTTCGGCTACCCCGCGGGCCTGCCGCAGGTGTTCGCGGCGGGCGGCATGCGACCGGTTCGTCACCCAGAAGCTGAGCTGGAACAAGCAGAACCGCTTCCCGCACAACACGTTCTGGTGGGAGGGCCTCGACGGCACGCGGGTGCTCACCCACTTCCCGCCGGTCGACACCTACAACGCCGAGATCACCCCCGAGGAGTTCGCGTTCTCGATCACGAACTTCCGCGACCACGGCTGGAGCAACGACTCGCTGATGCCGTTCGGTCACGGCGACGGCGGCGGCGGCCCGACCCGCGAGATGCTGGAGCGGGCTCGGCGCCTCGCGCGACCTCGACGCGCGCGCCACGCCTCGAGGTCGACAGCCCGTCGGCCATGTTCGAGCGCATCGAGCGCGACGCCGATCGCGGTGCGCCGGTGCCGGTGTGGCGCGGCGAGCTCTACTTCGAGATGCACCGCGGCACGCTCACCAGCCAGCTGAAGACCAAGCTCGGCAACCGTCGCTGCGAGCGACTGCTCGTCGAGGCCGAGCTGTGGGCGGCCACGCTCGGGCGCCCGGCCGAGGTCGACGATCTGTGGAAGCAGGTGCTCACCCAGCAGTTCCACGACATCCTGCCGGGCTCGTCGATCGCCTGGGTCCACGAGGACGCCGAGGCGGATCCTCGGCCGAGGTGGAAGCCGAACTCGAGCAGCGGATCGCCGCACTCCTCGAGCGAACTCGGCGCCGGGGATCGTCATCGCCAACCCGGCCGACGCGGTCGTCGACGAGGTCGTCGTGTCGATCGACGCCGGGCTCGATGGGCCAGCGACTCGCGCGACGGCACCACGGCCGCTCGCGTCGCCGTCCCGGCGTTGGGTGTCGCCCCGCTCGTGGCGCTGCCGGTCGACGACCGGGTCGTGCTGTCGGACACGTCGATGACCAACCGCCACCTCGCGGTGCGGTGGGACCCGTACGGCAACATCACCTCGATCATCGATCTCGCCCACGCCCGCGAGATCGTCCCGACGGGCTCGTTGTCCGCCGTGCTCGAACTCGCACCCGATCATCCGGTCGAGTACGACGCATGGGACCTGGAGTCGTGGACCCGTGCCGGCGCGCAGGCGCTGACGCGGTGCCGGCGGAGGTGACGATCGTCGACTCGGGCCCGCTCGTCGGACGTGTGCGCGTCGAGCGCTCGCTTCGGGCCGTCGACGTGCGGCGGTCACCTACGAACTGCGCGCCGACAGCGCGCAGCTCGCTCGTGCACGTCGACCTCGACTGGCACCACGACGAGCACCTGTTGTCGATGGCCTTCCCGCTCGACGTGCGCGCCGACGATCGCGATGTGCGACATCCAGTTCGGGGTCGTCGCTCGCCCGACGCATCCGTCGAGCCCGTGGGACGCCGCCAAGTTCGAGGTGTGCGCGCACCGTTTCGTCGACGTCGCCGAACCCGACTTCGGTGTGGCCGTGCTCAACGCCGGCCGCTACGGACACAGCGTGTTCGACGGCGCTGTGCGGGTGAGTCTTGCCGAGGGCCGCGAACTACCCCGACCCAGACGCCGACCACGGTCACCACGAGGTGACGCTGGCGATCCTGCCGCACGGTGCCGGTCTGCACGACGTGCTCGGCCGCGGCCGGCGCGCCTGAACTCGCCGTTGCGGGTCGTGAGCGGCACGGGCTCGCGTGGTCGGGGCGCCGGTCGTCGTGATCGGCGGCCCCGACGGCGGCGCCGCTCCCGGCGTGGAGGTCGACGCCGTGAAGCTCGCCGACGACGGCAGCGGCGATCTGATCGTGCGACTGCACGAGGCGTGCGGCAATCGCATCCGGATCTCGGTCGCCACGCCGCAGCGCATCTCGGCAGCGTGGCAGTGCAACCTGCTCGAGGAACCCCAGACGGGCGAAGAGGTCGGCGACGGCATCGTCGCGATCACGCTGCGTCCGTTCCAGCTCGTCACGCTGCGCCTGCGCCGGACGTCCGACGCCGACGGCCGATCGCTGACGATCTGACCACCTCGGCCAACCGCGACCGACCGGTTCGGAGCGAACCTTGCCGAGCGCAAGGTCGCTCCGAAGTTCGGTTGATCAGGCGGGGGCGAGGTGGCGCAGCGCGGCGGCCGCGTAGATCGCGGTGCCGTCGACCATCGCTGATTCGTCGAACATCACCCGGTTCGAGTGGTTCGGCGCCGCCGTGGCCGGATTGACGCCGTCGGGCGTGCCGCCGAGGAACATCATCGCGCCGGGCACGTTCTGAGCACGTAGCTGAAGTCCTCGGCGCCCATCACCGGATGCGGGAGCCGCACGACGCTGTCGGCGCCGACGACATCGCGCGCCACGTCGAGCGAGAACTCGGCGAACTGGTCGTCGTTGCTGGTCACCGGGTAGCCGTGGACGATCTCGATGCTGCAGTCGCAGCCGTGCGCGGCCGCGACGCCCTCGGCCACACGCCGGATGCCGTCGTGGACCTTGGCGCGGGTGCGTTCGCTCGTTGCTCGGATCGTGCCTTCGATCTCGGCGATCTCGGGGATCACGTTGTTGGTCGTGCCGGCGGTGATCCGTCCGACGGTGACGACCGATGGGTCGAACACGTCGATCGACCGGGTGATCATCGTCTGCAGCGCCTGGACGATCTCGCAGGCGACCGGGATCGGGTCGAGCGCGCGGTGCGGTTCGCTGGCGTGTCCGCCGCGGCCGACGACACGGATGAGCATCGTGTCCGCCGATGCCATCACCGGGCCGCCCCGACCGCTGACCCAACCGCTCGGCAGCGATGACGTGATGTGCAGCGCGAACGCAGCATCGACCGGCGACGGGCTGCCGTCGGAGAGCGCCGGCACGTCGAGCAGGCCCTCGTCGAGCATGAAGCGTGCCCCGTGGTGGCCTTCCTCGCCGGGCTGGAACATGAACAGCACGCGGCCGGCGAGGTCGCCGCGACGGTCGCTGAGGACTCGCGCCGCGCTCGACAACATCGCCGTGTGGGTGTCGTGCCCGCACGCGTGCATGCAGCCGTCGACATGCGACGCGAAGTCGAGTCCGGTGTCCTCGGGCATCGGCAGCGCATCCATGTCGCCGCGCAGCAGGATCGTCGGTCCGGGCTTCGATCCCTCGAGCAGTGCGACGATGCCGCTGGTCGACTCGTGTGTGGTCACGACAGCGGCAGCCCCTCGAGCGATTCGAGTACCCGGTCGCGGGTGATCGGGAGTTCGTTGCCGAGCTCCGGCCACTCGTGCAGCGTGCGTCGCAGCGCGATCGTGTCGTCGAGCAGATCGTTGGCCTGAGACCGTACCGATCTGATCATCTCGCGGTCGGGTGCCTCGGTCGGGTCGGTCATCATCGCATGGTAGGCCTTCCCCGCCCGTGGTGTCGTCGCCCACTGGCGCCGTACCGGCGAACCCGACGTCGGGCGACAGGAGGAACCAACATGACGATGTACGGAGCGAACCCCGAGCAGCTGGCCACTCTCGGCACCACCCTCACCCGCCAGATCGACACCATCGCCCAGCTGATGTCGACCGTCGACGGTGTGCTCAACGGCACCATGTGGCAGGGCCCGGCGAGGGAGCGATTCGTCGAGGATTGGAACGGCAGCTTCAAACAGGCGCTCAACAGACTCAACGACGCGTTCGGACTCGCCGGGCGCGACTGCGTCACGAGATCGGAGGAGCTGCGGCGCATCATGGGTGGTGGCGTCTGACGGGCGCCGACACCGACGCTCTACGCTGGCTGGCGTGGCACACGTCGAGTTCACCATCGAGCCGTTCGTCGAAGGTCACCCCGGCCCTCACGTCACGGCGGCGATCGATGCGGCCCGCCAGCACGACGCCGACGTCGAGATCGGTCCGTTCGGGTCGTCATGTGCCGTCGCGATCGAGGGCGTCGGTGCACTGGTCGCAGCCGGTGTCGGATGCTGCGTTCGCCAACGGCGCCACCCATGTCACCGTCCACGTAGCCCGCGAGACGCCGTCGTCGCCGCCCGCGTTCCCCATCCCGAATGGAGTGGAGGAGTGAGCGATCAGGCACCCGCCCGGCCCGTGGTGCACCCGCTCATCCGAGCCGTGAAGCCGGTGGTCGATGCCGTCGGGGCCTCGTTCGTGGCCGTTGGCGACATGGAAGCGAGCGACGTGCCCTTGGTCTGGGAGGGCCGGACGATCGCCGCGGTCCGGATGCCGCCGCTTCACGGGGCGCTCGACCGGTTGATCGACGCCGTCGAGGCCGAACTCGGCGGGCGTCTGCCGATGCTGTCGCGTGAGGACAAACAGCGCGCCGTCCGGCTGCTCGACGAGCGCGGCGCGTTCATCCTGCGGCGAGCGGTGGAGGACGTCGCCGACGCGATGGGTGTGAGTCGCATCACGGTCTACAACTACCTGAACGCCATCCATCGGTGAGTGGCCCGGACAGTTCCGGTCGGCGCATCGATGCGTTCGACGTCGTGGCGTTCGATGCCGACGACACGCTGTGGCGCAGCGAGGACTCGTTCGCTCATGCCGAGCAGCGCTTCAGCGAACTCGTCGGCCCGTACGTCCCGACGGGTGTCGACCTGGATGCAGCCCTGCGGGCGACGGAGAAGGCCGACCTGCTCGATCTCCGGGTACGGCGTCAAGGCGTTCACGCTGTCGATGGTCCGCGCCGCGATCGACGTCACCGAGGGCGCCGTGCCCAGCTCCGTCGTCGGTGAACTCGTCGATCTCGGACGCTCCATGCTCACCGAGCCGGTGCACCTCCTCCCCCATGTTCCCGAGGTGCTCGCCGCGGTGTCACCGCACACGCGGGTGGCGTTGATCACCAAGGGCGACCTCGTCCACCAGACGCGCAAGGTGACCACGTCGGGGATCGAACACCACTTCGCCGACATCGAGATCGTGCTCGAGAAGGATCCGGACACGTACCGCAGGATCCTGCGTCGACTCGACGTGGCACCGGAGCGGTTCTGCATGGTCGGCAACTCGGTGCGCAGTGATGTGCTCCCGGTGATGGCGATCGGTGGGCACGCCGTGCACGTGCCGTACCACATCACCTGGGAACTCGAGCGCGTCGACGATCACGACGAGGACGTCACCGAACTCGCCTCGATCGCCGACGTTCCGCTCTGGCTCGGGATCACCGATCTCTGAACGAGACCCGGCCATCCCATCCCATCGGAAATTCGGAGCGCTTCTTGCGCTGAGCGCAAGGTCGGCTCCGAATTTCGGGGTTGAGGGGGGTTGGGGGAGGCTCAGAGGCGGAGGAGTTGGACGTGGTCGACGCGGTGATCGGCGGTCTTGTGCACGACGAGCGATGCGCGATCACGTGTCGGAGCGATGTTCTCGCTCAGGTTCAAGCCGTTGATGTCGCGCCAGATCCGGCGAGCGGTCGCGACCGCCTCGTCGTCGCTCAGGTCGGCGTAGAAGCGGAAGAAGGAGTTCGGATCCTGGAACACCGACGCCCGCAGCGCCAGGAACCGCTCGACGTACCAGTGCTCGATGTCGGGCTCGTCGGCGTCGATGTAGATCGAGAAGTCGAAGTAGTCGCTGACGAACTCGGGAGCACCGCTGCGCGTCTGCAGCACGTTGAGGCCCTCGATGATCACGATGTCCGGGCTGCGCACGACGATCTTCTCGTCGGGCACGATGTCGTAGACGACGTGGGAGTAGACGGGGGCCTCGACGGCGTCGTCGCCGCTCTTGATCCGGCGGAGCACGTCGAGCAGCGCTCGCGTGTCGTACGACTCGGGGAAGCCCTTGCGGTTCATCAGCCCGCGCTCTTCGAGCACCGCGTTCGGGTACAGGAAGCCGTCGGTCGTGATCAGGTCGACCTTGGGATGGTCGGGCCACTGGGCCAGCAGCGCCTGCAGGATGCGGGCGAAGGTGCTCTTGCCGACGGCGACGCTGCCGGCGATGCCGATCACGTAGGGGACCTTCGGTGCGATCGTGCCGAGGAAGGTCGCCGAGACCTTGTGGAGATCCTGGGTCGCGCTGACGTACAGGTTCAGCAGCCGGCTCAGCGGGAGATACACCGTGGTGACCTCGTCCATGTCGATGCGGTCGTTGATGCCGCGAAGGCGATCGAGTTCGGGCTGTTCGAGCGTCAACGGCGTCGCCGCCCGCAGGTGTGACCATGCCGCGCGGTCGAACTCGAGATAGCGACTGGGGGCGGCCGGCTCGGTCACGTCGGCGACTGTAGGTCGCACGGCTCCCGAGCACCCCAACGCACCCCCAGCGCAACCGGCGACAGGACACGACGGCCACCTAGTCTGCGCTCGTGAACGCGGACCGAAAGCAACTCGGTTCGTTCTACACGCCCGACGACCTGGTCGCCGTCGTGGTCGACGCGGTGGTCACCCCCGAGTTCGTTGCGGCCCGAACGGGGCGTCCGATCAGCGTGCTCGACCCGGCCTGTGGCGACGGACGCTTCCTCGTCGCCGCAGCGGCGCGCATCACGTCACTCGGCGGCGAACCGGTGCTCTACGGCGTCGACATCGATCCGCTCGCAGTCGACGCGGCGCGCCGGTCGGCCCCGCGAGCAACGATCGAGCTCGACGACGCGCTCAGCCGGTCGTGGCCGTCGCCGACCCACGATCTGGTCATCGGCAATCCGCCGTTCCTCTCGCAGATGGCCGAAGCCACCACGCGGGGCGGAGCGAGCCGAGCGCGGCGGCGGGCCCTACGCCGACGTCGCCGTCGAGTTCCTCGCGCTCGCCGCCGAACTCGTCGACCCCGACGGCGGCCGTGTCGCCTTCGTGCTGCCCCAGTCGCTCCTGGCGTCTCGCGACGCCGCGGCGATCCGGGCGCGGATCGACGATCGGGCATCGATGATCTGGTCGTGGTGGGTCCCCGATCGGGTCTTCGACGCGCAGGTGCACACCTGCGCGGTGGCCTTCGAGTTCCGACCGGACGTCGCCCGAGCCCGCCGGGCGTCGTGGTCGCAGGTCGTCACGCAGAGATCGGTCGTCCCGGACCTCGTCGAGGTGGCGGCCGGCGCCGGGACGCTCGGCGACCGAGCCCGTCTGAACGCCAACTTCCGCGACGAGTACTACGGACTGATCCCCGCCGTCGGCGATCATCCGTCCGGGCCGGAGTTCGTCACCAGCGGTCTGATCGATCCCGGTGTGTCCCTGTGGGGTCGCCAGGCGGTCACGTTCGCGAAGCAGCGTTGGCAACGTCCCCGCGTCGACGTGGCTCGACTCGATCCGAAGATGCAGGAGTGGGCGCGGCGACGCCTCGTCCCCAAGGTCCTGGTGGCCAACCAGACCCAGATCGTCGAAGCGGTCTGCGACCCGGGCGGTGAATGGCTGCCCGGCGTACCGGTCGTCGCTGCCTACCCGACCGGCGCCCATTGGGACGACGAGAACGGGTTCGCCGGACGAGCTCGCCGCGTGCCGCTTGGGAGATCGCGGCGGTGCTCACGTCCGGGTTCGCGTCGGCGTGGTTGTGGCATCGCAGGCGCCGGCACCGGGCTGTCGGCCAACAGCATCAGGTTGTCGCCCGTCGTGCTCGCGGAGCTGCCGTGGCCCGAGGGCGACATCGGTGCCGCCGTCGAGCGCGCTACGACACGGCGACGTGCGGACCTGCGCGTCGGAGATCGATCGGGCGTACGGCTCGCGCCGAGACAGGCTCACCGTCGTGGTGGGAGCCGCTACTCGATCGGATCGAGGCCCGACGGGTGCCGATGAACGATTCGTGACACGCCGTTCCAGCCGGGCGACCCGGCGACCACCCACAACAAGGTGAGGCCGACCACCTCGGAGAGGTGGATCAGTTCGGCGACCGGGGTGCGCGTTCCGCCGACGACGTCGGCGAGGAGGCTGACCAAGGTGGTCGCGACGAGCGCCGCGGTGAACGGGAGCAACCCGAAGGCACGGTGCGGCTTCCACGCGGCGTACGCGAACCCGATGGCGAGCGCCGCACCGAAGGCACCGAGGTGGCGCGCAGTGTGGGCGTCGGTGCCGGACATGTTGCCGAACAGCAGCACGGGCACGCTCTGCACCAACATCACGACCGCGACCCAGGCGAGCGCCGGGCGGATCCACCCCCCGCGTCCGAGCCGGGCGGGACGGGCGCGGGCCGTGACGGCGGCGACGAGGTCAGGGACGGGTTCCGCGGGCCGGACCCGGATCTGGCGGTCGAGCAGCGACACGGCGACGGAGAACTGTCGACAGTCGGCGCAGGCGTGCAGATGCAGTTCGACCGCCTCGTGCTCGTCGGGGGCCGCTTCGGCGTCGGCCATCGCTGAGATCAGTTCACGTACGTCAGAACACTGCATGACGTGTCAGGTCGTTCACGGAGAGAGTGGAGTTCCCCGCGAATCCGACTGAACTCTTGACGTTCGTCACCGTCCGTTTTTCGTCGAGTTCGGCAACACTGATGGGGTGGACCACCTGACGAATCTGCTGATCGCCGCACGCGATGGCGACCGCGGTGCCTTGGAACGTTTCGTCCGTGAGACCCAGGGGGACGTCTGGCGGCTGTGCCGTTACCTCGGCGACGCCGAGCACGCCGACGATCTCGCGCAGGAGTCCTACGAGCGCGCGATCGCTTCGGTCCACCGGTACCGGGCCGACGGCCCCGCTCGAGGATGGTTGCTCACCATCGTGCGGCGGACCTGTGTGGATCACACGCGTCGAGCGGTGCGGCGGCGTCGCCTCGACCAACATGTGCTGCGAACAAGCACCGCGGAAACGCTGAGCGGAGCGATGGTCGACCCGACGGGACGCGCCGATCTCGACGACCTGCTCCGCTCGCTCGACGACGACCGGCGGGCAGCGTTCGTGCTGACCCAGGTGCTCGGGTTGCACTACGACGAGGCCGCCGAGGTGCTCGGATGCCCGATCGGCACGGTTCGATCGCGGGTCTCGCGTGCCCGAACCGATCTGGTCGAGATGATGTACGACGAACGGTCGCCATCCGACGAGGGTGCAGTGGGATGAGGTTGCTCGCGATTCGTGCCCTGGTGTGTCGTCGTGGCGACGATCGGGATCGCGTGCGTGCAACTCCGATGCCCCGAGCTCGTCGGCCGACCTGTCGCCCGCCGAACAGCGCGGCGAACAGCTCGCACGAAGCAGCGGTTGCGCGGGATGTCACGGTGGGAACTTCGGCGGGGGTGCCGGCCCGACCTGGATCGGCCTCGCCGGCTCGGAGGTCACGCTCACCGACGGCACGACGGTCGTCGCCGACGACGTCTACCTGACCGCAGCGATCGGGGATCCTTCGAAGCAACTCGTCGACGGGTACAACCTGAAGATGCCGCCGAACAACCTGAGCGACGCCGAGATCGCGGACATCGTCGCGTACATCAAGACGCTGCTCCACCGAGGCGACGACTTCGCCGTCGACGGTCTCGTCGGCCGACCGCCCCCTCGCCGGGATCGTTCGAGAGCCCGCCCCGACGGTCGACGCCACCACATTGCCGTCGCTCAGCGACCCGGGGACCGATGTCGCGTTCAGGGGCGATCCGGGTGGCTTGAAGGCGGTGTACTTCGGATACACCAACTGCCCGGACGTCTGCCCGACCACGATGACCGACTGGACCGTTGCGCTGCGTCGTCTCCCCGCCGACATCGCGGCACAGGTGAGCACCGTGATGGTGACGGTGGACCCCGAACGCGACAACGACCTCCTGACCGGGTACGTGCAGAGTTTCGTCCCCGATGCGCAGGCCGCCGGCACGCTCGATGCCGACCGCCTCGCTGCTGCTGCCGCACCGTTCGGCGTGAGCTACGAGGTCACGACCAACGCCGATGGTGAGATCGAGGTCGCGCACAGCGGATTCCTCTACCTCGTCGGCGACGACGGCAAGTTGCTCGTCACGTGGCCGTTCGGGACCTCGTCGCAGGACATGGCCTCCGACGTCGAGCAACTCTTCGCGGCGCAGGCGGCGGGGGCATGAGATTCGTCGCACCGTTCGCGGCAGCGGTGATCGCGCTCGGCGCGTTGGCCGGGTGCGGGAGCGACACGTCGGCCGACCCTGCGACCGAAGCGGTCGACTCCACCGACGCCGCGACGTACGAGTACGTGATACCGCAGGGTGCCGGTGAGGCGCTCGATGCCGGGACGCCGCTCGAGATCCTCCCCGCCGAACTCGAGGTGCGGGTGGGCGAGACGATCCGCATCGTGAACGACGACGATCGAGGGCACAGCGTCGGGCCGTTCTTCGTCGGGGCCAACGAAACGCTCACGCAACGGTTTTCGTCGCCCGGGGAGTTCGTCGGCGTCTGCACCGTGCACCCGAGTGGTGAGTTCGTGCTCGTGGTGAAGGCGTGACGGCGCCGCGCCGGGTGCTCGGAGGCGTCGTCGCCGGGCTGCTCGCAGCGTTGACGCTCAGCTCGACGCGCGCTCGCCGATCCGCCCGGTCCGACCGACTACCAGTCGGAGATCGTGTCGGTCGAGCCGACAACGGCGACCATCACGCCGTCGATCATCGGCGGTGATTCGTTCTTCCAGCTCGCCGTCGCGGCCGGCACCGAGGTCGTCGTGCTCGGCTACCAGGGCGAGGAGATGGTCTGGTTCCGACCCGACAGCACCGTGTGGGAGAACCGGAACTCGCCGAGCGCGTACCTCAACGAGTCCCGACTCGGTGGCGGAGGTATTCCCGACAACGCCACCGCCGACGCCACTCCCGACTGGAGACAGGTCGCGGCCGACGGGAACTTCTCGTGGCACGATCATCGTGCACATTGGATGCAGCAGGCCCGACCGTTCGGATTGGGGCCGGGCGACCAGATCCTCGAGTCCGTGATCCCGCTCGTCGTCGACGGTGCCCAGGTCGACGTCACGGTCATCAGTACATGGAAGCCGGACCCGTCACCGCTGCCCGCGATCGCCGGGTTCGCTGCGGGTCTGGCGCTCGCCGTTGCCGCGTGGTTGCTCCACCGATCGGGGCGCTTCCGGGCGGCGCTTGGCCGTGACGCTGCCGGTCGTGCTCCTCGCGCTGGTCGTCGGCACGTGGCAGTTCCGGTCGCTCCCCCCCGAGACAGGTCCGAAACTGGTGTGGTGGGTACTGCCGGTGGTCGCGGTGCTCTCGGTCGCCGTCGGCACCATCGCAGCCAGACGCGCGATGACGTTCGTGGCCGACGCAGCGATGTTGCTCGTCGGCGTCGAACTCGCGATCTGGGGATTCGTCAAGCGTGACGGTCTGAGCGCCGCGATCATTCCGACCGACGCTCCCGGTGCTCTCGATCGGTTCGTGACCGCGATGGCCCTCAGCGGCGGTGTGGCGTTTGCCGGCCTTGCGTTGTGGTGGTTGTTTCGCCCTTCGACCGTCAGCGATTCCAGGGAGCCGACGGGCTCACCGCACCCGGCCCGCCCGTGAGCACCTCGCACCCGTCGTCGGTGACGAGGATCGTGTGCTCGAACTGCGCCGTGCGCTTGCCGTCGCCGGTCACGGCGGTCCAGTCGTCGTCCCAGATCTTGTAGTTGACCGTTCCGAGCGTGATCATCGGCTCGATCGTGAAGGTCATGCCCGGTCGCATGATCGTGGCTGCGCGTGAGTCGTAGTAGTGCAGCACCTGGATGTCGGTGTGGAACTGCTCGCCGATGCCGTGACCGACGAATGCTCGCACGACGCCGTACCGGTACTTCTTCGCATGGTCCTCGATCGCACGGCCGATGTCGCTGATCGGTCTGCCCGGCTTGACGGCTTCGATGCCGTACCACGTGCACTCCTCGGTGACCTGCACGAGCTGGCGGCTCTCTGGGTCGACATCGCCGACCAGGAAGGTGGCATTGGTGTCGCCGTGGACGCCGCCGATGTAGCCGGTGACGTCGATGTTGCAGATGTCACCGTCCTGGAGCACCGTCGTATCGGGGATGCCGTGGCAGATGACCTCGTTGATCGAGGTGCAGCACGCCTTCGGGTAGCCGTGGTAGTTGATCGTCGAGGGGTACGCGCCCCGCTCGACGAACAGGTCGTGGACGTAGATGTCGATCTCCTCGGTGGTGACCCCCGGGGCGACCATCTCGCCCGCCAGGCGCAGCACCTCGGCGGCCACCTTGCCGGCGTGACGCATCCGCTCGATGATCTCGGGGGACTTGACCCGTGGCTCGTCCCACGGTTCGACGTCGCCCGTGTCGGCGTACGACGGACGGTCGATGTCGGCGGGGACGTCACGCATCGGCGACACGATGCCGGGCACGACGCGTCCCTCGGACTTCTTGTGACAGCGTTTGTACTTGCGTCCGCTCCCGCACCAACAGGGCTCGTTGGCCTTCGGCAAGGTGGAGGGAACGGTCGCCGTCACGGACATCTCGCTCAGGTTACGGGCTGTCGCGGGCGGCGACGAGTGGTGCCCACGTTCGTGTGTCCTCCGTCAGGCTCGCCTAGCCTGTGCGACGTGTCCCAGGAAGAGGTGCTGGCTCCGAGCGTCACATCGCCGCTGTTGGCTCTCGCGTCGATGGCTGCCGACCGTGAACGGATCGAATCGGCGATGCACGATGCCGTCGTCACGCCGGACTCGTATCTGAACGAGATCGCGTCGCACCTGATCGTGGCCGGTGGCAAGCGACTCCGACCGGTGCTCGCCGTCGCAGGGGCCCAGGTGCTCGGTGAGAAGGCGTCGCACGACGTGGTGCGTGGCGGTGTTTCCTGTGAACTGGTCCACCTCGGCTCGCTCTATCACGACGACGTGATGGACGAGGCCGAGACCCGTCGCGGCGTCGAGACGGTCAACGCGAAGTGGGGCAACCTGCAGGCGATCCTCGCCGGGGACTTCCTGCTGGCACGAGCGTCGGAGATCGCGGCCTCGCTCGGCACCGAGGTCGCCGGTCTGCTGGCGCGCACCATCGGCTGGCTCTGTGAGGGCCAGATCGAGGAGTTGCGCCACACCTACGACATCTCGCGCACGGAGGCGAGCTACCTCGCATCGATTCATGGCAAGACGGCGTCGCTGTACGGCACCGCTGCGCGCATCGGTGGTATCACGGCCGGCCACGATCGTCCCTTGATCGATGCCCTCACCGACTACGGCAACAGCTACGGGATGGTCTTCCAGATCGTCGACGACATCTTGGACATCACCGCCACCGATGCACAGCTCGGCAAGCCCGCCGGCCACGACATCGTCGAGGGCGTCTACACGCTGCCGGTGTTGCGCACCTTGGCGCTCGGGTCGCCGGCTTCGGACGAGCTGGCGAGCCTGCTCGGGTCGCCGCTCGACGCCGCCAGCCAGGACAGGGCGTTGGCGATCCTGCGCTCGAACGATGGCGTGGCGGCCGCGATCGAGACCGCTCAGGCCTACGTCGACCGGGCCGTCGCAGCGTGCGACGACTTCCCGGACTCGCCCGCAACCGATGCGCTACGCGCGGCACCCGGCTCGTTGATCGCGTCGGTGTCGGCCGTTGCCCGCCAGGTCCCGGCCTGACGTCTCACCAGTTGGGAGCGAACTTCGAGATCGTGTTGGCGATCGCGTAGGCGCGCTCGGCGCCGCCGGGTCGCTGATCGCGTAGTTCGTTCGCGGCGATCCGCAGGACGGCGCCCATGGCGCGATCGCTGTGCAACCCCAGGCGAAGCGCCGGACGCAGCACGACGGGACGGCCGAGGAAGCGCGCGCTCAACCGGCCCACCTTGTGGAACTGCCCGACGGCCTCGTTGAGGATCGTCGGATACCGCTGCAGGGTGGTCGAATTCCCGGTGGTGAGCGCCTCGTCGAGCACCTCGGACGCCAGGCGACCGGTCATCAGGGCGGCATCGACGCCATCGCCGTTGAACGGGTTGGCCATGCCCGCCGCATCGCCGGCGACGAGGAACGTCGGCCCCATCTTCGGGCCGACCGATCCGCCGAGTGGGATTCGGAACCGGGTCGGAGCCTTGAGTGGTGCCGACGGGTCGAGCTCCCATCGGTCGGAAATGCGGTGGGCGAAGGCATCGAGCAGTTTCAACGCGTTCACGCCCCGGACGTCGCGATAGGTCGACAGCACGGCCACACCGACGTTCAGCGTCCCGTCGCCGAGCGGGATCACCCATCCGTATCCGGCGATCGGGTTGCCGGCGGCATCGGGAATTCCGAGCGTCGATTCGATCCACGATTCCGAGCTGCGAGCGCTGGCGAAATAGGTCCGAGTGGCGATGCCGTAGGGCCAATTGCGGTGCCGGGTGGTGCCGAGGGCCCGCCCGAAGCTGCTGTTGGCGCCATCGGCCACGACGACGAATCGTGAGCGAACGGATTCGAGCCGGGGCTGGTCCGCGACGAGTTCGGTGTCGGCGCTGAGCGTTGCGCCGCGCACGAAACCACGCTCGACGATGGGTCCGGTGGCCTCGTGGCCCATGACGAGGTGCGCCCCGGCCGCGGCGGCGTGGCGTCGGAGCTCGGTGTCGAGCACGTCGCGTCGCAGAGCCACCGCGTTGTCGGGGAGCTCGGCATGATCGGGCCAGGGGACCGTCACCTCGCGCCGTCCGTGGACCATGCGCACGCCGTTGAGTCGGTGTCCGTCGAGTTGGAGGGGATCGACGCCGAGCAGTGCCAACTCACGCACTGCGCGTGGCGTCAGCGCGTCACCGCACGCCTTGTGACGAGGGACGGGGCGCTTCTCGACAACGGTGACGTCGTGGCCCGCTCGGGCCAGCCAGTAGCCGACCGACGCCCCGGCGGGGCCACCGCCGACGACGAGGACGTCGGTGTCCAGCAGAATCCGCTCAGCCGGCGGGTGAGCCGGCGACGGCCTCGGGCCCGACGGGAATGATCGCGACGTCCCCGATGGGGTCGGCAGTGGGGCTGGTGTAGTCGTACGCGCCGGTCTCGATCGCGTCGAAGATGGGGGCACCGGGAGCGCACCACGCCTCGTACTCCGCAGCCCATTCAGCGCTCGTCGGGTCGGCGCCACCGAGCGTGTAGCGCTCGTGGCAGACCACGGCGACGATCTCGTACTCGGTCAACTGTGGACCGAACGCCGGCATCACGCCGCGCGCGCCGGTGACGTGCGGGCCACCCGGACGATCCGGGTTGCCGTAGATCTCGATGCCGGCCGCATTGAAGCCCTCGGTGCCGTAGTAGACGTACCGGATCTGGTCCTCGATATGCGGGAAAGGTCTGCAGCACCGACTGGCCTTCGAACGGATACCCGACGCCGCCACCGCCGGCGGCGCCGTGGCAGCTCGCGCAGTTGCTGTAGACCCCGGCGCCGATGCCGAGTGGACCTTCGACGACGACGGGGGGCTGGGTGACGGCGCGGACGTACATGAAGGCCCACAGCGGCATCAGGCTGAGCGTCGCCATCGCCCAGAACGGGATCTTCTTGCGCCGCTTGGCGGCCTGCACGTACACGGGTTCGGGTGGCGTTGGCGGGACAGCCGGCGGAGCAGGCGCCGCGGTGCGTGGTGCCGGGCCGGTGGCCACCGGGGCCGCAGCCGCAGCCGTGGTCGCCGGTGCAGAGCTTGCCGTCGTCGCCGGGCTGCTCGACGGCGCGGTGTCGCCCGTCGCCGCGTCGTCGCCCTGGCCGATCGCGGAGCGTCGCTCGCGCGACCGCTTGAGGAGATGTTCGGGAATCTCGGTCACTGCGTGGATGATAGATGGATCGCGCCCGGATCCGGGAATCAGTCGCGCCGAAACGCCGATCGTCCTGCCGGGAACTAATGCACAACCATGCGAAGTGGTCACACTTGCGTGCCAGACTTCGTATCTCGCATCCCGACGACTACAGTTCGTCAGCAATGTCCCGACTGCGGCCGCCGGTCGTTTCTCGGGGATCGACCGCCACGCACAGATCGACCACGACAGGAACACATCGCAGATGATCGGAATCGCCGTACTCGAATGGCCCCTGATGAATCAGGCGTTCCTCGTGTCATTCTTCGCGACGTTGATCCTGACCCTGGCGATCATCCCGTACGGCAAGCGTCGCCCGGTCGACCGGCCGCTCCTGTGGGGCGAGGCGCTGCTCGCGTCCGTGTACATCTTCGGCGTGCTGTTCCTGGCGTTCGGCGTGGTTCCCCACCAATTCATCGACCATGCCGACAAGGACCTCGGCTGGTCGCGTGACAAGTTGCTGTACGGCCCGGGCGGCATCTTGAAGCCGGTGTCCGCCGGTGGCTGGAACCCGATCACGCTGCAGTACCAAGCCGTGCGCGACATCGGTGTCGTCGTGTTGCACCTCATCTTCTTCGGTGTGTTCATCTTCCTCGCCGTGTGGTGGCAGAAGCGTGGCGACGTCAAGCCGAAGGAACTGCCGACGTCCACCTATGGTCGCCCATTGGTGAAGAAGGCCTGATCGATGGCACGCACCGACGCCAACCCCCCGATGATGCCGTTCACCGACGCGTACACGTTGGTGGAGGTCGACGCGGACTACCTGTCCAAGGCCGTCAAGCCGAAGCAGTTCATCCACATCGATCAGACCGAGTGCATCGCCTGTGAAGGGTGCGTCGACATCTGCCCGTGGAAGTGCATCCACATGGTGTCCGTCGATGCCGTGGTCGAGGCCGACGGCACCGAGCAACCCGGCACCGATCCGTCCGATGCCTTCATGTTCACCATCGACGACGACATCTGCACACGTTGCGCGCTGTGCGTCGACCGTTGCCCGACTGGCGTCATCATTCTCGGCAAGGCGGGCACCGCCACGGCCGCAGGCAACTCCCACGTCCGCACCAACAACCATGGCTACGGCTATGGCATGAGGCTCTGAGAGAACCACGATCCCAATGGCAAAGATCATCGACGACAAACCCCGCCCGACCATCAAGGACCGCGTGAACTCCACGGTCGACGGCGTGCAGGGCAGCCAGGCCTGGAGTTCGATCTTCCGGCCCGGCTCGATCTTCCGCAAGGGCTACACCGACAGCCCCCGCAACCGCAGCTACGTCATCATGAACTCGGTGCTCTACCACTTGCACCCGGTCAAGGTGAAGCGCCATGCCGTCAAGGTCAGCTACACGCTCTGCCTCGGCGGCCTCAGCTTCTTCCTGTTCATCCTGCTGACGGTCACCGGCATCTTCCTGATGTTCTTCTACCGGCCCGAAGCGACCGCCGCATGGAACGACATCCAGAACCTGCAGACCTCGGTGACGTTCGGGCTGCTGGTCAGGAACATGCACCGGTGGGGCGCGCACCTGATGGTGCTCGCGGTGTTCCTCCACATGGCCCGCGTCTTCTACCACGGCGCATACAAGCCTCCGCGTGAGTTCAACTGGGTCATCGGCGTCATCTTGTTGACGCTGACCCTGCTGCTGTCGTTCACCGGCTACCTGCTGCCGTGGGACCAGTTGGCGCTGTGGGCCGTGACCGTCGGCACGAACATGATGGGCTACACCCCGGTGTTCGGCCAGGAGGTCAGGTTCGTCCTGCTCGGCGGTGCCGAAATCGGCTCCGAGACGCTGTTGCGATGGTACGTGCTCCACGTGTTGTTCCTGCCGTTCGTGATCGTGATCTTCATGGCGATCCACTTCTGGCGTGTCCGCAAGGACGGCGGAATTTCTGGTCCGTTGTGATCCGTTCGATTGACTGGCTGGTGAGGTGAACGATGACTGAGATCCCAGAACATCTCCTCAAGCGGGCTGCTGCCGCGCGTGAGAAGTCCGCTGAGGCCGCACCCGCCGAGGCGGCCGCTGCCGACGCGCCGGTCGAGGCTGCGGCCCCGTCCGACTCGCGCATCCCCGACCACCTGCTGCAGCGCAGCAAGGCGGCCAAGGCTGCCAAGGCCGGTGGCGAGGCCGAGGCTCCCACCTCGGGTGGCGCCGTCGCCGTTGCCGAGAAGGTCGGCGCGGTCGTTGCCGCGGCCCCTGCCGGTGGCGGTGTGCCCGTCGGCGCCGGCCCCGGCGGCCACACGCAACGCCTGTTGACCGTCGTCAAGTCGGGCTCGATCCAAGACGTCAAGGCGACCCCGGTCGACAAGGTCCACACGTGGCCACACCTGCTCGCGGCCGAGTTCGTCGCCGCGCTGGCGATGACGGCGTTCGTGTTCATCTTCTCGGTCTTCGTGCACGCACCGCTGCTGCAGTTGGCCAACACGAACCTGACGCCGAACCCCTCGAAGGCGCCGTGGTACTTCCTGGGCCTCCAGGAACTGCTCACCACGTTCCACCCGATGGTGGCGGGCGTGACGCTTCCCGGTGTCGGCCTCATCGCGCTCGTGCTCGCGCCGTACCTGGACCGCAATCCCTCCAACAAGCCCGAGGATCGTAAGTTCCTCTACGGCTTGATGACCGTCCACCTGATGTTCTGGGCGGTCCTCGTGCTCATCGGATCGTTCTTCCGTGGGCCCGGCTTCAACTTCGTCCTCCCCTGGGTCGAAGGCCTGTTCTTCGAACTGTGAGACTGCGAAAGGAGACCCCCCAGTCATGAGTACTGCAGCAGTCATAGCCATCGCCATCGGTGTCGTCGTCGTTCTCGGCGCCATCTCCTTCTTCACGATGGCGCGTCGCAGCGACGTCCGCGGTGCCGGCGCGCTGTCCGGCGAGACCGTGCAACGCGACCGCGCGGCGCGCAAGCAGACCGAACCGATCGTCGACGCACCGACGGCGGCCGAGGTCGAAGCGGCCGGGCTGGCGTCGCGCAGCACCGAGGTGGAAGTACGCGCACAGGTGGAGATCGTCGAGTGGACGCCGCCTGACCCCGAGATGATCGGTGTCACGCGCCGCCAGTTCTTCAACCGGGCCACGGTGTCGCTCATGGGTGTCGGCCTCGGCGCGTTCGCCGCCGCGGCGTTCGTCGCCTTCCTCTGGCCGAGCGGAACCGGTGGCTTCGGTGGCCTCGTCTCGGTGGGCAAGATCGACAACCTCAAGGCGGGCATCAAGCAGGGCAACGGGTTCTTCTACGTTCCCGAGGCGCGATCGTGGATCACCGAGTATCCGGCCGAGGCGTTGCCGCTCGCCAAGACGGTCGTACGCCCCGTCGTTGCTCGTTGCCATGGAAGCGGGTCTGACCATCTTGAGCCAGAAGTGCCCGCACCTCGGCTGTCGTATTCCCGAGTGCAACACGAGCCAGTGGTTCGAATGCCAGTGCCACGGTTCGCAGTACAACCGCAACGGCGAGAAGAAGGCCGGTCCGGCCCCGCGCGGCATGGATCGCTACCCGGCCACGATCTCGGCGACCGGCGAGCGTCACGATCAACACCGGCCAACTCGTTCCCGGACCCCCGATCGGCACGAACACGACCGGTCAGGAAGCCGAAGGCCCGCACTGCACCGGCGGAGAGGCGAAGCACTGATGGCACTCGTTGCACTCACGACCACGACGATCGGCGTCATCGGCCTCGTCATCATCGTCGCCGGCTGGATCATCTACGGACTGTTCAACGTCGCGGCGGGCCGCAAGGAGGTCGGCTCGGAGATCGAGCTGGCACCCAACCGCAAGCCGTACTACGACGACGAGACCCTGGAGGGCCCGCGACTCGAGCGCGTCCAACTCTGGGGCGTCGTTCTGCTCGCCGTGATCGTCGTGGCCCTGCCGCTGTACTGGGTGTTCGAACCGAGCCGTCAGGCCGGTGCCCAGGAGGGCTGGGACAATCGCTTCGCCAGCTGGGGGTCACAGCTGTTCGCACCGACCGCCGAGGGCGGCTTCAACTGCGCCGGCTGCCACGGCGGCATGCAGGCCGTCGGTGGCGAAGCACCGTTCACGGTGACCGATCCGGTCACCCAGGAGGTCCAGGCCGTCAACTGGAAGGCGCCGGCGCTGAACACGGCGCTGTACCGATTCGACGAGAGCGAGATTCGTTTCATCCTGGTCTACGGCCGACCCTTCTCGCCGATGTCGCCGTGGGGTCTCGCCGGTGGTGGCCCGATGAACAGCCAGCAGATCGACAACCTGATCGCCTACATGAAGAGCATCCAGATCCCTCGCGAGAACTGCGCCGAGGGTGAGGATCCGCTGATCTGTGCCGACGGCAACCTGCCGGCAGCGACGCAGGCCGAGATCCAGGCCGCAGCCGAGAAGGCGGTGGCCGACGGCAACGCGGAGACGGTCGGTGAGGCGCTGTTCAACCTCGATCTGGCCAGCGGTGCCTACAGCTGCGCCCGCTGTCACACGCTCGGCTGGAGCTACGGTCAGCCGACCGTGTCGGGTCAGGGCGCCTTCGGTTGGAACCTCACCGGGGGCTCGGTGAACAACCACTTCGCCAACGCAGTCCGAGCTCGTGCAGTTCGTCCAGAACGGCTCGGTGTACGGCAAGCTGTACGGTCGCAACGGGCAAGGGCTCCGGCCGCATGCCCGGATTCGGAAACCTGCTCACCGACGAGCAGCTCAATTCCATCCTCGAATACGTACGGAGCTTGTGACACATGTCGTTGTTGGCAATCGGATGGGAGCCTGAGCTTCGCGGCCTGCTCACCGTCATCATCGGCGTCGTCATTCTGATCGGCAGCATCTACGGCATCATGGCCACCAACCTCGGTTCGCGGCTGGCGTTCCTGGTCACGATCGCCGGGTTGGCGGGCTGGATGATGCTGATGGGTGCCGTGTGGATGATCTACGGCATCGGCCTGCGTGGACCGGACCCGACCTGGCAACCGGTCGCGGGGTCCGCGGTGTTGCAGGACGTGAATGCTCTGGGCGCGGCGGGGGTGCTCGACCCGAACGCTGCCGTTCCCGATGGCGCCACCGCCACCGAGTCCGCCGACGTGGTGCGCAGCACCTTCCTCGAGCAGGACTGGTCGGTGCTCGACAAGGCATCGCCGGCGTTCGGCCAGGCCCAGGCTGCCGCCACCGAGATCCTGATCGCGGAGGAGGCGTTCACCGCCGGCCAGTTCGAGATCGTCGAGGTCTTCGACACCGGGGGCGAGCGCTACCCCAAGATCAACGACACCCTCGACTTCCTCGCCTTCCGGCACACGCCGCACTACGTCGTTGCCGAGGCGGCGTCGTTCGTGCCGGTGCGTACCGAGCCGGGTCGTGCGCCCGTGCGGCCCGAGGTCGACGAGAGCCGCCAGCGCATCTACGTGTACATGATCCGTGATCTCGGTGCGCGCCGTCAGCCACCGGCGGTGCTGATGGTCGGCGCCGGCGCGATCTTCTTCGCCATGTGCTACCTGCTGAACCGTCGTGACCGCATCCGCCGGGCGAACCTCGCCCAGCCGCTACCGGCCGTCAAGGTCGAGGCCACCGTCGCCGCACCCGAACGAGACAAGGTCGACGCCGGCGTCTGATCATGGCTCAGTACCTCCCCATCGTCGTGTTGTTCATCCTCGCCGTGGTGTTCGGCGTGTTGAGCTTCGCGGCGTCGCGGCTGCTGGCGCCCCGTCGCCCGTCGATCGCGAAGGAGGCGCCGTACGAATGCGGCATCGTGCCGAGTCGTGAGCCACCCGAACGGTTCCCGGTGAGCTTCTACGTCGTCGCCATGCTGTTCATCATGTTCGACATCGAGATCATCTTCCTGTATCCGTACGCGGTGTCGCATGCGACACTCGGAACGTACGGATTCTGGGCGGTCCTGGCGTTCTCGGTGGTGTTCTTCGCGACATTCGTCTACGAGGTCGCTCGCGGGGGTCTCGACTGGGGCCCACTGCAACGCGGCAGGCTGATGACGACGGACGCGGCGATGGTGTCGCCCGAACGTACGATGGCCACCACTGTCCGACGCGTCGGGGCCGATGGTCGTCTGCCGTCCACGGGCACCGAAGAAGCCGCATAGCGAGACTGCGAAGGAGTCATCAGCATGGGCATCGTCAACGATGTGCGCGACGACGGCCTTGGTGGCCTGTCGCACAACGTCATCACCGGAAAACTCGAAGACCTGGTCAACTGGTCGCGGGCGCGTTCGTCGTGGCCCGCGTCGTTCGGCCTGGCCTGCTGCGCCATCGAGATGATGGCGACCGGCGGCGCCCACTACGACATCTCCCGCTTCGGCATGGAGGTCTTCCGCGCATCGCCGCGCCAGGCCGACATCATGATCGTCGCCGGTCGGGTCAGCCAGAAGATGGCACCGGTTCTGCGTCAGGTGTACGACCAGATGATGGAGCCCAAGTGGGTCATCTCGATGGGAGTCTGTGCGTCCTCGGGCGGCATGTTCAACAACTACGCGATCGTCCAGGGAGTCGACCAGATCGTGCCGGTCGACGTGTATGCGCCGGGCTGCCCGCCCACGCCGGAGACCTTGATCCACGCGATCGAGACGCTGCACGGACTGATCGAGACCAACCAGATCATGAAGCGGCGCGACGAGTCCGGCGCAGGCGCCAACGTCCATGTCGAGTACATCGAACCCACGGGCGTGCCGGTCCTGCTGGGAGCCACGAAGCCATGAGCGACCAGGACGTCCTCCACGTCGCTCGCGACGAATACCTCGACACGCTGAAGCGCCTCGTCGACGACGGCTACACCATGTGCGTCGATCTGACCGGCGTCGACTATCTCGAGCGACCCGGCCGTGAGTTGCCCGACGGCATCGTTGCCGAACGGTTCGAGGTCGTGGTCAACCTGCTCGACATGCGCGAGCGCCGTCGCCTCCGCCTGCGGGTCCAGGTGCCCGAGGACGACGCCGTCCTGCCCACTCTGTTCGACCTGTATCCGAGCACCGAGGCAATGGAGCGCGAGGTGTTCGACATGTTCGGGGTGGAGTTCACCGACCATCCCGACCTCACCCGCATCCTCATGCCGGAGGACTGGATCGGTCATCCACTGCGCAAGGACTACGACGTCGGTCGCATCCCGGTGCAGTTCAAGGAGGCGAACGCATGAGTACCAGCTTCTACGAACGCTCGGTTGCGGGCACCGACGAGGGCGGACAGCAACTCAAGCCGCGAAGCGAACTCAGCGCCAAGGAGTTGTTGCGCGAGGTGGGCTCCGTCCTGCGCATGTCCGAGGCCGAGGCTGCCCTGCTCGGCGACCTCCCCGACGACCCCGACGAAGATCAGACGATGATCATCAACATGGGCCCGCAGCACCCGTCGACGCACGGCGTGTTGCGACTCATGCTCGAACTCCAGGGCGAAACGGTGCTGCGGTGCAAGCCGATCATCGGCTACCTGCACACCGGCATGGAGAAGACCGGTGAACAGCTCACCTACGCCCAGGGCGGCACGAACGTCACGCGGATGGACTACCTGAGCCCGATCGCCAACGAACTCGTGTTCTCGATGGCGACCGAGAAGCTGCTCGGCATCGACGGTGAGATTCCCGAGCGGGCCGTGTGGATCCGGATGCTGCTCGCCGAGATGAGTCGCATGGCGAGCCACCTGCTCTTCATGGCGACCAACGGCATGGACCTCGGCGCGGTCTCGATGATGATCTACGGCTGGCGCGAACGCGAAGAGGTCTTGCGGTTCTTCCAGGAGGTCACCGGCCTGCGGATGAATCACAACTTCGTCCGTCCGGGCGGCCTCGCCGCCGATCTCCCGGCGGGCTGGCGCGATGGCGTGCTGTCGATCCTCGACATGCTGCCCGACCGCCTCGACGAGTACGACATCTTGATGACCGGCCAGCCGATCTGGCGCGAGCGGCTCCAGGGCGTGGGTGTCATCACGCCCGGCGAGGCCATGGCGCTCGGAGCGACTGGCCCGATCCTGCGGTCGACCGGTGTCGAATGGGACCTGCGCCGCGACGAGCCCTACATGCACTACGACGAGATGGAGTTCGATGTGATCGTCGGCTCCTACGGGGACGCGTTCGACCGTTTCGCCATCCGTCTGGCCGAGATCCGCGAATCGATGAAGATCGTCCGCCAGATCCTCGACAAGATGCCCGCAGGTGACTATCGCATCCAGGACAAGAAGGTGACACCGCCGCCGCGGGCTCGCATCGACGAGTCGATGGAGGCGCTGATCCACCACTTCAAGATCTTCACCGAGGGCTTCAAGGTGCCCGAGGGCGAGGTCTACGTCGGCATCGAGAGCCCCCGCGGCGAAATCGGTTGCTACATCGTCAGCGACGGTTCGGCCCACCCGTACCGCATGCACATGCGCGACCCGAGCTTCGTCAACATCCAATGCCTGCCGCACATGATGCGCGGCGGACTCGTCGCCGACGCGGTCGCCGTGATCTCGAGCGTCGACCCGGTGCTGGGCGGGGTGGACAGATGAACGGAGTGGATCGATGAGTCGTCTGAGTGATCACAACGTGATCGTGGCGAAGGAGATCATCGCCCGGTACCCGAAGAAGAAGTCGGCGTTGATCCCGCTCGTGCACCTGAGCCAGCAGCAGAACGGCTACGTCACCGAGGACGCCATGCGCCACGTCGCCGAGTTGATCGACGTGACACCGGCCGAGGTGTACGGCACGGCGTCGTTCTACGAGATGTTCCGGTTCGAGCCCACCGGCAAGTACCTCGTCAACATCTGCGGCACCCTGTCGTGCCAGCTGATGGGGGCCGAGGCGCTGATGCACCACGCCGAACACACCCTCGGGGTCAAGGCCGGCTCGACCACGCCCGACGGCCTGATCACGCTCCAGCACGCCGAATGTCAGGCGGCCTGCACCGAAGCGCCGACGCTGCAGGTCAACTACCGGCACCGCTATCGCGTCACACCCGAGGCGTTCGACGACCTGGTCGCCGATCTGCGCGCGGGCGCACTCGACGCCGAGATCCCGCCGCACGGCACGCTGGGTCGCAACCGGCAGCAGATTCCTGCCGACCGCACGCTCGGCGCTCCCGACCCCGACGACGTCACGGAAGGACCCGCCTGGATCCAGGTGACCCCCGCATGAGCAACAGTCCGTATCCCTGGGCGCCGGGCTTCTACCCGGGCGACCGCCCGCAGATCGTCACCTCGCGTTTCCAGTACGACGACGCCCACACCCTCGAGCGTTTCCACGCGACGGGCGGTTACGACGGCCTCCGTTCGGCGCTCGCGAAGACACCGGCCGAGGTGTCCGAGCAGGTCAAGGACTCCACGCTGCTCGGCCGCGGCGGCGCCGGCTTCCCGGCGGGCACCAAGTGGGGCTTCACGCCACAGGGTGTGTGGCCGCGCTACCTCGTCGTCAACGGCGACGAATCCGAGCCCGGCACCTACAAGGACCGCCTCCTGATGGAGTGCGACCCGCACCAGTTGATCGAGGGTTGTCTGATCGCGTGCTACGCCGCCGGCCTGTCGCAGTGTTTCCTGTACATCCGTGGTGAGATGGCGCTCGCTCACGAACGCGTGGCGGCGGCGCTCGACGAGGCCTATGCCGCCGGCTACATCGGCAAGAACATCCTCGGCACCGACTTCGGTGTCGACATCGTGTTGCACACCGGAGCCGGCGCCTACGTCGTCGGCGAGGAGACGGCGCTCATCGAGTCGCTCGAAGGTGAACGTGGCATGCCACGGCTCAAGCCGCCGTACTTTCCCGCAGCGGTCGGTCTCTACGGTCAACCCACCATCGTCAACAACGTCGAGACGCTCTCCAACCTCCCGTTCATCGCGAAGGAGGGCTCGGCCGCGTACACCGCTGTCGGCACGGCGACCTCGCCGGGCACGCGCATGATCGCGGTGTCGGGCCACGTGGTTCGCCCCGGCGTGTACGAGATCGTCAACGGGTCCACCACGTTCCGCGACCTGCTCTACGGCGACGAGTTCGCACAGGGCATCCGCGACGGCAACGAACTCAAGGCGTTCGTGCCCGGCGGTGGTTCGGCCCCGTGGTTCACCGCCGACCAGCTCGACATCCCGTTCGAAGGCCCACAGGCCGGCGCCGCAGGATCGATGCTGGGCTCGGGCGCGGTCATGGTGATGGACTCCACGACCGACATTCCCGCCGCCGCGCTGTCGCTCGTGCGGTTCTACGCCCACGAGTCGTGTGGCAAGTGTGTCCCGTGTCGCGAGGGTGGAACGTGGTTGTATCGACTCGTGCAACGCATCGTCGACGGCCACGGCACCGATGCCGACCTGCAGACGGTCCTCGACGTCGGCCAGTCGATCTGCCCCGGCGACATGCCGCACGCGTCGAGTGAGCGCCTCGGCCTCGATGCCGTGCCGTTCCCGTACAAGATGACGACGATCTGCTTCGTCGGCCCGTCGGCCTACGTGCCGATCCATTCCGCGATGACGCTGTTCCCCGAGGACTTCGCGGCGCTGGTGACCCCGCGGACCGAACGGCGCAGCATCCCGGTGATGTCAGGAGTCGGCGAGTGAGCGACGACGCCGAGGAGATCGTGGAGACCGAGGAAGCCGAGGAGATCGAGGAGATCGAGGAGCCCGATCCCAACGCGGTCACCCTGTCGATCAACGGTCGTGAGGTGGCGGCCCGCAAGGGCGACATGGTGATCGCCGCGGCGCTCGGCGCCGACGAGTACGTGCCGCACTTCTGCTACCACCCGCGCATGTCACCGGTCGGCATGTGTCGCCAGTGCATGGTCGAAGTCGAGGGCCCGCGGGGTCCGATGATGGTCGTGTCGTGCATGACCCCGGTCGCCGACGGCCAGGTGGTTCGTACCGACACCGATCAGGTCAAGCGCGCGCAGGAGGGCATGCTCGAGCTGCTGCTCGCGAACCACCCGCTCGACTGCCCGGTCTGCGACAAGGGCGGCGAGTGTCCGCTGCAGGATCAGGCGTTCAGCCACGGCCCGGGCGAGAGTCGGTACGTCGAGTCCAAGCGACACTACGAGAAGCCGATCCCGATCTCCGATCTCGTCTACCTCGACCGAGAGCGCTGCATCCTCTGCGACCGATGCACCCGGTTCGCCGACGAGGTTGCCGGCGACAAGCTGATCCACTTCATCAGCCGCGGCAACGACACCCAGGTGATGACGTTTCCCGACGAGCCGTTCGTGTCGTACTTCTCGGGCAACACGGTGCAGATCTGCCCGGTCGGTGCGCTCACCGCCAAGCCGTACCGGTTCAAGGCCCGACCGTGGGATCTCGACCAGCAGGAGTCCACGTGTACCACCTGCTCGGTCGGTTGTCGCACCGTCGTGCAATCGAGTCGCGACGAGTTGCTCCGTTACCAGGGCGTCGACTCCGACCCGGTCAACTGGGGCTGGCTCTGCGACCGCGGTCGCTTCAACTTCGAGGCCGTCAATTCGGACAACCGACTCAGCGCACCCATGGTGAAGCTGGAGTCCGGCCTCGTCGAGACGTCGTGGAACACCGCGCTGCGCGCCGCCGCGACGATGGTCTCCGACGCGCTCGCCGCGGGTGGCCCCGACAGCGTGGCGCTGCTCGGAGGAGCACGTGGCACGAACGAGGATGCCTACGCCTGGGCGAAGCTCGCCGATGCGATCGGGATCACCCGTCGTGACGCCCAGCTCGGCGATGGCCTCCCCGCCGAGATCCTCGGTCTCGACCGGGCGACGATCGACGACGCGGCCAACGCGAAGACGGTCGTGCTCCTCGGTCCCGATCTCAAGGAAGAACTGCCGGTGCTCTACCTGCGGCTGCGTGATGCTGCCGAGAAGCGCCGGAGCCGAATCATCGAGTTCTCGACGTTCGAGACGGGGATGACCCCGTATGCGTGGAAGTCGGTGCGCTACGAACCCGGCGCCCAACGCGACGCGGTGGCCAAGGCGCTCGCCGATGCTGACATCGCCGCCCAGATCGCATCAGGCGACGTCGTGGTCGTGGCCGGTCGGGCGAATCTCGCCGAATCGGCCGAGGCAACGGTTGCTGCGCTGCAGACCCTCCTCGAGGGTGTCCCCACCGCCAAGGTGCTCCCGGCGCTGCGCCGCGGCAACGTCGTGGGCGCATTGACGCTCGGTCTCGCGCCGAACGATGCCGACCACGATGCGATGGCCACACTCACCGCCGCAGCCGAGGGCCGCATCGAACTCCTCGTGTTGCTCGGGGCCGATCCGCTCAACGACTGCCCCGACGCCGACCTGGCCCGGCGGGCGATCGCCGGTGCCCGCCGGATCCTGTCGATCGACACGTTCGCCTGCGAGTCCACCCAGTACGCCGACGTCGTTCTCGCCGCGTCTGCGTACGGCGAGAAGGCCGGCACGACGACGAACCTCGAAGGGCGCGTGACCACGCTCGCCCAACAGGTCACCGCCACCGGCACGAGCCGACCCGATTGGATGATCGCCGTCGAACTCGGGCTGATGATCGGCGATCGATCGTTCGGCCCCGAGCACACGCTGCGCGGTGTGTCCACCGTCGGCGACGTCACCGCACTCATCGCCGCCGATGTCGCATCGTTTGCCGACGCATCACCCGCCGCACTCGCCGGGGCCCTCAACGGGGTCCTGACCCGCCCGATCGACACGACGCTCGCCCCCGTGGTCTTCTCCGCGCCCGGTCGGAACAGCTATGACTATCGGTTGGTGGTGAGTCGCAAGTTGTACGACCGAGCAGTTGGGACGCAGATGTCACGGTCGCTCGTGAACCTGGCGCCTGGTTCGGCCCTTCACGTGCATCCGCTCGATCTCGACGCGATCGGGGTCGCCGACGGCAGCGACGTCAAGATCGCCAGCGCCAAGGCCGGCACCGTGATGCCGATCCACTCCAACGCCCGGATGCCCCGCGGCGTCGTGTGGTCGCCGTTCAATCAGGGCGCCGGCACCATCGAAGACATCGTCGACGGTACGACCGCGACCACCGATGTGAGGATCGAGCGGATCTGATGTTCGCGCTCGACCCGATCGTCGAGGGGCCACTGCTGTGGACTCCCTTGCTCATCATTCTCGGCAAGGTCGTCTTCATCTTCGTCGTCGCTCTCGTCGCGACGATGTTCATGGTCTGGTACGAGCGCAAGGTCGTGTCGGGCATGCAGAACCGGATCGGACCGAACAAGGCCGGTCCGTTCGGCATGCTGCAGACCCTCGCCGACGGCATCAAGGCGTTCTTCAAGGAAGATCTCCTGCCGAGTCGCGCCGACCGGTTCGTCTTCCGCCTCGCACCGTTCCTGGCCTTCGTCCCCGCGTTCTTGTTGTGGGCGGTCATCCCGTTGGGCGGCGACTTCTCCGACGGCGGTGACGGCACCGTCACGTGGTTCGGGCAGGTCACCCGTGTGCAGCTGGCCGACCCGCCCGTCGGCATCCTCTGGGTGCTGGCCATGTCGTCGATCGGTGTCTACGGCATCATGCTCGCCGGCTGGTCGAGCGGCTCGAAGTACCCGTTGCTCGGCTCGGTGCGGGCCTCGGCACAGATGATCTCCTACGAAGCGGCGCTCGGGCTGAGCCTCGCCGCGGTCCTGCTGTCGTCGGGCACCCTGTCGACGGCGGGCATCGTCGTCCAGCAGAACAGCTTCGTCGACTGGAACGTCGTCTCGACCGGGATCGTGCCGTTCGTGATCTTCCTCATCGCCGTGACCGCCGAGCTGAACCGGCCGCCGTTCGACCTCGTCGAGGCCGAGCAGGAGCTGGTCGGCGGCTTCAACACCGAATACTCCGGCATCCGGTTCGCACTGTTCTTCCTGTCGGAGTTCATGAACGTCGTCACCATGTCCGCGATCATGGTCACGCTGTTCCTCGGTGGGCCGCAACCGCTGTTCGACATCCCGGTGATCCCCGGCTCCATCGAGGGCACCCTGTGGTTCCTGCTGAAGCTCTTCGCCTTCCTCTACCTCTTCGTGTGGCTGCGAGCCACGCTGCCACGACTGCGCTACGACCAGCTCATGGATCTCGGCTGGAAGGTGCTGATCCCGATCGCGCTCGGTTGGTTCCTGCTGCTCGCGGCGCTGCGGGAGTTCTCACCCGACGGTGACGCTGCCGACAGTCTGCGCGTGGTCGTGATCAGTTTCGTCGCGGCGGTCGTCGCAGTGGGACTGTTCGGCGCCGCGCTCAGGGTGAGTGCCCGCAATCGAGCAGCAGCGAACGACGACCCTGCCCCTGACAACCGTGCCACCGACAACACAGGAGCGACCGTCTGATGGGCTATCTCGAGGGCTTCGGTGTCACGATCCGCCAGCACCGGTTGTTCGGCGGCGAGCGCGTCACGACCGAGTACTCCGGTGGTCGCCGCGCCAAGAAGAAGCACGACGACGCCCGTGACGTCGAGCACGACGAGAAGCTGGCACGGCCCGAGCGCCTGCACGGCCGGCACGTGTTGAACCGCTACGAGGACGGCATGGAGAAGTGCATCGGCTGCGAGCTGTGCGCCGGCGTCTGCCCTGCCGACTGCATCTACGTGCGTGGCGCCGACAACGACCCCGAGAACCCGACCTCTCCGGGCGAGCGCTTCGGGTTCGTCTACGAGATCAACTACCTGCGCTGCATCCACTGCGACATGTGCGTCGAGGCGTGCCCGACCGAGGCCATCACCGAGTCGAAGTTGTTCGAGTTCTCGTTCACCAATCGCAACGACGCCATCTACACCAAGGCCGAACTGGTCGTCGACGACGAGGGCATGCCGAGGAAGCAGCCGTGGGAGGACTGGCGCGCCGGCGACGATCTGCTCACGAGCGGCTGGATGCGCGCCACGGCCCCGGCGGGCGACGCGACGTTCGAGGGCGAGGTCGGTTGGAGCGGGGAGCTCGGATACGGCGTGCGCGCCCCGAGCCGGCACAGCCCGAGCGCGACAAGACGGTCCGGGTGATCGAACGGTGAGCGACGCGACGTTCCTCGAATACGTGGTGTTCTTCTCCGCGGCGGTCATGATCCTCGGCGGGGCGATCGGCGTGATCACGATGAAGAACCCGATCCATGCCGCGCTCGGCCTCGTTCTCACACTGTTCGGCGTCGCGGTCCAATTCGTCGCGATGGACGCACAGTTCCTCGCTGCGGTCCAGGTGATCGTCTACGCCGGTGCGATCGTCGTGTTGTTCCTGTTCGTCATCATGCTGCTCGGTGTCGACGAGTCGATGGACCTGTCGATCGAACCGATCCCGATCCAGCGGCCGCTCGCCGCAGTGATGGCCGTCGGACTCGTCGGGCTGGTCGGCGCCGCGGTGATCCGTGCTCGTGACGCGCTGGTCATCAACCCCGGCGACGGCGTCGCGAGCGCCACGGATGCCGGCAACCACGACGCCAACATCCAACAGCTCGCCAACAATCTGTACGGCGACCACGTCTTCGCGTTCCAGCTCACCTCGGTGCTGCTGGTCGTGGCCGTCGCCGGCACGGTCCTGCTCACGCGCAAGTGGCCGAAGGATGCGCCGGAGACCGAGAGCAGCGACTCGTGATCGCCGTCATCGAACCGACCTGGTACCTGCTGCTCGCGGCGATGCTCTTCGCCCTCGGCGCGTTCGGGCTGATGGTGCGGCGCAATCCGCTGATCATGTTCATGTGCATCGAGTTGATGCTCAACGCCGCCAACCTCACCTTCGTGGCGTTGGCCACGCAGCTGGGTGACATCAACGGGCAGACGACCGTGTTCTTCGTGATGGTCGTTGCGGCCGCCGAAGTCGTGGTCGGCCTCGGCATCATCGTGTCGATCCTGCGCCGGCGTCCCGGCGCCACTGCCGACGATCTCGCGGAACTGAAGGGCTGACAGCGCCATGGCCGATCTCGTCTGGTTGATTCCCGCGTTCCCGCTCGCCGGGTTCCTCACGATCCTGCTCTTCGGTCGCCGACTCGGCGATCCCAAGGCGGGGTACCTCGCCACCGCTACGGTCTTCGCGTCGTTCGCGGTCGCGGCCGCCATCTATTTCGACCTGCTGGGCCGGCCCGAGGAAGACCGCCAGACGGTCGTCACCCTGTTCTCCTGGGTGCCCGTCGGGACGTTGCAGGTCGACCTGGCGTTCCTGGCCGACCCGCTGTCGATCCTGATGTGTCTGTTCATCACGTTCATCGCCGGATGGATCCACATGTTCGCCGTCGGGTACATGCACGGCGACGCCAAGTTCTCGAAGTTCTTCCTGTACATGAACCTGTTCGTCTTCTCGATGACGATCCTGGTGCTGGGCGAGAACCTGCTCGTCACGTTCCTCGGTTGGGAAGGCGTCGGGACGTGTTCGTACCTGCTGATCGCCTTCTGGCACACGCGGGAGTCGGCCGCCACAGCCGGCAAGAAGGCCTTCGTCACCAACCGCGTCGGCGACTGGGGCGTCATGCTGGCGATGTTCCTGACGTTCTCCGCCGTCGGCTCGCTGTCGTACACGGTCCTCAACGAGGGTGCCGAGACGGGAACGCTTGCCGCGTCCACGGCGTCGGCGATCGCGATCCTGCTGCTCATCGGTGCGGCCGGCAAGAGCGCGCAGTTGCCGTTGTACCTCTGGCTGCCCGACGCGATGGAGGGCCCGACACCCGTCTCGGCCCTCATCCACGCGGCAACGATGGTGACCGGTGGTGTGTTCCTGCTCACCCGCATCAACCCGGTGATCCAGGCGTCGTACGACTGGGTGCCGACCACGATCGCCTGGGTGGGCGGCCTCACGGCGCTGTTCGCGGCGACGATCGCCCTGGCGCAGAACGACATCAAGAAGGTGCTCGCCTACTCGACCGTGTCGCAGATCGGCTACATGGTGCTCGCCGTGGGCAGCGGCGCGTACGTGGCCGGCATCTTCCACATGGTGACCCACGCCGGGTTCAAGGCGCTGCTGTTCCTCGGTGCCGGATCGGTCATCCACGGCATGCACGACGAGCAGGACATGCGCTGCATGGGTGCGTTGCGCAAGTTCATGCCGATCACCGCTGCGACGTTCATCGTCGGTTGGCTGGCCATCGCCGGCGTGCCGCCGTTCTCGGGCTTCTGGTCGAAGGACGAGATCCTGCTCTACACGTTGGCCGACAACACGCCGCTGTACATCGTCGGGATCGTCACCGCAGTGTTGACGGCGTTCTACATGACCCGCCAGATCATCATGGTCTTCTTCGGTGAGGCCCGCTGGACGAGCCTCGCCAATGCCGACGAGGCACCCGAGGTCGCCGACGGTGAGCCACCCGTCGAGACCCACAACGCCCACGGCGAGTTCAAGCCGCACGAGTCGCCTCCGATCATGTGGATCCCGCTCGTCGTGCTCGCAGGCGTCGCGGCGCTCGGTGGTCTCGTCAACATGCCCAAGCTGTTCGGCATCCCCGGCGGCATGTCCCACAAGCTCGAGGAGTGGCTGCATCCGGTGGTGGAGTTCGGCGAGGCCGACATCACGCGGCACGTGGGCGAACGACAACAAGTACATCCTGGTCGCCATCGCCGTTGCGTGCGCGCTCATCGGCATCGCGCTCGCCTGGCTCGTCTACGAGCGCAAGCGCATCAAGCCCTGGGAGCCGTCGCTGTTGGCCAACGCCTGGTATTACGACTTCGCGGTCTCGTGGTTCATGGGCAACCCGGGTCGTGAGGGTTTCCAGGCCGTGGCGGACTTCGACTCCACGATTGTCGACGGCGCGGTGACGGGTACGGGCGTGGTCGTCAAGGCGACCGCCTCCGAGGTACGCAAGGGCCAGACCGGATACGTGCGCCAGTACGCCGCTGTGATCGCGGTCGGTGTCGTGTTGCTCCTCGGCTGGTTCGTGGTGATTCGAGGGATTCTGTGATGTTGGCCGCCGAAACGGGACCCATCGCGTTCCCCATCCTGAGTGCGTTGATCTTCGTGCCGATCATCGGTGCGGTCGTCGTCGCGCTCCTGCCGAAGAGCCGTCCGGAGTTTCCGAAGCTGGTCGCCCTGATGGCGTCCGTCGCCACGGCGGCGATGTCGATCTGGCTGATGGCCTCGTTCGAGACGTCCGACGCCGGGTTCCAGTTCGTCTCGAAGCACACCTGGATCGAGGCGTGGGGGATCTCGTGGCACCTCGGCGTCGACGGCATCTCGTTGTTCCTCGTGGTGCTCACCGGCATCTTGTTCCCGCTGGCGATTCTGGCGGTCGACGCACATCACGACGAGAAGCCCTATCTCGCGTGGCTGCTCATGCTGCAGGCCGGCGTCATGGGGAGCTTCCTCAGCCTCGACCTGTTCGTGTTCTTCGTGTTCTTCGAGATCGTGCTCGTGCCGATGTACTTCCTCATCGCCGGCTGGGGGTACGAGAAGCGGGTCTACGCCGCCACGAAGTTCTTCCTCTACACGATGTTCGGGTCGGCGTTCATGCTCGTCGGCCTCATCGCGACGGTCGCGATCGCGAGCCGTGAGATCGGCTACACCACCTTCGATCTCGTGGTCATCGCCGAGCAGGCGGACTTCGCGGCATCGACCGGGCGCTGGCTGTTCTTCGCCTTCGCGATCGCCTTCGCCGTGAAGGTGCCGATCTTCCCGCTGCACACGTGGCTGCCCGACGCGCACACCCAGGCGCCGACCGCCGGCTCGGTCGTGCTGGCCGGCGTGATGTTGAAACTCGGCACGTACGGCCTCCTGCGCTTCGGGGTGTACCTCTTCCCGGAGGCGTCGTACTGGAGCCGCAACCTCTGGCTCACACTCGCCGTGATCGGCATCATCTACGGCGCGATCGCGGCCACGATGCAGACCGACCTCAAGCGGCTCGTCGCCTACTCGTCGGTCGCCCACCTCGGCTTCATCGTGCTCGGCATCTTCGCGTTCACGTCGCAGTCGATGGCCGGTTCCACCATCCAGATGGTCAACCACGGGGTGTCGACCGGTGCGCTGTTCCTCTTCGTCGGCTGGATCTACGAACGTCGCAAGACCCGCCAGATCTCCGACCTGAAGGGGCTCCAGAAGGTGGCGCCGATCTTCGCCGCGGCGTTCATGCTGGTGATGCTGTCGTCGGTCGGTGTTCCCGGACTCAACGGCTTCGTCGGCGAGTTCCTGATCCTCACCGGCTCGTTCCTGACGGCACGCTGGTGGACGGTCGTCGCCGCGCTCGGTGTGATCCTCGCCGCGGTCTACCTCCTGTGGGCCTACCAGCGTGTGTTCCACGGCGAGCCCGACGAGGACAACAAGAAGTTCGCCGAGCTCAAGGTCAAAGAAGGCCTGGTGCTGTTGCCGTTCATCGGTCTCATCGTGTTCATGGGCATCTACCCCAAGCCGGTTCTCGACCGGATCGAGCCGAGCCTCGACGCCTTGATCACCCGGGTCGAGGCGTACACCAACTACCAGGAACCCGAGCCGACCATCCAGTTGCGAGATCCATCGGAGCAACCTGCTGACGCCGAGGAGGGCGAGGGATGATGCTCGCCCAGCTCGACATCTTCATCGGACCCGAGATCCAGTGGTTCGCACTCTCGCCGCTCCTGATCCTGCTCGGCGGGGCGCTTGGCCTGCTCTTGGTGGGTGCGCTCACACCGCCGTGGCCGAAGCGGCTCTACGCAATCGTCTCGGCCACGACCGCAGGTGCGGCCGGCGTCATGGCGATGGTCCTCTGGGACGACATCACCGACAACGGACCCATGACGCTCGTCGGGGGAGCACTCGCCTTCGACAAGCTGGCGATGTTCATGACCATCACGATCTGCACCGGTGTGCTGCTCGTGAGCATCTTGAGCGACGACTACCTGCACGACACGCCGAACCGCGGCCCGGAGATCTACGCGCTCTATCTCGTGGCAGCGATCGGCGGCATCGTGATGGCGTCGGCGAACGACTTCATCGTGCTGTTCCTCGGCCTCGAGACGCTGTCGCTCGCGCTCTACGTGCTGGCGGCGAGCAACCGGCGCAGCAGCGAGAGTGCCGAGTCGGGCATCAAGTACTTCGTGCTCGGCGGGTTCGCGTCGGCGTTCTTCCTGTACGGCATCGCCCTGGTCTACGGCGGTACCGGTTCCACCAACATCAGCGAGATGGTCCTCGCCCTGCAGACCTCGATCGACCCGTTCGGCGACGACACGCTCGTCCTCGCCGGCATCGCCCTGATGATCGTCGGTCTCGCGTTCAAGGTGGCGGCCGTGCCGTTCCACGTGTGGGCGCCCGACGTCTACCAGGGTGCACCGACGCCGGTCACGTCGTTCATGGCCTCGGTCGGCAAGGCCGCTGCCTTCGCAGCGATGATCCGCGTGCTCGTGGTGGCGTTGCCGTTCTACAAGGACGACTGGCGCCCGATCATCTGGGTGCTGGCCCTGGTCACGCTGCTCGGCGGCTCGATCCTCGCCGTCGTGCAGGACAACGTGAAGCGGATGCTCGCCTACTCGTCGATCAGCCACGCCGGCTTCATCCTCGTCGGTGTCGAGGCGGCCGGCCACGGGGCCGGCGATCCCGATCCCGGCCCCGGCGTGCCCGCCGTGGTGCTCTATCTGATCCTGTACTCGGTGTTGGTGATCGGCTCGTTCGCGGTGGTCACCATCGTGTCGCGCAGCAGCGGTGGCGACACGAACCTCGACTCGTTCAAGGGTCTCGCCAAGCGCCGTCCGGCGTTGGCGCTCGGGTTCACCGTGCTCCTCCTGGCCCAGGCCGGCGTGCCGCTCACGAGCGGTTTCATCGCCAAGTTCGGTGTGATCCAGGCGGCTGTCGACGTCGAGAGCTACGCCATCGCCGTGATCGCCATGGTGTGTGCCGTGATCGCCGCGTTCCTCTATCTGCGGATCATGGTGTCGATGTGGGTCGGCGAGTCCGCCGACGCGACCACGGTGCGCATCCCGTTCTCGATGGGTGTCGTCGTGACGTTGACCGTCGTGTTCACGATCGTTCTCGGCGTCTTCCCGGGCTGGCTCATCGACGCCGCGGATCAGGTGACGCAGTACGCCCGTTGAGGTGGCAGGCTTGAGGCGTCATGAAGTGGCCGACGTGGAGTCAGGCGCTGGTAGCGGCGTCCATTGCCGGCCTCGTCGCGTTGATGTTTCGGAGGGCCCGCCCCACTCGCGTCGGTGACCGTATCGGTCACGTCGTCGGGCCGGCAGCGTTGGAGTTCGCATTCGTCGCGTCGCTGTACGCGATCTGGCGGATGGCCAAGAACCTGCCGTTGACACAGGCCGACGGTGCGATCGAGCGGGCCCGCGCCATCGTGCGGGTACAGGAGTTCCTCCACCTGCCCAACGAACTGGCGCTGCAGCACTTCGTACTCGATCACGAATGGCTTGCGCAGTTCTGCAGCGGCGTTCTACGCGACCGCCCACGTGCCGGGCATCATCATCTTCCTGGTGTGGCTGTATGCCCGCCATCGCGATGTCTACCCGCACTGGCGCAACGCGTTGGCGATCGTCACGGCGTTCTGCCTGTTCATCCGATTCGTCAAGGTGGCCCCACCGCGGTACCTACCCGACCTCGGGTTCGTCGACGTGTCGGAGATCTACAACATGTCCGTGTACGGCGAGGCCGGCACCGGCGTGTCGTCGCAGTTCGCGGCGATGCCATCGCTCCACGTCGCCTGGGCGGCAGTCGTCGCCTTCGGTGCGCTGTCGGCGAGCACCAGCAAGTGGCGCTGGATCGGCATGGTGCACCTGGTGATCACGATGCTCGTCGTGTCGGCGACCGGCCATCACTGGTGGCTCGACGGCATCGTCGCGCTGGCGTTGCTGTGGATCGCGCTGCAACTCGACACGCTCGGGCGTCGTTGGGTCCGAGCTGCGCGGGGCGACGCCGTGACAGCACCGTTCGACCTTGCTGCCGTCGAGCCCGCCGAATCGGAGGTCGTGTGACCGCTCACCCGAACGTGATTGCCGACCTCGACCGGTTGGGTCTCGCCTACGAGGTGATGGACTGCGATCCCGATCTCGCCGACACCGCACAGTTCTGCGAGGCCTACGGCGTGCCGCTCGAGGAGTCGGCCAACGCCATCCTGGTCGCGTCGAAGAAGCCCGAGGGCCACCATGCGGTGTGTGTCGTGCTCGCCCACACGCGGCTCGACGTGAACGGCACCGTGCGCCGCAAGCTCGGCGTCCGCAAGCTCAGCTTCGCGCCCGCCGACGTGACCCGAGAGCTGACCGGACAGGAGATCGGCGGTGTCACGATCTTCGGGCTGCCGCAGCATGTGCCGGTCTGGCTCGACCGCCGGATCCTCGACTGCGGTCGGATCATCGTCGGCGCAGGATCACGCTCCGCGAAGATCAGCCTCGATCCGGCGCAGCTCGTCGGCGTCGACGGTTACGAATTCGTCGACGACCTGGCGAACGAGATCACCTGAACGACTCATACACAGAGATCGCCCGTCGTTCCACGCAGGCAGATGGAACTGACGAGCACCCGGGACGCCTGCCATCCGATCGGACCGTCGGAGCCGTAGGCCTGCGTGATCCAGACGTACACGACCTGCCCTGCAACGGAGTCGTCGCCGCCGACGTCGACCTGGAACACGAGCAGGGGCAGCCCATCGGGCTCGCCAACCACGACCTGTGGGTTCGGAGGAAATTCGGGGTCGGGGCCGAGCGTGCCCAGCGCGGTGACGAGCTGGTCGGTGAGCGTGGTGACGTCGGGCTGGATGCCGACGGAGTCGACGAGCGCTTGAATGTCGTCAGCCGGTCGGGCCGTCGTGTCGCCGGGCCAGGCCGTCCACGTGTCGACAGCGGCGATCGGGAACGAGTAGTTGTCCTCGATGCCGGTCCCGTAGTTGGTGATCGACCACACGCCGTCGGCGTCTCGTGCGGCAAGCCAGATCGAACCGTCCGGCGGCCCCGACTGGAGCAACACCGAGCCGCTCGTCAGCGACGCCTCGTCGTCGAGGCAGCCGATACCACCCACGATGCTGGTGGTCGGGAGCAGAGTGATCAACTGTTGTGCGCTCTCGAGTGAGCACCCGTTCGATGCCGGCATGCCGTCGAGCCGCGCGGCCGCGTCGATGATGCCGTCGGTGGTGATCGTCACCTCGTAGAGCTCGTCGTCGATGCCGACGAGCGCATGCGGGTTGGTGCCGACCTCGGGGTTGCCGCACGTCTCCTTCCACATCGATCGATCGGGGACCAGCAGCATCGTGCACGTGGCGCCCTCGATCGGGGCGGCGAACGTCAGGGCTCCGGGCAGGCCGTCGACCGGCGTTGCGGTGCCGAGTTCGGCGCCACCGGGGACGAGGGGGCTCGCCAGCGTGAACCAGGTGGCGTCGACGCCCGGATCGGGGCTCAGCCGCGACGCCAACACCGCCTCCTGAGCCTCGTCGCACACCACGATCTCGACGATGGCGCCGGCATCGATCCGGGTCGACACCTCGTCCCACCGGCATCGCTCCTGTTCACTTGCGAACCACGGCTCGGCGGTGGCATCCGCGAACGAAATCAGGTACGGCTCGCCGAGATCGGCGACGATCGTGCGCGTGTCGAGCGCGTCGAGTTGATCGACGCAACCGGTCGCCGTTGCCCCGTCGGACTCGACGTGCAGGCACTGACCGTCGACCTGTACCGACACCACGCCCTCCGGGAGTGCAACGGTTGTCGAGTCCGGCGTCGTGGTCGTTGTACTGGTGCCGGCCCTGGTGCCGTCGGGTGGGGTTGTGGAATTGGTCTGCGCAGGCTCGATCGCGTTGTCGTCGTCACCGATGTTGAGGGCGATCACGCCGATGATCGCCGCTGTGATCAGCCCGATGGCGATCAGGGCCGGCCACCACGACCGGCGCTTCCCGATCGGTGAGCTGGCGTCGGTCATGGTCACACCTTCACACAGTGCACCCGCTCATCCGGTGACACGGGCGGGCTCCTCGACGGAGAAGTTCAAATCGCTTGGTGCCGAGCGCAGCACTGGCGGACATCAGGCAGGGGCGTCGTCGAAGGGGAGTGGGGTGGGTGCAGGCAGGGCGAGGCCGATCATGGGCGGGCGCAGTGGGCGGATGTTCCCATCGGAATCTCGCAACACGAAGTGTCCGGCCCCGAGGGGCTCGATACTCCAGTGCTGTTCGTGGAGCAGATGGTGGTGATACCAACACAGCAGGACGAGATCGTCGAGGTCGGAGTTGCCGTCGTTGGCCCAGTGAACGCTGTGGTGGGCGTCGCACCCACCAGGCGGGATCGGGCAGCCGGGAAGGCGGCAGCCGTGATCGCGGATCGTGAGCAGGTCGAACTGTGAGTCCGACACGCTGCGGGTCTGGCGGCCGTAGTTGATGACGACGCCGTCCGGGCCGGTGACGAGGCGATGGATGCCGGCGTCGCAGGCCATGCGTCGAATCGCGTCGGCGGTGAGCGTGATGGGCCCGGTGTTGGTGTCGAGCACACCGCCCCGGCTGGCGGTGATCAGGTCGTTGACGGCGATCGTCGCGATCAGCTTGGGCCGGTTGCGCTTGACGCCCGGTGTCGGCTGCAGGTTCGCGAGTACCTGCTTGGCCATCGACACGAGCGCGTCGGCGCGACGTTGTTCGGGTGTGCGGTCATCGTCGTCGGTGCGAGTCGACAGGACCCGGATGGCTTCCCGGACGATCTTCATGCCCTCAGGGTCGAGGAGCCCGTCGAGGCGGCCCATCCCGTCGAGCAACTCCGACAGGTGGAGCTTGCGGGAGTCGAACTGGTCCTGCGCCGACGTCGCCGATCCGTCGGGGTCGGCGTGCAGTCGCCACGTGGCGAGCACCATCTTGAAGTCGCGGTGGGCGAGGTTCAGTGCCCAGCCGACCAGCATCTGCTCGTCGCGGGCGAACACCTCGGCGAGCTCCGGCCGCCAGGTGTCGGCGAGGAGCCTGAGCGCCGATTCGGCCATGACGCCGCGAGTGAAGCATTTCTTGGCGATTGGCATGTGCTGGATCCGATCGGCCAACTGCAGGGTGAGCGCGCACGCGCCCGGCGCCTCGCCGGTGGTCGTCGCGAGCCATGCGTGCGGCGACCTGAACCCGTGGATGTGCCAGCGACCGGATGTCACCGCGTCATGGACCCGGTCCAACTGCACCGCACGTGCGCGACGCATCGTCACCGTCGCTGCGTCGGCCCCATCGAGCGGATCGACCGGCTCGTTCGCCGTCCTCCCCGCTGCCGATGCGATCCCCGCGACCATGACCCCATCATGACAAGGGGCTGTCACAGAGTTGTCCGACCGAGGACTCAGAGATCGAGGACCATCCGGACTTCGTCGGCGCACGGGTCCGACGGGAGCGCCTGGAATTCGCCGGTCACCCTGAATCCCATCGATTCGTACAGACGTTGGGCGGGTTCGTTGCCCCGTGTGACCCACAGGCCGACCGATGTGGCGTGCGTGTCGCCGGCCCAACCGACGACCGCCGAGACCAACAAGCGGCCCGCACCGGTGCGACGTGCGTCGGGAGACGTCCACATCGACACCAGTTCCACCGATGACGGTCGATCGACGTCGCGGTATCCGCCCGCCAGACCGACGACTCGTTGGCCCATCCGAGCCAGGAACATCGAGCGATCGTCTCCCTCCGCGGCGAGCCGAGTGCGCTCGAGCCACTCGTCATCGGGTCTCGTGACCTCATCCGCGTAGGCCGAGCCGAAGGCAAACGGCGAATCGGCCAGCGCGGCGAGGCGCGTGGCCTTCACTGGCGCTGCATCCGTCGGAGCGACTCGTCGGACGGTGACCTCCACGCGCCGATTCTCGATCATCCGTCAAACATGACGCAAGCGAGTTCAGACCGGACGGAGCCAGACGACGACGGCATCGCGGACCCGCTCATCGAGCGTGTTGCCGTCGAGTGACTTGGCCACCTTGGGAAATCGGATGGCATACGAGCGGAGCAACGGTGTCACTGCTTCGGGTTCCTCCTCGCCGCGAAGCGCGTGAGCGGTCATCGGTATCCACGTCCCCTTCAGGAGCACCTTCACCTGGCCCATGTCGATGAAGTTCCGCCACCAGGTCTTCGTGTCGGCCTGGCCGACCATCACGACCAGGCCGTTGTGGGCGTCGGCGTACTGAACGGGCAACGTATAGCGCTCGCCGGTGTGGTTGCCGGTGTACCGGATGAGCGCGGTCGAGCCCGACAGGATCGGGTGGGCCGGTGACTGGAGGATCTTCTCGACGACGGTGTTCGCGAGGCCCATGGGTTCGAGGCTAGGCGGGTCCCGCTCGTTCTCGCCCAGCGACCGATCCGGCATCGCCGATGCTTGACGGCGGGGGCATGATGTGGCGATGGCCAGTCAGATTCAGATCACGTTCGATGCCGCTGGGCCGCGAGCGCTCGCCGGCTTCTGGTGCGAGGTGCTCGGGTACATCGAGCAGCCGCCGCCGTCGGGCTTCGACACCTGGGAGGACGCGCTCACCGCCTTCGGGATCGATCAGTCCGACCCCGACCGGGCGTTCGCGATCGTCGATCCTGAGGGTGCCGGGCCGCGCGTGTTCTTCCTGAAGGTGCCCGAGGGAAAGACCGCGAAGAACCGCGTGCACCTCGACGTCCACGTCGAGCAGAGCGAACTCCACTCCCGAGCTGCGGAACTCGTTGCGCTCGGCGCCACGAACGTCGCCGAGTTCGACGAGCCGGAGGGTCACTGGATCACGATGCTCGATCCAGAGGGCAACGAGTTCTGCCTCCACTGATGGACGCGGCGGACACGGGAGCCGAATGGGAGGCCAATGCAGCGGCCTGGATCGAGATGAGCCGTGCCGGCGCTGATCGGTATCGCGATCTCGTCAACACCCCGGCATTTCTCGACGCCCTCCCCGATGTCAGCGGGGTGCGATGTCTGGACGTCGGTTGTGGGGAGGGGCACAACACCCGGCTGCTCCGCGATCTCGGGGCACACCTGACGGCGATCGACATCTCCGACACCTTCATTCGGGCGGCCAGTGCTGCCGACGCGTCGATCGCCCATGTCCGGGCCGATGCCACGCGATTGCCCTTCGGCGATTCGGTCTTCGATGGGGTGACGGCCTTCATGAGCCTGATGGACACTCCCGACCCGGCGGTGACCCTCGGCGAGATGTCCCGTGTCGTACGACGCGGCGGGTGGGTACAGTTCTCGATCACTCACCCGGTGAACACGACCCCTCTACGGCAGTGGATCGACGATGACGACGGGGTGAGGACGTGGGTGGCGATCGGTGACTACTTCGTCGAAGGTCCGATCACCACCTCGTGGACCTTCACGGCGGTGTCCGACGAGTTGCGCGCACAACATGCGCCGTTCACGATCACGGCAGCTCGCAGGACCGTGTCGACATGGATGAACATGGTGGTCGATGCCGGTCTCACGATCGATCGGGTGATCGAACCGGTGGCGTCCGAGGAGATCGCACGGCGCCACCCCGAGGTCGCGGACACTCGCATCGTGCCGTTCTTCCTCATCGTTCGCGCCCGCCGGTGAGCGTTCACTCCCGCGCCAGTCGGTCGGCGAGTTCGAGCATCTGGCGACCGACCGGTTGGAGTCCGATCTGCGTGGCGAGCAATCCGGTCGACACCCGCTCGACCACTCCCCATTCGAAGATGGCTGCAGCGTCCACACCACACCGTGCCGCCATCCAACGGGCTGTTTCATACGGGTCGGCCGCGAGCGGGTCATCGGGGTCTTCGCGCAGGATCACACCGAGGTCGTACTCCCTCTCGGCCAGCAGCCCATCCGGATCGACGAGCTTGAATCCGTCGCCGGCCTGCAGGGCATTCCACTGCTGGACGTCGCCGTGGACGAGCACCGACCGTTCGTCATCGTGGGCGTCGAGACGCCGCTGCGCGCAACCGAGCGCGTGCTCGATCGTCCGCTCGGCGCATGCCGAGTCGAGTTCCTCCCACGCCGCGGCAATGAACTCCATCAGCCATGCCGCCTTCTCCTCGCCCGTCGTCAGCCCCAGTCCGGCGGCCGGCCGCCAGATCTGCGCCGCTGCGTCGCACAGCAAGGGGAGTCGTTCTGCATAGGCCAATCCCAACCGGAACATCGACGGTCCGAGTCGCTCCATCAACAGCGCGCCCCGATCGGCGTCGTCCCGGTACAACAGGGGGCACCCGTCGCCGGCCACAGCGCGGAGCACGGTGGTCTCGTGTTCGGCGACATCCGGTCCGCGTGGGATCAACACCTTGAGGATGGCTGGTGTGCCGTCGGCCATTCGGGCTTCGGCCACGAACGCCTCGGTGCCCTCCTCGAACGGTGCGCCCACTTCGACGCTCCAGTCGTGTTCCAGCGACGCGACGATCCCGGGCAGCTCGTCGATCCAACGCGCGGCCCCGACACTCACCGCCTTGTTCCGCACCACGTCGGTCAACTCGATCGCACGATCCATCAGCCAATGGTTACGCCGGTGCCTGGCACCGGCGTAACCAGTTACACGTTGGAGGAGCGACCGGCCCAGAAGGGTTGGCGGAGTTCACGTTTGAGGATCTTGCCGGAGCCGGTCTTCGGGAGCTCGTCGAGCCACGAGATCGAGCGGGGGATCTTGTAGCTCGCCAGGTGCGCACGGGCGAATTCCTTGACACCGGCCTCGTCGAGATCCGACCCCTCGTGCTTCACGATCACCGCATGCACCAGCTCGCCCCAGTCGTCGCTCGGGATCCCGAACACGGCTGCTTCGTAGATGTCGGGGTGTCCCTCGAGCGCCGCTTCGATCTCGGCGGGATAGATGTTCATCCCGCCGGAGATGATCATGTCCTTCTTGCGGTCGCAGATGAAGATGAAGCCCTCGTCGTCGCGGTAGGCGATGTCGCCGACGGTCTGGAAGCCGTCGCGATGGTCCTCCTCGAACTTGTCGTGCTGCTTGTAGTAGTCCGCGAACACCGCCGTCGAACGCACGTACACCTCGCCGGTGGCGTCGGGGCCGGTCCCGTCGACGATGTTGCCGAGCTCGTCGTACAGTCGGATCTCCACCATCGGCGCCTCCTTGCCGCATGACCCCGGCTTGCGCAGCTGGTCCTCCGGTCGCAGCACGGTGTTGACGCCCAACTCCGTGGAGCCGTAGATCTCGAACAGCGACTCGGCCGGGAAGTCGGCGAGGTACTGCTGCTTGAGCGCGAAACTCCACGGCGCCGCGTTGGCGATCATCACCCGCATCGACGACGTGTCGTACTTCGCCTTCACCTCGTCGGGCAGGTTGCAGATCATCCGGATGGGCGTCGGGGCCGAGAACGTCGACGTCGCCCGGTACGTCTCCAGCAGGCGCATCCAGTCCTGGGGATCGAACTTGCGCTGCAACACCACGGTGTGGCCCATGGCGATCGCACTGGCCATGAAGCCGCCCGGACCCGAGTGGTACAGCGGTCCCGTCGTGAGATAGATGTCGTCGGGTCGATACCCGATGAACTGCATCAACGCCGCTCCGGCTCGGGGGTCGGCCGTTCCCCGCCGGAACGCACCCTTCGGCTTGCCGGTCGTTCCCGACGTGTAGGTCATCGTCGCGCCCGCCTCGTCGGCATCGGTCGGACGCTCCCACGTGGTGGTCGGCGCCGCGGCCACGAGCGGGTCGATGGCGATCATCCCGTCGGGCGCCTCCCCGTCGAACACCACGATGTTGGTGACCTTCGGGATCTCGGATCGGATCCGCTCGAACAATGACGCGAACTCCGCGTCGACGTAGACCGTGGTGGCGTCGCAGTGGTCGGTGACGTAGGCCGCCTCCTCGTCCGAGAGTCGATAGTTCAACGGCACCGCGGTCGACCCGATCTTGCGCGAGGCGTTCACGATCTCGACGATGCCCGTCGAGTTCTGTCCGCACCAGACGATCTTGTCGCCGGCGCCGACCCCGAGGTCGGTGAGGACGTGCACGAGCTGGTTCGCCCGATCCTCCAGCTCGGCGTACGTCAGCCGGCGGACGTCACCCCCGGTGCGGTCGTCGATGACGGCCGTCTTGTCCGGTTGGTCGGCAGCGTGCGCGGTGAGTAGATCCCCCATGGCGCCATTCGTACCACTCGGTCCCGTCGTCGAGCGATGCCGGCGGTCACCGTTCCCGTTCGAAGCGCAGATGGACGACCGCTTCCGTGGCGGTGCGCTCGACGCAGGTGTAGCGAGGGGGCGGGGACGTCTCGGGAAAGAGCCGTTCGCCGCGACCGATGAGCATCGGGACGACCACGAGGTGGAGTTCGTCGACGAGGCCGGCCGCGAGGAACTGATCGACCGTTGCGGCGCCACCCATCAGCCGTACGTCCTGTCCATCGGCCGCAGCGAATGCTCGCTCGAGGGCGTCGTCGATCCCGTCGGTGGCGAAGTGGAAGGTCGTGCCGCCCTCCATCGGAAGTGGATCTCGAGGGTGGTGGGTCATGACGAATGTGGGAGCGTGATACGGCGGATTCGGACCCCACCAGCCCGTCCAACCGTCGTCGACCCATGGGCCGCGCGACGTCGCGAACATGTTGCGCCCGAGGATGACCGCACCGATGTTGTCGAAGCTGTGGGCGACGTACGCGTCGTCCGCGTTCTCCTCGCCGCCGTCGAGGCCGAGCATCTGGTTCCCGGATCGGGTGGCGAACATCCAGTCGGTGAACCCCTCGGTGTGATCTCCGAACGGCTGCTCGAGTCGTTGGTCGAGGCCCGCGGTGAAGCCGTCGATCGACATCATGAGACAGTTGACCACGAGCTTCTGGTTGCTTGGCATGGACCGAAGATAGGCCAGCCACGGATGCGGGCGGAGACCGGATCGGAGCTACTCCCCGGGCGTCAGGGCGGTGACCTCGATCTCGATCCTCATCCGCGGGTCGGACAGCCCGACCACCATCATCGTGGCCGCCGGGAGCGCCCGGCCGAAGTAGCGACGAAGCGACGGCCAGCACGCCTCGAAGTCGTCGGCGTCGGGCAGCAGGTACTTCACCCGCACGACGTCGTCAGCGCATGATCCCGCTCTGGTGAGCGCGTCGTCGATGTTCCGCAGTGTCTGCTCGACCTGTTCGACCACGTCGGTGGAGATCGTCATGGTGCCGTAGTCGAACCCGGTGGTCCCGGCGACGAACACCCACCGTCCGTCGACGACCGCTCGCGAGTAGCCGACCTCGCGTTCGAACGAGCTGCCCTGGGAGATTCGTCGGCGCTGCGGGTGTCGATCGGTGGTCATCGGTGCAGGATTCCACATCCGACGGTCAACGTGTCGGCCAGGTTCCGACCGTTTCGTAGATCGACCCGGTCTCGGCGAGCGTGCTCGCCACCAGCGCCACTTCCCGCACCTCGAACTCGGCCGAGAACAACCGTCCCACGCTGCGTTCGGGCCGAGCCCGCCGTGCGAGGCGTGCCATCGTCAGGTGTCCCACGAATCGCCGCCGCTCGTGTGCCGTGCCGATGCCCCGTACTGCGCGCTCGACGACCTCGGCGAGATCGTCGACGCCGGCGACCGGCAGCATGATCGACCGCTCGGCACGCAGGTCGAACGCCGGCCCGACCACGGCCGTCGCAGTCGGCAACAGCACGTCGTCGAGGCGTTCGATCACATCGTGCTCGTCGGCATCACCGAGGAATCGCAGCGTGACGTGCAAGTTCTCCTGGGGCACCCACTTCACGCCCTGATCCTTGGGGCGCTCGACGTCGGCGAGCAGTTCGAGCAGGTCGTCGGGTGGCCAGATGGCGACGAACAGGCGCGTCATGGGTGGAGTCTCGCCGCGGCCGGGCCGATTCGTCGACGGCGACGGTGGCGAGCGCCGATGGTGGGGAGAACCCCACCATCGATTCGCCGGGTGGCTCCATGGTCCCGGCGTCGACGAGAGCGCACGATCGGTGGCATGGAACTCATGCTGCACGAACATCCCAACGTGGCCCGCGAACGCACCCCGCCTGCGCTCGTCTCGGCCACCGACCTCACCCGCCGATGGGGCAGAGGGTCCACCGCGCAGGTCGGAGTCGACCGGGTCGACCTCGCGATCGGGCGCGGTGAGCTGATCGCCATCGTCGGTCCGTCGGGATCGGGCAAGTCGACCCTCGGCGCGTTGCTCGCCGGCATCGACCGTCCGAGCGCCGGCTCGCTCGTCGTCGACGGCGTCCGGATCGACCAACTGTCCGACGACCGCCTCGCGCGCTGGCGTGGTGGCAATGTCGGCATCGTCTTCCAGAACTTCCATCTCCTCCCCACACTCGACGCCCGCGAGAACGTCGAGCTCGCCGTCAAACTCGCCGACGGCGCGACGTCGCGACGCGATCGTCGTCGCCGCAGCCTCGACGCACTTCGGGCGGTCGGCCTCGACGCCAAGGCCAAGCGACTGCCCACCCAGTTGAGTGGCGGCGAGCAGCAGCGCGTCGCCGTGGCCCGGGCGCTGGTGACGCGGCCTCGGCTGATCGTCGCCGACGAGCCCACCGGCAGCCTCGACCAGGAGTCCGGCGCCGTGGTGTTCGATCTGCTCGCCGGCCTCGTCGCCACCGGTGCCTCCGTCGTGATCATCACCCACGACGAGCATCTCGCCGCCCGTGCCGACCGCATCGTGTCGATGCTCGACGGTCGCATCGTCTCGTCGGGATCCCAGTGATGCGCCAGATGTTCCGTGAGTTCAAGCGGGCACCGGCCCGCATCGTCACCAGCGTGCTGGCGCTGGCGCTCGCCCTCGGCGCCATGGGCGTCTTCGCGATCCCCGCCGTCGCCTCCAGTTCACTGCGTGACAGCGTCGGCGCCGACCGGATGGCAAACATTGCGTTCGACACGACCGACAGCGCAGCGGTGGACATCGCATCGGCGGCCGAGTCGGTGCCCGGTGTCGAGGTCGCGCTGGCTGAAGTCGTCGTCGAGGTCGGTACCGGGTCGACGTCGCCCGGCGACACACTGCTGCCGCTCGTCGGACGAGACCTGGCCGACACCCGCGTCGATGTCGTCTCGGCGGCAAGTGGCCGCCTGCCCACAGGCGACGGGGAGGTGCTCGTCACCGACGGTGTCGCCGAGATCGGCGACACGATCCCGGCGACTGCCCCCGATGGGAGCGAGGTGCGCCTGAGCGTCGTGGGCATCGGCGGCACAAGCTTCTGGGCGGGCGAGTCCGTCGCGTTCAGCACGCTGGCGACAGCAAGCGACCTCGCCGGCATCAGCGGTGCGAACCACGTCGTCATCCGTGCCACCGACACGTCGGACGCCGCGCTCCGTTCGACGGCCGACGCCGTTCGAGAGCGGCTCGCCGTCGACGAGGTGACACTCACCGACCTGCCGATCACGGTGCCGAACGGCACCCATCCGATCGAGGAGGAGATCAGCCAGGTGAGCACGCTCATCGGGTTCCTCGGCATCGTCGCCGGACTCGTTGCCCTCGTGTTGCTCGGGTCGACCACCAACACCCTCATCACCGAGCGCACCCGTGAGGCCGCAGTCATGCGTTCCCTCGGTGCTCGGAATCGGCCGTTGCGTCGGCGGCTGCGCCGCCTCGCCGTTGCGATCGCCGCAGCGGCCGTGGTCATCGGGCTGCCGCTCGGGGTGTTGATCTCCAACGTGATCGCTCGCATGGTGATGCAGGAATTCCTCGGTATCACTCCCGGCATCGCTGTCTCCGTCCCGGTTCTCGTGATCAGCGCCGTGTTCGCCATCGTCGGCGCTGCGCTGGTCGCCTCCGGCGCGGCGCGCCGCGTGACGAAGATCCCGCTCGCGACGGCACTGCGCGACCGCGACGGATCGCCGTTCGGTCGTCGTCGCGCGGAACGTGCCGTCGCCCGAACCCGGCTCGGTGGGCTGCTCGACCGTGCCGCGTTTCGCAATGCGGTGCATCGCCGCTCACGATCCGTGGCCGTCGTGGCGCAGGTGACCGCCGCAGTCGCCGCACTGCTGATCATCGCCTCGCTGGCAACCACCGTGAACGCCTTCAACGCGTCCGAGTACGAGCCGTGGTCCTGGAACTCGCGCACCACGGTGTCGGGAACCGGCCTCGACATCGACCGCGACACGATCACTGCGGTCGTCACAGCCGACCCCAGCGCCGAACCGTCGATCGCGACGATCGGCGAGTTCGACAGCTGGGAGATCGACGTGGTCGGTCTCGACCCCGACACCGCGATGATCGACACGACGGTCGATGACGGTGCGTGGCTGTCGGGCGCTCGTGACGCCGTGGTCTCGACCGGCTTCGCCGAACACACCGGGATCATGATCGGCGACGACATCGACGTCCGGATCGCCACCGGCACGGCCACATATCACGTGGTCGGGCTCCACCCCTTGACGGGCCGGACGGTGTTCGTCGACGTCGTCACGATCGGCTCCGATCTCGGTCAACCCGGTCGGGCGAACGTCGTGTACTCCGCGGCCGATCGGCCGCCTGCCGGCCTGGCGGGCCTGACGACGACGACCCGCCTCGACGACTTCGCCTCCGACGACAGCGGGCGCTCGGCCGTCCTGCTGATCTTCGGCGCCATCGGCCTGGTCGTCGTCACCGTCGCCGGGCTCGCGGTGGCATCCGGTCTCGCCGTCAACGTGTACGAACGCCGCCACGAGTTTGCAGCCATCCGAGCGATCGGTGGGCGCTCTCGCCAGGTGATGCACGTCGTCAGTGCCGAACTCCTTCCGCTCGCCGCCCTCGGCGTGTTCGCAGGTGTCGCACTCGGCTACGTCGGCGGTCTCGCGATCATGCAGTCGTTCGAGCGGGCCGACGCGGTCGACATCGGTTTCGTCTTCGCCGAGGGCGCGATCCCGGTCGTGGCGGTCACCGTCGTCGTCGGTTGCCTGCTGATCGGTGCCCTCACCGTTCGGCGAGTCAGCCGGCAGTCGGTGGCCACGACGCTGCGGAGCGCCTCGTGAGCCACGTGGTGGATGACGGCGTGAGCGACACTGGTGTGGTGGACGCGTCGCCAACCGACACCAGCCCGTTCACATCGTGGCGCGGTGCGATCGACTGGTGGTACCGGCCCCTGATCGTCGCCGAACCCTGGCTGGCGCTCGGCTACCTCGCGGTGGGCGCACTGTGGGCGGTGATGATGCTCCTCGTGACTGCGGTGATCATGTCGATCACGCTCGGCCTGCTGTTCGTGGTCGTGGGGATCTTCTTGATCGTGCCGACGTTCGCGCTCATCGACGCCCTGACCGTCGTGGAACGGAACCGGGCGACGTGGGTCGGGGAGGCGATCGCGCCCCGTCGGCGGCGCACGTCGCCCGACGGCTCGTGGTTCCGCTCGATCACGCTGTCGCTCACCGACCCCGAACGATGGCGTCAGGTCGGGTTCATCCTTGCCTACGCCGTTGCCGCCCCGCTGCTGTTCGCCGTGGCGCTCACACCGTGGTCCGTCCTGCTCGGGCTGTTCTTCGGCAACGCGTTCGATCTCACGTCGGTCGATCTGCTCGGCGTCGTGGCCGGGCTGGCGCTGGCCGGGGCAGCACCGAGGATCACGGTTGCGATCGCCGGCATCACCCGCTCGTTCGTCGCCTGGTTCCTCGGTCCGGACACGACCGCCCAACTCCAGGACCGTGTCGATGAGCTCGCCGAGCAACGCACGGTGATCCTCGACGCAGTCGACGCGGAGCGGAGGCGGATCGAACGCAATCTCCACGATGGCGTCCAGCAGCAGCTCGTGGCGCTGGGGATCGACATCGGCCGCGCGCGAAGTCGTCTCGACGACGATCCGGCGGCGGCGCGACAACTCCTCGACGATGCACTCACCAAGGTCCGCGGCGCTGTCGGCGAACTCCGCGTGATCGGGCGCGGCCTGCACCCTGCCGTGCTCGACGATCGCGGGCTCGATGCCGCGCTCTCGTCGATCGTCGGCTCTGCGTCGATCCCGATCAGCGTCGACGTGTCACTCGATGTCGAGCTTCCCGACGACGCAGCTGCCACGGCGTACTACATCGTCAACGAGTCGGTCGCCAACATCCTCAAGCATGCGAACGCGCGGACTGCCTCGGTCAGGGTCGGCGAGTGGCCGGGCACCTCAGGTGCACGAGCGATCCGCATCACCGTGCGCGACGACGGTCGGGGAGGAGCCGATGCCGCTCGCGGAACTGGTCTCGCCGGTATCCGCGCACGGGTCGAGGGCGCCGACGGAACGCTGCAGGTCGAGTCTCCCCCCGGAGGACCGACCACACTGGTGGCGGTGCTCCCGATCCAGCCGCCGCCCCGGCCGCTCCCGCCGCCCTCGGGTGTGACGTGAGTGCCGGCCCGCTGCGCGCCGTCGTCGCCGACGACTCGGTGCTGCTGCGCGACGGTGTGGTCCGGCTGCTGCAGGATGCGGGCATCGAGGTGGTGGGCGCGGTGGGCGATGCCGACGCCCTGGTCGCCGCAGTCGGTGCCACCATGCCCGACATCGCGCTCGTCGACGTGCGGATGCCGCCGACGCACACCGACGAGGGCATCCGAGCCGCCATCGAGATCCGCCGGAGCCACCCGAGCGTCGCGGTGCTCGTGCTGTCGCAGTACGTCGAGGAGCGGTACGCGAGCGAGCTGCTGACGGGTGACACCGCCGGCATCGGCTATCTCCTGAAGGATCGTGTGGTCGACGTCGACGACTTCATCGTCGCCGTGCGTCGAGTGGCCGCAGGAGGCAGTGCGGTCGACGCGGAGGTGGTACGCCAACTCATCGGTCGCACGGCCCGGACCTCCGAGCTCGACCGACTCACTCCCCGTGAACTCGAGGTCCTCGAGCTGATGGCCGAGGGCCTGTCGAACAGCGGGATCGCCGGCGCGCCTGGTCGTGTCACTCGGCGCCGTCGAGAAGCACATCTCGAACGTCTTCACGAAACTCGGCCTCGACCACGAGACCGCCGCACACCGCCGCGTCCTCGCCGTGCTCACCTACCTCGGCCAGCGCGACTGATCTCAGGCCGAGACGAGGGCCGCGTCGCGCTTCTCGGCGAATCGGCGCGCCACCTTCTCGCTCGTGGCGAGGCGCTTCATCAACTTCTCCTGCGCGATCGCGCCGTCACCGGAGAGACCACCGATGTTCGCTGCGTCCCACTGGCGGATGACCACCGGCACGAGGATCTGCTCGTAGTGCACCTGCAGGTCGTAGATGCCCGCCTTGGCGATCAGTGCGGCGTGGCGGTCGAAGTCGGGGATGCCGGTGCCGGGCATGGAGAAGTTGCGGACCTGCTTCTCCAAGGCGATCATCATCGTGTTCGGATCGGCCTCGATCGCGGCAGCCGCGAGATCGCGATAGAAGAGTTGGTGAAGGTTCTCGTCGCTGCCGACGCGCTTCATCACTTCGTAGCCGACCGGGTCGCCGAGCAGTGCCCCGGTGTTGCGGTGGGAGATCCGCGTGGCCAACTCCTGGAGTGCGAGGTACACGAACCCTTCGTGGAGCGGTGGGTCAGGGGTCTGCCCCCCCGACACCTGCGCCATGCGTGACCGTTCGAGCTCCACCGGGTCGATCGCCCGGGTGGTCATCAGGTAGCCGTAGATCGCCATCGAGTGACGACCCTCCTCGGCGGTCCAACGTCGCACCCAGGTGCCCCATGCGCCGTCCTTGCCGAACATCCGCTCGACCGATCGGAAGTAGTACGGCAGGTTGTCCTCGGTGAGGAGGTTGACCAGCAGGGCGCTGCGGACCTCGGGGCCGATGTCGTGGCCGGCCAGATCGGCGTCGTCGGCGGTCCACTCGTGGCCCTTCACGTGGTCGCGGCCGCGGCTGTACGGCACGTAGTCGTGGGGGAACCACTCCTTGGACGTGGCGAGATGCCGTTCGAGGAGGCTCTCGGCGACCGGTGTGAGTTCGTGGAGCAGGTCGGACTCGTTCACGGGGAGCAGCCTACCGACCAGTAGGTAGAAGATCCAGTCAAGCTGTTCAGATCCCACTCTCGACGATCTGGTAGCCGGCCGCCCGCGCCGAATCGAGAAGTCGTTGGGCATGCTCTACCCCGCGCACCTCGAACGTGGCGTGGATGCCCGTCTCGCGCACGTGGAGATCGAGGCCCTCGCGGATGTGTTCGACCTCGATCAGATCGGCGCCACCATCGGCGAACACCGAGAGCAACGTGGCGAGCCCGCCGGGCCGATCGTCGATGCGAGCGGCGATCGACAGTCGGCGACCCGCCTGGTTCTCGTGGCGCCGGATCAAGCTCGGCACCACACCGAGGTCGACGTTTCCCCCCGAGATCACGACACAGGTCGTGCCGGCCTCGGCGGGAGTCACCACCCCGGACAGCAACGCTGCAACGCCCACGGCGCCGGCCCCTTCGACGTACAGCTTGGCCCGATCCATCAGCAGCACCATCGCGTCGGCGATCGAGTCCTCGTCGACGGTCACGATCTCGTCGACCCACCGTTTCACCAGCGGTTCGGTGACCCGGCCGGGGTACTTGACGGCGATGCCGTCGGCGAGGGTCAGCACCGGACCCTCGGCGGCCACGCCGCCCGCATAGGGCGCGCACACCGTCGCCTGTACCCCGATCACCCGAACGTTCGGTCGTGCCGACTTCACCGCGATGGCCACGCCGCTGATCAGGCCACCTCCACCGAGCGGCACGATCACGGTGGCGAGGTCGTCGAGGTCGTCCAGCAACTCCAGCCCGAGCGTCCCCTGGCCCGCAACGACGGCGGGGTCGTCGAACGGCGAGCAGAACGCCATCCCGGTCGTTGCTGCGTGCTCCTCTGCGGCGGCGACGGCGGCCTTCAGGTCGGCGCCGGTCTCGGTCACCACGGCGCCGTGTCGACGCGACGCCTCGATCTTGGTGATCGGGGCGCCGATCGGTACGAAGATCCGGCACGGCACACCGAAGTGCTCGGCAGCGAAGGCCAACGCCTGGGCGTGGTTGCCGGCACTCCCCGTCGTGACGCCACGACCGGCGTCCGCGCCGAGCGTCGCCAACTTGTTCATCGCTCCGCGGATCTTGAACGATCCGGTTCGTTGCAGGTTCTCGGCCTTGAGCACGACCGTGCCGCCGATGTCCTCCGACAGTGCCAGCGAGGTGATCACCGGGGTGTGCTTGGCCACCGATCGCAACCACCGTGCGGGCCGCCTCGATCTCGCCCGGTTCGACGCTCACCGCCGCACCGTACCGCGCCGTCTCAGGTGGCGTCGTCCGGGAGCGGATGCTCGGGGAGCTTGCGCACGCGGGCGCGGCGACGACGACGCGCCGGGATCATCTCGCGCATCGACTCGAGGTTCCCGAAACACAGCAGCCGATCGTTGGCTTCCAGCAACCGTGACTCGCGTGGATTGGGGATCACGTCGGCGTCGCGATGCAGTGTCAGCACGGTGATGTCACGGTCGCGTAGACCTGCGTCGCCGATCGACTTGCCGACGAAGTCGCCGTCGGCGCGAACGAGGAGCTCGGCCACGCCGTATCCCGTGCTGACCGTCAGCCGTTGGCGCACGTCGAGCTCGGGGAAGGCGACCTGGTTGGCGACGTAGTCGATGATTGCGCCCGCCACGTCGAGGCCGGTGGCCCGTTCGATTCCTTCGAGACCGGGCGACGAGTTGACCTCCATCACCAGCGGCCCGTCGTTGCCCTCCAACATGTCGACGCCCGCCACCCGCAGCCCCATGATCTGAGCTGCTCGCACGGCGGTTCGCTCGTACGCGGGTTCGAGCGAGACGCCCTCGACGGTCCCGCCGCGATGCACGTTGGACCGGAACTCGTCGCCCTGGGCTGTCCGCCGCATCGACGCCACGACCCGATCGCCGACCACGAGTGCCGCGGATGTCGCGTCCCTTGCTCTCGGCGATGAACTCCTGGATCAGGACGTTCTGCTTGGTGTTGTGGAGTGTCTCGATGATGGCCTCGGCGACCTTGCGGTCGGGGGCCAGGATCACGCCGATTCCCTGCGTGCCTTCGAGCAACTTGATCACGACCGGTGCGCCACCGACGCGGTCGATCGCTGGCAGCACGTCCTGGCGGTTGCGGACGAACGCGGTCTTCGGCATCCCGATGTCGTGGCGCGAGAGGATCTGGATCGCGCGCAGTTTGTCGCGCGAGTTCGTGATGCCGTTCGCAGTGATCGGCGTGTACACGTCCATCTGTTCGAACTGGCGCACCACCGCGGAGCCGAAGTACGTGATCGATGCGCCGACGCGCGGCACGATGGCGTCGTAGTCCGACAACGGCTTGCCGCGGAACTGGAGATCGGGTTCCGAACTCGACAGGTCGATGGCGAAGCGCAACGTGTCGAGCACCCTGCAGTCGTGTCCACGATCGATGGCGGCGAGTTTCAGGCGTTGGGTGCTGTACGCGCGGGGGCGCGGGACAACAGGGCGAGTCTCATCGATGTTCCTGACTGTGGGGGCTGCTGGTGGGGGTGACCGTCGAGACATACCGACCGAGCAGCGCGATCTCGTCGGTGGCGACCTCGGCGATGTGGATCAGGGCGTCACCCTGGTTGACGAGCGGTTGTTGTACCTGGCCGATGACGACGCCGGCGTGCGACGCCGTCACCTGGGCGAGGCGTTTGCCGACCGAATCGTGGATGACGCCGAGCAGTTGGCTCCGCCGCACGACCTCGCCGAGTTCGCAGTCGAGCAACACGATCCCGCTTCGTCGAGCACGGACCCAGGAGCTGCGTCGGCTCTCGACGGGAACCGGCCGGGGGTCGGCGTCGTCGTCGGCGATCATGCCGAGTTCGTTCAGGACGCGCCGGATGCCGGCCACGCCGATCGAGAGCGCCTCGCCGTCGAAGCGCATCGCCTCGCCGCCCTCGTAGAGCAGCACGGTCGATCCGCTGTCGGTTGCCGCGCCGCGCAGCGAGCCGTCTCGGACCTTCGCATGCAGCATCAGCGGCGGCCCGAACGCCTCGGCGAGCTTGCGGGTGTCCGGATCATCGAGATCGGCACGAATCTGGGGAAGGTTGGTGCGGTGATCGGACCCTGTGTGGAGGTCGATGCCGACGTCGCACCGACTGACGATCTCGGTCATGAACAGGTTGGCGATCCGTGCCGCGAGTGATCCGGTCGCGGAGCCGGGGAACGCCCGGTTGAGGTCGCGACGGTCGGGCAGGTAGCGGTCGCCGTTGAGGAACCCGTGGACGTTGACGATGGGCACAGCGATGACCGTGCCCGACATCTTGCGGGCATCGATGCTGCGCGTCACCCGGCGGATGATCTCCACGCCGTTGATCTCGTCGCCGTGCACGGCGGCGCTGAGCCACACGGTCGGACCATCGGTGCGACCGTGCAGCACCTGCAGCGGCAGCGAGATGCGGGTGCCGGTGACGAGGCGGGCGATCGGGAGTTCACCCGTCGCCGAGCGCCCGGCTGCGACCTCGAGTTCACCGATGCGAAAGGCAGTGCGTCGCGCCCGGGTCACGTGCGTCGCCGGTTCTTCAGACGCACATCCCTCGGCGGGCGCCCGCCGAGATATGACACGCCAGGGTCGACGAGGAACCGATTGCGGATCGCTTCACGTCCCACGAGCATCCGGAAGCCCATCTCGTCGCGGCGCGTCAGTGTGATCTCGGCATCGATGGTGCATCCCCCGATGGCGAGGCTCGTACGCACCACGGGTCGGTGGTCGATCTCGCCGGACGAACTCTTGATGTCGCGTGTCGACACCACCGGTGCTTCGGCGACGATCGCGTCGGAGGTCGAGCGTTGCCACGGGTGGATCTCGAAGCGGACCCACGGGGAATCGCCCTGCTGGAACCACTCGAGATCGAAGGCGTGCAGCGACGAGGTGCGTGCTCCGGTGTCGACCTTGGCCTTGAGGTGGGAGACCTCCCAGTCGGTGAGCGTCACCCACTCGCGCCACCCGAGTACGGGGCGATCGGGGCGCCGAGGGGGTGACACGCTGCGCACGGTACTCGGTCGATTCGCCACTCGTGGCCGGCCGTGTGAGGGATGTCACCCCGATCGATGTGCGAACCGCCGTGCATTCGCCGGCGTTCCCTGGCATCATGCGTCCGTAACGTAAATGTAACAATTCGGTCACCGCCGATGAAGGAAGTCACCACCCCCATGTTGTCCTGGATCGCCTCCGCCTCCGAAGCCTTGTTCCTGCTTCCGATCGCCATCGTCGCGTCGTGGATCGCCCGGACGCTCGTGCGAACGCTGACACGACGCGCCGTGCGCCGTGCCCAACGAGCCGAGGGTTCGTGGCGGGTGCGGCTCGATCGCCTGGGCGACGACGGCCAGGCGGACGCCCGCAAGCGTCAGCGCGCCGACTCGGTCGCCAAGATGATCGGTCGTTTCATGACGGTGTTGATCTTCACGTTCGCCGCGTTCGGCGCACTCGAACTGATGGGCGTCAACCTGGCGTTCGCCATCTCCAGCGCCGGCTTCATCGGTCTCGCGCTGGCGCTCAGTGGCCAGGATCTGGTGAAGGACTTTCTCGCTGGAACTCGTGCGCTGCTGGAAGATCGTTACGCGGTCGGCGACGACGTGCTGCTGCGCGTCGGGGGCAACGAGGTGCGCGGCATCGTCGATCTGATCGGGAGCGCGTCGGTGCGTCTTCGCACGCCCGACGGCGCCACGTGGCACGCCGGGCACCATGCCGTCGAATCGGTCACCAACCTGTCGCAGCTTCCGGCGGTGAGTGCCTTCGAGGTGCCGATCGCGGAGTGGGCGGCGGCCGACGAAGCCGAGGCCGTGGAGCGGCTCGCAGACGCCTCGAACGATGTCGGCCTGACCGGCGTCGTGTTCCTGCGCGACATCGAGACCCACGAGCCCGAGGTCGACCGCGAGGTCGATGCCGGCACCGGCACCGTCACCGTTCGCGTCAAGACCAACCGTCCGCTCAGCTCGACCGAAACCGAGATCGTCCGCGCGAGGCTCCTCGACGTCTGATTCACTTCACCGACGCGCGATGCTCCCCCGAGTGGCGCGGAGAGTGAGAGGATGAGTCAGATCGCCACCGACACAGCACGAGCCGCTCGCGTCGGCACTGCTGGCCTCGCGTTCGGCGCCCTTGGCATCGTGTACGGCGACATCGGTACGAGCCCGATCTATGCGCTGCGCGAAACGTTCGACAGCGCCGACCTCGCGGTGTCGACGCAGAACGCCTATGGCGTGGCGTCCACGGTCTTCTGGGCGCTGATCATCGTCATCTCGGTCAAGTACCTCGCGTTGGTGATGCGGGCCGACAACCACGGCGAGGGTGGCATCCTCGCCCTGACCGCACTCGTGGCACCGAAATCGGGCAACGCCAGGGGAACCCTCGCGGCGGTGGTCACGCTCGGCGTGTTCGGCACGGCTCTGCTCTACGGTGACGGCCTGATCACGCCGGCGATCTCGGTGCTCAGCGCGGTCGAAGGATTCGAGGTGGCGAGTACGGCGTTCTCGCGGTTCGTGATCCCGATCTCGATCGTGATCCTGATCGGGCTCTTCGCAGTCCAGCGACACGGCACCGCGCGGATCTCGTCGGTCTTCGGGCCGGTGATGCTCGTCTGGTTCGGGACGCTCGGTGTCCTCGGTCTCAACCAGGTCCTCCAGCACCCCGGCGTCGCCCGGGCGGTCTCGCCGTCGTACGCGTTCGAGTTCTTCGTCAACGAGCCGGCCAAGGCGTTCGTTGCACTCGGTTCGATCTTTCTCGTCGTCACCGGCGGCGAGGCTCTCTACGCCGACATGGGACACTTCGGCCGGCGGCCGATCCAGTTCAGCTGGTACCTCCTCGTGCTGCCCGCCTTGGTCCTCAACTACTTCGGACAGGCTGCGCTCGTGGTGGCCGACCCCGAAGCCGTCGAGAGCCCGTTCTACCGACTCGCGCCGTCGTGGGCGGTCCTGCCACTGGCCGTGCTGGCCACGTGCGCGACCGTCATCGCCTCACAGGCGCTCATCTCCGGGGCCTTCTCCCTGACCGCGCAGGCGGTGCAGCTCGACTATCTGCCTCGCATGCGCATCACGCACACGTCGGCCCACCATGTCGGGCAGATCTACGTGCCCACCGTGAACTGGTTGCTGATGATCGGGTGTGTGGGGCTCGTGCTGGGGTTCCGGACGTCGAGCAATCTGGCGTCGGCCTACGGCATCGCAGTCACGATGACGATGCTCATCACCACGCTGCTCTTCTTCCGCGTGGCCCGTGACCGGTGGAACTGGTCGCTCGGGCGCACCCTGGCGGTGTGCACCCCGCTCTTCGTGGTCGACGTGGCGTTCTTGTCGGCGAACATCGTGAAGATCGTCTCGGGCGGCTGGTTCCCGTTGCTCGTGGGCCTGATCCTCGTGATCTTGATGACCACGTGGCGAAAGGGCCGCCAGTTGGTGGCCATCCGGATCCATCGCGGCGAGCGCCCGATCGAAGCGGTGGTGCACGAGGCATCGGTCGACGATGTCGCCCGCGTGCCCGGTGTCGCCGTCTTCATGTTCAAGGACGTCGGGAAGGCGCCGCCCGCGATGATTGCGAACCTCGAGCACAACCATGTGATGCATCAGCTCACCCTGATGGTCTCGGTGCACACGCATGACCAACCGCGAGTGCCCGACGGCGAGCGAATCGTGACTCGCAAGGTGGGGTCAGGCATCCAGCAGGTCGAGTTGCACTACGGCTTCCTCGACGATCCCGACGTGCCGGCCGCGCTCGCGTTGCTCGAGGTTCCTGGTCAGCCGTTCGATCCCGGACAGGCGACCTACTTCATCGGTCGCGAGACGGTCAGTTCCACGAAGGTGCCGGGGATGCACCCGATGCGGGAACACCTCTTCGTCGCGATGAACCGCAGTGCCGCGAGCGCTACGAGGTTCTTCTCGCTTCCCGCCGACCGCGTGTTCGAGGTGAGGACGCTCGTCGAGATCTGACGCTCAGCGCAGGCCGAACTCGGTGGTGATCACTCGACCGTCTCGGTCGGCGGCACTCGGAGCGAGATCGGCGACCACGAACGAACGCTGCAACCATCGGTCGGTGCCGTCGAAGCGCGCGTTGAACGGTGAACGCCCGTGCACCGCAACGTTGTTGTCGACCACGAGCAGGTCGCCCGGCTCGAGCACCACCGAGGTCTCGACATCGGCGATCGCGGCTCGGACGGCGACGAGCGCGTCCTCCGCGCCGGTGTCGATCCCCACGGTGAGGTCGGCGTCGAAGATGAACGTCGGTTCGGCGCGGGTGCCGGTGACGAGTGGCCGCGCCGCGCCGAGTTCGTTGGGCCTCCCGGCGAGGAAGCTCGCATCGACGGCGGTTCGGAACCTGGGCTGGAACATGACCTCGACGACCTCGTCGGGGAGGTGGTCCATGATGTCGTGCACCGAGGCGAGTGTCGTGTGTGCGCTGGGGTCGCCTCGCAGGCAGAGCAGCAGCAGGTAGCGAGGACGATGCGGATGGAACGCAGTCTCGGTGTGGAACATGAGGTTCGAACGCGACGACGTCGAGGTCTGGCGGTCCGCGTCGGTCGGCGTCGGCACGATGTTCTGCACGATGCGTCCGCCGTGTTCGGGCACGTAACCGACCGGCTGGCCCAGGTGGCGAGCGATGGTGAGGAGGACGAGTTCGGTCGAGAGGTCCTTGTCGGTCGGTGCCTCGGGCGACTCGGGGGTGGGCGGCAGATCGCCGATCGGTGCGTTGCGGATCAGCATCGCGCCGGCCTTGGGTGGGCAGACGGCGAAGCGAAGCAGTGCGTCATCGACCGGTGCGGGCAGGTTGCGAGCTCCTCGCGCCGCAGCGTGGACGAGGTCCTCGCCGAGTTCGCCGACCGGTGGCGTGGTCACGTTCCAGTCCGTGGCGTCGACGACCGGAATGACGAGGGTGTCGGTGGCGTGGTTCATGGCGGGCACCTCCTGGAGTCCGGGCGGCTGACATCAGCTGACTGAAACGATCGTTCCAACTTATCACATCAATGGAACATCGTCGATCAGTTTGCCCACCCCACCCCAACCAACCCACCCCACCCCACCCCAACCCAACCCGAAACCCTCAACCCGAAATTCGGAGCGAACATCGCGCTCACCGCAATCCTTGCTCCGAATTTGGGTGGGGTACCGTGGCGGCGCATGGATTTCGAGCGGCGACTGGGCGAGCGGGCCGCATCACTCACGCCGTCGGAACGACGAATCGGTGAGACGATCCTCGCCGACGCGCAGCTCGTCGCCTTCGGCACGGTCGCCGACGTGGCCGAGGCGGCCAGGGTCGGCACCGCCACCGTGGTCCGATTCGCCGTGAAGCTCGGCTTCGACGGGTACTCCCAACTCCAAGCAGCCGTGCAGGGCGAGGTCAGCGGCCAACTCCGCCCTGCGGTGGAGCGGATACGCGATCAGCGGCTCGGCGACGACACGCTCGCAGCCCGACACGCGGACGTCGAGGTGGCGAACGTGCGCGTGACGCTCGACGCGATCCGCCTCGCCGACGGTCGCTCGGTCGTCACCCGGCTCGCCGACGAGCACGCTCCGGTCCTGGTGCTGTCCGGGGTGGCCTCACGTGGCGTGGCGTTGCAGTTCGTCGGCGACCTCGAACAGCTCCGGCCCGGCGTTCAGCTCCTCGATGGCAACCAGATCGACATCGTGCGGACGCTGGCGCTCGCCGGACCCGATGTGACGGTGGTCGTACTCGATCTCCGACGGTACGAGCGCTGGCTCATCGATGCGTTGATGTTGGCCCGCGATCGCGGCGCGTGGACCGTCGCCCTCACCGACAACGTGCTGTCGCCGTTGGCATCGATGGCCGACCGTTCGTTCGTGGTGGCGGCGGCGTCGACGGGGCCGTTCGACAGCCACGTGGGCACCCTCGCTCTGCTCAACCTGTTCGTGATCGAGGTGGCGGCGGCTCGGCGTGACGATGCCGCCGAGCGACTCGAGGCGATCGAGCGGGCGTGGGGCGACGCCGATGCGCTCACCGACGACGGCAAGTAGCGTCGCGGCGATGAGCGAACTCCGCGTTGGCGCACTGCAGATGGCGATGACGGACGACATCGCCGCCAACATCGCAACAGCCGAGCGGCTCGTGCGTGACGCCGCTTCGCAGGGCGCCAGGATCATCCTGATCCCCGAGTTGTTCGAGGGCCTCTACTTCTGCAAGGACCAGTCGCCCGAGCACCTCGACCGGGCAGTTCCGCTCGACGGCCATCCGACGATCGCGCACTTCGCCGCCGTCGCCGCCGAGCTCGGCGTGGTGCTCCCGCTGAGCATCTACGAGCGCGCCGGCCAGGCGCTGTTCAACACGGTCGTCATCGTCGACGCTGACGGGTCGGTGCTCGGGCACTACCGCAAGAGCCACATCCCCGACGGCCCCGGCTACACCGAGAAGTACTACTTCTCGCCGGGTGACACCGGCTTTCGGGTCTGGGACACGATGCACGGCACGATCGGCGTGGGCATCTGCTGGGATCAGTGGTTCCCCGAGAGCGCGCGTTCGATGGCGCTGCTCGGTGCGGAGGTACTGCTGTTCCCCACCGCCATCGGCAGCGAGCCGCCGGACCCGACCTGGGACTCGAGTGGGCACTGGCAGCGGGTGATGCAGGGTCACGCCGGCGCGAACCTGATGCCGGTCGTGGCAGCCAATCGCATCGGGCGCGAGGTCGGCCGGACGTGTGAGATCACGTTCTACGGTTCGTCGTTCATCGCCGACAACACCGGGGCGAAGGTCGTCGAGGCCGGCCGCGACGGCGAGGCGGTGCTGGTCGCGTCGTTCGACCGTGAGCAGTTGCGGACGCAGCGCGCCGCGTGGGGATTGTTCCGAGATCGCCGCCCCGAGCTCTACGGCCCGATCGTGACGCTCGACGGCACGCGAGGGATCGGACAGTCGTGATCCGCCTTCCGGCCGAATGGGAGCCGCACGCCGGCACCGCGATGTGCTGGCCGGCACGCGCCGACATGTGGGGAGGCCTCGTCGCCGACGCCGAGGCCGCGCACGCCGAGGTGGCCAATGCGATCGCTCGATTCGAGCCCGTGACGATGCTCGCTGCACCTCGAACGATCGAACGGGCGGCGGCCGCATGCGGTCCCGGCGTCGACGTCGTCGAACTACCGATCGACGACTCGTGGTTCCGTGACAGCGGACCGATCTACGTGACCGACGACGACGGTCGCACGGTCGCGACCGACTGGAAGTTCAACTCGTGGGGCGACAAGTTCCTGCCCTACGACGACGATGCGGCTGCCGCCCGGCGATTCGCCGACGGCCGTGGCGACCCGGTGCGCTCGATCGACATGGTGTTCGAGGGTGGATCGATCACCGGCGACGGCGACGGCACGCTCGTCACCACGACGCAATGTCTGATGCACCCGAACCGCAATCCGACGATGACACAGACCGAGATCGAAGCGACGCTCAGGGCCGAACTCGGGGCCGAGCGCACGATCTGGTTGCCACACGGGTTGGCACTCGATGACGACACCGACGGCCACGTCGACAACATCGCCGCATTCGCTGCGCCGGGACGCCTCGTCCTGCAGGGATGCGACGACCCGGACGAGGCCGACTGGCTGCGCCTCGATGTCGATCGACGCGTGGCACTCGGAGCCATCGACGCCCGCGGTCGGGCGCTCGAGGTCGTCACGGTGCCGATCCTCCCGTTCGCCGAAATCGACCGCGGGGATGGCCCCGAGCGTGTGGTCGTGCCGTATCTCAACTACTACCTCGGCAACGGCTTCGTCCTCGTGCCGACGTGCGGTCACGAGGCCGACGACGACATGGTCGCGATGATCGCCGAGCAGTACCCGGGGCGGGAGGCCGTGGCCCTCGACGTCGGTGCCATTCTCGCCGCCGGCGGTGGCGGCATCCACTGCATCACCCAACAACTCCCCGCCTGACCCCCCGAACCTCCCCCCACCACCTCCGAAATTCTCCTGTGCGTGCGCGCTCGAGCGCGCACTGCCAGGAGAATTTCGGAAGTGGTGGGGAACTGGTGGGGGAGGGGTTTGTGGGAGGGTTGGGGGATCGAATCGGCTCGTGTGGATCAGTGGTTGTGGTCGGTGCGGATGACCAAGACCCGCAGTGAGGCTGCTGCCGCGTGCAGGGGTGGGCACGTGAAGGTGGACGGCAAGACCGCCAAGCCGGCGTCACCGGTGAAGGTCGGTGACCGTGTCGAGGCATTCCTGCATGATCGCGAACGGGTCCTCGAGGTGCGCGTGCTCATCGTCAAGCGTGTCGGCGCGAGCGTCGCAGTCGACTGTTTCGTCGACCACAGCCCGCCTCCGCCCACGCGCGACGAGTCCGGCGCGAACTTCCAACGAGATCGCGGTGCGGGCCGTCCGACGAAGCGTGATCGGCGCCAGCTCGACCGGCTCCGCGGACGCGGCTGAGCGTCGCTAGCGTGCGGGCCGCGTGTCCGTGACCGATCCCCTCCCAGCTGCGGAACACACGCACGAGCACCCGACCGTCCGCGGCGGGATGGCGTTGTGGACACTGTTCGTGGGCTTCGCGCTGCTGATGATCGGCAACGGGTTGAACCTCGCCGTGATCGGGGTGCGGATGGTCGACGAGGGATTCGGCGTTCGCACCAGCGGCATGGTGATGGCGTGCTATTTCGCAGGGTTCCTGGTCGGCCCGATCCTCGTCGTGCGGTGGCTGTCCGGCGTGGGCCACATCAGGGTGTTCGCGAGCCTGGCATCGGTCGCCTCGTGTGTCGTGCTGCTGCAGTTCGTGTGGATCTCGGCGCCGACGTGGGCGCTGATGCGGCTCGTGTTCGGGTTCTGCATGGCCGGGCTGTACGTGATCGTCGAGTCGTGGCTCAACGACGCGTCGACGCCGCGCAATCGAGGTCGCACGCTCGCGGTCTACATGATCGTGTCGATGGGCGGCCTCGGCCTCGGGCAACTGCTGATCGCCGCCGGCGACCCCAGCGGCGATGGGCTGTTCATCGTCGCTTCGATTCTCGTGTCGATGTCGTTCGTGCCGATCGCGCTGGCCGCCACGACCGATGCGCCACCCGTGCGTCTGTCGCCCAGCGTGCGCCTGCGCGAACTTGCGGGGATCGCCCCGACTGGCCTCGTCGGGATGGTGTTCACCGGTGCCTCCCACGGGATCCTGTTCGGCCTGAGCGCGGTGTACGCGACCCGGGCCGGGTTCAGCGCGGGCGAGACGGCACTCTTCCTGGCGCTCCCGTCGATCGGGGCGCTCGTGTTCCAGTGGCCCGTGGGCTGGGTGTCCGATCGGGTGCCCCGACGTGGTGTGATCTTCGTCGTTGCAGTGTGTGCGGCGTCGTTGTGTGCCACGCTCGCCCTCACACCAGAGGGCAACCTGGTGGTGTTGCCGATGATGTTCGTGCTCGGCGGCCTGACCTTCCCGCTCTACTCGCTGCTGCTGTCGCACACCCTCGATCGGTCAGCACCGGGAACGGCGATGGGTGCGAGCGGAGCATCGCTTCGGGTCAACGGCATCGGCGCTGTGGCCGGGCCCGTCGTCGCCGGCTCGATCATGGCGGCGCTCGGCGAGACGTCGTTCTTCTGGTGCCTCGTCGGCACCCACGGGGCGATCGCGTTGTACGTCGCCTACCGCCTGGTCGCCGAAGATGCCCTGCCGACCAGCCGTCAGGGTCCGTTCGTTCCGATGCCGGCGCGAGCCACCGACTTCGCGATCCGGCTCACGTCGCGTCCACTGCGGGCGTCGCGTGCCCGGCTGCGCCGCTGACCGCTCTCAGAGTTCTCACAGAGTCGGCCGTCATGATGCTGACAACCACTCAACGACAAGGCGGAACAACATGAACATCACCTCAACCCTCAAGAAGACACTGTGTGCGACTCTCGTTGCCGGCACCGCTGTGCTGACCCTCGGGGCGACCGGGGTCCACGCGCAGGACAGCGCTTCGGTCGACGCGAACCGACCGAGAATCGAGCGTGCCTGCGCCAGGATCCCGAACGCACAGACGCGAATCGACCAGGCCATCGAGCGCATCAACGGTGCGGCCGACGTGCGTGGCTCGCTCCTCTGGCTCGACGCCAGGATCCAGGCGGCCACCGACGCGGGACGGGCGGATCGCGCGACTGCGCTCACCAACCGCAAGGCCGTCCGCTCGGCGACGCTCGGTGTGCTCGAGCTCCGCAAGGCCAATCTCGTCGAATTCTCGGCACTGTGCGCCGGGCGCGACTGACCGGGCAACTGATCGCCGCGCTGGTCGTCGCCACCGCGGTGACCGGTTGCGCCGGCTCGGATGCGGGCCCTGCGACCCCCTCGACGGAGCCACCTCCGATCGCCGTGTCGGCGGTTCCGTCGGCGCCACCCACCTCGGCGCCGGCATCCACGCCGGCACCAACGGCCCCTCCTGTGCCGACCACTGCGCTCGCGCCGACCACGTCATCGCCGAACGACGTGCCGGCCACTGCCTCGCCGACCATGAGCAGTGTTCAGTTGGCTGCACTCGAGGCGGAGCTCGATGACATCGACGCGATCCTCGGCGACCTCGACGAGAGCTTCGGTGCCGACTGACGTGGACGACCCGGTATCGCCGGGCGTCGCCCGCCGGCCTGGTTGACTCAGGTCCGGTGAGCGAGTCGACGAGACACTCCGATCGCGTCCTGGTCGTGGAGGACGACGATGCGGTCCGCGAGGCGGTTCGTTCGGGCCTCACGATGCACGGGTTCGACGTGAGCGTCGCGGCCGACGGGGAGTCGGCCGTGCAGGCCGTCACTCGCTCGCTCTTCGACGTCGTGGTGCTCGACGTCGGACTGCCCGCCATGTCGGGAATCGACGTCTGTGTGCACCTGCGCCGCCAGGAGATCGACGTTCCGATCCTGATGCTGTCGGCTCGAGATCAGGTCGGCGATCGTGTGGCCGGACTCCAAGCGGGCGCCGACGACTATCTCGTCAAACCGTTCGACCTCTCGGAACTGACCGCTCGACTGGGGGCCTTGATCCGGCGATCACTCCTTCGTCCGACGACCACCGCCGTGCTCCGCCTCGGCGATCTTCGCGTCGACGCCGATGGGCGCCGGGCACTCGTCGGCGACGAGGTGCTCGATCTCACCCGTCGCGAGTTCGACCTGCTGCTCGCGTTGGCGACGAATCCGGGCGTCGTGCTGTCACGCCTCCGACTCCTCGAACTGGTGTGGGGATACGACTTCGAGGTCGACACCAACGTGGTCGACGTGTTCGTGGGATACCTGCGTCGCAAACTCTCGGCCGCCGGTCTCCCGCCGCTGATCGCAACGGTCCGTGGCGTCGGCTTCGTGTTCGAGGTGCGATGAAGCTCGCGACCCGAACCGGGCTCGCGGCGCTCGGCGCGTCGGCCTTCGCCGTGCTGCTGCTGGCCAACGTGGTCACGAATCGGTTCGAGGAGGTGCTGCGCGACCGGGTCGACGAGAATCTCAGCGGTCGTGCTGCATCGTCGGCGGCCGTCCTGGTTGCGGTCGGTGATCGCATCTCGGTGTCGGAACTGAACGGCGTGATCGATTCGGCGAGGGTGCTCACCGGAGCCGGTACCGCAGCCGAGCGCACCGTCGAGGTCGGCCGACAACCGCCGGACGAGCTCCCGCCGGTGGGCGAGCCGGGATTCCGAACGGTCGTCGTCGGCGACGAGAGCTGGCGATTGTTGGCCGTCCCCGTCGATGACATCCCCGACCTCGGCGATGCCGCGGTCGTCGAGTTCGCCGACCCGCTCGGGCCGGTGCAGCAACGCATCCGTGACGTTCGGCGCCGGGTGATCGTCGCCGGCTTGCTCGCCGCGTCGGGTGCCGGGTTGCTCGGGTGGCTCATGGGTCGGCGCGCGGCGCGTCCGCTCACCCTGTTGCGGCATGATGCGGCCGGGATCGGTTCGGGCGAGGCCGGAACTCTTGGGGTGGCGGAGCGCTATGGCACGCCGGAAGTCGACGATGTCGCGGCCGCATTGAACGGCAGACTCGCCGAAGTCGGCGAAGCGATCGAGCGCCGCGAGGATGCGCTCGCTGCGGCCCGTCACTTCGCCGCGTCGGCGACGCACGAGCTGCGAACGCCTCTGCAGAGCGCGATGACCAACCTGGACGTGGCCCTCCTGCGCGATCCGGATGCCGGCCCTGTTGCGCTGGCCCGATCGGAGTTGGCGCGCATGGCCTCCTCTCTCGCGGCTGTCCAGGCGCTGTCGCAGGCCGATCTGGCTCGGCCCGAATGGTTCGAACCGACGGATCTCGGCGCGCTCGGCGATCTGGCCGACGAGGTGACGAGTCGACCGGACGTCGCCGTGGAACTCGTCGTCGATCCAGCTGGTTCCGAGACGTATGCGATCTGGCCGGACGGGGTGAGACTGGCGCTCGACAACGTGGTGCGCAACGCGCTGACCCACGGCCGCCCCACCGACGGTTCGCCCGGCCATGTGCGAGTGCGAGTCGCAGTGGGTGCCGGAGGAGCCCCGGTGGTCACGGTCGACGACGACGGCCCGGGGGTGGCTGCGGCCGATCGAGATCGCGTGCTGTCACCCTTCGAACGTGGCTCGACGAGCACGCCCGGCAGTGGACTCGGGCTGGCAGTCGCGGATCGGGTGGCACGCGCTCACGCTGGTCGTGTGCTGGTCGGCGCGGGTCCGTCCGGTGGCACGCGCGTCGAGATCGTGCTGGGTTCCTCGCTGGGCTGACACCCGGCGTCACGAGCCGGCGATGTGGATCCGTCCCGTGATCTCACCGCTTGCCCACTGCGCGTGGATCTCCGATCCCATGGCCGTGACGGTCTCGATGACGTCGTCGGCGGGGAACTCGAACGCGATGGCGCATCGTCCGACGACGATCCGATCGGAGGCCACGTTTGGCGGCGAGCCGACGACGACGCGGAGGCCGACGCGGTCCGCTCGCCCTGACGCGCTCACCTCGAAGGCGAGCGCGCCCGTCTGGCGGACATCGACCCATGCCGTCTCGGGCGGCACCATGATCCCGATCGACGTCGGCTCGCCGTCGAGGTGGAAGTGGGCGCTGAACGGGACGTACTGGTCGAGTGAGGCCTCATGGCGCCGGCCGTGCTCCCAACCGACGGCGAGGTCGTCGCGCAGCAGGCTCTGTGCCGTCGAGCCGGTGAAGTGCTGGGTGTGGTGACGCGGCGCCGTCACGGGTCTGAGATCGAGTGAGGCGGTGATCGTGGGCGCGAGCGCGCCGAGCACCATGAGGAAGTAGAGATCGTGGACGTGGACGGTGTCGGGATCGATCGACGACGGCATCACGACGTCGGCCGGTTCGCCGGCGAGGAACGCGATGAGCCCGGTGAGTGACACGTAGCGCCGTGGCTCGATGCCGTATGCCCGGATGTACGGTCCGCACGTGGTGCCGAACATCGGGTGGTACAGGGTGCTGATCCGGGCGCCGAGCGCGTCGATGATCGCCGCACCCGATGTCGCGAACTGCCGCGTGGGCGGGTGGCTGACCCAGAGCGCCAGCGCGAACAGGTCGATGCCGTCGTAGGTGGGGGAGTTGTACTCGTCGATGTCGCCGTGACGCTCGAACCGCTCGGTGATCCGACCGGCTCGCTGCTCGCCGGCCGCGATCAGTGCGTGGTCGCCGGTCTCCTGGCCGACGTGTCCGAGCAGCCACGCGTGCATCAGATTCGGATTCGTGTACCACGGAGCGATGCGCGTGTCGGGTTCGCCGTGCACGCACCGCAGCAACGCGGCGGCGATGCCGCTCGAGACGTCGTCGGGCAGGGACGCGCGGTGGTGGATGTCGGTCAGCGCGAGGATGCAGCCGAGGAACTGGCGCCAGTTGGGGTCGTAGTGCACCCACTCGACGGCATCCGCACCAGGCGGATCGTGCTGCTCGGCCGTGACGGGGAAGGTGCCGCTCCACGGCCAGTCGGAGGCGGGGTACTGCAGCGCCAGCACGTTGCGGATCGCGGTGATCGCGCGGTCGACGTTGCCGTCCTCGAGGTCGAGGAATGCTCCGAGCGCCGTCTCACGGACTGCGTGCAGGTCGAACCGTGAGATGTCGACGCCCGGCACGACGCCCGGCGCGAACCGATCCATCCCGCGGTCGGGATCCCACAACTCCTCGTGGATCGCGCGCAACGCATCGATCGGTGACACACGCGTCCGGTTCAGCTGAGGCCGACGATGTTGCCGTCGGCATCGATGTCGATGCGCTGCAGCGCCGGCGACGCGCCGAGTCCGGGCATCGTGCTCATCGCGCCGCAGATCGGATAGACGAAGCCGGCGCCGACAGAGGCACGAACTTCGCGAACCGGCAGGGTCCACCCGGTCGGAGCGCCGTGCATCGACGGATCGGCCGAGATCGACAGGTGGGTCTTGGCGATGCAGACCGGCAGATTCCCGAACCCGTTGCGTTCGAAGTTGTCGATCTGGCGTGAGGCCAGCGGCGTGTAGTCGACCCCGTCGGCGCCGTACACCTTCGTCGCCACGGTGTGGATCTTGTCGCGCAGCGGCATCTCGTCGGGATAGAGCACGGCGAACTCGCTCGGCTCTTCCGCCGCGTCGGCGACGACTTCGGCGAGGGCCTTGGCGCCGTTGCCGCCGTCGGTGAAATGTGTCGACACCGCCGAGCGGGCGCCGAACTCGGCGGCGATCTCCTCGATCGCGCGGATGTCGGCAGGATGATCGTCGGGGAACACGTTGATCGCCACCACCGGGGTGCAGCCGTGGATCCGCATGTTCTCCAGTTGCTTGCGCAGGTTGGCGCCGCCTTCGTGCACCTCGTCGGGGTTCTCCTGCAGCAGCGCGTCGGGCAGTGGACGGCCCGCAACGATCGTGTGGTTGCCGCTGTGAGCTTTCAGTCCGCGCACGGTCGCCACGAGCACGGCGGCGTCGGGAGCGAGGCCCGACACACGACACTTGATGTTGAAGAAGCGTTCGGCGCCCATGTCGGCGCCGAATCCGGCCTCGGTGATGAGGTAGTCACCCATGTGGATCCCGATGAGGTCCGCGACGATCGAGGAGTTGCCGGTCGCGATGTTGCCGAACGGCCCGGCATGGACGAGGACCGGCGTGTTCTCGAGGGTCTGCATGAGGTTCGGCTTGATCGCCTCGCGCAGGATCACCGCCATCGCGCCGGCGACCTCGATGTCGTCGGCCGTGACGGGATCGCCTGACTTCGTGTAGCCGACGACGATGCGCCCCAGTCGCCGCCGCAGATCCTGCAGGTCGGTGCAGAGCGCGAGCGTGGCCATCACTTCGGATGCTGCTGTGATGTCGAAGCCGGTTTCGCGCGGGATCCCGTCGAGACGGGTGCCGAGCCCCGACACGATGTTGCGCAGCGAGCGGTCGTTGATGTCGAGCGAACGCCGCCAGGTGATCTGATGCGGATCGAGTCCGCGTGCATTGCCGTGGAACACGTGTGCGTCGACCGCGGCGGCGCACATGTTCGTGGCGGAGGTGACGGCGTGGACGTCACCGGTCAGGTGCAGGTTGAGCAACTCCATCGGCACCACCTGGCTGTACCCGCCGCCGGCGGCTCCGCCCTTGATGCCGAACGTCGGACCCATCGACGGCTGACGGATCGCGAGCGCCGCCGAGCGGCCGATGTGTTTGAACCCCTGGCTCAACCCGACGGCGACGGTGGTCTTGCCCTCGCCGAACGGGGTCGGGGTGATCGCCGACACGACGACGTACTTCGCCCGCGGCCGGTCGGCCATGAGATCCACTGCCCGCAGATCGATCTTGGCCGCGCCCGTCCCGTACGGCTCGAGGCAATCGAGCGGGATCCCCGCGTCGGTCGCGATCTCGGTCAGCGGCCGCAGCGTCGCCTGCCGCGCGATGTCGAGATCTGATGGAAATGTCCCGGCGCCCATGAGGCGCAACTTTCGCACATCGTGAGGTCCATCACCGTTCCGACGGGCCGATGCACCAAGATGGTGGCGATGCCGACCGGCGGCGCGACCGAGGGGACCACGACATTGGTCGACGAACACGTGCCACTGCATCGTCGTGTGCGCCAGGTGGTGATCGGACGCGGTGCGGTCGTCCCGCTCGCGACGGCGCAGGCGTTCGCCGCGGCAGGCGATGCGTTCGTGTCGGTCAGCCTCGCTGGGTCGCTGTTCTTCAACGTCAGCCCGAATGCCTCACGTGAGCAGGTGCTGCTGTATCTCCTCATCACGATGGCGCCGCTCGCCGTGCTCTCGCCACTCGTCGGGCCCGCCGTCGATCGCTTCCGGCGCTCGCAGCGCTACGTGGCCTCGTCGTTCTTCGTCGCCCGCAGCGTGTTCTGTCTCCTGCTCGCCGTCACGTTGCTCCAAGTGGCGTTCTACCCGATCGTGTTGTGCCTGCTGATCGCCAGCAAGGCGTCGGGCATCGTCAAGCAGACCCTCGTGCAGACCCTCGTCGACGATCCCGAGGAATTCGTTGCCACGAATGCTCGACTCGCCCGCTTCTCGAGCATCACCGCGGCCGTCGGGGTCGTCGCAGCCGCAGCGGTGTTCGCCTCCGCCGGCGCCGAGTGGTCGCTGCGCGGCGCAGCGGTGCTCTTCGCCCTCGCCGGCGGCGCGGTGCTCTGGGCCCGGCCTCGCACCCCTGCTCCCGGCACGCCCGACGACGTCGAATATGCGGAGACCCATCTCCCCACGGTGGTCGTGTCGTCGATCGGCATGCTGGCGATCCGCGCTGCGGTCGGCTTCTTCATCTTCACGCTCGCGTTCACACTGCGTCGCTCGAGTGAACCCACGTACATCTACGGCCTCGCCGCCGCGTGCTACGGCCTTGGTGCGTTCCTGGGGCACACGGCGGCGACCGTCACGCGGAGGTGGTTCACGGAGGAGCAACTGATCGGCCTGGCGATCGCGTTGCCGGCAGCGTTCACCGCGGTCGGCATCCTCGGCGCGTCGGTTCCGCTCCTCATGGTGATCTCCACACTCGTCGGGTTGTCGACCACGCTCGGTCGCAACGCATTCGACGGGCTCCTCCAACGCCGCGCCCCCGAAGCGTTGCTCGGCCGAGCGGGCGCGCGGTACGAGACGTGGTTCCAGCTCGCCTGGGTGTTCGGCGGCATCCTCGCGACGCCGATCGCGTTCCCGGTCGAGGTGAGCATGACGGTGCTCACCGCCATCTACGTCCCCGCGCTCGGTGATCTTCGTGCGCGGCGTGCGCGAGGCACATCGGTTCGAGGGGCCACCGGAGGATCACTTCGGCGGCGCGCACATGCGTCTCGCCATGGCACATCAGGCGTGGGAGTCGGGGTCGTTGCGTGTGGCGATCGTCGACGCGTCGGCTGCGGTCGACCTCGCTCAGAGCGTGGTCGGCACGGCGGTCGGGTCGGGCCAACGTCGTGAACTCGATGAGCTCCGTCGCGGTGCGATCGACGTCGACCACGGCGTCGGCGACAGCGACGTCGAGCGAGCGCTGCAACTGGCCGAGGAGATGATCAGAGCTGCGTCGCCGAGGTGACCGTCGCGGTCCCGATGCCGCTCGACGTCGCGCCTGTGTCATCGGCCGTGATCTTCAGGGCGAACGCCGAGGAGGTGTCGGCGCTGAGATAACGCAGGAGATCGACGTCGATCGTGGGAGCGGGTTCGGGTATCGCTCCGACGAGGAGCATGACGCCGTCGTCGATCACCGGTGTGCCGTCGAGGCCGTCGTTGAAGGCCTCGCTCGATTCGTCCGCGAACCGTACGTCGGCGACGTCGACGGTCGCCGCCGCGACACTCGCCTGGACGCCGACGTCGATCGTCTCGCCGTTGGCAGCGACGACGTAGATGATCGGGAGCTTCACGGTGCCGTCGTCGTTCAGAACCGGTTCCTGTTCGCCGGCCTGCCACTCGACGATCGCGGTGTAGGCGCCGGACTGGTCGACTTCACCCGTCGGTGAGGGGTCGCTGTCGCCGCATCCGACCGACACGGCGGACAGGGCGATGAGACCGATGAACGCGCCCGCCCGCACCACACGCGCGCCAGCCGTGCGTTCGGCTCGATTCCCTCCCACGGGGCAACGTTAGCCACCTGCACGGGCCCGGCACGCTGGAACGGTCAGATGAGGCGACGGGCGGCTTCGACGGCGACGGCGACCGTCGTCGATTCGATCCGCCTCGCGGTCTGCTCGTCGGGTGTCTCCTGCTGCGTCCGGTTGACGAGGACGCCCGCCACGCAGCCGGCGCGCAGACCCTGGCTCGCGCACATCGTGAACAGCGCGGCGGACTCCATCTCGTAGTTGAGGACGCCCATCGACTGCCACTCCTCGAGGCTTCCGCGGAACCGGCGCGTGACGCGCCCGGAGTACGTGTCGTAGCGCTCCTGGCCCGGGTAGAAGGTGTCGGACGATGCCGTGATTCCGACGTGGGGTTCGATACCGAGCGATACTGCGGCCTCGACGAGTGCCGTCGTGCAGGCGAAATCGGCCACGGCGGGGAACTCCATCGGGGCGAAGTGCAGGCTCGTTCCGTCGAGGCGAACAGCGCCTGTGGTGATGATGACGTCACCGGGCTGCAGATGCGCTTGGATTCCTCCGGTCGTGCCGACACGCAGGAAGGTGCGGACCCCGAGCTGAGCGAGCTCCTCGACCGCGATCGCCGTCGACGGCCCGCCGATGCCCGACGAGCACACCACCACCGGCGTGTCGCCCAGCCAGCCGAGCCACGACGTGAACTCACGGTGCGAAGCGAGGAATTCGTGTCGGTCCATCGTGGCGGCGATGCGCTCGACCCGGCCGGGGTCGCCCGGTACCAGCGCCACCGTGGCCCCCTGCAACATGTCGGCCGTCAACCCCAGATGGAACACCGCTGTCATGCGCGCCACGGTACCTCACCTCCGAAAAATGCCTCCCAGTGCGCGCTCAGCGCGCACTGGGAGGCACTTTTCGGAGGTGAGGAGGTATTCGTCCTTGGAGACATGCACATGTCTTTATATACTCCCGGGATGTTGATGGAGCCGGCGCTCGACGCGCTGCGGGCGATCGCCGAGGAGACCCGGCTGCGCATGCTGGCCCTGCTGCGCCACGGCGAACTCACCGTCACCGATCTCACCGAGATCCTCGGACAGTCACAACCGCGCGTGTCGCGCCACCTCCGTCTCCTCGTCGACGCCGGCCTGGTCACCAAGCATCGCGAAGGCACCTGGGCGTTCTTCCGGATCGTCGACGCGGGTGGACACTCCGCGCTCCTCACCTCGGCGCTCGCCATCGTCGATGCAACCGATCCCGTGATCGCCACCGACCTCGAACGGCTCGACATCGTGCGTGGCCGCAGAGCCGCCGCGGCCAGCGAGTACTTCGAGCAGATTGCCCCGATCTGGGACGAGGAACGATCGTTGCATGCCGCCGCGGCCACGGTCGAGGGCGTGATCCTCGACGTGATCGGCGATCGCCCGCTCGGTCGGGTGCTCGACGTCGGGACGGGTACCGGCCGGATGTTGCAACTCCTCGCCGACCGCGCCGACGGCGCCGTCGGCCTCGACGCCAGCCACTCGATGCTGTCGGTCGCGCGCGCCAACCTCGAACGCCTCGGCGTGCAGGGCTGGGAGCTCCGCCAGGGCGATGTGCACAGCCCGCCGTTGGAGCGCGCGTCGTTCGATCTCGTCGTCATCCACCAGGTGCTCCACTACCTCGACGACCCCGCCCGGGCGCTCGTCGAAGCAGGCCGGCTCGTCGCGCCGAACGGACGTCTGCTCGTGGTCGACTTCGCCCCACACCGCCATGACTTTCTCCGGGCCGCCGCCCACCGGCGCCTCGGGTTCACCCACGATCAACTCCGCGACTGGTTCGACCAGGTCGGGTTCGACTGCTCGACCATCGTCGACGTCGACCCTCCCGCCGGCGACGACGGACTCACCGTCACCGTCTGGCTCGCAGGCAACCGCCGCACCATCAAGAAAATCGCATGAGCAAGAAAAATCGCATGAGGAAAGAAGTCGCCCCGACATGAACACCACCGCCGGCCACCCGTTCCACGATCACCCCATCGCCCAACTCGCGCGCGAGCGCATCGTCGTGCTCGACGGCGCGATGGGCACCGAGATCCAGACGCTCGGGTTGTCCGACGATGCGTTCCGAGGGGATCGCTTCTGCGACCACGGCTGCGATCTCGCCGGCAACAACGAGTTGCTCACGCTCACGCAACCCGACGCGATGCGGGCCATCCATCTGCGCTACCTCCTCGCCGGCGCCGACATCGTGGAGACGAACACCTTCTCCGCGAACCGCGTGTCGCAGGGCGACTACGGCACCGTGGACCAGGTCGTCGAGCTCAACGAGGTCGCCGCGCGTCTCGCTCGCGAAGCCGCCGAGGAGGCCCAGGGCCTCGACGGTCGACGTCGCTTCGTCGCCGGCGCGGTCGGCCCGACCAACATGACGCTGTCGCTGTCGCCGAAGGTCGAGGATCCGGGCTACCGGGCCATCACGTTCACCGGACTCGCCGATGCCTACCAGGAGCAGATCGAGGCATTGTTGCGCGGCGGCGTGGACGCCATCCTGATCGAGACGATCTTCGACACGCTCAACGCGAAGGCGGCGATCGTGGCCGGCCGCCGCGCGATGGCCGCCCACGGGACGCGACTGCCCGTGATGATCTCGGGGACGATCACCGACCGCTCGGGTCGCACACTGTCGGGCCAGACGCCCGCCGCGTTCTGGCAGTCGATCCGCCACGCCCAGCCCCTCACCGTGGGCCTCAACTGTGCGCTCGGCGCGGACGAGATGCGGCCGCACCTCCAGGAATTGTCGAGGGTGGCCGACACGCTGATCTGCGCCTATCCGAATGCCGGGCTGCCCAACGAGCTCGGTGGGTACAACGAGACGCCCGCCGAAACCGCAGCGTTCGTCGGCGAGTTCGCCGAGGCCGGACTGCTCAACGTCGTCGGCGGCTGTTGTGGCACGACGCCGGCCCACATCGAAGCGATCGCCCGAGCCGTCGAGGGCAAGACGTCGCGCGTCGTACCGACACGCACGCCTCGCCTCGAACTCTCGGGGCTCGAACCGTTTGCCCTCACCGACGACATCCCGTTCGTCAACGTCGGCGAGCGCACCAACATCACCGGCTCGGCCAAGTTCCGTCGGCTGATCAAGGACAACGAGTACGGCGAAGCGCTCGTCGTCGCGCTCCAGCAGGTCGAGAGCGGCGCCCAGATCATCGACGTCAACATGGACGACGGGCTCATCGACGGTGTGCAGGCGATGACCACGTTCCTCAACCTGATCGCGTCCGAGCCCGACATCGCCCGCGTGCCGATCATGATCGACTCGTCGAAGTTCGAGGTGATCGAAGCCGGCCTCCAATGCGTGCAGGGCAAGCCGATCGTCAACTCGATCTCCATGAAGGAGGGCGAGGAGGCGTTCCTCGCCCAGGCCCGCACCTGCCTCGACTACGGCGCCGCAGTGATCGTGATGGCCTTCGACGAGGTCGGCCAGGCCGACACCGTCGAGCGCAAGGTCTCGATCGCCCGCCGCGCGTACCACCTCCTCGTCGACGAGGTCGGCTTCCCACCCGACGACATCATCATCGACCCCAACATCTTCGCCATCGCCACCGGCATCGAGGAGCACAACCGCTACGGACTCGACTTCATCGAGGCGACCAAGGCAATCACCGACGAGCTGCCGTACGTCAACATCTCCGGCGGCGTCTCGAACCTGTCGTTCTCGTTCCGCGGCAACGAACCCGTCCGCGAAGCGATGCACTCGGTGTTCCTGCTGCGCGCCGTCGAGGCCGGGATGCGTCTGGGAATCGTCAACGCCGGTCAGCTCGCCGTGTACGACCAGATCGACCCTGAGCTGCGCGAGCTGTGTGAGGACGTCGTGCTCGCTCGCCGTGACGACGCCACCGAACGCCTCCTCGAGGCGGCCACGCGCTTCGCCGGAACAGGCGAGCAGGCCGCCGACCCCGCCGCCCAGGAGTGGCGCTCGTGGGACGTGGCGCGCCGCATCGACCACGCCCTCGTCAACGGCATCACCGTGTTCATCGAAGACGACGTCGAGGAGGCCCGTGCCGCGTCGAGCCGCGCGGTCGACGTGATCGAAGGCCCGCTGATGAGCGGGATGAACACCGTGGGCGACCTGTTCGGCGCCGGCAAGATGTTTCTCCCGCAGGTGGTGAAGTCGGCCCGCGTGATGAAGCAGGCCGTCGCCTACCTCACGCCCTTCATCGAAGCCGAGGGTGAGGACGGTGCCGCCTCGAAGGCGGGCACCGTGCTGCTCGCGACCGTGAAGGGCGACGTGCACGACATCGGCAAGAACATCGTCGGCGTCGTGCTCGGCTGCTCCAACTACGAGGTCATCGACCTCGGCGTGATGGTGCCCGCCCAGACCATCCTGGAGACGGCCCGCGAGCGCAACGTCGACATCATCGGCCTGTCCGGCCTCATCACCCCGTCGCTCGACGAGATGGTGCGCGTCGCCGCCGAGATGGAGCGAACCGGTTTCACGGTGCCGCTGCTGATCGGTGGCGCAACCACCAGCCGACTGCACACCAGCCTGCGGATCGACCCCGCCTACCACGGCCCGGTCGTGCACGTCGGCGATGCCAGCCGGGCGTCGGGAGTGATCTCCAGCCTCCTGTCGAGCACGCAGCGCGAGGGCTTCCTCGAGACGTTGCGAACCGACTACGAACGCGTCGTCGAGTCGCATGCGCGAGCAACGGTGGAGCGTGACCGTGTGTCGATCGACGTGGCGCGCGCCAACCACCTCGCCGCCACCTTCGACGACAGCACCGTGACCGAGCCGACGTTCGTCGGCACCCGCGTGTTCGACGACTACGACGTTGCCGAACTCGTGCCCTACATCGACTGGACACCGTTCTTTCGCACCTGGGGCATTCGCAGCAAGTTCCCCGAGGTGCTCACCGACCCCGAGTTCGCCGATGCCGCCCGTCCGCTCTACGACGATGCCTTGGCGATGCTCGACAAGATCGTCGCCGACCACTGGTTCCGTCCGAAGGCGGTCGTCGGCTTCTGGCCCGCCCACGCCGTCGGCGACGACATCGTGGTGTACACCGACGAGACCCGGACCACCGAGCGCGCCCGCGTGTACGGCATCCGCCAGCAGGCCACGAAGACCGACGGACGCGCCAACCTCAGCCTGTCCGACTACGTCGCGCCCGTCGAGTCCGGGGTCGACGACTGGATCGGTGGGTTCGTCGTCACGGCCGGGCCGGAGGAGATCGAGATTGCCGAGCGCTTCGAAGCCGACAACGACGACTACTCCTCGATCCTGCTCAAGGCGCTCGCCGACCGCTTGGCCGAGGCGTTCGCCGAGCGGATGCACGAACGAGTGCGGACGGAGCTCTGGGGCTATGCGCCCGACGAGGCGTTCACCCCCGCCGAGCTGATCCACGAGTCGTTCCAGGGCATCCGGCCCGCACCCGGCTATCCGAGCCAACCCGACCACACCGAGAAGGGCACGCTCTTCGAGCTCCTCGATGCCACGGCATCGATCGGCGTCGAACTCACCGAGTCGTTCGCGATGTGGCCCGGCTCGTCGGTGTCGGGCCTCTACTTCGCCCATCCCGAATCGAAGTACTTCGGTGTGGGAAAGATCAAGCGGGACCAGCTCGCCTCCTACGCCGAACGCAAGGGCTGGACGATCGAGGAGGCCGAAACTCACCTCGCGCCGATCCTCGACGCGAGCGCCTGAGGGCCAGGGGTCTCAGACGCTCACCGGTTGTCGGCGGCGCGACGCCCGAGGCGCGAACGCGAAGAGCGCACCCAGGCCGAGGGCCAGTGCGGCGCCGACTTCGACGGCCAGGTATGTCGAGGTCGCCCCGAACAGCGCGGCGGCGCCGAGCGGACCGATGGTCTGGCCGAGTCGAGCGGCACCGACGTACACCGCAACGACGGCGCCGCGATGCTCGGGCGGTGACAACTCGACGGCTTGGTCCTGCATCGTGGGGATCATCGCCCCCTCACCCATGCCGTAGACGAGGCAGCCGAGGATGACCAGGACCACTGCCTCGGTCGCGCCGATGAGCGCGAACCCCACCGCGAAGGCCAACGAACAGAGCACGAGGAGATGCCTCGCGTCGACGTGTTCACGAATGCGTTGCAGGTTGAACGCGACGATCGTCGATGGCACCGCGGGCAGCGCGAGGAACAGACCTCGTACCGACGCGCCGTAGCCGAACTCGTTCTCCAGATGGATCGGCAGTGTCGAGAGGAACACCCCGAAGATCATCATGAACGAGATCACTGCGCCGATCATCACCACGAGCACCGCGGGTCGACGCACCACGTCGCCGACACCGGCGAGCTGGGCGCGCACCGACACCGTCGTGTCCGGTCGATCGGGGGGAAGCATCCGGTGGGCGACGATCGCGGTGACGATGCCCAGGCTGTAGGGCGCCAGGGCGAGTCGCCAACTTCCGACGTCGGTCAGGATCCCCCCGATCGGTGGCATCAGAGCGAGGCACACCGTGAGGAACGCGGCATTGCGACCGATCAGACGTGTTCGATCGTCACCGCTCCAGTGGTCACCGATCAGGACGATGGCGAGGTTGATCAGGCCGGCGGCGCCGATGCCCATCCCGAAGCGGGCCACGAGGAGCAGCGCAAACGTCGGCGCGAGCGCAGCCATCGTGCCGAAGATCCCGAAGGTCGCCAGACAGGGCACGAGCACGCGTCGTCGCCCGAGTCGATCCGAGAGCACACCGATGATCGGTGCCATGAAGATCCCGGGGAACGACGTCGCCGCGATCAGCAGGCCCGCACCACTGTTGCTGACGCCGAAGTCGTCGAGGATGTCGGGCACCGCGGGTGCGAGCAGCGTGTTGCCCATGATCCCGGTCGCCGTCACCGCCAGGATCAGCAGGAGCATCGAGCGACGATCGGCCACCGACGAGAACGTAGTCAGCCTGGTCCCCGATGCGATGGGCCGACCGATCTACGCTTCGGTCGGGGGATCGACCCCGGTGCATCCGGATCCGACGAAACGAGGACACAGCCGTGAACGACAACATCCGAATTCCGATCGCCGAGGGCTTCGGGACTGCCGTCCTGGTCATCGGTGGTCCAGGTACCGCGATCTTCGCGACCGGTGCCTTCAACGAGGGCCTGAACGTCGGCGCACTCGGCGTGTCGATCGCGTTCGGCTTCAGCCTGCTCTGCATGGCCTATCTGATCGGCCGCATCTCCGGGTGCCACATCAACCCCGCCGTCACGATCGGCATGGTGATGGCCAAGAAGCTCGAGCCCGTCAAGGCGGTGCCCTACTTCGCCGCGCAGTTCATCGGCGGCATCATCGGTGCCGGCATCCTGGCGCTCATCCTCAGTGGAACCGACGGGTACATGTCGGCCGCGCAGGACGCCGGGTTCGCATCGAACGGGTACGGCAGCCACTCGCCCGGCGGGTTCGACCTGCTCTCGGTTGCGATCGCCGAGATCGTGGTCACCGCCATCTTCGTGCTGATCGTCCTGGGGACGACGAGCGTCAAGGGCGTCCCGACGGGTTTCGGACCGATTGCGGCGGGGCTCGGGCTCACGCTCGTGCACCTGATCTCGATTCCGGTGTCGAACACCTCCGTCAATCCGGCGCGCTCGCTGGCGACGGCAGTGTTCCAGGGCGATTGGGCGCTCGGCCAGGTCTGGGCCTTCATCGTGTTCCCGGCGATCGGCGCAGTGCTGGCAGGCGGGCTGTGGATGGTGCTCGGCGAACCCGAGGCCAGCGGCAACGAGGCGCTCTGATCCAGCGCTGAAGCAAACGTCAGGGGTCGGAGACCACATTTGGGTGGGATTTCCCGGCCCCTGATAACTTCTCGGTCCGATGTCGGTGTTCCTCCGCGATTACTTGACCGTTGTCTGGTTCGGCATTGCCGCGCTGGCCATCGGTGGCCTCCTGCTCGGCCTCGCGGCGCTCGTGCGCCCGTCGAAGCCGAACTACGACAAGGGCGTTGCCTACGAGTCGGGCGTCGACCCTGTCGGCATCGGCTGGTCGCAGAGCCAGATCCGCTACTACGTCTTCGCCCTGCTGTTCGTGATCTTCGACGTCGAAGCCGTGTTCTTGTTCCCCTGGGCGGCCAACGTCGAGCGGTACGGCACCTTCGGGCTGGTCACCATGCTCATCTTCATCGTGCTGTTGCTCGACGGCCTGGTGTACGCCTGGAAACGAGGACTGCTCCGATGGGTCTAGTCGAGAAGGGCCGGATGCCGGCCTCGCTCACGAAGCTGTTCAACATGAGCCGCTCGTATTCGCTGTGGGTGTACCAGTGGGGCCTTGCCTGCTGTGCGATCGAGATGGGCGCCGCGTTCGGGTCCCCCCGCTACGACGTCATGCGTCTCGGCGTCATCCCGCTGCCCGCCAGCCCGCGCCAGGCCGACTTCGTGTGCATCTCCGGCACCGTGACCGACAAGATGGCCCCGGCCATCCGGCGGCTCTGGGAGCAGATGCCCGAACCGAAGTACGCCATCTCGATGGGCTCGTGCGCCAACTGCGGTGGCCCGTATTGGGACAGCTACTCGGTCACCAAGGGCGTCGATCAGATCATCCCGATCGACGTGTACATCCCCGGTTGCCCACCGCGGCCCGAGGCGCTGCTCGAAGGTGTCGTGTTGCTCCAGCAACGCATCAAGAACGAGGACATGGCCGCCAAGTGGCGTGGAGACGAGGGGTTCACGTCGTTGCAGACCACTCGTGAACGCGAACGGGTGGCCAACGCCCCGGTCGCCCCGGGGGTCGTCGACAGCCGACCCGAGCGTGAACCGATCGTGGTGGGTGGTGGACCCATTGAGTGACGGCGGCACGACCGACACCGTCACGTCGGACACACCAGCACTGCCGGGTGACGGACTCCGCGAGGGCATCATCGACGACCTGCGCCATCGGATCGGCGATGCCATCGTCGACACGCACATCTCGCCGAACGACGACCTGTGGATTCGCGTGCGCACCGATGCCTGGCGCGCGACCGCCGAGGCCCTGAAGGCCGCTGGGTTCACGTGGTTCTCGTTCCTCTCCGGCCTCGACTGGTTGCCGTCGCCGTACGGCAAGGGTGAGGACGACCCCACCGCCGAGCCCGTCGAACCCGACACCGAGATCCGTCAGGGCGTCACCGGCGGCGACACTCGCTTCCAGGTGTTCGCCCGCCTCGTCGACCTCGACCGCCACGTCGGTGTCACCGTCAAGGCCGACGTTCCCGACGACCACCTTGCCGTCGACTCGTGGGCCACGGTGTTCGCCGGCGCCAATTGGCACGAGCGAGAATGCCACGAGATGTTCGGGATCGGGTTCAACGGTCACCCCGACCTGCGCAACATGTACCTGCCCACCGACTTCGAGGGTCACCCGCTGCGCAAGGACTTCCCGCTCCTCGCCCGCATGATCAAGCCGTGGCCCGGCATCGTCGACGTCGAACCGATGCCCGTCCAGGACGACGACGAGGCGACCGACCCGGCCGGCGAGGACCAGTCATGACGGTGCTGAGCGATCGCCAGCAGTTGAGCTACATCGCCGGTCAGGCGGCCGACGCGCGCCTGAACCTCGAGCTCGAGACCGAGGGCATGACCCTCAACATCGGCCCGCAGCACCCCGCAACTCACGGCACACTGCGCATCATCTGTCGTCTCGACGGCGAGCAGGTCGTCTGGGCCGAGCCGTCGGCCGGCTACATGCACCGCGGCTACGAGAAGCTGACCGAGGTCCGCACCTTCCCGCAGGTCACCGCGCTGGTCAACCGCATCGACTGGCTCGGCAGCTTCGCCAACGAGGTCCCGTTCATCCTCGCGGCCGAGAAGCTGATGCAGATCGAAGCGCCGCCACGAGCGCAGGTCATCCGCACGATCCTGTTCGAGCTGTCGCGCATCGCCAACGTGTCGCTGTTCCTGGGCGACCTCGGCGTGCAGATGGGTGCCATCACCCCGGTGTTCCTCGCCTTCCGTGATCGCGAGTACGTCCTCAACCTGATCGAGGGTGCCACCGGCGGTCGATTCCACCCGAACTTCGACCGCATCGGCGGCCTCAAGGACGACCTGCCGGCCGGCTGGATCGACGAGACCCGTCAGGTCATGGTCAAGCTCCGCGAGTTCTGCGACATCATCGAGGATCTCCTGTTCGGCAACGAGATTCTCCAGAGCCGCATGCGCGGCATCGGCATCATTCCCGCCGACGTCGCCAAGGACTACGGCTTGTCGGGAGCCAACCTGCGCGCCAGCGGCGTCGACTACGACCTGCGGCGCGATCAGCAGCTCCCCATGGCGTGGGACAAGGCCGACTGGAAGGTCTGGACCCATCCCGACGGCGACAGCTTCGCCCGCTGCTGGGTCCGCCTCCAAGAGACCCGCGAGTCCTGCAAGATCGTCGAGCAGTTGCTCGACCAGATCCCTGCCGGCCCGATCATGACCAAGGTGCCCCGCATCATCAAGGTGCCAGAGGGCGAAGCCTGGGTGGAAACCGAGAACCCGCTCGGCGTGATGGGTTACTACGTCGTCTCGAAGGGCGATCTCGGGCCCTTCCGTGTCAAGATCCGCTCGGCGAGCTTCAACAACATCTCGATCGTGCCGTGGGCGCTCAAGGGCGTGTACGTGCCCGACATCATCACGATCCTCGCGAGCCTCTACTTCATCCTGGGTGACATCGACCGATGATCCAGCTCGCCATCGAAATCCCCTATTGGGGACAGTCGCTGCTGCGCGTGCTCGGCGGCCTCGTCGCGGTGCTGCTGCCGGCCGGCACCATCGTGTACCTCTTCCTGTTCAAGATGATGTCGTTCATGCAGAGCCGTCTCGGCCCGATGGAAGCCGGCCCGTACGGTTCGCTGCAGCTCGTCGCCGAGGTCGGCAAGTGGATGCAGAAGGAAGACCTCGCACCCGAGGCCGCCGACCACCGCATCTTCAAGATGGCCCCACTCATCGTGCTGCTGTCGACGTTCCTGCTCGTCGTGATCGTGCCGTTCGGGCCCGACGCCTATTTCACCAACTTCTCCGTCGGCATCTTCCTCGGCCTCGCCGTGGCGTCGGTGAGCGTGCTCGGCATCCTCATCGCCGGCTGGGCGAGCGCCAACAAGTACTCGCTCCTCGGTGGTCTCCGTGCGGCCGGTCAGCTGATCGCCTACGAGTTGCCGATGGTGCTCGCCGTGCTCGGCGTGGTCATCCAGGCCGGCTCGATGAACATGCAGGAGATCACCGTTGCCCAGAACACGGGCAGCTGGTTCGGCATCGGTTGGTTCGGCAGCCCGTTCATCGTCACCCAGTTCGTCGGGTTCCTGATCTTCATGATCGCCGTGCAGGCCGAACTCACGCAGGCTCCGTTCGACATGCCGATCGCCGAATCCGAGCTGGTGTCGGGCTACATGACCGAGTACTCCGGCTTCCGGTTCCTCATCTTCTTCATCGCCGAGTTCGCCACCGCCGGCGTCTTCGCGTTCATCGCCTCGGTGCTCTTCCTCGGTGGGTGGGGCATTCCGTTCGACTGGTTCGGGTGGGACAACATCGAGCAGGTCCCCGACTGGATGAACCTCGTCGGCCCGCTGATCATGTTCACCAAGATGTTGGTCCTGACCTTCATCATCATGTGGGTGCGGTTCAGCTTTCCCCGTTTCCGTGAAGATCAGCTGCAGACCTTCGCCTGGAAGGTGCTCATCCCGCTCGCCCTGGCGAACACGGCCGTGACTGCGATCCTGAAGGTGGCGTTCTGATGCCCGACAAGCCCAAGCTCCCCGGCCTGTTCAAGGGTCTCGGCATCACGTTGGGGATCCTCAAGGACACCATCGTCGACGGCGCGAACACGGTGCAGTACCCGCACGAGAAGGAAGCGCCACCGATCCGTGCCCGGGGCGTCATTGCGCTCCACGAGGACAACTGCACCGCGTGCATGCTGTGCGCGCGTTCGTGCCCGGATTGGTGCATCTACATCGAGGGCCACAAGCAGCTCGCGCCGCCGCGCCGCGCCGGCGGCAAGCCGCGACAGGTCAATCACCTCGATCGGTTCGACATCGACTACGCGCTCTGCATGTACTGCGGCATCTGCGTCGAGGTGTGTCCCTTCGACGCGCTGTTCTGGAGCCCGGAGTACGAGTACTCCGAGCCGAAGATCGCCGACCTGCTCCACGACAAGGAGAAGCTCGGCGAGTGGATGGAAACCGTGCCCGAGGCACCGGCACTCGAGGCAGGAGCCCAGAAGAAATGAGTGGGCAGAAGTGAACGCAGTCATCCTCGCGGCCGACAATGTGAGCGTCGCTCAGAACGTCGCGTTCGGCATCATCGCCGCCATCATGATCGTTGCTGCCCTGAGTGTCGTCACGACGAAGAACGTCGTGCACGCGGCACTGTGGCTCGTCGTGGTGCTGGCGGGCGTTGCTGCGCAGTACATCCTGGCGGCGGCCGAGTTCGTGGCGGTCTCACAGGTGCTCGTGTACATCGGCGCCGTGATGGTGTTGTTCCTGTTCGGCATCATGCTCACACGCGCCCAGATCGGCCGAGAAGCGGGGCTGAACAACAAGGGGTGGGCACTCGGCATCCCGATCGCCCTGGTGATGTTCGGACTCCTCGCCTGGGTGATCATCGACGCCTTCGGCGACGACGTACTGCCAGACCGTGGCCCCACGCCGACCGTGATGTTGAGCGACCAGTTCCTGTCGATCTACCTCCTGCCGTTCATCGCCATCTCCTTCGTCCTGCTCGCGGCGGCCATCGGCGCCATCGTCCTGGCCAGGAAGGACTGACCGGCGATGTTGGCTGTCAACTTCCTCCTCCTCGGCGCGGCGCTGTTCAGCATCGGTGTCTACGGCGTCATCGCCCGTCGCAATGCGGTGATGGTGCTGATGTCGATCGAACTGATCCTCAGTGCCGTCAGCTTGAACTTCGTTGCCTTCGCGCTGATGTCGGGTGCCGTCGACGGTCAGGTGTTCGCCCTCTACGTGATCGCAATCGCGGCTGCCGAAGTCGGCGTCGGATTGGCGATGGTGCTCATGATCTATCGCAACCGCAAGTCGATCGCCCTCGACGAACTCTCGGAAATGAAGGGCTGAGATGCTTGCTGCAGAAGCCGTCGAACTCAGCTCGGGCTGGTTCCTCGAGAACGTCTGGTTGATCGCCCTCATCCCCGTCGTCGCGTTCGCCGTCATCATCGCCGTCGGCAAGCGGCTCCCGATGAAGGGATCCGAGATCGGGTTGCTGTCGATGGCCGCCTCGCTGGTGCTCGCCACCGGTGCCGCAATCCAGTGGATACAGCGAACCAACTCGGCGTCCGGTGGCGAAGAGTCGCTCGGGATGTTGCAGGCGTTCGGCCGTTCGATGCCTCGGGCCACCGAGGGTGAGGTCCAGCCGTTCATCGAGCCGGTGGTGCACACGTGGGTGTGGTGGTCGAACGGGCCGCTGGAGTTCGGCATCGGGTCGAGTGCGAGCGGCCTCTCGGTGCTCTTGCTCTGGCTGGTGGCATTCATCTCGCTGCTGGTGCAGGTGTTCAGCCTCGACTACGTCCGTGGCGACCGTCGCTACACCCACTTCTTCGCGGCGATCACGCTGTTCTCGGGCGGCATGCTCGTGATGCTGATGGCGCCGAACATGGTCCAGCTCATCCTCGGCTGGGAGATCATGGGCCTGACGTCGTTCATGCTCATCGGTCACTGGTGGGAGGAGGAGGCCAACAGCCGCGCGGCGCTCAAGGCGTTCTTCACCGTGCGTGTCGGCGACGTCGGCCTCCTCGTCGGCACAGCGATCATCTTCTTCGGCGCCAATGCATGGGCCGTCGACAATCTCGACAGCAATGGCTTCGACATCGCGGCGATCCAGGCGTGGGCGCTGTCGGGCGAGGCCAACAGCCAGTTCCTGCTCTGGGGCGCCATCGCGCTGTTCATCGCCTGCATCGGCAAATCCGGTCAGTTCCCGCTGCACACGTGGCTGCCCGACGCCATGGCCGGACCCACACCCGTGTCGTCACTGCTGCACAGCTCGACGATGGTCGTGGCCGGCGTGTTCCTGGTGGCCCAGCTCTACCCGGTGTTCTGGCAGGCCTTCGACATCGGCCAGGGGTCGCTGACGTTCATCGCGATCATCGGGGCCATCACGATCATCATCGCCGCGCTCCTGGCGTTCGTGCAGGACGACATCAAGAAGGTGCTCGCCTACTCCACGGTGTCGCAGCTCGGCTACATGATGCTCGGTCTCGGCACCGGCGCCTGGCTGCCGGCGGTGTTCCACATCTTCACCCACGCCTTCTTCAAGTGTTGTCTCTTCCTCTGCGCCGGCTCGGTCAGCCATTCGGGCTCGCACCACTCCTTCGACATGAAGAAGGACATGGGCGGCCTGCGCAAGAAGATGCCGATCACGTTCACCGCATGGATCGTGTCGACGCTCGCGCTGACCGGCATCTTCCCGTTCGCCGGCTTCTGGTCGAAGGACGAGATCATCGACAACGTCGGCAACAACGGCTACACGGTGCTGATGTGGGTGGCGCTCGGCGGCGCGGTGTTGACCGCTGCGTACATGACCCGTGCGACCTACCTCGTCTTCTTCGGCGAGCCTCGCGGCGCCGCAGCCGGCGAGCACCACGCCGGCGAAGAGGACGCCGAAGAGCACGAGATGGAACACATCTCCGTCGGTGCTCCCGAGCCCCGCTCGCTGGGTGCGGCAGCGAACGCGCACGGCGACGACGATCACGGCGACCACCACGACGACCACCATGCGGCCGACGGCCCGCACGAGTCGGGGCCGCTGCTGCTCATCCCGATCGTGATCCTTGCGTTCCTCGCCCTGGTCGGCGGCCTCGCGAATCCGACGCCACTGGCAACGCGTTTCGGTGAAGGTGTCGAGTCACTCAAGAAGTACGTCGAGCCCAGCTCGACGCCGGTCGCGTTCGAAGACGTCATCGCCACGGGTCCCGGTGAGTCGATCACGATCGTCGACGGTCGACCCTCGGTGGCTCCCAGCGCAGAGGGCGAAGCCGGCGGCGAAGAGGGTGCAGGTCACTCGTCGGGCTGTGGCTTCGAGGCCCCGGCGCCCGGCACCGCCTGCTTCTTCCCGAGCGTCACGCACGCCGAGCCGACGTTCGCCAAGATCCTGCTCTCGCTCGTCGTCGTCGCCATCGGCTATGCCGTCGCCATCGCCTTCAACGTGGCGTTCTACGGACGCAAGAACAAGCATCTCGTCGGCCTCACCGAGCGGTCCAGGATCCTGCGCGGCGGGTTCCTGTTCCTGAAGAACAAGTACTACCTGGACGTTCTCTACGAGAACGTCATCGTCCGAGCCGTGGCCCATCCGATCGCCAAGGGCGCCAACTGGTTCAACCAGCAGGTCCTCGACGCAACGGTCGATGCGGCGGGCAAGGGCGCCCGCCGAACGGGCGAATGGGTCTACGCCAACATCGACCAGAAGGTCGTCGACGGAGCCGTCGACGGTTCCGGCTGGCTCGCCGAGGAGACCGGTCACGGCCTCCAACCAACCCAATCGGGCAAGGTCAGTCAGTACGGCGCGCTGCTCTTCGGCGCCGCCGCTGTCGGTGCCATCGTCCTCGTCCTCATCAACGTGAGCTGAAAGCAACTCAACCATGGAACCACTCACTGATCAGAACTGGCTGCTGAGCGTCGGCACCTTCCTGCCCCTCCTCGGCGTGCTCGTGATGATGTTCATCCCGCGCAGCGAGGAGGCGACCCACAAGCTCATCGGCATCGTCACTGCGGGCGCCACGCTGGCTGTCGGCATCGTCACGCTCTTCGCCTTCGACTACAGCGAGGCCGGCCGGCTGCAATTCTTCGTGAACGCCGAGTGGATCCCGGTGATCAACGCCAACTACACGGTCGGCATGGACGGCATCAGCCTGCCGTTGTACATCCTGTCGATGGCGGTCACGTTCCTCGTGATGATCTACTCGTGGGACAACATGCCCGACGCGGGCAACCCCAAGGCCTTCTTCATCCTGATGCTGATCCTGCAGGTCGGCATGGCGGGCACGTTCATGGCGCAGGACCTGATCCTGTTCTTCGTGTTCTTCGAACTCGTGCTGTTGCCGATGTTCTTCATGATCGGTGTGTGGGGCGGCGAGCAGCGCAAGTACGCCTCGCTCAAGTTCTTCCTGTACACGATGTTCGGTTCGGCGTTCATGCTCGTCGCGTTCATCGCGCTCTACTTCCAGACCGGGGCCGAGAGCTTCGGCTTCCAATACCTGATCGAGGCGGGCGCAGGCATCGACCACGACGTCCAGGTCTGGATCTTCGCCGGCATGTTCCTCGGCTTCGCGGTCAAGGTCCCGATGTTCCCGTTCCACACCTGGCTGCCCGACGCGCACACGCAGGCACCGACGCAGGGCTCCGTCATCCTGGCCGCGATCCTGCTGAAGCTCGGCACATACGGCTTCGTGCGCATCGCCATCCCGATGCTGCCCCAGGGCGCGGTCGAATGGGCGCCGGTGATCGGCATCCTGGCCGTGATCGGCATCATCTACGGTGCGCTCGGCTGCCTCGCCCAGACCGACATGAAGCGACTGATCGCGTTCTCGTCGGTCGCCCACATGGGCTTCGTCATGCTCGGCATCTCGACGCTCACCACCTTCGGCATCAACGCGGCCCTGTTCGGCATGATCGCCCACGGTCTCATCACCGGCATGCTCTTCTTCGTGGCCGGCTCGGTGAAGCACCGCTACCACACCCTCGAGATCAAGCGACTCTCGGGCATGCTCATCCAGGCGCCACGCCTCGGCTGGATCCTCGGCTTCGCCGCCATGGCCTCGCTCGGCCTGCCCGGTCTGGCCGGGTTCTGGGGCGAATTCCCGGCGATCCTGTCGGCCTACAGCCCGGGCTTCGGCCTCAGCGAGCCGCTGTTTCGCACCCTGATGGTGATCGCGGCCATCGGCACGGTGCTGGCCGCGGGCTACCTGCTCTGGCTGTACCAGCGCACCGCGTTCGGTGAGCCGAGTGAGGAGTTCAGCTCGCACGGTTCGGGCGGTGCGCACGGTGGCGTCGCCCACTCGCTGAGCTCGGCTGCCAACCACGACGAGCATGCCCACGACGAGATCTACGACGTCACGCCGATCGAGTGGATCGCCTGGACGCCGTTCCTGATCGGCATCGTCGTGCTCGGCGTCTACCCGCAGCTGCTGTTCAAGGTGCTCAACCCGGGTGTCACCGAACTCGTGGCGCGCCTCGGAGAGACCCTGGGCTGATGCTCGCCACGCTCCTTGCCCAACTCGGCGACTGGTCGTCGCCCTCGATCGACTGGGCCGCGCTCGCGCCCGAGATCGTGCTGGCGATCGGTGTCAACATCATCCTGCTGCTCGATCTGCAGCTCGCCGAGACGAAGAAGTGGGCGATCGCCACGATCACGGGTTTCGTGCTGCTCGGCAGCTTCGTTGCAGTGGTGGTGCTCGCCGTCACCGGCGATGGCGTGAGATCGTTGTTCGACGGCCGCTACGTGGTCGACGACTACGCGCTGATCCTCAAGGCGCTCTTCTTGCTCGCCGCCTACGTCGTGGTGCTGTTGAGTCAGACCGAGCTCGAAGAGGGCGGTTACTACCAGGGCGAGTTCTACGTGCTGCTGCTGTGCAGCGTGCTCGGCATGGTGATGATGTCGTCGGCGCGTGACCTGGTGAGCATCTTCGTCGCCCTCGAGCTGCTGTCGATCCCCGCGTACATGTTGGCCGCCTGGAACAAGCGCAACCGCAAGTCGAACGAGGCGGGCGTCAAGTACTACCTGCTCGGCGTGTTCGCGTCGGCGGTCCTGCTCTACGGCATGAGCCTGCTGTTCGGGGCGACCGGCTCGACCAAGCTCACCGACATCGGCGCAGCCTTGCTCGACGGTGACCTGATCGGCCTCGACGTGGTGGCCGTGGTGTTCGTGGTCTGTGGTTTCGCCTTCAAGATCTCGGCGGTGCCGTTCCACCAGTGGGCGCCCGACACCTATGAAGGCGCCCCGACGCCGGTGACCGCCTTCTTCTCGGTGGCGACCAAGGCGGCCGGCTTCGTCGCGTTGATGTCGGTGGTCTTCATCGCCTTCCCGGGAGCCGACGGTGTGTACCAGCCGTTGATCTGGGTGATGGCGGTGCTCACGATGACGTTCGGCAACGTCTTGGCACTCCGCCAGACCAACATCGTGCGCATGTTGGCCTACTCGTCGGTCAGCCAGGGCGGCTTCATCCTGATGCCGTTGGCGTTCGCCGGCGAACCGGGAGTCGGCGCGGCGGCCCTGAACGCCGTGGTCGTCTACCTCGTCGCCTACGCCTTCATGAACCTCGGCGCGTTTGCCGTCGTCATCGCCGTGAGCCGCAAGACCCGCAGCGGCGAGATCTCGTCGTTCGGCGGCCTGTTCTCGTACGCTCCCGGCCTGGCCGTGGCGATGACCATCTTCTTCGCCTCGCTCGCCGGCATCCCGCCGCTCGCCGGCTGGTTCGCCAAGTTCAACTCGTTCAAGGCCGTGCTCGACGCCGGCACCACTGCGGCCTACGTGATGGCAGCGATCGCCGCCGTCAACACGGTCATCGCCGCGGCGTACTACATGCGGGTGTTGCGCGTCGTGTGGATGGACGAGGCGCCCGACGGCGACACCAGCCCGGTCAAGCCCCCGGCGCCGGTCGTCGCCGCCCTGGCGATCACGATCCTGGGCACGATCGTGCTCGGTGTGCTGCCCAACCTCATCGCCCGGGCCGGAGCGATCGACGCCCTCACCGGCGCGTTCTCAGGCTGAGGACCACCATTCTCGTGAACCAGTTGCGCAATAATTCGCGCACTTGTTCACGAGAACGATGTGGGGTTGCGTGACGGAGGAAATTCGTTCGCTCATTCGTGATCACGGACCGATTCCGTTCGAGCGGTTCATGGAGTTGGCGCTCTACGGGGACGAGGGGTTCTACACGAAACCTGATGGAGGGTCCGCGGGACGGCGTGGCGACTTCATCACCTCACCGGAGATCGGACCGCTGTTCGGCGCCGTCATGGCGCGTCGCCTCGATGCGGAGTGGGTACGCATCGGTCGACCCGACCTGTTCACCGTGCTCGATGTCGGTGCCGGACCGGGCACGCTGGCGCGGTCGGTACTCGCCGCGCGGCCGGCTTGTTCGGACGCGATGCGATATGTGGCAGTTGAGGTGTCCGGGCCGCAACGGGCCCGCCACCCCGACGCGACTTCTGTCGACCGCCGACCTGCCCAGCGATCCGTTCGACGGCGTCGTGATCGCCAACGAGCTGTTGGACAATCTGCCGTTCCGCCTGGCCGTGTTCGACAACGGCTGGCGCGAGTCGTTCATCGACGTCGACAGCGACGGTCGGTTCACCGAGCGCCTCTCGGCCCCCTTCGATCCGGTGCCGACGTGCCTGCCGGCTTCCGGGGCCTTCGGAGCGAGGGCCCCGCTGATCGATCGAGCCGCGACGTTCGTCGCACGACGCCCGTGCCGTCGTGCGCAGCGGATCCGTCCTGGCGATCGACTACGGCACTCCGCTCACGGCGATGTTGGCGGGCCGACCGTGGCGCGACTGGCTGCGTACCTATCGCGGCAACGAGCGTGGAGATCACTATCTCACTGCGCCCGGCACGCAGGACATCACGATCGAGGTCCCCGTCGACCAGCTGCCAGAACCCGACACGGTTCGAAGCCAGGCGCAGTTCCTGCACGTGGGGAATCGAGGAGCTCGTGGAGGAGGGTCGGCGCATCTGGACCGAACAGGCCGCGCGCCCGGGGCTCGAGGCAATGAGGATGCGCAGCCGCATCAGCGAGGCCGAGGCCCTCCTCGACCCTGACGGCCTCGGCGGATTCCTCGTCGCCGAGTGGCAGGCCTGAGCCGCCGCCCCACGGCCCCCGTTTGTGTGAGCGAGTACTCCTTCGATCGACGTCGTCGCTCACAAAAACCGGAGTTGCCGGATTTGCGTGAGAGAAGATCGCCCCGCCCGACGTTGTTGCTCACACAGAATCATGGGGCCGGGTGGCTCGTTCCGCCATGTGGGGCGCGCGTCCAGGTGATCTACGATCGGCGCCATGGCTGAACCGGGGAACGGCGACACGAACGACTCGCACGACACGATCGACGCACTGAGCGCGGAGAACCGCAAGTTCCCGCCGTCGGAGGCGTTCAAGGCGAATTCACTCGTCACCGGGACGTTCCTCTACGACCAGGCCGCCGAGGACGACGAGGCGTTCTGGGCCCGCCAGGCGTCGGGCCTCGTGGACTGGGCGAAGCCGTGGGACACGGTGCTCGAGTGGGATCTCCCCGATGCCAAGTGGTTCGTGGGGGGCCAGCTCAACGTGGCCTACAACTGCCTCGATCGTCACGTGCTCGGCGGCAAGGGCGACAAGGTCGCCATCCACTGGGAAGGTGAACCCGGCGACACGCGCACGATCACCTACCAGCAACTGCTCGACGAGGTCAGCCAGTTCGCCAACGTCCTCAAGGGCCTCGGAGTCCAGCGCGGCGACCGTGTCAACATCTACCTCCCGATGGTTCCCGAGGCCGCGGTGGCGATGCTCGCCTGCGCCCGCATCGGTGCAGCCCACAGCGTCGTCTTCGGCGGATTCTCCGCGCAGTCGCTCTCCGATCGCATCAACGACGCCGAGGCCAAGGTGCTGATCACCGCCGATGGCGGGTATCGGCGCGGCACCGTGTTCCCGCTCAAGCCCGCCGCCGACGAGGCCTGCGCCGACACCCCCACGATCGAGCACGTCGTGGTCGTCAAGCGCGGCGGCAACGACGTCGACATGGTCGACGGGCGTGATCACTGGTACCACGACCTGATGGACGGGGCATCCACCGACTGCCCCGCCGAGCCGATGGATTCCGAACAACTCCTCTTCCTGCTCTACACCTCGGGAACCACCGGCAAGCCCAAGGGCATCATGCACACGAGTGGTGGCTACCTCACGCAGGTCACCTACACCCACAAGTACGTCTTCGACCTGCACGCCGACACCGACGTGTTCTGGTGCACCGCCGACGTCGGCTGGATCACCGGGCACAGCTACATCGTGTACGGCCCACTGTCCAACGGCGCGACCCAGGTGATGTACGAAGGCGTCCCGAACCACCCGGGCAACGACCGGTTCTGGGAGATCATCGAGAAGTACGGCGTGACGATCTTCTACACCGCTCCGACCGCGATCCGCACGTTCATGAAGTGGGGCGCCACCGAGCCGGCCAAGCACGACCTGTCGTCGCTGCGGGTCCTCGGCACGGTCGGCGAGCCGATCAATCCCGAGGCGTGGATGTGGTACCACGAGCACATCGGTGGCGAACGCTGCCCGATCGTCGACACGTGGTGGCAGACCGAGACCGGCGGCATCATGATCAGCCCGTTGCCCGGGGCGACCACGACGAAGCCGGGCTCGGCGACGTTCCCACTTCCGGGCGTGTCGGCCGAGTTGATCGACGACGAAGGTCATCGGGTCGACATCGGCGGTGGCTACCTCACGCTGACCCGGCCGTGGCCCGGGATGCTGCGCGGCATCTGGGGTGACCCCGACCGTTTCCGCGAGACGTACTGGTCGCGGTTCGAGGGCCGATACTTCGCAGGCGATGGCGCCAAGCTCGACGACGAGGGCTACCTCTGGTTGCTCGGTCGGGTCGACGACGTCATGAACGTGTCGGGTCACCGCATCTCCACCACGGAGGTCGAATCGGCGCTCGTCTCGCATCCGGCCGTCGCCGAAGCGGCCGTGGTCGGGGCCACGGACGCCACCACCGGCCAGGCGATCATCGCCTACGTGATCCTGCGTGGGGGCCAAGACGTCGACGCCGAGGTGCTGCGGTCGCACGTTGCCGACGAGATCGGTGCGATCGCCAAACCGAAGCAGATCTACATCACACCGGATCTCCCCAAGACCCGTTCGGGCAAGATCATGCGCCGACTCCTGCGCGACGTCGCCGAGGGTCGCAACATCGGCGACACCACGACGCTCGCCGATGCGTCGATCGTCGACGAATTGCAGGCGCGCGCAGCCGCGACCTCCGACGACTGACGACTCCCACGGGCAACGAGTCAACAACGGCTCAAGGAATCGCCGTGATGTGCCGATAGTCCCATCATGGTTCCGCCTGATGGAGTGCGTAGCAGACGTCTCCCTTCGATGTCCTGGGAGTCGGTCGTCGATGATGCTGCGACGTCCGTCGACGATGTTGCGGATCCACCGCTCGCAGCGCCACCTCTCGCCGACGGGCCGCTCGGAGCGACGACGATCGCCTCGCCCGCCGCGACCACGCCTCTGACGCAACCCACCCCACTCGGTTTGTCGATCACGCTGGGGTCGACGGCCGATCCCTCGCCGATGGAACCGACTCCCGAGGCGGTCATCGAACCCATCTCGTTCGCGCCGCTCACCTTCGACTCGCTGCCGGTGACGTCGGCGCCCGAGCCACCGGTCGTGCGGTTCGCGCCCATCAAACCGATCGTGACGGCGACACCCAGATCCCAACGTGTGCCGGTCGTCCAAGCGGCACCGGCGCCGATCGCCGAACCCGAGCCGATCGTCGAATCCGCACCGGCGCCGATCGTCGAACCCGCCCGAGTAGCCGGTGGACGCCCCGGCAACGCCACCACCGGCCGCCCCCGTTGCAGCCGAACCCGACGTCGTCGACGCGACCGTGGCCGCGGACGTCCCGTCGACCGAACTTCCCCGGATCATCGAGGCGACTCCGGTTCCCGACGGAACTCAATTCGACGGGGTCGTCGCCGCGTTCGAGCCGCAGATCAGCACCGGACCTCGGTTGCCCCAGGTGCAACAGTCCGTTCACGTGCCGGCAGCCGCAGTTGCCTACGAGATGCCGGTCGTGCATGCGCCGGTCGCGTCGAACCATCACGGGCGGCGCAGCTCGCGTCGGGGACTCAAGTTGCTGCTGACGTTGGCGATTCTCGGCGGCCTCGTCGCTGCCGCCATCGTGTACGGCCGGCCCTACCTCTTCCCTGATGGTCTGGACGATACGACGCAACCGTATGCCGACGCCGTCGAGACGGCACGGGGGGTCGAGTACGTCGAGCCCATCGCAGTCGTCGTCGAGCCCACCGCCGACTACACGGCGCGACTCGGCGCGGAACTGGTTGGCGACTGGTCGGCCGACGAGGCCGCGTTGCGAGCGCTCGGTCTGCTGAACGGTCCGATCACCGAGGAAAGCGTCACCGAACTCCTGGCCGATTGGCAGAATGCCGTCTACTCCACCGATGACGGCATGGTCTACACCGACCTCGGCGTCACCGGCGCGCAGGTCGACGCCGAGATCACCGAGCAGATGACGGCGGCGTCGCTCGATCAGGAGTTCCGCTGGTCGATCGACCAGCCGACTCGCACGCTGGAGGATCAAGTGCTGACGCTCGCCGAAGTGCAACGGCAGGCATCGGCCGTGCTGGCTCAGACATCATTCGCCGCCGCCATCGACCCGGTGTCACCAGGCGTGTTGGCGTTCGTGCCGCCGATGGTCGGCTACCGGGCACTCGCCTCGGCGACCTACGCCGAGTTCCAGAACCCGGCGACCGGCACCGAGAATGTGCTCTCGCAGATCGGTACGGCCGGACCCGGCCCCCTCGCATCGGACGTGCCGATCCCCGCAGTCGGGCCGACGGTGGTCGGCACCGACACCCTGGTCGGGTCCCCACGGTCGCTCGACCGGTCGTTCTGGTTCCTCGTCTTCGCGGGGTACCTCGATTCGCGCAGCGCCTATCAGGCGAGCGAGTCGGTCGTGGAGAACTCCCTCACGGTCGCCGATCGGGACGGAACGCCATGCGTGTACGCGACGTTCTCCGGTGGTGACGTCTTCCAGACGGAGACGCTTCGTTCCGCCCTCGAAATCTGGTCGGCGTCGTCGCCCGTCGAGTTCGGCTCCAGCTTCTCCGTTCTCGACGATGGCACGCTGCAGCTCGTGACCTGCGATCCGGGCGTGGGATTCGAGAATCCGAACCGACTCGGAGTGGCACGTGAACTCGTGGGCTGGCGGACGGCCGAACTCGCGACGCTCGAGGCGGTCCGAGCTGCCGATGGCACCGAGGCCGATGTTGCAGCTGCGTGGGCCGCCGTCGAAGCCTCCACCGTCGGTGTCGACCTCGGCGCACTGCCCGGCGACACGACGCCGGCAGAGTCTGCGGCCGCAGCGCGCGCCGCTGTCGCTGCGGTGCTCACGCCCGCCGGCTGATCAGTCGCGGAAGTTCTGGAACTGCAGCGGGATCCCGAGGTCCTCGGCCTTGAGCGTCGCAATGACGGCCTGGAGGTCGTCGCGCTTCTTCGCCGTCACCCGGATCGACTCGCCCTGGGTCTGGCTCGACACACCTTTCGGGCCCTTCTCCTTGATGACCTTGTTGACCTCCTTGGCCTTGTCGGAGGAGATCCCGACCTTGATCGTGACGACCTGGCGGACGGTGTTCTGTGTGGCGTCCTGAATGTCGCCGTAGTCGACGCCCTTCAGTGAGACACCGCGCTTGACGAGCTTCTCTTCGAGCACGGTGCGCAGGGCATCGAGACGGTCACGACTCGCGGTGTGCAGTGTGATGACCATGTCGGCCTGCTCGATCGTGGAGTTGGTGTTCTTGAAGTCGAAGCGGTTGGCGATCTCCCGCTGGGCCTGATCAACCGCGTTGCGGACCTCCTGGGCGTCGACTTCGGACACGACATCGAACGTGGGCATGCGCTCCAGGGTAGCGACCGTGCCCGATCAGGCGTGGCGCCGGCCGCGTCGACCGGTACGCTCAGGCCGCCCTGTTCATCGCTCGTTCGGGGTACGCACATACAAGTCATGGGTCGGTGCCCGAGCGGCCAAAGGGAGCAGACTGTAAATCTGCCGGCACTGCCTTCGAAGGTTCGAATCCTTCCCGGCCCACCACATTCCCGCTCACCGGTCGAGAGACGACGTTCGTCGTCGACGCGGCGCTGGTTGAATGGCGACCGTGAGTTCGCGGACGACCGCCGAGGCGAAGCGGGGGTCGGGACTGGTCTACCTCCCCGGCCTGGACGGACTCCGCGCGGTGGCGGTGGGGGCAGTCTTCCTGTTCCATGCCGGCGTGGTGTCGGGCGGATTCATCGGCGTCGACGTGTTCTTCGTGATCTCGGGGTTCCTCATCACCGGCCTTGCCGTGGCCGAGGTCGAACGCACCGACCGCCTGTCGCTCGGCGGTTTCTGGGCGCGTCGCGCGCGCCGCCTGCTCCCGGCGTTGATGGTGGTCGTCGGTGCGGTGCTGGCCTACTCGGTCGTCGAAGGGGGAGCAGCAGTGCGGCGCGTCGGGCGCGACGTGACGTCCACGATCCTGTATGTGGCGAACTGGGCGCAGATCGGCGAGGGGCGTGACTACTTCGCCACGTACGAGGCGCCGCCGCTGCTGGAACACGCATGGTCATTGGCCGTCGAGGAGCAGTTCTACATCGTGTGGCCGATCGTGATCGCCGGCCTGGCATGGATGTGCCGCGGACGGGCGATTCGGTTCCGCACGGTTGTCGCGTCGGTCGGCGTTGCCGTCGCCGGTGCATCGCTCGTCACCACGCTCGTGTTGCGCAGCGACGACGGTGTGTCGCTCAGCCGTCTCTACTACGGCACCGACACTCGTGCGGTCGCGTTGGCCGTCGGTGCGATTGCCGGTGCGCTCATGACCCACGACCATGTGCTGTCGCTGCAGCGGCGCAGTGTGGTTCGCGACCTCACGGGAGTTGCGGCGGCAGTCGGGCTGGTCGCGATCGCCGTGACGATCGACGGCAGCGAGCGTTGGCTCTACGGGCCGGGATTCCTGCTGATCGCCGTGCTCTCGCTCGCGGTCATGTACGCGGTGATGGGCGCCGGACCATTCGGCTCGGCATTGTCGTTGCGTTGGCTCGTGGTGGTCGGCACCGTGTCGTACGGCATCTACCTGTGGCACTGGCCGGTCATCGTGGTGCTCGACAGCGATCGCACCGGGCTGAGTGGGCCGGCGCTCGGGGCGCTCTGGGTGGCCGCCACCGCCGTCTTGGCGACGGCATCGTGGTTCGTCGTCGAGCGTCGTGCACCGATCCCGACTCGGCGGCAACCGCAGCGCGCGCTGGCCTACACGACCGTGGCCTTGGCGCTCGCGGTCGGAGCCGTCGTGGTCGCCGACCAGGCCCAGGTAACCGTCGAGACCGCCGCCTACTCCGTGCCGGCGCCGCTGTCGGTACCGTCGGCGGTGCCCTCGACCGGCTCGACCGATCCGTCGTCGGCCACAGCACCACCGGCCGAGGTGCCTGCGCCGAGGCGATCACTTCCGTCGGATCGCGCACTCAAGGTGTTGATCGTCGGCGATTCCGTTGCCGAGTCGTTGAGGGGCGACGGTGACATCGAACGGTACGACTTCGAGGCGTTCGGTGCGGTCGAGGTCAGCAACGTCGGAGGGATCGCCTGCTCGGTCATCCACGAAGGCGTGTGGTGGTTGGGCGACGGCACCAATCTCGTCGACAATCCTGGCTGCGACGGTCCGCAGCGCTACGACCAGGTGATCGCCGACTGGGAACCCGATGTGGTGCTGACGCTGTTCGGTTGGCCCGGTGTGGGAGCAGGCCAGCAGCTCGATGACGGAACGGTCGTTCAGCCCTGCGAACCGGGGTTCGACGAGCGATGGTTGCGCGACTATCGGGACATGGTCGAACGCATCGACCGCAGCACGATCGCCGTGGTGTCGTCGGTGGCTCCGCCCACCTTGCCGAAAGCCGAGCAGGGGCCGGGCACCGCCTGCCTGAATGCACTGATCGACCAGATCGACGCGCCGGTGTTCGACTACCAGGAATGGCTCTGCCCGGGCTACGACTGCGGCTCGTCGACGCTGCGTACCGACGGGGTCCACTTCCGCAACACGGGCCAGTTGCAGCGCGACGTGATGGAGGCGATCGTGCCGCAGGTGATCATCGCCGCGGGATACTGAGCGGGCGAGCGGCGCCCCGTCAGAGCAGCAACTGCATGATGGCGACGTCGAGCCAACGATTGAACTTGCGACCGACCTCGCGTTCGACGCCGACCAGTTCGAATCCGCATGCCTCGTGCAGTGCTCGCGAGGCCGTACCGCTCGCTTCGATCCGGGCGATCACCGAATGGAAGCCGGAGTCGCGAGCGATCCCGATCACGTGCTCCATGAGGGTGCGCCCGATGCCCGACCGGGGGTGCTCGCGCGACACGTAGACCGAGTCCTCCACGGTCGTGCGATAGGCAGCACGTTCCTTGTACGGAGACAGCGATGCGAAGCCGACCACCTCGTCGTCGAGGACCGCCACGACGGTGGAGAAGGCACCCGACCGTTGCGCCAGCCAACGACGCTGCTCGTCGAGTGTCCGGGGAACGAGATCGAACGTGCTGACCTGGCTCTCGACCTCGGTGTTGTAGATCGCCATGACGGCCGGGGCGTCGTCGAGCGTGGCGAGGCGCACCGTGATCGGGCCGACGGCGCCCGTCGAGGTGGTGGAACGCGTGGTCGACACGACGACGCAGAGTACTCCCGCAGGCCGGAATCTCCGCGGTGGTTGTCCTCGCTCGGCCGGTACACTCCTCCGCTTGGTCGCGGCGGTGCCGCGCCCCGAAGGGTGCCCCGGGTACCGCTACAAACGGTGCGTTGCACCTGTCAGAACGCCCTCTTAGCTCAGTCGGTAGAGCACAGCCATGGTAAGGCTGGTGTCGTGGGTTCGATTCCCACAGAGGGCTCGACCAAGTGGTCGGGCAACCGTCCGGTCGCGAGCAAAACCCTGGCGGCGTAGCTCAGTTGGTCAGAGCATCCGGCTCATAATCGGAAGGTCATCGGTTCAAGTCCGATCGCCGCTACTACATATCCAGTCAGATCTCCGATCCGTTCGGAATCACCTCAGGAGTCAGAGGACAGCAATGAGCAAGAAGAAGTTCGAGCGCAACGAAGCCGCATGTGAATATCGGCACGATGGGTCATATTGACCATGGGAAGACGACGTTGACGGCGGCGATTTCGAAGACGTTGTCGGAGCGTGGGTTGGCCGAGTTCACTGACTTCGACGGGATCGACAAGGCGCCGGAGGAGAAGGCTCGTGGTATCACGATCTCGATTTCGCATATCGAGTATGAGACCGAGAATCGGCATTATGCGCATGTGGACATGCCGGGTCATGCTGACTACATCAAGAACATGATCACTGGTGCGGCGCAGGTCGATGGTGCGATTTTGGTGGTGGCGGCGACTGATGGTCCGATGCCGCAGACGCGTGAGCATGTGTTGTTGGCCCGTCAGGTCGGTGTGCCGTCGATCATCGTGGCGTTGAACAAGGCTGATCTGGTCGACGATGAGGAGCTGTTGGAGCTCGTGGAGCTCGAGGTTCGTGAGCTTGCTCACCGAGTACGAGTTCCCGGGTGATGAGACCCCGGTGATTCAGGTGTCGGCGTTGAAGGCGCTCGAGGGTGATCCTGAGTGGCAGGAGAAGATCATGGAGCTGATGGCTGCATGCGACAGCTTCATTCCGGAGCCGGTTCGTGAGTTGGACAAGCCGTTCTTGATGCCGATCGAGGATGTGTTCACGATCACGGGTCGTGGCACGGTGGTGACCGGCAAGGTGGAGCAGGGCATCATTCATACGGGTGATGAGATCGAGATCGTTGGTTTGCGTGTGACGCAGAAGACGACGTGTACGGGTGTGGAGATGTTCCGTAAGTTGCTCGATGAGGGTCAGGCGGGTGACAACATCGGTGCGTTGTTGCGTGGCACGGGCAAGGAGGATGTGGAGCGTGGTCAGGTGCTCTGTAAGCCGGGCTCGATTACGCCGCACACCAATTTCGAGGGTCAGGTGTATGTGTTGAGCAAGGATGAGGGTGGGCGTCACAAGCCGTTCTTCAACAATTATCGTCCGCAGTTCTTTTTCCGTACGACTGATGTGACGGGGACGATCGAGTTGCCGGCTGGTACGGAGATGGTGATGCCTGGTGACAATGTGGAGATCACGGTGGAGTTGGGTAAGCCGATCGCGATGGATGAGGGTTTGCGTTTCGCCATTCGTGAGGGTGGTCGTACTGTCGGCGCCGGCCGCGTCACCAAGATCCTCAAGTGATCCTGAATACTTTCGAAGTCTGAACAGAGAAGAGAACCGACATGGCCAAGAGTGACAAGCGGGTCAAAGTGACCCTCGAGTGCACCGAGTGCAAGCGGCGCAACTACATCACGATGAAGTCCAAGGTGAACGATCGTGAGCGCCTCGAAATGAAGAAGTACTGCGCCAACGAGCGTCAGCACACCCTCCACAAGGAGACCCGCTGACCCCGAGGCGATGAACGGGCAGCGAGTGCGGCCGGAAACGACCGCAGTCAGCCTTCGTGGATGCGCTGGTACCCTCGTCGGGTACTCGGCGTGTCCCGCCCCGAGGGCAGTAGCTCAGCTGGTAGAGCATCGGTCTCCAAAACCGACGGTCGGGGGTTCGAATCCCTCCTGCCCTGCCCACCACCGAACGAGAAATCATGTCACTGGACGATCTGAACCGCGAGCAGAAGCGACAGCTTCGCAAGATGGGTGCCCTCGATGAGCAGGGCAAGCCGACGCGCGCCCAGCCGACCGCCAAGAAGAAGAACGAGCGGGTGGGCATTCGTCAGTACCTGCGCGAAGTTCGCGACGAGATGCGCAAGGTCGCCTGGCCCGATCGGCCGGAGGTCAAGCGCTACTCGATCATCGTGATCATCACCGTCGTGGTGTACACCGCGCTGGTCGGTGGACTCGACTTCGTGTTCGCCGAGTTCTCCCAGTGGTTCTACTCCTCCTGACATGACCGACGACACCGAGACGACGAGCGATGACATGACTGACAACGACGAGACCACGAACCCGCTCGACCTGCTCCCCGTCGGCGACACCGACGTGTTCGCCGAAACGGCCGAGATCGACGACGACACCAACCACGGGACCGATGTCGCCGAAGAAGTCGAGGCCGTGCACTTCGAAACCCCCGCCGATGAGGTCGCCTCCGACGACGAGCTGGAGGTCTCCGACGACCAGGTCGACGTCGACAGCGAACTCGACAGCGAACTCGACGAGGTGGAGCCGGTCGACGATCCGACGATGCGCCCCGGTCAGTGGTACGTGGTGCACACCCAGTCGGGGTACGAGAAGAAGGTCACGGCCAACCTCGAGGCCCGCATTCAGTCGATGAACATGGAAGACAAGATCTACGAGATCGTCATCCCCATGGAAGAGGTCGACGAGTTCAAGAACGGCAAGAAGCAGACCGTGCAACGCAAGGTCTTCCCCGGCTACCTGCTCGTTCGCTGCATCATGGACGACGAGTCCTGGTACTGCGTGCGCAACACACCCGGCATCACCGGTTTCGTCGGCCAGAGCCGTCAAGGCCAGAAGCCGACCCCGCTGTCGCGCCGGGAAGTCAAGACATTCCTCACGCCGAAGACCGAAGGCGTCGACTCGGCGCCTCGTCGCAAGGCGAAGCTCGATTACGAAGAAGGCGAAAGCGTTCGAGTGAAGGAAGGCCCGTTCGCCGACTTCACCGGCCAGATCGCCGAGATCAATGCAGACCACATGAAGCTGAAGGTCCTCGTCAACATCTTCGGTCGCGAGACCCTGGTGGAGATGGATTTCAGCCAGGTCGCCAAACTCTGATTCGCCACTGGCGACGGACAACAACAAAGGAACATCACCATGGCGAAGAAGAAGATTCTCACGGTCGTCAAGATCCAGATCGAAGCCGGCAAGGCCAGCCCCGCACCGCCAGTCGGTACGGCACTGGGACCGCACGGCATCGCGATCATGGACTTCGTGAAGGCGTACAACGCCCGCACCGAGGCCCAGGCCGGCACGGTCATCCCGACCGAGATCACCATCTACGAAGATCGCACGTTCGACTTCGTGCTCAAGACACCGCCCACGGCGGTGCTCGTGCGTGAGAAGGCGGGCCTTGCGAAGGCGGCGAACAATCCGGGCTCGGAGGTCGCTGGTTCGATCACCGAGGCACAGCTCGAGGAGATCGCCACCATCAAGCTGCCCGACCTCAACGCCTACGACATGGAAGCTGCCAAACAGCAGGTCCGTGGCACCGCCCGCTCCATGGGGATTGAGGTCGTCTGACGACGCCCTGGCGCCGTCGGCGCCGCGTCGACGGCTTCGCCGTCGACAATCCTTTTCCCGGCTTCGCCGGGGTGGTCCTTCGGACCACGACCACACGATCCAGCAATTTCAATACAACAGCTTCGACCGGATTCACCTCGACCGGCGGGCTCACCACTGAGGGAGACAGACAATGTCAGGCAAGAAGTACGCAAACGCGCTGAAGCAATTCGATCGGGACCAGTTCTACGGCCCGGTCGAAGCGGTTGGGCTCGTCAAGACCATGGCGTCGGCGAAGTTCGACGAGGGCGTCGACATCTCGATCCGCCTCGGCGTCGACCCCCGCAAGGCCGACCAGATGGTTCGTGGCACCGTCGCACTGCCCGCGGGAACCGGCAAGGACATTCGTGTCGCCGTGTTCGCCACCGGTGAGGCGGCCGACGAGGCACGCGCTGCCGGAGCCGACATCGTCGGCGCCGACGACCTCGCTGCCGAGGTCGAGGGCGGCAAGATGGATTTCGATCTGGTCATCGCCACGCCCGACATGATGCCGGTCGTTGGTCGCCTCGGCCGAGTGCTCGGCCCGCGTGGCCTCATGCCCAACCCGAAGACCGGCACCGTCACGCTCGATGTGGGCAAGGCCGTCGAGGACTTCAAGGGCGGCAAGGTCGAGTACCGAACCGACCGCTACGGCAATGTGCACGTGCCACTCGGCAAGGCCAGTTTCGAGCTCGCCGCGTTGGAGCAGAACTTCCGTGCCGTGATCGACGAGATCCAGCGTGCCAAGCCGGCGTCGGCCAAGGGCCGGTACCTCAAGAAGATCACCGTGTCGTCCACGATGGGACCCGGCGTCCATGTCGACACGGGCCGTCTCAAGCCCGAAACCTGAGCGGCAGCGATAGTCTTCGCCGGGTTACATATTTGAACGGTCGCTCGCCTGAGACCGTTGGTCCCCTTCCGGGGGTAATGGGTTCGCCCGCCAACCGAGGTGCATATCGCCGAAGAACCATGCCGACTCGATTCGTCGGGCGTGCATGCGCTCCTCGTCGGTGTTCGCATCTGATGCGAGCACCACGAGTTGCAGCGAAAGGAGGTATGCACACATGACAACGACGACCACACCACGACCCGAGAAGGTCGCGATCGTCGAGGAGATCACCGCCAAGCTCAACGAGAGCGTGGCAGTGTTCGTGTCCGAGTACCGCGGGATGAAGGTCAGCCAGATGGCCAACCTTCGCCTCCCGCTTCGGGCCGCCGGAGCCGAGCACAAGGTGTACAAGAACACCCTGGCACGTCTGGCTGCCACGGACGCGGGCTACGAGAGCCTCACCGAGTATCTGCTCGGCCCGACCGCCCTCACGTTCGTCACCGGTGATTCGGTGGCGGCCGCCAAGGCGTTGCTCGATCAGTCCAAGACGAATCCACTGCTGGTCATCAAGGGCGGAGTCCTCGGCGACACGCCGATGACCGCCGATGACGTCAAGGCACTGGCGAGTCTGCCGTCGCGCGAAGTACTGCTGGCCCAGTTGGCCGGCGCGTTCCAGGCGCCCCTGGTCAAGACCGCTGGTCTGCTCCAGGCGCTCCCGCGGAACTTCGCGTACGGACTGTCCGCACTCATCGATCAGAAGGCTGCCGCCGAGGCCGCCTGACCCCGAACACCGAAGAACTCAACCCGAAATTTCTCAACCCGAAATTTCTCAACCCGAAATTCGGAGTCGTCGTTGCGCTCAGCGCAACGTTCGCTCCGAATTTCGGATCGGAATTTCGGATCGGAATTTCGGATCCGAACAACATTTACGAGAAGGAGATGCCGACATGGCAACGAAGGAAGAAGTACTCGACGCGATCAGCAACATGACCGTCATCGAGCTCAAGGAACTGCTCGACGCATTCGAAGAGAAGTTCGAAGTGACCGCGGCCGCTCCGGTTGCGGTTGCCGCAGCGGCTCCGGCCGGCGGTGGCGGCGAGGCCGCTGCCGAAGAGGAGAAGGACGAGTTCGACGTCGTTCTCGAGAGCGCCGGCGCGCAGAAGATCCAGGTCGTCAAGGTCGTCAAGGACCTGCTCGGCGTGGGCCTGAAGGACGCCAAGGACCTCGTCGATGCGGCCCCGAAGGCGCTGATGGAGAAGGCCAGCAAGGCCGATGCCGACGCCGCGAAGGCCAAGCTCGAAGAAGTGGGCGCCACCATCACCCTCAAGTGATTGGAAGCGGCAAACGCCGCGCCAACCGAACACACGAAGTTGAAGAACCCCGGCGGGTCAATCCCCCGGGGTTCTTCTGTTGCTCCATCCCCTCGGTCGTGAACGTCGAGCAGCACCACGACAGCGAACGGGTGGCGCCGGGGCACCTCCGGGACCGGCCGAAGGCCGCACGCCCGGAGGTGTGCCGGTGACAGGACCCGTGAGCGGGACGTCAGGAGAAGATGTCAGTTCTCCGACGATGCTTGACTTTCGCGACCGACTTCTTTACGTTGTCCCGCAATTCAGCGGTTACCCACGTCCCGTTCGGCGATTTACCCGCCGACAGCGGTTGACGTTGTGCGTCCCGTCTGGATAGCATCGAACGTTGCCGTGCGTCTGCTGTCCCCCTACCGTCCCTTCGGTCTGGTCAAGCGCGCCCGACATCACGTCGCAGCATTCTGCGTCGTCCACCCTCGATTTTCTGGAGAGTGATCCGTGGCGACTCGTCCCGTGTCCCGTGAACGCTATTCGTTCGGCAACCTCAAGGAGCCGCTCGAACTCCCCGACCTGATCGCGATCCAGCGGGAAAGTTTCGAATGGTTCCTCAACGAGGGGCTGGCAAACACCTTCCGCGACATCAGCCCGATCAAGGACTTCTCCGAGTCGCTCCAGCTCGAGCTCGAGTTCGACCCCTTCGACGAAGACTTGCGCCCGCCACCCAAGTTCACGGTGGAGGAGTGCAAGGAGAAGGACATGACCTACAGCGCGCCGGTGTTCGTGCGCGCCCGGTTCATGAACCGCAACACCGGTGAGATCAAGGAACAGACCGTCTTCATGGGCGACTTCCCGATCATGACCGACAAGGGCACGTTCATCGTGAACGGCACGGAGCGCGTCGTCGTGTCGCAGCTCGTGCGCAGCCCCGGTGTCATCTTCGAACCCGGTGAGCGCTTCCGTCTCCGCAACCTCACCAAGCACCAGCTCGTCAAGGGAACGATCCACCCGTACCGCGGTGAGTGGATGGAGTTCGACGTCGAGCACAAGCCCGGCAAGGACGTCACCGCCGGCACCCGCGTGGCCCGCAAGCGTCGCCTCGGCATCTTCACGATGCTGCGTGCACTCGGCTACGACGAGGAGAACGCGCCCGGCTTCCTCGACCGCTTCGTCGCCCACTTCGACTTTCTCGAGGGACAGTGGGACAAGGAGCGCGACATCGCGCCGACCCAGGACGAGGCACTCGTCGAGATCTACAAGCGGGCCCGTCCGGGCGAGCCGCCGACGGTCGAGTCGGCCAAGGCCTACTTCCGCAACGCGTTCTTCGAGAGCCGTCGCTACGACCTCAGCCGCGTCGGCCGCTACAAGCTGAACCGCAAGCTCGGCAACGAAGTGGCCCAGCTCGGCTCGCTGTTCGGCCTCGACGGTGCGGTCAACTCAGAGGGCGAGCCGCTGCTCGACTACCCCGACGAGAACCAGAACGTGCTCAGCCGTTGCGAGGTGCTCGCGTCGATCACCTACATGCTGCACCTCGTCAAGCAGGAGCCCGGCTACCGCCTCGACGACCAGGACCACTTCGCCAACCGTCGCATCCGCTCGGTCGGCGAACTCATCCAGAACCAGGTGCGCATCGGCCTGAGCCGCATGGAGCGCGTCGTTCGTGAGCGCATGACCACCCAGGACGTCGAGGCGATCACGCCCCAGACGCTGATCAACATCCGTCCCGTCGTCGCCGCGATCAAGGAGTTCTTCGGAACGTCGCAGCTGTCGCAGTTCATGGACCAGGTCAATCCGCTGTCGGGCCTCACGCACCGTCGCCGACTGTCGGCACTCGGTCCGGGCGGTCTGTCACGTGAGCGCGCCGGCTTCGAAGTCCGCGACGTGCACTTCAGCCACTACGGCCGCATGTGCCCGATCGAGACGCCGGAAGGCCCGAACATCGGCCTGATCGGTGGTCTGTCGACCTATGCCCGCGTCAACGAGTTCGGCTTCATCGAGAGCCCGTACCGCGAGGTCAAGAACGGCAAGGTCACCGGCAAGATCGTCTACATGGCTGCCGACGAGGAAGAGAACTACGTCGTCGCCCAGGCGAACACGCCGCTCAACGACGACGGCACCATCCGCGACCAGCGCACGCTCGTGCGTCGCTCGCCGCAGGCCGCGAGCCTCGAGGATCTGCGCAAGATGCTCGAAGCGGAGAGCTTCTTCGGCGCCACCACGGACATCGGCTACGTGCCGCCCGAGGAAGTCGACTTCATCGACGTGTCGCCGAAGCAGATCGTGTCGGTTGCCACCGCCCTGATCCCGTTCCTCGAGCACGACGACGCCAACCGCGCCCTGATGGGCGCCAACATGCAGCGCCAGGCAGTTCCGCTGATTCGTGCTGAGGCTCCGTACATCGGCACCGGCATCGAGAACCGTGCCGCCCGTGACGCTGCCGACCTGATCCAGGCGATCGACGAGGGCGAGGTCACCGAGGTCACCGGTGATCTGATCGCCGTGCAGTACAAGACGGAAGGCAAGAAGGTCTACCGCCTCGCCAAGTTCCGTCGGTCGAACCAGGACACCTGCATCAACCAGCGGCCCCGCGTCGTCGAAGGCGACAAGGTGTCCAAGGGCACGATCCTCGCCGACGGGCCGTCCACGGATCATGGCGAGCTCGCGCTCGGCAAGAACCTGCTCGTGGCATTCATGCCGTGGGAGGGCTACAACTTCGAGGACGCGATCATCCTGTCCGAGCGTCTGGTGAAGGACGACGTCTTGACGTCGATCCACATCAAGGAGCACGAAGTCGATGCCCGCGACACCAAGCTCGGCCCGGAAGAGATCTCCCGTGACATCCCGAACCTGAGCGACGACATCCTCGCCGACCTCGACGACCGCGGCATCATCCGCGTGGGCGCCGAAGTCGGCCCAGGCGACGTCCTCGTCGGCAAGGTCACCCCCAAGGGTGAAACCGAGCTGACCCCCGAGGAGCGCCTGCTGCGCGCCATCTTCGGCGAGAAGGCGCGCGAGGTCCGCGACACGAGCCTCAAGGTGCCGCACGGTGAAGTCGGCAAGGTCATCGACGTCAAGGTGTTCAACCGTGACGACGGCGACGAACTGCCGCCCGGTGTCAACCAGCTCGTGCGGGTGTACGTCGCCCAGAAGCGCAAGATCAGCGTCGGCGACAAGCTCGCCGGTCGCCACGGCAACAAGGGCGTCATCTCCCGCATCCTGCCGATCGAGGACATGCCGTACACGGCCGATGGTCAGCCCGTCGACATCATCCTCAATCCGCTCGGCGTGCCCAGCCGCATGAACGTGGGCCAGGTACTCGAGGCACACCTCGGATACTGCGCCCGCTGGGGTTGGACCAACCCCGACGGCACCAAGGTCGGCGACGAGCCGATCCGTGGCACCGAGACCAAGACGCGACCGAGCACCAAGCCCTCCACGTTCGTGGCGACGCCGGTGTTCGACGGCGCCAAGTGGGACGAGAAGGAGAAGTCGGGCGACCATCCGACCATCCAGGAGATCCTCGAGGGCCTCAACCCGGAGGCGGCCAACGGCGACCGCCTGGTCGGCACGAACGGCAAGCTCGACCTCTACAACGGTCGCACCGGCGAGATGTACGACAACCAGATCACCTGCGGCTACATGTACATCTTGAAGCTGGCCCACCTGGTCGACGACAAGATCCACGCCCGCTCGACCGGCCCGTACTCGATGATCACCCAGCAGCCGCTCGGTGGCAAGGCCCAGTTCGGTGGCCAGCGATTCGGCGAGATGGAAGTGTGGGCTCTCGAGGCCTACGGCGCGGCGTACTGCTTGCAGGAGCTGCTCACCATCAAGTCCGATGACGTGCTCGGCCGTGTCCGCGTGTACGAAGCGATCGTGAAGGGCGACAACATCCCCGAACCGGGAGTGCCCGAGAGCTTCAAGGTGCTGATGAAGGAGATGCAGGCGCTCTGCATCAACGTCGAAGTGCTCACCGAGGACGGCCACGAGATCGAGATGCGCGACCTGGACGACGAGGTCTACCGCGCCGCCGAGGAACTCGGCATCGACATCTCCCGCCCCGAGCGCGGCACCGACGAAGACGACGCCCGCCGCGAACGCGAAAAGCGCGAGCGCACCGCCTACTGACCTGATGGCGGAGGGACTGGTCTCCGCTTCGCTTTGACTGCTCCCTCCCTGCGGCTCGTCGCTGGCGCTTCCCTCGCCGCCGCCGGACCATTCGCTGACTGACACCAACGCACCACCCGAACAACGAGGAACCACATGCTCGACGTCAACATGTTCGACCAACTGAAGATCCGCCTGGCCACGGCGGACCAGATCCGCACCTGGTCACACGGTGAGGTGAAGAAGCCCGAGACGATCAACTACCGCACGCTGCGTCCCGAGAAGGACGGCCTGTTCTGCGAGAAGATCTTCGGACCGACCCGCGACTGGGAGTGCTACTGCGGCAAGTACAAGCGCGTCCGCTTCAAGGGCATCATCTGCGAGCGCTGCGGCGTCGAGGTCACCCGGTCGAAGGTTCGCCGCGACCGCATGGGCCACATCGAGCTCGCCGCACCGGCCGTCCACATCTGGTACCTCCGCGGCACCCGGTCGTGGCTCGCCTACCTCCTCGCCGGCATCGAGCCGAAGGAAGAGCTCAAGGCCAAGATGCTCGAGAAGGTCATCTACTTCGCGGCGCACCTCGTCAGCTGGGTCGACGAAGAAGGCCGCCACGAGAACCTCTCCAACCTCGAGGCCGAGTACCTCGAAGAGCGTGACGCCATCCAGAAGGAGATGGAACTCGCCATCGATCGTCGCTTCAAGGAGCTCGAGGAGACTGCCGCTGAGGCCGAGAAGGAAGACGCGAAGGCCGCCGACCTGAAGAAGATCCAGAAGGAAGCCGACAAGGAAGTCGAAGGCATCCGCGAGCGTTACGAGATCGAGCTCGACCTCATCGCGCGGACCTGGGACGAGTTCCGCACGCTCCATGCCCGCAAGATCATCGAAGACGAGATGTTGTGGCGCGAGATGCGCGACAAGTACGGCGAGTACTTCGAAGGCGGCACCGGCGCCGAGGCGATCAAGTCGCTCATCGACCGCATCGACTTCGACGAGGAAGAGGTCAAGCTCCGCAACGCCATCGATCCGCAGGAGGGCCAGAAGCCGCTCAGCGCCCAGCGCAAGCAGAAGGCCATCAAGCGCCTCAAGATCGTCGCGTCGTTCAACCGCCGTGACGAGCATGGCCGTCGCACCAACGACCCGAAGGCCATGATCCTCGACGCGGTGCCGGTGATCCCGCCGGAACTGCGCCCGATGGTCCAGCTCGACGGCGGCCGCTTCGCCACGTCCGACCTCAACGACCTCTACCGCCGCGTGATCAACCGCAACAACCGACTCGAGCGTCTGCTCAACCTCGGTGCGCCGGAGATCATCATCAACAACGAGAAGCGCATGCTCCAGGAGGCCGTCGACGCGCTGTTCGACAACGGTCGCCGTGGCCGACCGGTGACGGGGCCGGGCAACCGCCCGCTCAAGTCGCTGTCCGACATGCTCAAGGGCAAGCAGGGCCGCTTCCGTCAGAACCTGCTCGGCAAGCGCGTCGACTACTCGGGCCGCTCGGTCATCGTGGCCGGCCCGACGTTGCGTCTGCACCAGTGCGGTCTGCCGAAGTTGATGGCGCTCGAGCTGTTCAAGCCGTTCGTCATGAAGCGACTGGTCGACCTCGAGCTGGCGCAGAACATCAAGACCGCCAAGCGCATGGTCGAGCGCCGCCGCCCGCAGGTGTGGGACGTCCTCGAAGACGTGATCAAGGAGCACCCGGTGCTCCTCAACCGTGCACCGACGCTGCACCGCCTCGGCATCCAGGCCTTCGAGCCGGTGCTCGTCGAGGGCAAGGCACTGCAGATCCATCCGCTCGTCTGCACGGCGTTCAACGCCGACTTCGACGGCGACCAGATGGCCATCCACGTGCCGCTGTCGGCCGAAGCGCAGGCCGAGGCCCGCGTGCTCATGCTCAGCGCCAACAACATCCTGTCGCCGGCATCGGGTCGCCCGATCGTGACGCCGTCGCAGGACCTCATCATCGGTGGTTACTACCTCACCGAGCAGGTGCCCGGTGTCGCCGGCGAAGGCCGCGTGTTCCGCCACCTGTGGGAGGCGCTGCGTGCGTACGACGAGGGCTCGCTCGCGCTGCACGCCAAGATCACGATGTGCCCTCCCGGCAAGGAGCGGTTCGAAACGACCGTCGGTCGTGTGCTGTTCGAAGAGGCACTGCCCGCCGACTACCCCGACCAGTTCGGCCACTTCAACGAGACCGTGAAGAAGAAGGAGATGGGTGTCATCGTCGAACGCCTCTCCGACAACTACGACAAGTCGGTGGTCGCCGATGCGCTCGACAAGCTGAAGAACCTCTGTTACCGGTTCGCCACGCAGTCGGGCCTCACGGTGTCGATCGACGACGTCCGTACCCCGAAGGCCAAGCGCTCGCTGCTCGACAACTACGAAGAGCAGGCCGACAAGGTCGAGAAGCAGTTCCGTCGGGGCATCATCACCGACGGCGAGCGTCGCCAGCAGGAAGTGCGCATCTGGACCGATGCCACCGCCGAGGTGCAGGCGGCCATGGTCGCCGAGTTCGAGCAGCAGCGCTTCAACCCGATCCAGATGATGGTCGACTCGGGTGCCCGAGGGAACATGACGCAGATGCGCCAGATCGGCGCCATGCGTGGGCTGGTCGCCAACCCCCGCGGTGACATGATTCCTCGTCCGATCAAGTCGAACTTCCGCGAGGGTCTCGAGACGCTCGAGTACTTCATCGCCACGCCGGGCGCCCGCAAGGGTCTCGTCGACACGGCGCTGCGTACCGCTGACTCGGGCTACCTCACTCGTCGTCTCGTCGACGTCGCCCAGGAACTGATCGTCCGTGAACCGGACTGCGGCTCGACACTCGGCGTGTGGATCGAGAACGTCTCGCCCGACACGGCGAATCGTCGTTCGTACATCGAGACGAAGCTGTACGGCCGTGCGCTGCTGCAGGACACCGAGCTCTCCGTTCCCATGGTGAAAGACGGCGAGGAGATCTCCTTGCTGCCCCGCAACACCATCGTGGGTGACGAGGAGATGGAGGCGCTGCGCGACGACCCGAAGATCGAGCGTCTGCGCGTCCGTTCGGTACTCACCTGCGACGCCGAGCTCGGCGTGTGCGCGATGTGCTACGGCCGTTCGCTCGCCACGGGCAAGATGATCGAACTCGGCGAGGCCGTCGGCGTCATCGCCGCCCAGTCGATCGGCGAGCCCGGTACCCAGCTGACGATGCGTACCTTCCACACCGGTGGTGTGGCCGGCAAGGACATCGCCGGCGGTCTGCCCCGCGTCGTCGAACTGTTCGAGGCCCGCACGCCGAAGGGCTCGGCCCGCCTCGCCAAGGCGACCGGCGTGCTGCGTCTGCGCGAGGACGAGGGCAAGGGCATCCCGGTCGTGGTGGTCGACGATTCCGGCGAGGAGCACGAAGTCGTGCTGCCGCTCGGTGCTCGTCCGATCGTCGAGGACGGCCAGGACGTCAAGGCCGGCGACCCGCTCACCGATGGTCCCTTCGATCCGAAGGAGATCATGGAGATCAAGGGCATCCGCGAGACGCAGCTCTACCTCGTCGAGGAAGTGCAGCGGGTGTACCGCGACCAGGGCGTGTCGATCCACGACAAGCACATCGAGCTGATCGTGCGTCAGATGACGCGCCGTGTCGGCGTGCAGGAGCCCGGTGGGACCGCATTCCTGCCTGGCGAGCGCGTGGACTCGAAGCGCTTCCGCGACACGAACCGGCGCATGGTCGAAGAGGGTGCTCGCCCCGCCGAAGGCCGCCCGGAACTGATGGGCATCACCAAGGCGTCGCTGGCCACCGAGTCGTGGCTGTCGGCCGCGTCGTTCCAGGAGACCACCCGGGTGCTCACCGAGGCCGCCATCGACGGTCGCGGCGACCACCTCATCGGCCTCAAGGAGAACATCATCATCGGCAAGCTCATCCCGGCCGGCACCGGCATGATGAAGTACCGCGAGTTCGGCATCGAGGCGCCGGACTACGAGCCGATGTCGTTCTACTCGAGCGATGGTGAAGAAGAGGATCCGGCAGCATTCCTGGCGGGCCTCAGCGGCACCTACGACGCCGAAGCGGCAACTGCCGAACCCATCGGCTGACACCCCATCAATCACCCGAAATTCGGAGTCGAGCTTGCGCTCAGCGCAAGCCTGACTCCGAATTTTCGCGTCCGGGGGAGAGTCAGATCAGCAGTTGGACGATGATCAGTTTGAGGATCATCGCCAGGGGAAACACGAGGGCGTAACCCGTGTCGACGCGTTCGTCGCCGTCGGCTCGTTCGGCAGGCGAAGGCCAACACCGCCGGTTGCGTCTGAATGCCGGCGATCATCCCGGCGCCGTCGACGGGATCACGCCGAAGCGCCCGGATCATGATCGTCGCCGAATCCGGCCGTTGCCGCCGTGACGACCACCCCGGCAACGGCGAGCTGCAGGCCGACACGGGTGCCGACCGCGTCGGCGAACGTGCCCCCGGACCGGATACCCACGCCACCGAGGAACAACGAGCACGCCGAGCTGGCGGATGGTCAGGTTCGCCGCGTACGGAATCTGCCACGTGAACGGACCGGTCCGTCCGAGGGTGCCCACGATGAGCGCGACGATCAGCGGTCCGCCGCCCACGCCCAGCTCGATCTCGCCGCCACCGGGGATCGGGATCGTCGAGCTGCGCGAGCAGCAGACCGATCGCGAGGCCGGTGGCGAAGCCCGAGCGCGTCGACCTCGCTGAGCCCGCGGTCGGAGTCGCCGAGCGCGGCGGCGATCTCGCCCATCTTGTCGGTCGGACCGACGACACGCACTCGGTCACCGAGACGCAGCACGAAGTCACGATCGACGAGAAGGTCGGCGTCGCCTCGCCGAACCCGCGTCGCCATCGCGCCGAAGCGCCCCTCGAGGTCGACCTCGCGCAGGCGCACTCCGGCCAACTCCGCTTGGAGACCGAGATGCGGCGGAAGTCGAGCTTCTTGCGGTCGAGCGCGAGGTGTCGCTCGCTGCGGTGACCTGCCCACTCGACGAAGCGATCGACGACGTCCGGCGTACCGATGACGGTGCAGAGGTCACCGGGCACGAGCACGACGTCGTTGGTGGCGAGGTCGACCTCACCGCCGTGTTCGACTCGCGAGAACGTCGAGCCGCTCGCCCTGCCAGGACCGCAGATCGCCGAGGTTCGGGAGATCCGCACGGGTGACGATCACCGTGACACTGGTGGCGTTGCGTTGAGCGAGGAGTGGCGGATTCGCTGCGACGGGTCGGCGTGGCGACCCGGGTGCCGTACCCGGCGCAGCGACCAACCCGAGGCGATGATCATCGCCACGACGCCGAGTGGGTACACGAGCGAGTAGCCGACGACCGGGTCGGTGACCTCGCCGGTCGCGATCTGGGGCGCGAGCTGCTCGAGGGCGGCCGACAGCGCCGGGGTGTTCGTCTGCGACCCGGCGAAGAGCCCGGCTCGTGCGCCCGGATCGAAGTCGAACAGCGCACTGACACCACGGCGACGGTCAGCCCGATCGCGGCCGAGCAGGACAGACGACGGCGATCGCGACCCGCACACCGTCCTGTCGCAGGCCACCGAAGAACGCCGGGCCGGATGCCAGTCCGATGGTGTAGATGAACAGCGCCAGCCCGAACAGCGGGATGATGGCGGGCAGCTCTGCCAGGTCGGGATTGATCGCCGACACGCCGAGCCCGGCGAAGAGGGCGGCGGCCGGGCCCAGACCGACACCCTCGATCGCGCACTCTGGCCGAGCGCCGCGCCGAGCGCGACGACCATGAACAACACGAGGAGCGGATCAGAGGTGAGCACTCCCACGCCCCCGGTCTATCACTCAGCGAGTCGGTCGGGGTCCGGTCCGACAGACCGGCGGTTGCGCGATCCATCGGGCGCCCATAGCCTTGCAGGGTCCTCTCATCGGGTCCGTTCGAGCAACGGTTCCGGTGTACGGCGGGCGGGTCGCAACCCGTGATTCGTCCAACCCACCACATTTCGGAGGCTCCGGCCGCCGAAACGACCTGAACGAACGAGGTTCAATCAGTGCCAACCATTCAGCAGCTCGTCCGTCAAGGTCGGAGCTCGAAAGTCACCAAGAGCAAGACGCCGGCGCTCAAGGGCTCGCCCCAGCGCCGCGGTGTCTGCACCCGCGTGTACACCACCACCCCGAAGAAGCCGAACTCGGCGCTTCGCAAGGTCGCTCGTGTCCGTCTCAACTCGGGCATCGAGGTCACCGCCTACATCCCGGGCGAGGGCCACAACCTGCAGGAGCACTCGATCGTGCTCGTGCGTGGAGGCCGTGTCCGCGACCTTCCCGGTGTGCGCTACAAGATCATCCGTGGGGCGCTCGACGCCGTCGGCGTGAAGAACCGCAAGCAGTCCCGCAGCCGCTACGGCGCCAAGAAGGAGAAGTGACCCGAGATGCCACGTAAAGGTCCTGCTCCCCGCCGCGAACTCGTCGCGGATCCCATCCACAAGTCGCAGCTCGTCACCCAGATCACCAACAAGGTGATGTTGCACGGCAAGCGCACCGTCGCCGAGAAGATCGTCTATGACGCGATGGAGATCATCCAGTCCCGCCTCGAGGGCGACGACATGGCGATCGACACGCGTCAAGCGAGCCATCGAGAACGTCAAGCCGCCGCTCGAAGTGCGCAGCCGTCGCGTCGGTGGTGCCACCTACCAGGTGCCCGTCGAGGTTCGTCCTCGTCGTGCGACCACGCTGGCGATCCGCTGGACGGTCGACTACGCCCGGGCGCGCCGTGAGAAGACGATGGCCGAGTGCCTCGCCAACGAACTCATGGACGCCGCCAATGGATTGGGCGCCGCGATGAAGAAGCGCGACGACATCCAGAAGATGGCCGAGTCGAACAAGGCGTTCGCCCACTACCGCTGGTGAACACCACCGGCGAAGCCGGTGACTCGAACAACGTGAACAGAACCCGGGGCCCCGGCCCCGGGTTCTGCCGTTTCGGGCCCCGTTTCCGGTTCGTTCACGAATGCACTAACGTGACGCCGCGGGGAGGACACACGAAGCGCGATCCGATCGCACGATCGAGAGGGAACCCGATGCACGTCCAGAACATTCTGAAGGTCAAAGGAACCGCTGTTGCCACGATCGGCCCGGACGACCTGCTCGCCGACGCCACGGCATCGTTGCGCGATCACGGCGTCGGAGCGCTCGTCGTGAGCCGCAACGGACGCACGATCGACGGCATCTTGTCCGAACGCGATGTGGTGCGCGCGCTGGCCGCTCACGGCGCCTCGACGCTCGGGCGCAACGTGGCCTCGGCGATGTCGACGACGGTCACGACGTGTCACGGCCACGACACGGTCGATCACATGATGGGCATGATGACCGAGCGTCGGATCCGGCACCTGCCGGTGGTCGACGACAGTGGACAGCTCGCCGGGATCATCTCGATCGGCGACGTCGTCAAGGCCCGCGTGGGCCAGCTCGAGATCGAGAACAACCAACTCCACGACTACATCCAGGCGCGCTGATCGCTTCCCCGCATTCGGCGCGTGCAGTCCGTCGACGGCAGGGGTCACACGCAGTGGGGGCCGCGATTCCGCCGATACACTCGAACCCCGTGCCTGCGCCAGTGTGCGCAGCACGGCAACCCCCCAGTCGCCCCTTGACACGGAAGTGAAGTAGAGCATGGCCAAGCGAGAGTTCCCCCTGGAGCGCACCCGGAACATCGGGATCATGGCGCACATCGACGCCGGCAAGACCACCACCACCGAGCGCATCCTCTACTACACCGGCAAGAGCTACAAGATCGGTGAGGTCCACGACGGCGCCGCGACCATGGACCACATGGCCCAGGAGCAGGAGCGTGGCATCACGATCACCTCCGCTGCCACCACCTGCATCTGGAACAACCACCGCATCAACATCATCGACACCCCGGGCCACGTCGACTTCACCATCGAGGTCGAGCGGTCGCTGCGAGTGCTCGACGGTGCCGTCACCGTGTTCGACTCGGTCGCCGGCGTCGAGCCGCAGACCGAGACCGTGTGGCGTCAGGCCAACAAGTACAAGGTGCCGCGCATGTGCTTCGTCAACAAGATGGACCGCATCGGCGCCGACTTCTACCGCACCGTCGACATGGTGCAAGACCGCCTGCAGGCCGTCCCGCCGTGCTCCACCTGCCGGTCGGCGCCGGTGGCCCCGAGACCATCAAGCCGTTCGCCGGCCTCATCGACCTCGTGAAGATGAAGGCCCTCATCTGGCGCGACGAGGAACTCGGCGCCAAGTGGGACGAGGTCGACATCCCCGCCGACATGGTCGACGAGGCCGAACGAGTACCGCGAAGCGATGCTCGAGACCATCGCCACCCAGGACGAGGAGCTGATGGAGAAGTACCTCGGCGGCGAGGAGATCTCCGAGGCCGAGATCAAGCAGGCCATCCGCAAGGGCACCCTGGCGTTCGACTTCGTGCCGATCCTGTGCGGCTCGGCGTTCAAGAACAAGGGCGTCCAGCCGATGCTCGACGCCGTCGTCGACTTCCTGCCGACGCCGCTCGACATCCCGCCGGCCCACGGCGTCGTGATGAAGGGCGACGAGGAGATCGACGCCTACCGCGGTCCGGAAGACAAGGAGTTCGCCGCGCTGGCGTTCAAGATCGTCGCCGACCCGTTCGGCAAGCTGACCTACTTCCGGGTGTACTCGGGCGAGATCAACAAGGGCGACGAGGTCTACAACTCGACCAAGGAAGACGCGAGCGCCTCGGCCGCATCCTGCTGATGCACGCCAACCAGCGCGAGGACCTCGACGTCGCCATGGCCGGCGACATCGTCGCCGGGCTCGGCTTCAAGAACGTCACCACCGGCGACACGCTGTGCGACCGCGACCACCCGATCATCCTCGAGCGGATGGACTTCCCCGAGCCGGTCATCCACGTCGCCATCGAGCCCAAGACGAAGTACGACCAGGAGAAGCTGGGCAAGGCGCTCAAGTCGCTGTCCGACGAGGACCCCACCTTCCGGGTCCGCTCCGACGAGGAGACCGGCCAGACCGTCATCTCCGGCATGGGCGAGCTGCACCTCGAGGTGCTGGTCGACCGCATGCAGCGCGAGTTCAACGTCGACGCCACCGTCGGCAAGCCGCAGGTGGCCTACCGCGAGACGATCACCAAGGAAGTCAAGAACGTCGAGTACCGCCACATCAAGCAGTCGGGTGGTTCCGGCCAGTTCGCCGTGGTGAAGATCAACATGAGCCGAACCCGGGCAAGGGCTACGAGTTCGACGACAAGATCACCGGCGGCAAGATCCCACGCGAGTACATCAACCCGACCAACCAGGGCATGCAGAGCTCGCTCGACAACGGCGTGCTCGCCGGCTACCCGACCGTCGACGTCAAGGTGCAGCCTCGTCGACGGCCAGTACCACGACGTCGACTCGTCGGAGATGGCGTTCAAGATCGCCGGTCAGATGGCGTTCAAGAAGGCCGCCGAGATGGCCAAGCCCGTCCTCCTCGAGCCGATCATGGCCGTCGAGGTCGTGACCCCCGAGGAGTACATGGGCGACGTCATGGGCGACCTGTCCAGCCGTCGTGGCCGCATCGACGGCATGGAGGCCCGCGGCAACACCCAGGTCGTCAACGCCACCGTGCCGCTGTCGGAGATGTTCGGCTACAGTACCGACCTTCGTTCGCGCACCCAGGGGCGAGCGACCTACACGATGCAGTTCTCCGAGTACTCGCAGGTGCCCGAGGCCATCGCCCAGGAAATCGTGAAGCGGGTTCGCGGCGAGTGATCGTCGCTGACATCACGTCACGAGCAGTCCAATCAGATCTTTGACAACCCACCTCTCACAACCAGAAACGACATTGGAGTCGCAGCAATGAGCAAGAAGAAGTTCGAGCGCAACGAAGCCGCATGTGAATATCGGCACGATGGGTCATATTGACCATGGGAAGACGACGTTGACGGCGGCGATTTCGAAGACGTTGTCGGAGCGTGGGTTGGCCGAGTTCACGACGTTCGATCGGATCGACAAGGCGCCGGAGGAGAAGGCTCGTGGTATCACGATCTCGATTTCGCATATCGAGTATGAGACCGAGAATCGGCATTATGCGCATGTGGACATGCCGGGTCATGCTGACTACATCAAGAACATGATCACTGGTGCGGCGCAGGTCGATGGTGCGATTTTGGTGGTGGCGGCGACTGATGGTCCGATGCCGCAGACGCGTGAGCATGTGTTGTTGGCCCGTCAGGTCGGTGTGCCGTCGATCATCGTGGCGTTGAACAAGGCTGACATGGTCGATGATGAGGAGTTGTTGGAGTTGGTGGAGCTCGAGGTTCGTGAGCTTGTTGACCGAGTACGAGTTCCCGGGTGATGATGCTCCGGTGATTCAGGTGTCGGCGTTGAAGGCGCTCGAGGGTGATGCTGAGTGGCAGGAGAAGATCATGGAGCTGATGGATGCGTGTGATGCGTCGATTCCGGAGCCGGTTCGTGAGTTGGACAAGCCGTTCTTGATGCCGATCGAGGATGTGTTCACGATCACGGGTCGTGGCACGGTGGTGACCGGCAAGGTGGAGCAGGGCATCGTTCATACGGGTGATGAGATCGAGATCGTTGGTTTGCGTGTGACGCAGAAGACGACGTGTACGGGTGTGGAGATGTTCCGTAAGTTGCTCGATGAGGGTCAGGCGGGTGACAACATCGGTGCGTTGTTGCGTGGGACGAAGAAGGAGGATGTGGAGCGTGGTCAGGTGTTGTGTAAGCCGGGCTCGATTACGCCGCACACCAATTTCGAGGGTCAGGTGTATGTGTTGAGCAAGGATGAGGGTGGGCGTCACAAGCCGTTCTTCAACAATTATCGTCCGCAGTTCTTTTTCCGTACGACGGATGTGACGGGGACGATCGAGTTGCCGGCGGGTACGGAGATGGTGATGCCTGGTGACAATGTGGAGATCACGGTGGAGTTGGGTAAGCCGATCGCGATGGATGAGGGTTTGCGTTTCGCCATTCGTGAGGGTGGTCGTACCGTCGGCGCCGGCCGCGTCACCAAGATCTCAAGTGACGACGTGACGACCTGAGACAGAAGAGACACTGACATGGCACAGAGCATCCGAATCCGCCTGAAGGCGTTCGACCACGAGATCATCGACCAGTCGACGAAGAAGATCGTCGAGACGGTCACCCGCACCGACGCCACGGTCCGCGGACCCATCCCGCTGCCCACCGACAAGCACCGCTACACGGTCATCCGTGGCCCGCACGTCGACAAGGACAGCCGGGAGCACTTCGAGATGCGGGTGCACAAGCGCCTCATCGACATCGTCGAACCCGAACGGCAAGACCATCGACAGCCTGCAGCGCATCGAGCTGCCCGCCGGCGTCGACATCGAGATCAAGATCCAGAACGCCTGATCTCGAACTGAATCACCGAACACCAGCCCGAAATTCGGAGCCGATGTTGCGCAGAGCGCAACGATCGCTCCGAATTTCGGCGTTTTCGGATAGACAGGTCGCATGACTTCGCTGCCACCGCCGGCGCCGGGCGTCAACGCGGTGCCGCCGGCGCCGTCGCCCAGCCACACCAAGCGGCGCGCGGTGCTGCTCGTCGCCGTGGTCGCAGCGGTTGCCTGGGTCGCGGGACTCACCGGTGCACTGCTCGGCAGCCAGGTCTCGGACTGGCTCGACTCTCCGCCCAGGAGCGCCAGCGACGAGCCGATCAACGTCTCCGACTCGAGTGGGCCGATCGATGGTCGCCTCGATGTCGGCCAGGTCATCGACCACATCGCCGCGTCGGTGGTCACCATCAGCGCCGACATCGACGGCGGCCAGTCGGTCGGCACCGGTGTGATCGTGTCGTCCGACGGCGAGATCGTCACCAACGGCCACGTCGTGAACGGTGCGACCGACATCAGGGTGCGCCTGGCAGGCGAAACCGAGCCGCGCGAGGCGCGTCTGCTCGCCGTCGACCCGGGCAACGACCTCGCCCTGCTTCGCATGAGTGGCGACGGCTTCGATGCGGCGGTGTTCGCCGACCCCGACAGCGTCCGCCTCGGTGACGAGGTCGTGGCGATCGGGTTCGCCCTGGGCCTCGACGGCGACCCGTCGGTGACGCTCGGCATCGTGTCGGCACTCGATCGCACGATCGGCACCGACGGCGCCTTCCTCGACGGGCTCATCCAGACCGATGCGGCGATCTCGTCGGGCAATTCCGGTGGGCCGCTCGTCAATGCTCGCGGGGAGGTCGTGGGGATCAACACTGCGGTCGCTCGCGACACGGCGACGTCGGCGGCCACGAACATCGGATTCGCGATCGGCGTCAACGAGGCGCTTCCGGTGATCGAACAACTTCGCGCGCAATCGGGAGGCGACCTCCGCGCCGAGGGTTACCTCGGCGTCGAGTTGGACGATCGTCGCGACGGTGGGCAGGGTGCGATCATCACCAGCGTGCAGGACGGGACCCCTGCCGTCGGACGCGGGGGTCGAAGCCAGCGACCTCGTTGTCGCAGTCGATGGCGTGACGATCGACGGAGCCACCGGCTTGGTCGCCGCGATCCGTGATCTGCAGCCCGGCGACGCCACCACGATCACCGTCGTCCGCGACGGTGATCGCATGGAGCTCACGGTCGTCCTCACCGACCGCCCCGAGGACTGACTCCCTGCCGCGGGTCGAATCGCGGACCAGGTTCATCGTCTTTGAAGCGCGCTGGTCTGGGTACGGTCAGCGCCGTGGAAGGTCGACTGCTCCTGGGACCGATGTTGCGCCATGTCGATGAGACGAGCGCGACCATCTGGATCGAGACGGTCTCGCCGTCGGAGGTGTCGATCCTCGGTCGAACGACACGGACCTTCACGGTCAGGGGACACCACTACGCCCTCGTCATGATCGAGGGTCTCGATCCGGGTTCGACGATCGAGTACGACGTCCGCGTCGACGGCCGGCTGGTCTGGCCGGAGCCCGACTCCATCCTTCCCCCGAGCATTATCCGCACAGTCGGGCCCGACGACGAGGTCCGCATCCTCGCGGGATCGTGCCGAGCCGCGGCGCCCCACGAGGAGCCGTACACGCTCGAGTTGGCGCTCGACGGACGGGGGCGCGGCGTCGACACGCTCTGGGCACACGCCAAAAAGATGTCGCAGCAGTCGCCCGAGGAGTGGCCGACACTGCTCGTCCTCGCCGGCGATCAGATCTATGCGGACGATTCGTCGCCCGACACCGAGCGGCGCATCGAGCAGTTCCGCGACGACGACTCCGAGCTGCCGACCGAGATCGTCGCCACGTTCGAGGAGTACTGCTGGCTCTACCACGAGGCTTGGTCGCCGCCCCTCGAACGATGGCTGTTGTCGGTCCTGCCCTCGATGATGATCTTCGACGATCACGACATGATCGATGACTGGAACATCTCCGATACCTGGGTCGACATGATCCACCAGGAGGACTGGTGGCACGAGCACGCCATCGGCGGCCTGATGTCGTACTGGATCTACCAGCACCTCGGGAACCAGTCGCCCGACGAGATCCGTGCCGATGGCATCCTCGAGGCAGTGTCCGGCGCGACCGACACGGTGCTCGAACGGTGGGCGCAACGCGTCGAGGCCCAGACCCCCGACGACGGCGGCTATCGCTTCAGCTACGCGCGAACCTTCGGCGAGGTGAAGATCATCGTGGTCGATGATCGCAACGGTCGGATTCTCGAGCGCGGTCGCCGACGGATGGTCGCCGAGTCCGAGTGGGAGTGGGTGAGGGAACAGGCGCTCGACAGCCCTCGCCACTTGATGTTCGTGACCACGTTGCCTGTGTTCATCGCCGACGGGCTCCACGACCTGCAGGTCTGGAGCGAACGCGTCTGCGGCGGTGCGTGGGGCCGGCGGTTCGTCCGTCATGGCGAGAAGGCGCGTCGCTCCCTGGATCTCGAGGATTGGTCGGCGTTCGGTGTGTCGTATGCGATGTTCGTGTCGTTGATCGAGGACGTCGTCGATGCCGACGACGGTCCGTCGTCGGTCGTGGTGATGTCCGGCGACATTCACTTCAGCTACTCCGCCGAGGTACCGATCCGCGGCGGCGGTCACCGCGTGCATCAGATCGTGAGTTCGCCGATCCGCAACGCGCTGATTCCCCACGAGCGAAGCATCATGCGCTTCACGTTGACCCGAGGTGGCACGTGGATCGGTGGGCTGCTGCGCCGCCTGTCCCGTGGCCCGCGGACGGCGCCGGGGATCAACCTGACCGCGGGCCCGTACTTCGCCAACAACATGGTCCGCATCCGGTACCACGGCGACGAGGTGGAGGCGGTGTTCGAGCATTCGACCGCATCCGACGTCGGCGACAGCGACCTGGATGAGGTCGCTCGCGTCATGCTCTGACGTTTCGACCGCCCGCGTCGGGGTATTGACATCGACGTGTTCGCTCTCCTCGTCGTGCTGTTCGCCGGTTTCGCAGGCGCAGCCTTGTTCCTGCTGTTCGCTGCTGTGGCGAGCTCGCCGACGGCGATCGCCGACCCCGCCGACCCGGCGAGCGCCGAACATTGGCTCATCGCCCGTTCCGCTCGATTCCCCGCGATCCGTCGAGTGCTTGTTCACGCCGATCGTCGAGTGATCGGCGGCGTCGCAGTCGTGGTGTCGTTCGTCGCCGTGTCGGTCGCGGCCCTGTTCGTCGGGTGGGTCTTCGCGTCGATCGACTCGAACCGAGGATTCGCCCGCTGGGATCAGTCGGTTGCCGACTGGGGCCCGGCGCACGCGAGCAGCGCGGCCGCATCCGCAATGAAGGCGATCACGCAACTCGGCGGCACCTACGTGCTGATCGCAATCATGGTCGTCGCTGGTGCGATCGACTGGTACCGGCAGCGTCGCGCGACCGCGCTCGGGTTCGTCCTCACCGTCGGTGTCGGTGTGTCTCTGATCAACAACGGCCTCAAGATGCTCGTCATGCGCGACCGCCCACCGGTCGAACACCTCGTCGGCTCGGCGGGTTCCTCGTTCCCGTCGGGACACTCGGCTGCGGCGGCGGCGTGCTGGATGGCGATCGCGTTGGTTGTCGGTCGCTGGCTTCCTCGTCCGATCCGGCCGTGGCTCTCGGTCGCCGCGGTCGGCGTCGCCTGTCTCGTCGCCACCAGTCGGGCGCTCCTCGGCGTCCACTGGCTCACTGATGTCGTCGCCGGCCTCGTGGTCGGCTGGACGTGGTTCTTCGTGGTCGCCTTGATCTTCGGCGGCCGCCTCCAACGTTTCGGCGAGCCGGCCGAACGCCTCGCGACGACACCCGTCGTCGTACCGAATCACATGAACGGAGCCCAACATGGGAGCTGAGACGAAGAGCAAGACACCGAGGATCGGTGTCGTCATCAACCAGGGCAAGCAGCTCGGCTCGGGATTGGAGGAGCTGCGCGCGGCACTCGCAGATCTCGGCCACGCCGATCCGCCCTGGTACGAGGTCGCCAAGAGCAAGAAGGCGCCGAAGAAGATCCGCAAGATGGTCGAGCAGGACGGCGTCGATCGGGTGCTCGTGTGGGGCGGTGACGGAACCGTGCGGCGGGCGATCAACACGATCGTCGGCGACGGCCTCGATGCGTCGATCGGCATTCTTCCTGCCGGTACCGCGAACCTGCTCGCGAACAACCTCGATGTGCCGATCGACTTGCGAGGAGCCGTGGAGATCGCAGTGCACGGCGATCCTCGCCCGATCGACGTCGGCGAGATGAACGGCACGTACTTCGCCGTCATGGCGGGCGCCGGCTTCGACGCGCTGATGATCCGCGACGCGGACGAAGCCGAGCTGAAGGAGCGATTCGGTCGCGTGGGCTATGTGGTGGCCGGCGTTCGAAACCGCGACGTGAGCCCCGCCCTGGCACGCATCGAGATCGACGGCGCGCCGTGGTACCACGGCGACGCGAGCTGCGTCATCATCGGCAACGTCGGCACGATCCTCGGTGGATTGCCGGCGTTCCCAGATGCGTCGCCGACCGACGGCAAGCTCGACATCGGTGTCGTCGACGCGCGGACCGCCACCGACTGGCTGCGGGTTCTCGCGAGCGCGACCCTCGAACGCGCCGACAAGTCACCCCTCACCAAGATGGCGAGCGCGGAGACCATCTCGATCCGGTTCGATCGGTCCCTGCCCTGGGAGGTCGATGGAGGAGACCGTGACCGGGACACGGACTTCGAGATCCGTTGTGTCCCGAACGCCGTGCGGATCTGTCAGCCACGGGTTCGGTCAACCGACGAGACAGGAGCATGAGATGAGTACGACCTATCGAGCCGATTCGACGGGCAAGTCCGACGACGTCGGGGTCGAGCGCGCCGAGGAATTCGCCCGCGAACACCCATCGATCGTGAAGTTCGCCCGCGTCGGTTGGGTGGCGAAGGGCCTGGTGTACGGACTGACCGGGCTGCTCGCGCTGCTGATCGGCGTTCACGCAGCGCGGGGTACGTCGAGCTCCGACGCGGAGGCGAGCCAAACCGGCGCGATTGCCCGAATCGCCGAGAATTCCTTCGGTGTCGCCCTGCTGATCGTGGTGGCCGCGGGTCTTGTCGTGTATTCGCTCTGGCGTCTGTTCAGCGTTCTGCTGCCAGGCGGCACGGGGGCACAGGCATGGCTGACCCGGGGCGGCTACGTCGTCAGCGCCGTCACCTATCTCCTGTTGGCCTGGACCGCGGTCGCCTTCGCTCGCCAGCCCGGCAAACGAGCCGACGGCGAGGACAGCAAGGTCGAGAGCTTCTCGCGAGATCTGATGGGCAAGGGTTTCGGACGCGCCGCAGTCTTTGCGATCGGTGCGATCCTGATCGCGATCGCCGCTGCGTTCATCTGGAAGGCGCTGAGCGCATCGTTCACCAACCAGTTGCTTCCCGGCGGTGTCGGCCCGGTGTCCCATCAGATGATCGTGACGCTCGGCCGTATCGGCTGGGTCGGGCGAGCGGGGATGATGGCCTTGATCGGCTTCTTCCTCGCACGCGCCGCAGTGCGGTTCGATCCCAACGACGCGCAGGGCCTCGACGGGTCGCTCCGCAAGGCGACCTCGTCGGGTGCCGGGACGGCGCTGGTCATGGCCGTGGGGGTCGGACTCCTCGTCTACGGGGTGTTCTGCGTGGTCAGTGCTCCGAAGCGCCGTCTGATCGGAGCTGAATCATGAGCGTCGATTCCGTCCGCCGTCCCGAGGATGCGTCGAACGCCCGCTCGCGCGATCACCGATCGTGGGTCCGATCGACGTGGCCGGTCGATCGGCACCAGTGGCTGCGCCTCGGCGTTGCGCTTGTCGCGGCGATCGGCGTGTTCACGGCGATCGGGTTGCTCTTGACCGACCTCCTCGCTCCCAACGTGATCACTCGCTTCGACGAGAACATCGCCGAGCGATTCGCATCCGGGCGCACCCCGCTGAAGAACGATCTCGCTCACTGGGGCTCGTTCATCGCGTCGACCGAGGTCAAGATCGGTGTGACCGCCCTGTTCGCGCTCGTTGCGGTCGCGATGTGGCGGCGATGGCACGAGACGGTGTTCCTCGCATTCACGTTGATCTTCGAGGCAACGGTGTTCATCATCGTCACCTTCATCGTGTCGCGCCCGCGCCCCGACGTGCCGCGGCTGGAAGACTCGCCCGTGAACTCGAGCTATCCGTCGGGCCACGTCGCGGCGGCAACCGTCTACGGCGCGTTCGTCGTGATCGTCTTCTGGCACACCACCTCCCGGTGGGCCCGATCCGTCGCTGTCGCTTCGTTCGTCGCGGTGGTCGGGTGTGTCGCCTGGTCGAGGATGTACGAGGGGATGCACTTCCTCAGTGACGTCATCGCCGGCACCGTCCTCGGGCTGAGCTCCCTCGCGATCTGTCTCGTCGTCCTCGGTGGTCCTTCATCAGCGTTGCCGGCCAGTGCGGAATCCGACGGTGTTGTCGACGCCGACGGACCGACCGGGCGGTGACGGTCGCATACGGTGCGGCCATGGAGGAACTCGACACCCCGCTCGACACCCCGCTCGACGCCGGGCTCGACACCGTGCTCGGCGGCGCACGGCCCTTCGGCCTCGGATACTGGCCGCTCGCGGAGGATGACCCGGGCGTCGCCGTGCGACGCGAGGCGGTTCGCCTCGTGTCACCCGACGGCGCGCTCGTCCGTGGCGTGCTGTGGACCCCGCCGGTCGGCACCCCGTGGAAGACGGCGGTCATCCTCTCGCACCCTCGCGGCGACTTCAGCGTGCACTACGCCTGTCCGCTGCTGGCAGCCGCCGGCTACGCCGTGCTCGGCTTCGGGACGCGCTACATGAACAACGACACCGATTGCCTCCACGAGGCCTGCATCACCGATGTGCAGACGGCCCACGAGGAGATGATTCGCCGTGGTGCGGAGGCCGTGGTCCTGCTCGGCAACTCCGGAGGCGGGTCGCTGATGGCGATGGCGAACGCCGAACTCGGCATCGGCGACGGCTGGGTGGGCATGGCCGCCCACCCCGGCGAGGGTGTGTTCATGCTGCAGGTGATCGACCCGTCGGTCGCCGACGAGACCGATCCGTTCTCCACGGTGCCCGAACTCGACATGTACCACCCGGACAACGGATGGCGGCCCTGGCCCGAGCCCTGCTCGTACGATGCGGCCTGGCTCCGGACGTACCGGGCAGCGCAGGTCGCTCGCGTGGCCCGCATCGACGCGATTGCGACGGCGTCGATCGCCGACTCGGCGGGGGTGGTGCCGGAGCTCAAGCGCACCGACAAGTCCGACGATCCCACTCGCTGGCGAGACCTCCGGCGGCGTGCTGTGTTCACGCGCTACCTCACGATCTATCGCACGCTCGCCGATCCGGCCTACCTCGACCTGTCGATCGACCCCGATGACCGGCCGATGGGATCGTTGTTCGCGTTCCCCGACCCGTTCGACGCCAACTATGGGCGGGGCGGGTTGGCGCGCACGATGACCGCCCGCGGCTGGTTGAGTACGTGGTCGGGCCTGTCGAGCGACGCCAAGCTCGCCGACACGATGCCGAAGGTCACGGTGCCGACGATGCTCGTGCACCCCACCGCGGACACCGAGATCCGCCTGTGGCAGGCCAAGGAGATCGTCGATGCCGCTGGGGCCGACGACGTCACGTACCTCGAGATGAAGGGCGCCCCGCACTACCTGGAAGGGCATCGCCCCGAGGCGATGGCCGCCGTCGCCGAGTGGATCGCGGCCCGCTTCCCTTGATCACTCGCGCCGGCTGATGGCGAGCCGCACCCCGAGTGCGGCGATCGCCAGGCCGCCGGCTCCGCCGAGTCGTTCGAGTCGGCGGGGCGAGCGAGCGAACCACAGTCGTGCCGTGCCTGCCACGAGGCCCCACACACTGTCCGACACGAGCGCCACGGCGACGAAGACGAGGCCGAGCACGGCCATCTGCGCCGCCGCCGGGGCGCCGTCGGCGTTGACGTACTGCGGCAGGACCGCGGCGAAGAAGACGATCGTCTTCGGGTTCGAGATGCCGACGATGAAGCCATCGAGCAGGATCGATCCGTGGGGCTGGATCTCGGTTGCATCGACCACCTGGGCGAGCTCACTGCGGCGACGGAAGGTCTGAACTCCGAGCCAGACCAGGTAGAGGGCTCCGACGAACTTCACGGTGTTGTAGGCCACGATCGACCGCTCGAGCAGTGCCCCGACGCCGACCGCGACGAGCAGCACCTGCACGTAGAACCCCGCCGCGTTGCCCACGACGGTGAGCAGTGCGGCCCGGCGACCATATGCGAGGGCTCTGCTCACGACGAACATCACACTCGGACCTGGGATGATGATGATCGCGAAGGCCAGAACGGCGAAGGCCAACAATGCATCGGGCGGCGGCACGATCGCATCTTGACCGTCCGGAGGCAATTCGCTCCAGTCGATTCGGGACGAGAGGGCCACACGCTGAACGGCTAGACAGTCCTCGATGGCTGTCGAGGGCAGAATTCGGGGAGCTCTGGGCGGCGCAGTCGTGATCGTCGCGGTGCTGCTCGTCGGTTGGCTGCTGTCGACGGTCGACAGCGGTCGAGGGTTTGCTCGATGGGACTGGACACTCGCCGAGTGGGGCTCGACGCATGCCACCGATCGTTCCACCGACTTCTGGACGTTCGTGGCCCGGCTCGGCAGTGCTGTCGTGCTGGTCCCGGTGATGTCGATGGTTGCGTTGGTCGACTGGCGCCGACTGCATGAGGGACGCGCAGTCGTGTTCCTCGCCGTCGTCGGTTTCGGCGAATCCGTTGTGAACAGCTTGCTCAAGCGGCTCGTCGATCGGGATCGGCCACCGGTCGTGCATCTCGTCGATGCCGCTGGGCAGGCGTTTCCCTCGGGCCATTCAGCTGCGGCAGCGTCGTGTTGGCTCGCCATCGCCCTCGTCGCTCGCCGATGGTCGCCGCACGAGGCGTGGAGGTCGGGGTTGATGGTTGTCGGGGCCGTCGCGGTGGCGGGCATGGTGGCTCTCAGCCGGACGCTGCTCGGCGTGCACTGGCTGACCGATGTGCTCGCGGGTCTGGTCGTGGGGTGGTCGTGGTGCCTGGTGTGGGCGCTCGTGCTGGGCATCGTGCCCGCGACGTCCAGTTCTGCGTTGACCGGCGGCGAACGCGTGACCTATCATTCGTAGTGACCACTACAAACTGGCGTGCAGGATCGCCGTACGAGCCGAAGGAGCCCCGAATGACCGAATCTCCACGCAACCCGATGGATGTCGCCACTGCGTTTCTCGATGCCATGGTCGAGATGAACTTCGACGAGGCGCTCACCCACATCGCCGACGACTGCGAATACACGAACATTCCGATGTCCACGGTGCGCGGGCCTGCCGGTGTTCGGGAGGTGCTCGAGCCGTTCTTCGCTCCCATCCACGAGAACGAATTCGTCATGCTGCGCAGCGCCGCGACTGGGCCGGTCGTGTTCTTCGAGCGGCTCGATCGCCACCGGCTCGATCATGGGTGGCGGGAACTGCCGGTCAACAGCGTGTTCGAGGTGCACGACGGACGCATCACGGTGTGGCGCGACTATTTCGATCTCCTGACCGCCGCCAAGATCCACGATCCGGCTGCCGACTGACGCGGCGCACATCTCGCGACCGGGGTGTTGGAAGCGTGCTCGGGCGCCCATAGCATTGCATGGCCGTGGTCGGAAGGCATTCCGCTCACCACTCCATTCAGCAACTGATGTCTGTGTAGGCCACCCGCAGCGATCGGGACCGGAACCGCTCAGCAACTACATGATCTCGTGCTCCGCACGCTCGTCCTGCCACGAACCGTGGTAGCCGCAGCGGCGGAGCATTTGCGTGGATAGCCGTTCGTCACCAGACGAGCGGCTCGATCAACACAAAGGAAAATGCCGCCATGGCACAACAATCGATCGTCGGCGAGAAAGTCGGCATGACACAGACGTGGGTGGACGACAAGGTCGTTCCGGTCACCGTCTTGCGCGTCGAACCGATGCGCATCGTCCAGATCAAGACCAACGAACGCGACGGCTACACCGCCCTGCAGGTGACCTACGGGCACCGCAAGGCGAACAAGCTCACCAAGCCGGCGCTCGGCCACTTCGAGAAGGCCGGCGTCGAGCCGGGCAAGCGCCTCGTGGAACTCCGCCTCGACAACGTCGACGGCTTCGAGGTCGGCCAGGAGCTGACCGTCGAGCAGATCCCCGCCGGCACGATGGTCGACGTCACGGGCACCAGCCGGGGCAAGGGCTTCGCCGGCGTCATGAAGCGTCACAACTTCAAGGGCCAGCCCGCATCGCACGGCAACAACAAGAGCCACCGCAAGCCTGGCGCCATCGGCTCGTGTGCCTTCCCGGCACGCGTGTTCAAGGGCCAGCGCATGGCGGGCCACATGGGTCACGAGCAGGTCACCACACAGAACCTCGTGGTCGTCGAATCCGACGCCGAGCGCAACCTGTTGCTGATCCGTGGCTCGGTCCCCGGTCCCGCCGGTGGTGTCGTCCTCGTGCGCAACGCCGTGAAGTTCGCAGGAAAGGCAGGCTGACCATGGCCGATCTCACCCTCAAGACCGCAGCCGGCAAGGACAGCGGAACGATCGCACTCGACGACGAGGTCTTCGGCGTCCAGCCGAACGTCCCGGTCATGCACCAGGTCGTCACCGCCCAGCTCGCCGCCCGCCGCTCGGGCACGCAGAGCACCAAGACCCGCGCCGACGTGAGCGGTGGCGGACGCAAGCCGTACGCCCAGAAGGGCACCGGCAACGCCCGCCAGGGCTCGATCCGAGCACCGCACTTCTCCGGTGGCGGCGTGGCCCTCGGCCCGAAGCCCCGCAAGTACGACCAGAAGACCCCCAAGAAGATGGTGAAGTTGGCACTGCGCTCGGCGCTGTCCGACCGTGCCGCCGAAGGCAAGGTCGTCGTCGTCGACAGCTGGGGCTTCGAAACCCCCAAGACCAAAGAGGCCAAGGCTGCGCTCGACGCACTCGGCATCACCGGCACCGCACTGGTGGTCGTCGGCCGTGACGACGCTGCCGCAGCGCTGAGCTTCCGCAACCTGCCCAAGGTGCAGATCATCGGCCCCGGCGAACTCAACGCCTACGACGTGCTCTGCAACGAGTGGATCGTGTTCACCAAGGACGTCCTGCCCGCCGGCACGCCGACCTCTGCGCCAGTCGATGCCGAGTCGAAGGATGAGGAATCATGAAAGATCCCCGCGACATCATCATTGCTCCGATCGTCTCGGAGAAGAGCTACGCCCTCATCGAGACCGGCGTCTACACCTTCAAGGTGAGCCCCAAGGCCTCGAAGCCCGAGATCCGCGACGCCGTCGAGGCGATCTGGGGCGTCGAGGTGCTCAAGGTCAACACCTTGAACCGCAACGGCAAGCGCAAGCGCACCCGTGGCACCAACCGCATCGGTACCCGGCCCGACACGAAGCGGGCCATCGTCACCCTGGCAGCGGGCGAAATCCCGCTGTTCGAGAACTGAGCTGATCATGGCCATTCGTTCACGCAAGCCCACCAGCCCCGGCCGTCGCTTCCAGACGAGCTCCGACTTCAGCGAGATCACCAAGACCACGCCGGAGAAGTCGCTCCTCGTCAAGAAGTCGAAGACCGGCGGCCGCAACAGCTACGGCCGCAAGACGTCACGTCACCGTGGCGGCGGTCACAAGCAGCAGTACCGCATCGTCGACTTCAAGCGGGTCAAGGACGGCGTGACCGCCAAGGTCGCCGCCATCGAATACGACCCCAACCGCACGTGCCGCATCGCGCTGCTCCACTACAACGACGGCGTCAAGGCCTACATCCTCGCCCCGCGTGGACTCAACGTGGGTGACACCGTCGAGAGCGGCCAGGGCGCCGACATCAAGCCGGGCAACGCCCTGCCGTTGCGCTACATCCCGGTCGGCACCACCGTCCACAACGTCGAGCTGCGCCCCGGTCAGGGTGGCAAGATCGGCCGTTCGGCCGGCATCGCCGTCCAGCTCGTCGCCAAGGAGGGCGACTACGCCACGCTGCGTATGCCCTCCACCGAAATGCGCCGGGTGATGATCGACTGCCGTGCAACCGTCGGCGAAGTCGGCAACAGCCAGCACGAGCTCGTGAAGATCGGCAAGGCCGGCCGCAACCGCTGGAAGGGCAAGAAGCCCCAGACACGTGGCGTCGCCATGAACCCGGTCGACCACCCGCTCGGTGGTGGCGAAGGCCGCACCTCCGGTGGCCGTCCCGCCGTGTCGCCGTGGGGCAAGCCCGAGGGCCGCACCCGCAACAAGAAGAAGGCGAGCCAGCAGTTGATCATCCGTCGCCGCCGTACGAGCAAGGGTCGCCGCTGACGCGGCAAGGAAGGTAACTCCGCATGTCTCGCAGTCTCAAGAAGGGCCCGTTCGTCGACGATCATCTTCTCAAGAAGATCGACGCTCAGAACGCCGCCGGAGAACGCAAGGTCGTCAAGACCTGGTCGCGTCGCTCCACCATCATCCCCGACATGGTCGGCCACACGATCGCCGTTCACGACGGTCGCAAGCACGTCCCGGTCTACGTGACCGAGTCGATGGTCGGCCACAAGCTCGGTGAGTTCAGCCCCACCCGCACGTTCAAGTTCCACGCGGGCATGGAGCGCAACTCGAAGGGTCGCCGCTGATGACCGGACCGAAGCTCAACGAGAAGTCGTTCGTCGCCGGCGAACGTTCCGGCACGAAGGCGACCGCACGATACGTGCGGGCGTCGGCCTCGAAGGCCCGAGTCGTGCTCGACCTGATCCGCGGCCTCGATGTGCGCAGCGCCGACGAGGTGTTGCAGTTCACCGACCGTCACATCGCCCGCGACGTCCGCAAGGTGCTCGCCAGCGCCGTCGCCAACGCGATCAACAACGACGACCAGGACGCCGACGAGCTCTACGTCGTCGCCTGCTTCGCCGACGAGGGCCCGACGCTCAAGCGGTTCCGCCCGCGTGCCCGTGGTCGGGCGACACGGATCAACAAGCGCAGCTGCCACATCACGGTCATCGTCGCTCGCATGAGCGACGACCGCATCGCCATCATCCAGGCCCGCCAGGAGCGCGCCGGTGGCAGTGTCGGCCGTGGCCGCCCGCAGTCGAGCGCCGCCAGCCGCCGCGCCCGAGTCGAGCGCAGCCGCAAGCAAGCGAGTGGCGCCGAGGAAGTCATCGACGCGATCGACGCCGACGAGGAGATCCTCGACGCCGAGATCACCGACGAGACCGACGCGGTCGACTCGGAGACCACCGAGTCAGCAGAGGCTCTCGAAGCCGATGCGACCGAAGTCGACACGACGGCTGGAGCCGAAGCGACCGAAGCTGCCGAAGACGCAGACGACGACAACACCGACTCGTCCGCAGCCAGTCGAGGGAAGCGCCAGCGACGAGCTGGACGAGGCCGACCAAGCGCAACCAGCCGACGAGTCCGGAGAGGCCGAGGAAAAGTAACATGGGTCAGAAGATCAATCCGTACGGCTTCCGTCTGGGAGTGACCACCGACTGGAAGTCGCGTTGGTTCTCCGAGCGGGACTACAAGCAGTACCTCACCGAGGACTGGACGATCCGCCGCGAGATCATGACTCGTCTCGAGTCCGCAGCGATCAGCCGGATCGAGGTCGAGCGCACCCGTGACAAGCTTCGCGTCGACGTGCACACGGCTCGTCCCGGCATCGTCATCGGTCGTCGTGGTGCCCAGGCCGACGAACTCCGTCAGCTGATCACCAAGATCACCGGCAACCCGAAGGTCCAGCTCAACATCGTCGAGATCAAGAACCCCGAACTCGACGCAGCCCTGATCGCTCAGGGTGTTGCCGACCAGCTCGTCAACCGCATCGCCTTCCGTCGGGCCATGAAGCGTGCCGTGCAGAACGCACAGCGCGCCGGCGCCCTCGGCATCAAGGTGCAGTGCTCGGGTCGTCTCGGCGGCGCCGAGATGAGCCGCACCGAGTGGTACCGCGAAGGTCGGGTGCCGTTGCACACGCTGCGTGCCGACATCGACTACGGCATGCGTGAGGCCAAGACGACCAGCGGTCGTGTGGGCGTCAAGGTGTGGATCTACAAGGGCGACATCCTTCCGTACAAGAAGCTCAACGAGGACAAGATCGCCCGCGAGGCCGCCATGGCCGTCGGCGAGACGTCCGGCCAGGGTGGACCGCGCAAGGTCGTGTCGTCGGGTGGACCCCGCGACACCGTTCTCGTTCCCGAGACCCAGCCGCTCGTCCGAGAGGCCGACCCGGAACTCGAGAAATTGCTCGACGAAGAAGAGGCAATCGCCAAGCGCACTGCGCAGGGCGAGGGCCACGACACGCCGCACTTCCGCGGCGAGGACTGAAAGGGGACCGAACCATGCTGATGCCTCGCAAGGTCGCCCATCGCAAACACCATCGCGGCCGCACCAAGGGACTCACGAAGGGCGGCTCCGGCCTGAACTTCGGTGAGTACGGAATCCAGGCGCTCGAGCCGGGCTGGCTCACCGCCCGCCAGATCGAAGCTGCCCGTATCGCCATGACCCGCTCGATCAAGCGCGGCGGCAAGGTGTGGATCAACGTGTTCCCGGACAAGCCGGTCACGAAGAAGCCCGCCGAGACCCGCATGGGCTCGGGCAAGGGCAACCCCGAATTCTGGGTGGCCGTCGTCAAGCCGGGCCGCACGCTCTTCGAGCTGTCGTACCCGAACGAGGAGCTCGCCAAGGAAGCCCTCAACAAGGCGATCCAGAAGCTCCCCATCAAGGCCCGCATCATCACTCGTGAGGAGGAGATCTGACATGGCCAAGAAGACCGACCTCGTCGAACTCAGCCTCGGCGAACTGATCGACGAACTGAGGGCCACCAAGCAGGAGGCGCTCAACCTGCGTTTCCGCAACGCGACCGGCCAGCTCGAGAACACCGCCGAAATCGGCAAGGTGCGCAAGCAGGTCGCTCGTATCAACACCCTCATCCGCCAGCGTGAGATCGCTGCGGCCGAGGCCGGACAGTGACGGTGACTGACATGCCTGAAGCAACCGCAACACCAGCGACAACCGAGACCCCCGAGCGTGCGGCACGCAAGGTTCGCGAGGGAACGGTCGTGTCGAACGCGATGGACAAGACGGTCGTCGTGGCCGTCGTCGATCGTGTGCGTCACGCCAAGTACAACAAGTTCATCGTGCGCACCAAGAAGCTCTACGTCCACGACGAGACCAACGACGCCAATGTCGGCGACAAGGTCCGCGTGATGGAGACCCGCCCGCTCAGCAAGAACAAGCGCTGGCGCATCACCGACATCTTGGAGCGGGCCAAATGATTCAGCAGGAATCCCGCCTTCGCGTCGCCGACAACTCGGGCGCCAAAGAAGTGCTGTGCATCAAAGTCCTCGGCGGCACCCGTCGTCGCTACGCCTCGATCGGCGACATCTTCGTCGCCACGGTCAAGGACGCGATTCCGGGTGCGGCCGTCAAGAAGGGCGAAGTCGTCAAGTGCGTCGTCGTTCGCGTGAAGAAGGAGAAGCGTCGTCCCGACGGCAGCTACATCCGCTTCGACGAGAACGCAGCCGTGCTCATCAAGGACGACCTCACGCCCCGCGGTACCCGCATCTTCGGCCCGGTCGGGCGCGAACTGCGTGACCGCAAGTTCATGCGAATCGTGTCGCTGGCACCGGAGGTGTTGTGAGATGAAGCTCAAGAAGGGTGACACCGTCGAGGTGATCACCGGCAAGGACAAGGGCAAGCAGGGCGACATCGCCTTCGTCTTCCCGAAGACCAACAAGATCATCGTCAACGGCATCAACGTGGCGTCGAAGCACCAGAAGGCCCAGCGCGCCAACGACGCGGGCGGCATCATCGAGAAGGACATGCCGATGGACGCCAGCAACGTGATGCTGGTGCACAAGGGCAAGAAGGTCCGCGTTGGCTATCAGACGAAGGACGATGGCACGAAGGTGCGTATCGCCCGCCCGAGCGGAGAGGTCATCGGATGAGTACCGCAACTGACATCCCGCGCCTCAAGGCGCGCTACAACGACGAGATCAAGGCCAAGCTGCAAGAGGATCTGGGAATCCAGAACGTCATGCAGGTGCCGAACCTCGAGAAGATCGTGATCAACATGGGCGTCGGCCGTGCCGCCGGCCAGCCGTCGCTCATCGAGGGCTGCGTTGCCGATCTCACCTCGATCTCGGGCCAGAAGCCCGTGGTGACCAAGGCCCGCACCTCGATCGCCAACTTCAAGCTCCGTGAGGGCCAGGCGATCGGCGTCAAGGTCGACCTCCGCGGTGACCGCATGTGGGAATTCCTCGACCGCTTGATCTCGGTCGCCATTCCCCGCATCCGCGACTTCCGCGGCCTGCCGGCGCACTCGTGGGACGGCCACGGCAACTACACGTTCGGACTCAACGAGCAGACGATGTTCGCCGAGATCGACCCGGACCGCGCCGACCAGCCTCGTGGCATGGACATCACGATCGTGACGACCGCGCACGACAACGACACCGGCAAGGCCCTCCTCGAGGCATACGGCTTCCCCTTCAAGAAGGGTGTCGACGCCGACAACGAGCCTCGCAAGAAGAAGAACCGTGGCCCCCGCTACGGCGGCAAGAAGTGAACTGAGGCGACGACATGGCAAAGAAAGCACTGATCAACAAGGCCAACGCGAAGCCGAAGTTCAAGGTTCGCGGTTACACACGCTGCCGCCGCTGCGGCCGTGCCCGTTCGGTCTACCGCAAGTTCGGCCTCTGCCGCTTGTGCCTGCGAGAGCTCGCGCACGCCGGCGAGATTCCCGGTCTGACGAAGTCGAGCTGGTGAGGAGACAACCATCATGATGACCGATCCCATCGCCGACATGCTCACGCGTGTTCGCAACGCGAACACCGCCAAGCACGACGAGGTGCGCATGCCCTCGTCCAAGCAGAAGGTCGCGCTCGCCGAGGTCCTCCGCAAGGAGGGGTACATCGAGAGCTTCGAGACCGCGCCGTCACCCAAGGGTGTCGGCGAGGTGCTCACGATCCAGATGAAGTACTCGCCCGATCGTGACCGCACGATCATGGGCCTGCGTCGGATCTCGACGCCGGGCCTGCGCGTGTACCGCAACGCCGGCACCGTCCCCCGAGTTCTCGGTGGCCTCGGTGTTGCTGTCCTGTCCACCTCTCACGGCCTCATGACCGACCGCGAGGCGCGCAAGCGCCACGTCGGCGGCGAGGTCATGTGTTACGTCTGGTGACCCGGACCGGAGCGAGAAGGAAGTAGGAACGACATGTCCCGCATCGGTAAGGCACCCATCACGGTGCCAGCAGGCGTCGACGTCACACTCGACGGCCGCAACATCTCGGTCAAGGGGCCCAAGGGCACCCTCGAGCGTGTGATCCCCGGCACCATCACCATCACTCAGGACGGCGACACCCTCGTGTGCGAACGTCCGAACGACGAGAACAAGACCAAGGCGATGCACGGGCTGACCCGCAGCCTCGTGAACAACATGGTCATCGGCGTCACCGACGGCTTCAAGAAGCAACTCGACATCGTCGGCGTCGGTTACCGCGCCGAGGCCCAGGGCCCGAACGCGCTGCGCTTGAACCTCGGATTCAGCCACTCGGTCGACGTGAAGGCGCCCGAGGGCATCTCGTTCGAAGTGCCGGTGCAGACCCAGGTGGTCGTCGTGGGTATCGACAAAGAAGTGGTCGGCCAGGTGGCCGCCAACATCCGCAGCATCCGCAAGCCCGAGCCGTACAAGGGCAAGGGCGTCCGCTACGCGGGCGAGCGAGTGCTGCGCAAGGCCGGCAAGGCCGGAAAGAAGTAACGGAGCGTCTCATGACCAAGATCGCCGAAGCCCGTCGCAGTGGCCGTATCCGCCGCCACCGTCGCGTTCGCAAGAAGATCCACGGCACCGCCGCGCGTCCGCGCATGGCGGTGTTCCGTTCGAACAAGCACCTGTCCGTACAGGTGATCGACGACGATGCGGGCACCACGCTCGCAGCGGCATCGACCAACGAAGCCGACCTGCGTTCAGCGGGCTCGGGTTCGAGCGTCGAGGCTGCTGCCCGGGTGGGCCAGCTCATCGCCGAGCGCGCCAAGGCCGCTGGTGTCGACAAGGTCGTGTTCGACCGTGGTGGCTTCGCCTATCACGGCCGTATCGCCGCTGTTGCAACCGCTGCCCGTGAAGCAGGACTGGAGTTCTGATGTCGTTTCCCATGAACAGTGACAACCGTGGCGGTGGCCGCGACAGCCGCGGCGGTGGCCGCGATGGCCGTGACGGCGACGACAGCGGTCTGCGCGAGTCGCGGGTCATCACGATCAACCGTGTGGCCAAGGTGGTCAAGGGTGGTCGTCGGTTCTCCTTCACCGCCCTCGTGGTGATCGGCGACGGCAATGGCCGCGTCGGGCTCGGCTACGGCAAGGCCAAGGAAGTCCCCCTCGCCATCCAGAAGGGCACCGAGGAAGCCAAGCGCAACCTCTTCGAGGTCCCGATGGCCGGCAGCACGATCATCCACCCCGTCCTCGGCACGACCGGTGGCGGCAAGGTCATGATGAAGCCCGCAGCACCCGGTACCGGCGTGATCGCCGGCGGTGCCGCCCGTGTCATTCTCGAAGAGGCCGGCGTGCACGACGTGCTCTGCAAGTCGCTCGGGTCGGCCAACCACATCAACGTCGCCCGCGCCACCGTTGCCGGGCTCAAGTCGCTCCAGCGTCCCGACCAGATCGCGGCCCGCCGCGGACTGGCGGCCGAGGAGTTCGTGCCCAAGGGCCTGCTCAACGCCTACAACGAGCGTCAGAAGACCCATTCGGGTGCTGCCGTCACCACTGCGAGGAGCGCAGAATGAGCCAGTCCACCACCAACGCGGCCACCATCACCGTGACGCAGGTCAAGTCGTCGATCGGCACCAAGCCCAAGCACCGCGGCACGCTGCGCGCACTGGGTCTCGGCAAGATCGGCCGATCGAACACCCTGCCCGACCGGCCGGAGATCCGCGGCATGATCGCCCGGGTTCCGCACCTCATCGACGTCGAAGACTCCGCCGGTACGGCCGAGTCGGTCGCCAAGAAAGAGAGCTGACCATGCAGGTCCATGATCTCGCGCCGTCGCCAGGCGCCACGAAGAACGCCAAGCGCGTCGGTCGCGGTACCGGCGGCAAGGGCGGCAAGACCGCCGGCCGTGGCAGCAAGGGCCAGCGCGCCCGCAACACCGTCGCCCGCGGCTTCGAAGGTGGCCAGACACCGCTCAAGCAGCGCGTCCCGAAGCTGAAGGGGTTCAACAACCCGTTCCGCGTCGAGTACCAGGCCGTCAACCTGCACACGCTCGGCGACCTCGTCGAGAAGACCGGCGACGCCAAGGTCGACCCCGACGTGCTCGTCGCCCACGGCGTCGTGCGCAAGAAGTCGTTCGTCAAGGTGCTCGCCCGTGGCGAGATCTCGACCAAGGTCGACCTGCACGTCCATGCGATCTCCTCGACCGCTGAAGCGGCCGTGAAGGCCGCAGGCGGTACGGTCACCCTGATCGAACTTCCCTTCCGTGAAGAAGGCAAGGCCGGGCGACCGGCGGTCAAGGGCAACCAGTTCGCCAACCGCTGATCCGATCAGCACCCAACCGCAGCACGACGTGAAGAAGGACCTCCCCGCGTGATCTCGAGCCTGTTGAACATCTTCAAGGTCCACGACCTTCGAAACAAGATCCTGTTCGTCATTGCAATGGTCGCGGTCTATCGGTTCGGAGTCGCCATTCGTGTTCCCGGTGTCGATCCGATCGCCATCGAGCAGTTGCGTGAATCGGCCGGCCAGCAGGGAGCCCTCGGGTTCCTGAACCTGTTCTCCGGTGGCGCGTTCGAGAGCTTCTCGATCTTCGCGCTCGGCATCATGCCGTACATCACGGCGAGCATCATCATGCAGGTGCTCGGCGTCGTGATCCCGAAGCTGGAGGAACTCCAGAACGAAGGCGCGGTCGGCCAGCGCAAGATCACCCAGTACACGCGATACCTCACGATCGGCCTCGCCACGCTGCAGGCGACCGGCCTCGTGTTCATCTTCGGAACCGGGCGTGGCACGGCGTTCTTCTCGGCTGCGAGTGCCGCACCGACGGTCCCGCTGCTGCCCGACGGCGTGTGGCCGCGTGGGTATCTGATCATTCCGACCCTCGTCGCCGGCACCGCGGTGCTGATGTGGATGGCCGAGATGATCTCCCAGCGAGGCATCGGCAACGGCATGTCGATGATCATCTTCGCCTCGGTCGTGTCGTCGCTCCCGGGCGGCTTCTGGAGCATTCTGCAGCTCAACGGCATGTTCTGGTTCGTCGCGATGGTGACGCTGACCTTGTTCATCATCGTCTCGGTCGTCTACGTGGAACTCGGACAACGAAGAATTCCGGTGCAGTTCGCCAAACGTGTGGTCGGCCGCCGGATGATGGGTGGCCAGAACACCTACATCCCGTTGAAGGTCAACCAGTCCGGCGTGATCCCGATCATCTTCGCCAGCTCGATTCTGCTGCTCCCGGTCATCATGACGCAGTTCCTGGGCTCGGGCGAGGGCTGGCGCGGTGAAATCGCCAGCTTCGTCGACAAGTACATCGTGAACCCGCAGAACTTCGTGTACATCACGATCTTCGCCCTGCTGATCATCGCGTTCGCCTACTTCTACAACTCGATCGCGTTCGACCCGATCCGCCAGGCCGACCAACTGCGTCGCCAGGGTGGCTTCATCCCGGGCATTCGCCCCGGTCCTCAGACCGAGCGGTACCTCGCCAAGGCCGTCAACCGCATCACGTTGCCGGGAGCCGTGTTCATCGCCATCATCGCGATCCTGCCGTACATCCTGCTCATCGTCGCCGGCATCAGTACGTTTGCATTCGCCGGTACTGCTGTGCTCATCTCGGTGGGTGTGGCACTCGAGTTGATGCGCCAGATCGACAGCCAACTCACGCTGCGCAACTACGAGGGATTCCTCAAGTAGGTCGTCGTGATCCCCGGCGCCCGGCTCATCATCCTCGGGCGACAGGGTGCCGGCAAGGGCACGCAGTGCGTGCGACTGTCACGGCACTTCGTCGTTCCGCACATCTCCACCGGCGACATGCTGCGCGCGGCGACTCGGGAGGGCACCGAACTCGGCCTGATGGCCAAGCAGGTCATGGACGCCGGTGGCCTCGTCGGCGACGACATCATGATCGGCCTCGTCGACCATCGGTTGTCGGCGACCGACGCCTCGACGCGTGGCTACATTCTCGACGGTTTCCCCCGCACGATCGAGCAGGCCGATGCCCTCGACCGCATCGCCGGTGAGCGGCCCATCGACGTCGTCCTCGACCTCAACGTGCCGCGCGAGATCGTCCTCGACCGGATCTCGGCGCGCCGGGTGTGTCGCGACTGTGGCACCAACTACACGGCGGCGGGCAACGATCCCGACCCGTGGATCTGCGACGTGTGTGGCGGCGACGTGAAGCAGCGCGCCGACGACACGCCGGAGTCGGTCAATCGTCGACTCGACCTCTACGAGGAGCAGACGTTCCCGCTGATCAAGCATTACGGCGATCAGAATCGACTCGTGGTGGTGAACGGCATCGGACATCCCGACGACGTGTTCGTCCGTCTGGTCAAAGCCGTCGAAGCCAACCGCAACTGACCGGGCGCCGTCCGGTGGGTCGGCTGGGCGCGCCGAGGGTGATACTGGCGTGATGGTGGATGTGTCACAGGGAGGGACTCGTCGGCGGGGACGACCGCCCGCCACCGACTCGGCCGACACCAGGCAGGCGATCTTCGACAACGCCCGGCGTCTGTTCGCCGAGCGGGGCTATGGGGCGGTCACCAACAAGGACGTGGCCGAGGCGGCCGGCATCACCACCGGAGCGCTCTACCACTACGTCGATTCGAAGCTCGACCTCTACGTTGCGGTGCACCGTGACATGCAGCGTCGGGTGTACGGGCGCTTCGTCGAGGCCGTCGCACGCTCGGCGACGTTCCTGGGACAGCTCGACGCCGTGTTGGAGGCCGCGCTCGAGTTGAACGCCGAGGATCCGACGCTGGCCTGGTTCGTCGGGACCGTGCGCACCGACATGCGGCGCTTTCCCGAGGTCGCCGACCGTCTGGAGCACAGCGTGATCGCGCGTGACCAGTTCTTCATGTCGATGATCGGCGTCGGCGTGGCATCGGGTGAGATTCGTCCTGCTGATCGCGATCTCGTCGTCGAATTCGTTCGCATCATCCTGATCGGGCTCACCGAGGGCGGCTCGGAGTCGCCCGAACGACACCGCCTGGCGATCGACTCCATCCGAGCGCTGGTGCGCGGCGAGCTGATCGTCGAGGTGTCAGAACCAGCCGGTGAGCATCGCGATGCCGAACCCGGCGAACAGCACGGCTGACGCCACGTTCACCGCGCGCGTCGAGATCCGGTGACCGATCGATCGTCCCGCAACGGCGCCCACCATGCCGCTCGACGCTGCGCCCAGTGTCGCTCCGATCCAGACACCGACGGGCGCCGCCTGTGATGCGAGTGTGGCGGTGGTGATCTGGGTCTTGTCGCCCATCTCGGCGATGGCGATCGCCAGCGCGATCGAACCCACGACCTTCGGCGCCGTGGCCGCGCGCATCCCGTCGACGGCCTCGATGTCCTCCTCATCGACATCGTCGTCACGCCGCAGCGCCAGGACGGCGAAGCCGAGGAACACGAGCCCGCTGACGATTTGGATCGGACGTTCCGGGAGGGCGGCACCGAGGAGGCCACCGACGATCACCGCAAGGAGGTTGGCGATGGCGTACCCGAGGGTGAGGCCGACCGCGACCAGCCGTAGCGAGTGCTGCGCCCCGAAGCCGAGCGCCAGCAGTTGGGTCTTGTCGCCGAGTTCGGCGACGAAGACGAGACCGAACGACGTGACGATCGCAGCGATGATGTCGACCATGGATGCGCGAGAGTTCAGCGGCGTCCGCGTTGGAGTCGCCCGGGACGGGCGCCCGTGAGCTCGCCGTTGTCGGCGATGATCTGTCCTCGTTTGATCGTCGAAACATAGCCGTCAGCAGCCTGGAGCAGGCGGGTGCCGCCGGCGGGGAGGTCGGCGACGAGTTGCGGTGGATGCAGCGTGAGGCGCTCGAGGTCGATCACGTTCAGATCGGCGAGGTGGCCGGGGGCAACGACCCCGCGATCGACCCAGCCGACATGGCGGGCGGTGCGCTGGGTCTGTTGATGCACGACCTGTTCGAGCCCCAGCAGGTCGCCGCGAGTGCGATCACGCGTCCAGTGTGTGATCGCGGTCGTCGGGAACGTGCCGTCGCAGATCGAGTTGCAGTGTGCTCCGGCGTCCGACAGACCGAACATCGCGTTCGGTGAGGTGAGCATCTCGCGGACGTCGTCGAGGCTGCCGTGGGCGTAGTTCATCAGCGGGATGTAGAGCAGGCGGCCGCCGTCGTCGTCGAGCAGCAGGTCGTAGAGCACCTCGTCGGGCCGTGCCCCGCCCGCTGCGGCGCGCCCGGCGACGCTGTCGGCCGGCGTGGGCTCGTAGTCGGGCGGGTCGGCGAGCGGGTACATGCGGTCGTAGCCCGAGTGCAGGATGCGGGCGAAACCCGCCGGGCTCGACGCCGCATGCTCGTCGAGCAGCAGCCGGCGCACCTGCGGATCGCGGAGGCGCGCAAGTCGCTCGTCGGCGGTGAGCGTGTGGAGCTGCCGGTACGACGGGCAGAACATGAACGGGTTCGCCGTTGCCTGCAGTCCGATCAGCACGCCGATCGGCCGGACAGCCACTTGGGCCTTGACGTCGGCGCCGGCGGCGTTCCATCCCTCGATGGCCACCAGCAGCTCGCGGAATCGCTCCGGTGCATCGTCGTTCTGCTGCACCGTGAAGCTCAGCGGCCGGCCCACCTCCGTGGCGATGCGCCCGAGGAGCTCGATCTCGTTGGCGACGAGTTCGTCGTCGGTCGACTGATACGCGTCGGAGATCAACTGGATGACGCCGGCGTCGGCGCGTCGGAGTGCGGCTGCGATGCCGAGCACTTCGTCGGCGCCGGCTCGCAGCGTGCCGATCTGCTGGCCCCGCGACGTTCGGTGCACGAAGGTGCGCGAGGTGGTGAACCCGAGTGCGCCGGCGCGGATCGCCTCCTCGCAGAGCGACGACATCGTGGCGATCTCGTCGGTCGAGGCGACGGCCTCGACATCGGCGCCGCGCTCGCCCATCACGTAGGTGCGCAGTGCCGCATGGGGGACCTGAGTGCCGACGTCGATGCTCCAGCGCAACGTGTCGAGCAGGTCGAGGTACTCCGGGAACGTCTCCCAGCCCCACGTCATTCCTTCGGTCAGGGCCGTGCCCGGGATGTCCTCGACACCCTCGAGCAGTTCGATCAGGAACTGGTGACGATCGGGTGCGACGGGAGCGAATCCGACGCCGCAGTTGCCGACGAGGATCGACGTGACGCCGTTGACCGACGACGGCGCGAGATCGGGGTCCCAGGTGATCTGCCCGTCGTAGTGGGTGTGGATGTCGACCCAGCCCGGAGTGACGATCAGCCCGTCGGCGTCGATCTCCTGCCGACCAGGCCCGATCGGGTCGTCGCCCGGTTCGGACACCGCAACGATGTGTTCGCCGTCGATCGCCACGTCGGCGCGGAAGCGGTCGAGGCCGGTCCCGTCGACGACCATGCCGCCTCGAATGACCAGATCATGCATGGTCGAACGGTAGTCGTGGCGTTGTCACACTTCGGGACCGGGCATCGTCGTATGTGTATGGAGCATCCAGAAGTTCACGTCATCGGCGGTGGTTTGGGCGGGCTGACCGCCGCTGCGTTCGTCGCACGGTCAGGACATTCGGTCGTCGTTCACGAGCGTCGCGGGCGCCTCGGTGGACGGGCCACGACCGACGAACGCCACGGCTACAGGTTCAACCAGGGCCCTCACGCGCTCTACATGGGCGGCGAGGGGATCGGGATCCTCGGTGAGCTGGGGATCGCACCGCGAGGGAGCGCGCCACCGAGCCGCAACGTACGCATGGTCGCCGGCGGCGAGCTGTACCTGGCCCCCGGCGGGGTGGGGTCCCTGCTGCGGACCAGGATCATCGGCTCACGGGACAAGGCGGAACTGGCATCGCTGATGGTTCGGCTCCCGCGACTCACTCCGCACACGTTCGCCGATCGAACGGTGAACGAGTGGCTGGACGACCTGACCGATCGGGCGCAGGTCCGATTGATGTTGCACGCCATCGTGCGGCTCGCCACCTACACCAACGCACCCGATCGGCTGAGCGCCGAGGTCGGGATCCTGCAGGTCCAGCGTGCTCTCGGCAGCGGCGTGCGCTACCTGGACGGCGGGTGGGAGCGTCTCGTCGACGGGCTCGCCGGTGTCGTCACGGCCGGCGGCGGTGAGATCCGTCGCGATGACGCAGCGAGCGTCCCCGATGCCGCCGCTGTCATCGTTGCCGTCGGTGGCCCAGCCCAGACCGCATCGGTCACCGGTCATCCGTATGCGCCTGGTGTCAGCGCGGAGGCCGCGGTGCTCGACCTCGCGCTGACACACGCGCCGGCCCATCGTTTCGTGATCGGCGTCGACGAGCCGATGTACCTGTCGGACCATGGCAGCGTGGTGGGTATGTGTCCACCGGGTCGCGCCAGTGTGTCGCTCGCTCAGTATCTGGCGCCGGGTGAGGAGCCGGAGCGTGGGCGACTCGAGGCGTTCGCGCGCCGCGCCGGGATCGCGTTGGATGACATCGTGGACGAGCGCTACCTTCATCGGATGACCACCGTGTCCTCGATCGCCACTGCGGCGTCCGGGGGGCTCGCAGGACGACCATCGGTCGTGGTCCCGGACCGTGCCGGTGTGTACGTGGTCGGTGACTGGGTGGGTTCGGAGGGTCACCTGGCCGACGCGGTCCTGGCAAGCGCCCGCGCCGCCGCGAGCGCGGCGGTCATGCACCTGTCGACCCTTCGACGGGTCTCGTGAACGCTCCCCTCGACGAGCAGGCACGGTTCGAGGCGCAACGCCGCCGGCTCACGTCGCTCGCGTACCGGATGACCGGCACCCCTGACGACGCGGACGACGTGGTGCAGGAGGTGTGGATCCGCTGGCAGCGGGCGGATCGTTCCGCGATCGACAACGAGGCCGCGTGGTTGACGACGGTGACGACGCGGGTGGCGATCGATCGCCTCACGTCGGCGCAGGTCCGTCGTGAGCAGTACGTGGGGCCATGGTTGCCCGAGCCGCTGGCGGACCCGGTCGACGATCCTGCCGAGACGGTTGCGTCCGCGGAGTCACTCACCTTGGGGTTCCTCCGGGTCATGGAGACGCTCGCCCCCGCCGAGCGGGCGGTGTTCCTCCTGCACGACGTCTTCGCCGTTCCGTTCGCCGAGGTCGCCGTGGCGGTCGATCGCAGCGAGGCTGCCACACGTCAGATGGCACGACGAGCGCGCGAGAAGGTTCGTGACGGCCGCCCCCGCCTGTCCCCGCCGCCCGCCGAGGTTCGGGAGCTGTCCGACGCGTTCCTCGCCGCGATCCTGGAGGGCGATGTCGATCGTCTGACCGGGATGCTGACCGACGACGTGGTCCACATCTCCGACGGTGGGCCCGATCATCATGCCGCACGGCGTCCTGTACGCGGCCCGGCCAACGTGGCGCGGCTGTTCGTGAACCTCGCGAGACGCGAGTGGCTCCCCACCGACGAGTTCCGCTGGGTCGAGGTCAACGGCCAGCCGGGTGCCTACGTCGTGCGCGACGGGGAGCCGTACCTGTTGACGGTGCTCGGTTGGCGCGACGGCAAGGTGGCCGAAGCGATCGCGATCGTCAACCCGGACAAACTCCGCCATTTTCACGCGTCGTGGACCGCCCCCGAGCGATCGCCGTGAAGTCGACAGAATCGGGGCCGCACGCTGGAAGAACGCGGGAGGTCCGGACGGCATAGCACACCGCCGGAGAATTCAGGCGGACCACCCATTGGTTCTCCGAAAAGGCGCCGCTAGCATGACACGCCGGTCTGTTCGCAGACCTCGATGTCTGCATCGGCGCCTGCGCCGGAGCCGATGTCGATGAGCATTGTTGTCATCTCGGTGCCGTCAGCTGTGTGCTGTCGTGCCCGGGTCCGGTTCCAGAACGAGTCCGAGAACGAGTAAGGAGAAGCCCCTGCCAAAGCCAAAGGAAGACGCGATCGTGCTGGAAGGCAAGATCCTCGAATCTCTTCCGAACGCCATGTTCAAGGTCGCGCTCGACAACGGCCATGAAGTGTTGGCGCACATCTCCGGCAAGATGCGGATGCACTACATCCGCATCCTTCCCGGCGACAAAGTGCAGGTGGAACTCACCCCCTACGACCTCACCCGGGGTCGCATCACGTACAGATACAAGTAAGCACGAGTAGAGAGCAACCATGAAAGTACGACCCAGCGTCAAGCCGATGTGCGACAACTGCAAGGTGATTCGTCGCCATCGTCGCATCATGGTCATCTGCACCAACCCTCGCCACAAGCAGCGTCAGGGCTGACAGGAGCATCAACATGGCACGTATTGCCGGCGTCGACATTCCCCGCGAGAAGCGGTTGGAGATCTCGCTCACCTACATCTTCGGAATCGGACTTCCCACGTCGCAGAAGATCTGCGCGGAGCTGGAACTCGATCCCAACACCAAGGTCTCCAATCTGACCGAGGACGAGGTCAACCGGATCCGTTCCTACATCGATCAGAACCTCAAGATCGAGGGCGACCTGCGCCGTGACGTGCAGGGCGACATCAAGCGCAAGATCGAGATCGGCTGCCTTCAGGGCGTCCGTCACCGCAAGGGCCTGCCGGTCCGCGGCCAGCGCACCCACACCAACGCTCGTACCCGCAAGGGCCCGAAGCGCACGGTGGCCAACAAGAAGAAGGCAGTGAGGAAGTAATGGCCAAGCCAACCGCGAGCCGTCGTCCGCGCAAGCGCGACCGCAAGAACGTGAGCACGGGCATCGTGCACATCAAGAGCTCGTTCAACAACACGATCGTCTCGATCACCGACACCGAGGGCAACGTCATCTCGTGGGCGTCGTCCGGAGCCGTTGGCTTCAAGGGCAGCCGCAAGAGCACGCCGTACGCCGCTCAGCAGGCCGCCGAGAAGGCCGGCAAGGCCGCCATCGAGCACGGCATGCGCCGCGCCGAAGTCCAGGTGAAGGGCCCGGGTTCGGGCCGCGACACCGCCGTCCGCTCGATCCAGCAGACGGGTATCGAGGTCACCTCGATCAAAGACGTCACACCGGTTCCCCACAATGGGTGCCGCCAGCCGAAGCGTCGGCGCGGTTAAGGAGAAGCTGAGACATGGCTCGTTACACCGGACCCAAGGTGCGCATCTCGCGCCGCCTCTCGGTCAACATCTTCGAAAACGAAAAGGGTCGCCAGGCGCTCGAGCGTCGGCCCTTCCCGCCCGGCCAGCACGGCCGCACCCGTCGCCGCAACGCCGGCAGCGAGTACCTCGCCCAGATGCAGGAGAAGCAGAAGGCGAAGTACATCTACGGCGTGCTCGAGAAGCAGTTCCACAAGACCTACGTCGAGGCCATTCGTCTCCAGGGTCCGACCGGTGAGATCCTGCTGCGTCTGCTCGAACAGCGCCTCGACAACGTCGTGTACCGCGCCGGTTGGGCGTCGAGTCGTCCGCAGGCCCGTCAGTTCGTGAACCACGGCCTGATCCAGGTCGACGGCAAGCGCGTCGACATCGCCAGCTTCCGTTGCAAGAAGGGCCAGGTCATCTCGCTGTCGCCGAAGGCGCAGAAGATGATCGTGATCCAGCACAACATCGACACGCTCGACCGCTCGCTCGTCGGGTGGCTCGAGGCCGGCGACGGTGGCAAGGCCGTGACGGTCCGCAGCCTCCCCGAGCGCGAGCACATCGACGTGCCCGTTCGTGAGTCGCTCATCGTCGAGCTCTACTCCAAGTAATCCTCCGAATTCTCGTTTCGAATCCCCTGTCGTTGAAAGGTCCTGGCACAAATGCTCGTCATGCAGCGCCCCACCATCGAAGCTCTCGGTGAGGAGTCCGACAATCGCCAGCGTTTCGCCGTCGGTCCGCTCGAACCCGGCTTCGGTCACACGCTCGGCAACTCCCTGCGTCGCACCCTGCTCTCCTCGATTCCCGGTGCCGCGATCACCACGGCGCGTTTCGACGACTCGCTCCACGAGTTCGACACCGTCGTGGGTGTCGCCGAGGACCTCACCGACATCATCTTGAACATCAAGGACATCGTCGTCACCTCGGTGTCCGATGAGGCCGTGACGATGCGTCTCGACGCTCGTGGCCCCGGCGCCGTGACGGCGGGCGACATCGAGTGCCCGGCCGATGTGGAGGTTCTCAACAAGGACCTGCACATCGCCACGCTCAACTCCAAGGGCCGTCTCGCCATCGACCTGACCGTCGAGCAGGGCCGCGGCTACCTGTCGAGCAACCGCGAGGACGACAACCGCGTGATCGGTGTCATCCCGATCGATGCGATCTTCAGCCCGATCCGCCGGGTGTCGTTCCAGGTCGAGCCGACCCGCGTCGAGCAGTCCACGAACTACGACCGCCTCGTGATCGAGATCGAGACCGACGGTTCGATCACCGCGTCCGATGCGCTCGCGTCGGCCGGCGCGACGCTGCGTTCGCTCGTCGATCTCGTCGCCACGATGTCCGACGAGCCCCGCGGCCTCGAACTCGGCGAGCTCATCGACGCCACGGTCAGCTCACCCGACCTCGACCTCCCGATCGAGGACCTCGACCTGTCGGAGCGTCCCAACAACTGCCTCAAGCGGGCCCAGGTCAACACGGTCGGCGAACTGCTGACCAAGACCGAGGACGACCTGTTGAACATCACCAACTTCGGCCAGAAGAGCCTCGACGAAGTGAAGGCCAAGCTCGACGAGCGTGGCTTGACACTGCGCGGCTGATCGCACGCACGGACACGAAAGACGGACTGAACAATGCCTACGCCACGCCGCTCACGCCGCTTCGGAAGCTCTGCTTCCCATCAGCGCCTCATGATGGCCAACCTCGCCGCGTCGTTGTTCGCCGCCGAGGCGATCACCACGTCGGAGGCCAAGGCCAAGCACCTGCGCCCCATCGCGGAGAAGCTGATCACCAAGGCCAAGAAGGCTCAGGAAGAGGGCCCGATGCAGGTCCACCGGATCCGTCAGATCCAGTCGTTCCTCGGTGACAAGGAAATGACCTACAAGCTCGTTCACGACGTTGCGCCCCGCTACGCCGAGCGCAACGGTGGCTACACCCGGATCCTGAAGATGGGTCCCCGCGCCGGCGACAACGCCCAGATGGCGCGCATCGAACTCGTCTGAGTCGACACCCGGTGTGGCCGACACGCGCAACGTCCGGTTGACGCTCGCGTACGACGGCACCGACTTCCACGGGTTCGCCGAGAGCGACGGTGTTCGCACCGTGATGGGTGAGCTGCGTCGCTTCGTCGAAACCGTCGTGCGCACGCCTGTCGACCTCGTCGGCGCCGGCCGTACCGATGCCGGCGTACATGCCTGGGGCCAGGTGGTGTCGGGAATGATCCCCGCCGACACGGACCTGGCTCGACTGACGCGCAGCGTCAACGCGATGGGAGCTCCTGCAGCTCTCCGTGCGCGATGCCGAATGGGTCGACGCCGACTTCTCCGCACGATTCTCGGCGACCGCACGCAGCTATCGGTACGCGGTGTGGAACGACCCGTCACCGCATCCACTGCTCGCCCGCTCGACCTGGCACGTCCCGCAACCGCTCGACCTCGACGCCATGAACGATGCGGCACGGAGCCTCCTCGGCGAACACGACTTCTCGTCGTTCTGTCGGCGACCACGACCGGCCGAGGGCATGGCCGAACCGAGCCTCGTACGACGGTTGCAGGTTGCCAGGTGGGTGCGGGTGGACGAGGCGACCTGGGGTCCCGGCCTCCTGCAGTTCGAGATCAGCGCGACGTCGTTCTGTCATCAGATGGTGCGCAGCATCGTCGGCACGCTCACCGACGTGGGGCGCGGACGGCGCACCGTCGCATCGATTCCGGCGATGCTGGCTGCGCGCGACCGCAATGCGGCCGGACAGGTTGCACCGCCGACCGGGCTCGTGTTGTTCGCAGTCGACTACAGCGGGGAGCGCTGGGACGCCTGAACCGGCTGGTCGGCCAGGGCCGGCGTCGTCGACTGCAGCACAGCCAGGATGTCGTCACTGGCCACGGCGGCCGAGAACAGCCATCCCTGGAAGGAACGACAACCCAACTCGGCGAGCCGATCGCGCTGGTACGGCTGCTCGACCCCTTCGGCCACGCACGTCAACTTCAGGCTCTGGCTGAGGCTGATGATCGCGGTGGTGAGGTTCGTCGCCGCCGGATCGATGTCGATGCCCGCAACGAAGCGCCGATCGATCTTCACGCCGTCGACGGGCAGTTCGAGGAGATGGGCGAGGCTCGAATACCCGGTCCCGAAGTCGTCGATCGACACGTGGATGCCGGCGAAACGCAGCTTCTGCATGTTCGCGAGCGACGCGGCGCCGGGCGAGAGCAGGTCGGTCTCGGTGATCTCGACGACGAGTTGCGTCGGGTCGGCCCCGCGTCGGTGGCACCGGTCGAGGAATGACGCTCCGAATGCGGGTCGTGCGATCACCTTCGGGTCGATGTTGACGTGCACCTCGATGTCGCCGCGGCCGAGATCCGCCAGGGCGACGGCGAACTCCAGGGCCTGATCGAGAACGCAGTCGTCGACCGCCTCGGCCAGACCGGCCAACTGGGCGAGCGGCAGGATCTCACCGGCGCCGAGCACCCCGCGAAGCGGGTGGACCCACCGCACGAGCGCCTCGACCGCGGTGACCTCACCCTGGCTCGTGCAGATCGGTTGGTAGAACGGTTGGATCTCGCCCGCGTTCAGCGCCTGACGCAGGTGATCGACCTGACGACGCCGCTGGTTGATCGCATCGACCGAGATGCCCCCCGTGTCCGGGTCGGCGAACCGCTTGGCCGACATGAGGTCGTTGCTGGCCGTGACCAGCAGCGCGTCGAGGACCTGCGGCTTGGGTTCGTAGGCGATCGCCGTGCGGATCTCGAAGTTCACCTCCTGGCCGTCGACGACGACCGAACGGGCCATGTCGCGCCGCACCCGCTCTCGGAGCATCTCGACCGTGCTGGCGCTCGGGCCACGAACGGCGAGCACGAACTCGTCGCCGCCGAACCGGGCCGTGATGAGGTCGGGCCACCGGATCTTGTCGATCCGATCGGCGATCGCGGAGAGGACGGAGTCGCCGACCGGCTCGCCGTAGAGCTCGTTGACGGAACGGAAATGGACGATGTCGACGATGAGGATGCCGAGGCCCCCACCGGACTTCATCATCGCCGTGGCTGCCCGCATGAATCCGTCACGATTGAGCAATCCGGTGCGGCCGTCGTGCAGGGCGAGGAACTCGGCGCGTTCGCGTGCGTCGGCGAGCGCCGTCGCGATCTGGGCGCTGACCAGGTAGCCGCTCACCACGGCATCGTCGAGCAGGTTGGTGACCGTGAACTCGCACACGAGCGGTTCGGCGTCGGCTTTCACGAACCGCGCGTCGAGCGTGATCGATTCCTGGGGGCCGAGAGATTGCGCGGCGTCGAGTACCGCGTCGCGGTCGTCCGGGTGCAGGTAGTCGAGGATCGAACTGCCACGAACCACTTCGGGGTCATGGCCGAGAAACCTGGTGACGGCGCCGTTGACGGAACGGATCAGCCCGTCGGAGTCGGCCAGTACCACCATGCCGTGCATGTTGGCCATCACGGCTCGAAGCACGTCGACGTCGCCCTGGGCGAACTCGAGACGGTGTCGCTCGCTGACGTCGCGGGCGACGATGACGATCAGCCCGGCGAACGGGTCGGTGTCGTCGGTGCCGGCGTGCAGGGTGCCGTGCAGCTCGAGTGGGCACCACGTTCCGTGATTGGTGCGCAGGCGGAGGGTGATGAGGTCACCGACGGACTTGGTGACGATGGTCCGCAAGGCCGCAGCAGCGAGATTGAGATCGTCGGGGTGGACCAGCTCCAGCACCGAAGCGCCGAGCAGGTCGGCCGCACTCCACCCGAGTACTTCGACGGCGGTCGCGCTGGCGTACTGCAGCACGCCGTCGGGATCGATCGCGACGACGAGATCGGCAAGTCCGTCGACCGACGGCGAGACCCCGCTGATGTCGACACGACCCAGCCCACCGCGATTCGAGTCGGCGGCACTCATGTCGTTGCATCGGTCGGTTCCGTCTGGCACTTGAGTGATTCCTCGCTACTGCCGGGACTTTTGTCGCCCTCAACTGCCGACGACACGGCTGGCCCGTCAACGATAGCCCTGACAGCAACGGGAATACCCGCTTGCCGGGGTGCGTTCGTACGGCTCGTGCAACCTCTTCGCGTCGTCATCGTCTCGACACCGGTCGGACCACTCGGCTCCGGGGTCGGCGGCGGCGTGGAGTTGACGCTTCACAGTCTCGTCTACGGACTGAGCGGTCTGGGTCATTCGGTGGAGGTCGTGGCGCCGGCCGGCTCGTTGCACGTCGGCGCCCGAGTCCACCAGGTCGAGGGAGTACTCCAGGCGAGCAGTCAGCTCGCCGATCGGTCGGCCCCGGTCGAATTGGCGACCGGTTCGGTGCTCGCGGCGATGTGGCAGCGCGTCGCCGATCTGCAGGACGACATCGATGTGGTGGTCAACCTGGGATACGACTGGCTGCCGTTGTACCTCTCCTCGTTCCTCGCGGTCCCGGTCGTGCACTTCGTCTCGATGGGATCGCTCAATGATGCGATGGACGCCGCGGTCCACGACCTCGCCCACCGCCATCCCGATCGTCTGGGTGCCCACTCGCGTGCGCAGGCCGTGACGTTCGACCGAGTGGTCGACGGAGCGGTCGGGGGAGTCGGTCGATCGACTCGGTGCCGTTCCGAATCCTCGGCAGCGGTGTGATCACCGATCGCTACGACGTGTGCGTCACGCCCGACGTCGACCCGGCGTACCTGGGCGCAGTGGGCCGTATCTCGCCCGAGAAGGGTCTGGAGGATGTCGCCGCGTTGTCGGCGCGCAGCGGATGGCCCGTCAAGGTCTGGGGGATCATGCAGGATCCTGGCTACTGGAAGCGGGTCTGCGACGAGCACCCCGACGCTCGACTCGAGTACTGCGGATTCCTCGCGACCGATGACCTCCAGGCGGCGATCGGTCGATGCACCGCGGTGGTGATGACACCGAAGTGGGTCGAGGCGTTCGGCAACGTCGCCATCGAGGCCATGGCAACCGGTGTCCCGGTGATCACCTACGACCGTGGCGGACCTGCCGAGATCGTCGTCGACGGTGAGACCGGATTCGTCGTACCGGCCGATGATGTCGACGCCTTGGCCGCGGCAGTCGAGCGGATCGGCACCATCGACCGCATCATGTGTCGCCAACGTGTCGAGGAGGAGTTCTCCACCGACGCCCTGGCGCGACGGGTCGACGCGTGGCTGCGCGAGGTGGTCGCGGCGTCGAATCGGGTCCCTGTTCCGCGCCACTGATCAGTGCTGCGTTGCGCGGCGGGTTGGATGCGGGGGCGGCGGACCGTATCATTTCACGGTTCCCTGTCGAGTGACCCTCGACGGATCCGACCGACCGAAGATGAGCCTCCGGTTCATCCACAGACCGACCAGAGATTGCGGCATGCCTACGTACACCCCGAAAGCCAGTGAGATCCAGCGTGAATGGCACGTTGTCGACGCCGAGGGGCTCGTACTCGGGCGCCTCTGCACCGAGGTCGCTCGAGTGCTGCGTGGCAAGCACAAGCCGACCTTCGCTCCGCACATCGACACCGGTGACCACGTCATCATCGTCAATGCCGACAAGATCGTGATGACGGCCGGCAAGGCCGATCGCACGATGGTGTACCGCCACAGCGGCTACCCGGGCGGCATCAAGTCCGAGACGTACGCCCACCTGCACGCCCGCAAGCCCGCCGAGGCGCTGCGCAAGTCGATTCGCGGCATGCTGCCGAAAGGCCCGCTCGGCCGCCAGCAGATCCTCAAGCTGCAGGTCTATGCCGGCCCGACCCATCCCCACGCCGCCCAGACGCCCAAGGCGCTGGAGATCCCCGGCGCCAAGGCCCGCTGAACGTTCCGTACGCAGAATCGCTGAGAGAAGACAACGACACCATGGGAACCAAGCCCCTCACCCAGACCACCGGCCGCCGCAAGGAAGCTGTCGCCCGCGCCCAGGTTCGTCCTGGCTCCGGCCAGTTCCTGATCAACGGCAAGACGCTCGAGGCGTACTTCCCGACGGCTGTCTCGCAGATGGTGGTCTCCGAGGCCCTCACGCTGACCGAGACGACCGAGAACTACGACGTGACGGCGTCGATCCACGGTGGCGGCGTCAGTGGTCAGGCCGGCGCGCTTCGCCTGGCGATTGCCCGCTCACTCGTCGAGATCGACCCCGAGAGCCGCGGCGCCCTCAAGAAGGCCGGTCTGCTCACGCGTGACTCGCGTAAGAAGGAAAGCAAGAAGTACGGCCTCAAGAAGGCCCGCAAGGCGCCGCAGTTCACCAAGCGCTGAACGCGCTGGCCGTATGCCGCCACGAGACCTGCGGTAGATGAAGTTCGGTACCGACGGTGTCCGTGGTGTCGCGGGGACCGAACTCACCACCGACTTCGCCTTTCGCCTCGCACGAGCCGCTGCTCGCGTCCTGACGTCGTCGAACGGCGTTCACCGCGTCGTCATCGGTGGCGACACGCGCGAATCGACCGAATTGCTGGCGCGTGCACTCGCTGACGGGTTCCGCGCCGAAGGTGTCGACGTGGTGTCGCTCGGCGTCGCCCCGACCCCGATGGTCGCATTCGAAGCGCAACGTCTCGGAGCACTCGGAGCGGTCGTGTCGGCCTCCCACAACCCCTACCACGACAACGGGATCAAACTGTTCGCGCTCGGTGGGCTCAAGCTGACCGACGATGTCGAGCAACGCATCGAGACCGAACTCGAGTCCATCCCCGCCGGCACCGACCCCATCACTGCAACTCCGTTGCCGGATGACGGTGACCATCGCCCGTATGTCGACCATGTGCTGCGTTATCTCGAGGGTCGACGGCTCGACGGGCTGCGCGTCGTTCTCGACGCGGCGAACGGTGCGGCATCGGTCGTCGGGCCCGAAGTGCTGCGCGCGGCGGGCGCCGACGTGATCGTGATCGCGGACGCACCCGATGGACGCAACATCAACGACGGATGTGGCGCCACGGTTCCCTCGAACGTCGCTGCGGCGGTGTTGGCGCACGGCGCCGACGTCGGCGTGGCGCTCGACGGTGACGCCGACCGCCTGATCGCTGTCGACCACACCGGCTCGATCGTCGACGGTGATCACATCATCGCGATCGTGGCGACGGATCTCCTCGCCAAGGGTGAGCTTCGCGACGACACCGTCGTCGTGACGGTGATGACCAACCTGGGGTTCCGCCTGGCGATGCGCGAGACGGGCATCAACGTGATCGAGACCGGAGTCGGCGACCGCTACGTCCTCGAAGCGCTGGCTGCGGGCGGCTATTCGCTCGGTGGTGAGCAGTCGGGGCACGTGATCTTCGCCGACCACGCCACGACCGGAGACGGTGTCCTGACGGCGCTCGCGCTCCTCGACGCCGTCACCCGGTCGGGCACATCGCTCGCCGGTCGTGTCGAGTGCGGCAATGACGTCGTTGCCGCAGGTGCTGGTGAACGTCGTCGTGGCCCGCCGGGCACCGGATGTCGGCGAGGTGCTGGCCGACGACATCGCCCGCGTCGAGCGATCCTTGAGCGGCGGAGGTCGTGTGCTCGTTCGAGCGAGCGGCACGGAGCCGCTCGTTCGGGTGATGGTCGAGGCACCGACTCATGACGCCGCGCAGGCTGCTGCCGACGACCTCGCCGCGGTGGCCCACCGACACTTCGGCTGACCGGCCACTGCCCGAACGGCTGGGTAGCCTTCAGAAGATGTGTGGCATCATCGGGATCGTCAGCCGTCCTCCGACCAGGCCGACGCCCGACCGGGACGAGCTGATCGCGGGGCTCGACACAGCGATCGGCGCCGTTGCTCGGGTGATCGACGTGACCGAGAACGTCCGTCAGGTCGACCAGGCCCTCCGCGGGCTGCCCGGGGTCCTGGCCCTGTCCGGTCGTATCGACACGGTCGCGGCGATCGAATCCAGGCTCGATCGACTCGAGGCCTTCAGCGCGAAGCTCGAGAACGAACTCGATGCCAATGCCGCCGGGCTGGGCGCCGAGGCGCTCGAAGTCGCCAACGCCGAGTTGATCGATCTCAAGGACGTGCTCTGGGCGGTCCGCCATGACAGGTTGCGTTCGATTGCGGCGGTCGAGTCGCTGGCCGGGCGCGACGCGTCACCGGCCGAGCTCGCCGGCTACCTGGCAGTCCAGCAGGCCCTGGGCGGCATCGACCGACTCGAGGTACGCGGCCGTGATTCGGCCGGCCTCCATGTGTTCGTGTGGGACCACGACATCGAATCCGCGGCCCTGCGAACCCTGCTCCACGAGCGCGGCACCGACCCGCTGTTCCAGTCGGGTGCCGTCGCCGAGGCCAAACAGTGCCTGTCGTTCGTGTACAAAGCTGCCGCGGAGATCGGTGAGCTCGGCGACAACACCGCAGCGCTCCGGGCGGCGTTGTCGGCCGATCCGCTCCTGCGGCGGGCGCTGCAGTCACCCGAGGCGCGCGTCGCGATTCTCGGCCACACCCGCTGGGCGAGCGTCGGCATCATCAGCGAGCCGAACACCCATCCACTGAACTCCTACGAACTCGAGCAGCCGGCCGGAACCATGCCGCCGTACGTCGTTGCCGCGTTGAACGGCGACGTCGACAACCACGCCGACCTCCGGGTGACGCACGGGCTGCGGATCTCCTCGACGATCACGACCGATGCCAAGGTCATTCCCACCCTGATCGCACGACGTGCCGCGACGACGCCGTTCGCCGAGGCGTTCCGGCGCACCGTGTCGGAGTTCGAGGGGTCGGTCGCGATCGGCGTCGCCAGCGCCGAAGCACCGTCGAAGCTCTTCCTCGCGCTGCGCGGGAGCGGCCAAGGGCTGTACGTCGGGCTCGCCGACGACTGTTACATCGTGGCGAGCGAGCCGTACGGCGTCGTCGAGGAGACATCCCGGTACGTCCGTCTGGACGGTGAACACGGTGGCGAGATCGTCGTCCTCGACGGAGACCTGGGCGGGGATCTCGCCGGCATCCTGCGAGTGGGATACGACGGAGTCGAGCACCCTGTCGGCGACCCCGACGTCGTCACGGCCGAGGTCACGACGCGCGACATCAATCGTGGCGATGCTGCTCACTTCCTGCTCAAAGAGATCACGGAGGCGCCACTGAGCTTCGCGAAGACCCTCCGCGGCAAGATCGTCGAGCGAGATGGTCGGCTCGGTGTCGACATCGGTGAACAGGCCCTCCCGCGTGATGTCGTCGACCGTCTGGCTGCCGGAACGATCACTCGGGTGCGCGTGATCGGCCAGGGCACCGCGGCCGTCGCGGGCCAGAGCACCGCAGCGATCCTCGATGAACTCACCGACGCCCGGTTGGATGTCGACGCCATCACCGCCACCGAGTTGTCGGGCTTCGGGATGCGTCTCGACATGTCCGACACACTCGCGATCGCCGTCAGCCAGTCCGGCACCACGACCGACACCAACCGTACCGTCGACCTGCTGAGGGCGCGAGGAGCGGCGGTGATCGGCATCGTGAACAGACGAGGCAGCGACCTGACCGACAAGGCCGACGGAGTGCTCTACACCTCCGATGGCCGCGACGTGGAGATGAGCGTCGCGTCGACGAAGGCGTTCTATGCCCAGGTGGCCGCCGGAGTCCTGCTGTCGTGCGCCATCGCCGAAGCGGCCGGGATGGGCGACGCCGGTCGCCGTCACGAGCTGCTCACGTCGCTGCGAGAGTTGCCCGCAGCCATGCGCGTGGTGCTGTCGCGACGTGACGTGGTCGCCGACGCGGCGCGTCTCGCACCATCGAAGCGATACTGGGCCGTCGTCGGAAACGGGCCGAACAAGGTGGCCGCCGAGGAGGTCAGGATCAAGCTCAGCGAGTTGTGTTACAAGTCGATGGCCTGCGATTCGACCGAGGACAAGAAGCACATCGACCTGTCGTCGGAACCGCTGATCCTCGTGTGTGCCGCCGGCCTCGTCGGCTCGACAGCCGACGACGTCGCCAAGGAGGTGGCGATCTTCACGGCGCACAAGGCCACCCCGATCGTCGTCGCCAGTGACGGCGAAACCCGTTACCACGCTGCGGCGACCATCGAGGTCCCAGTCGTCGATCCAGCGCTCGGGTTCATCCTGTCGGCAATGGCGGGGCACCTGTTCGGGTACGAGGCGGCATTGGCGATCGACGCATCCGCACGCCCACTGCGCGAAGCGCGCGAATCGATCGAGCGGCTTGTTGCGGCGCAACTGTCGGGTGATCAGGTGGTGACGCGACTTCGCACGGAGCTGCGATCGTCGGCCGAACGGTTCGACGACGGTCTGCGATCAGGTCTCTACGACGGCCAACTCGAGGCGTCGACGGCGACCAGCCTGCACGGCCTGCTGCGCGATGTCCTGTCCGACCGACCCGTCGAGCAGTACCAGCACGGATCAGGCAAGGTCGGTACTCCGGTGGCGCTGATCGATGATCTCGTCACCGCCCTGACTCGGGCCATCGACGAACTCACCAGGCCGATCGACACCATCAAACACCAGGCCAAGACCGTGACCGTCGGCATTTCGCGCAGCGATGAGGGCGTCATGGACCGCGCGCTCGTCCAGGCCGTCTTCGCCGCCGGTGCCGGGCGCGACGTGCTCAGTTACCGCACCCTCAAGGTTCTCGCCGACCTCGATCCCTCGGTCGCGGCGGTCGTCGGCTACACGCGATACGAGGTCGCCGGCGACACGATCTCGATCATCGATCGTGGTGGCATCTCGCGTGACATCCCGAGTCGGGTGGAGCGCAACGTGCAGCTGCGTGGCACCAAGCGTCGTGTCGCATCCGAGCGCGAAGTGTTGCTCGGCGTCGGCAGGAGTGACGGCCGGACCCTCGTGTTCGTCCCCGAGGTCAAGAGCGGCGAGACGACCGGTATCACGTTGCTCCACCTCACCTTCCACGATCGCCTGCCCGTCGACGTCATGCGCGGCGTGATGCAGGGCTACGACCGCCGCTACGACCGACTCGTCGACTGGGTCACGGAGACCGAAGGCAGTTTCGACGAGTCGTTGCTCGGCGAGTTGCCGGTCGCCGAGCTGCTCATCGGACCGATCTCCGACACCGCCGACCACTGGCGCCGGTGATCTCCTCGGTGGACTGGCGATGATCGGCATCGGAATCGACCTGGTCGACATCGACCGGTTCCGTCGGTCGCTCGAACGGACGCCGACGATGCGAACGCGGTTGTTCACCGAGGTGGAGCTGGCCTACGTCGCCCCGCAGGTCGATCCGGTGCCGTCGCTCGCCGCTCGATTCGCTGCCCGTGAAGCCGTCATGAAGGCACTGGGAGTCGGACTCGGCGCCTTCGGATTCCACGAGGTGTGGGTCGAACGGTCGTCATCCGGCAAACCATGGCTGGCGTTCGCAGGTCGGGCCGCGGAGTTGTCGGCCGCGGCGGGCGTGGTCACCTGGCACCTGTCGCTCACCCACACCGACCTGACTGCCGCGGCGTACGTCATCGCCGACTAGGAGAATTCACGCCGGCGCTGCCAACATGCCCGCCATGATCGAAGAGTTCCAAGAGGCGTGGGAAGCACTGACGGCACCGGGAGCGCAGTTCGCGACGACGACGATCGATGTTCGGGGCGTTCCGATCAAGGTGTTCGAATCGGCGTTGCCGAGCATGCGCACCGTGTGGGAGATCGCCCGCGGGTACGGCGATCGTGACTACATCGTGTACGAGGACGAGCGCTACACCTATGCGGAGGCCGATGCGATCGTCCGCGCGCTCGCCGCCCGACTCGTCGACGAGTACGGCGTCCAGCCCGGCGACCGCGTGGCGATCGCCATGCGCAACTACCCCGAATGGGTGTTGGGCTACTGGGCGATCGTGTCGATCGGTGCGGCATGCGTCGGGATGAATGCCTGGTGGACCTCCGACGAGATGGCGTACGGTCTTGCCGACTCGCGACCCAAGGTGCTGATCGCCGACACCGAGCGAGTCGAACGTGTGCTGCCGGTCCTCGATGCCCTGCGCGCCGAGGCACCGTTGCACCTGATGACCGTGCGATACGACGGTGAGCTGCCCGCCGACGCCGACCGGTGGGACGACGTCGTCGACGCTGCCGAACGCGCCGAGCGAACTGCCGGAGGTCGACATCGATCCGGATGACGACGCGTGCATCTTCTACACATCCGGCACCACGGGCTACCCCAAGGGGGCGCAGCTCACCCACCGCGGTTCGGTGCACAACCTGTTGAACCTGGCGTTCATGGCTGCGGTGGCAAGCGCCGCAGCGGCGAACGCCGGGTCGCCGACGCCGCCGGCGACCGGCGCCGATGGCCAGCCGAAGCAGAACGTGTTCATGGCGCCGACCCCGCTGTTCCACGTGACCGCGAACAACTGCCTGCTGCACCCGGCGACGATCTCCGGCTCGCGCATCGTGTTCACGTACAAGTGGGATGCGGCGCGTGCGCTCGAACTGATCGAGCGTGAGGGCGTCACGAACTTCTCCGGCGTGCCGACGATGAGCCGCGAGCTGCTCATGCACCCTGACTGGGAGCGCCGCGACACCTCGACACTGGCCGGGATGGGCGGCGGCGGTGCTCCGCTGCAGCCTGACCTGGTCGACAAGATCGACAAGTCGCTGTCGGGCGGAGCGCCGAGCACCGGGTACGGCCTCACCGAGACACACGGCATCGTCACCGCCAACTCCGGCGGCTTGTACGTCGCGAAGCCATCGTCGTGTGGACGCGTGGTGCCGACGTTGGAAGCGAAGCTCGTCGACGAGTTCGACAATGAGGTGCCGGCCGGGGCCACCGGTGAGCTGTGTGTCCGGGGTGCGATCGTCATCAAGGGCTACCTGAATCGGCCAGAGGCGACCGCTGACGCGATCCGCGACGGCTGGTTCCACACGGGCGACGTCGCGTTCATCGACGAGGACGGCTTCGTGTTCATCGTCGATCGCATCAAGGACATGGTGCTGCGCGGCGGCGAGAACGTGTTCTGCTCCGAGGTCGAAGCGGCGATCTATGAGCTCGACGGTGTGGCGGAAGTCGCCGTGTTCGGCGTGCCCGACGATCGCCTCGGCGAGATCGTCGGTGCGGCGATCGTGCTCTCGCCGGGCACGACGATGACCGAGGACGCCCTCCGAGACGAACTGGCCGAGCGACTCGCCAAGTTCAAGATCCCCGAGCGGGTGTGGTTCCTCAACGAGTCCCTGCCACGCAACGCAAACGGGAAGTTCGTGAAGCGGGATCTCAAGGAGTCGCTGCTCGGCTCCTGAGCGCTCGCATGTCGTTACGCTCGACACGGTGATCCCGATCGTCACACCCCAGGAGATGGGCGCGATCGACGCCGCTGCGCCCGAACCCGTCGAGGAGCTGATCGATCGCGCCGGCCGAGCGACGGCGCGTCAGGCGCTGGCGATGCTCGGCGGCGCGTACGGACGCACGGTCAACGTCCTTGCCGGGACGGGAAACAACGGTGCCGACGGGCGCGCGGCCGGCGAGTACCTGGCCCGGCGCGGCGTCAAGGTTCGAGTCATCGACGCCACGATGCGCCCACCGATTCTTCGGCCGTGCGACCTCGTGATCGACGCTGCCTTCGGCACCGGGTTTCGGGGCGAGTGGATCGCCCCCGAGATCACGGGCGTGAGCGGTGAACGGCCATTGGTGTTGGCCGTCGACATTCCGAGCGGGGTGAATGCCCTGACGGGTCAAGCGGGCGCAGGTGTTCTGGCGGCCGATCGCACCGTCACGTTCCAGGCACTCAAACCCGGCCTCGTCTTCGGGGCCGGGCGTCGCCTGGCGGGTGACATCGTCGTGGTCGACATCGGACTCGACGTGACGAGTGCCGGCGTCTACCTCGTCCAGGCCAGCGATGTCGCCCATTGCTGGCCCCGTCGGGCGCCCGACGCCCACAAATGGAAGGGCGCCGTGCGCGTCGTGGCGGGCAGCGTCGGGATGCTCGGGGCCGGGCAGCTCTGCGCGGCCGCGGCGGCGCGCTCCGGGGCGGGCCTGGTGGCGCTGTCGAGCCCCGGCGCCGATCCGGGTGCCCGCAGTGAGATCATCCAGCGACCCATTCCCGCTGCCGGATTCGCCGCCGGCGTGCTCGACGACCTGAATCGTTTCGGATCGCTGGTCGTCGGACCCGGACTGGGGCGCGAGGAGGCCACCGTCGCCGGCGTCCGCACCTTGATCGCCGACGCCATGGTTCCGGTCGTCATCGACGGCGATGGGATCTTCGCCGCTGCATGGAGCGCTGACGGAGCTGGTCCCTTGGTGCAGTCGCGTGGGCTGGCGACCGTCGTCACGCCGCATGACGGTGAGTACGCGCTGCTGCGCGGCGCAGCACCCGGAGCGGACAGGGTGGCTGCCGCCCGTGAATTGGCCGAGGATCTCCACTGCACCGTGCTCCTCAAGGGCCCGACCACCGTGGTCGCCGGGCCCGATGGTCCCACGCTGGTCATCGACCACGGCGACGAACGGTTGGCGACGGCCGGATCAGGAGACGTGCTGGCGGGAATGATCGGTGCCCTGCTGGCATCCGGCATGAGCCCCGAAACAGCGGCGGCAGCGGCCGCCTGGCTTCATGCCGAGGCCGCGTCACTCGGGCCTGAGCGAGGCCTGCTCGCCGGCGACATCGTCGAGCTGATCCCCGCAGCGCTGTCGGCGTGGTGATGGAGCCGCACCGCTGGGCGTGGGCCGACGTCGACCTCGACGCGATCCGTCACAACGTCGACGTGCTGCGATCAGCGGTGGCCCCGAGCGCGGTCTGGGTGGTGGTGAAGGCCAACGGGTACGGCCACGGCGCAGTGGCGGTCGCGCGGGCAGCGCTCGGCGCCGGCGCCGGCGGGCTCTGCGTGGCGCTGGTGCAAGAAGGCGTCGAACTCCGTCGTGACGGCATCGACGCCCCGATCCTCGTGCTGAGCGAGCAACCGCCCGAGGCGGCAACTGTCATCGTCGCCAACGACCTGACACCGACCGTGTACACCGAGGGTTTCATCGACGCGCTCGCAGCCGCTGCGCTCGCGGCGGGCCGCCCGGATCGAGCGGTTCACGTCAAGGTCGACACGGGGATGCAACGTGTGGGGGCGCGGCCGGACGAGGTGGCGGCCCTCGTCGATCGAATCGTCGAGCAGTCACCGATGCTCCGACTCGGCGGCGTGTTCACCCACCTCGCTGTGGCCGACGAACCCGATGACGAGTTCACGTCGCTCCAACTGGGCCGATTCGACGAGGTGCTGTCGACTCTCGGTGTCGCCGACGACGTCGACGTTCACGCAGCGAACTCGGCGGGAGCGCTTGCTCACCCTGCAGCGCGCCGATCGTTCGTTCGTGCGGGCATCGCGGTGTACGGGATCTCGCCGGGGCACGGTGTGGACGATCTGTGCCACGACCTGCACCCGGCGCTCTCGCTGCGTGCCCGAGTGTCGTACGTCAAGACCGTTCGGGCCGGTTCGCGGATCTCGTACGGTCTGTGCCACACGTTCGACCGTGACACGACGGTGGCGACCGTGCCGATCGGGTACGCCGACGGTGTGCCCCGGCGCTTGTCGTCGACGGGCGGCGAGGTGCTCATCGCCGGCCGCCGCCGCCCGATCGTCGGAGTGGTGACGATGGACCAGCTGATGGTCGACTGCGGACCCGGCGATCCGGTTGCAGTCGGTGACGAGGTCGTTCTCATCGGGCGACAGGATGGTCCCGCCGGCACCGAACGAATTCGCGCCGAGGACTGGGCCGAGCGGCTCGGGACCATCGGCTACGAGATCGTCTGTGGCATCGGCACTCGCGTGCCGCGGCTCTCGGGCCCTAGCATCGACTCCCGAATGGTGGAGCGCTGAGATGCTGGAGCTGCGAGTTCACTCGCTCGTCGAGACCCATGCGGTCGCGACTGCCCTGGCCGCCCTCGCGCGCGGTGGTGACCTGATCGTGCTGTCCGGGGAGATGGGCGCCGGCAAGACCGCGTTCGCTCAAGGGTTCGGTTCGGCTCTCGGTGTCACCGAGCCGGTGACGTCGCCGACGTTCACGCTCGTGCACAGCTACGACCTGCCGAGTGCGGTCCGTGGCGCCGAGGTCCTCCATCACGCCGACCTGTACCGGCTCGAACGGACGACCGAGGTCGCCGATCTGGCGCTCGAGGAACTGGCCGACGGCGACGGCATCGTCCTGGTCGAGTGGGGCGACGTCGTCGAGACGCTCTTCGGTGATCATCTCGGCGTTCATCTCGAGGTCGAACTCGACGACGATGGCGCCTTGGACGACGACCTGCTGCCGACGGTTCGCCTGATCGAGATCACCGCCGTCGGGCCGTCGTGGGCGGCACGCTGGAGCGGTGTCGTCGACGCCTGCGAGGCGTTCGCGTGCTGATCCTCGGAATCGAGACCGCGACCGAACGGGTGAGCGTGGCCGTGGGTGGTCACGAGGGAGTGATCGGGTTGTTCGAGGTCACCAAGGGCCGCCGTCACGTCGAGACGCTGGTGCCCGCCATCGAGTTCATGCTGAAGCAGGCCGGCATCGACCTCGAGGAGATCAGCGTGGTCGCCGTCGATGTCGGGCCGGGCCTGTTCACCGGCATGCGCGTCGGGCTCGCCGGTGCAAAGGCCATTGCCCAGGCGCTGCGGATTCCGATGATCGGAATCTCGTCGCTCGACTTGTTGGCGTTCCCGAGCCGTCACACGGATCGCGTCGTCGTGCCGGTGATCGACGCCCGCAAGGGTGAGGTGTTCTACGCCATGTACCGACAGGTGCCAGGGGGCGTTCAGCAGGTCGCCGAACCGACGGTCGGGCCGGTCGACGATCTCGTCGCCGACCTGCTCGCTCGCAGCCAGGACGTGCTCTGCGTTGGTGACGGCGCACTGCGCTACCGACAGGAGATTCTCGACGGGTACCGCTGTGAGTTCGGCGGTGATGCCCATCCGTCGGCAGCCCCACTCGTTCAGCTCGCCCACGCGCGGGCGCTGCGGGAGGACTGGGTCAACCCGTGGGAGATCGAACCGGTCTACCTGCGTGCGCCTGACGCCCTGATCAACTGGTCGACGCGGGCGGGTCGATGAGCGTCATCGAACGGCTCCTGCGTCGCGAGGGTGACGGCACCACGACGACGATCGGCGACCTCGCGATCGAACCGATGCGACGACGGGACCTGCGCGGTGGCGTGATGGCCATCGAGTCGGTCAGCTACCCACGTCCGTGGTCGCAGAACGTGTTCGAGAGCGAGATCGCTCAGGTGCGCTCGGGAACCCGGCGGTATCTGGTCGCTCGTCGCACGTCGGCTGGTGTTGGTCGGCGAGGCCCCGTGGTCGGGTACGCCGGACTGTGGTTCGCGGTCGACGAAGGTCATGTCACCAACGTCGCGGTAGCGCCGGACGAACAACGCCGGGGTGTCGCGACGGCGCTGCTGCTCGGGTTGGCCGACGAGGCGATCAGGCACGGTTGCACGGCATGGACGCTCGAGGTGCGGGTGTCGAGCACCGGTGCGCAGGAGCTCTACCGCCGGTTCGGTTTCGCCCCCGCCGGTGTGCGGACCCGCTACTACGAGAACACCGAGGACGCGATCGTCATGTGGTGCAACGACATCCAGGAAGCGGACTACGCGGGACTTCTCGATTCGATCCGTCAGCAGGTGAGCGCGTGAGCGGGGACATGCCGACCGTCGATGACTCGACCCTGGTTCTCGGTATCGAGACCAGCTGCGACGAGACGGCCGCCGCACTGGTGCTCGGTGGCTACGACGTGGTGTCGAACGTGGTGTCGACACAGGTCGACCTGCACAGCGACTTCGGTGGTGTGGTGCCCGAGATCGCCTCCCGGGCGCACCTCGACGTGCTCAATCCGGTGATCGCCAGGGCGATCGTCGAGGCGGGCGTCGACGAGGAACGGATCGACGCGGTGGCCTGCACGGTGGGGCCCGGTCTGATCGGTGCACTCCTGGTCGGTGTGTCCGCGGCCAAGGCGCTGGCCATGGCGTGGCACGTGCCGTTCGTCGGCGTCAATCACATGGAGGCCCATCTGTACGCCGCGTCGCTGGAGGATCCGACACTGGAGTTCCCGCTGCTGGTGATGCTCGTGTCGGGCGGTCACACGATGCTGATCGACATGCAGGGTCACGGTCGCTATCGCCTGGTGGGTCAGACGATCGATGACGCGGCCGGTGAGGCGTTCGACAAGGTGGCGCGGTTCCTCGACCTCGGATATCCGGGCGGCCCGGCGATCGACGCGGCCGCGCTCGAGGGCGATCCTGAAGCCATCCGGTTCCCTCGGGCGATGATGGACGACGGCTACGACTTCTCGTTCAGCGGTGTGAAGACGTCGGTCATGAACTATGTGCGCAAACATCCCGACGTGTCGTCGCAGGACGTTGCGGCGTCGTTCCAGGCTGCTGTCGTCGACGTGCTCGTGACCAAGGCGCGTCGGGCCGCCGCGGAGATCGGCGCGACCGGCATCGTGCTCGGCGGTGGCGTGGCCGCCAATTCGATGCTGCGTGAGCAGGTCCTCGACGTCTGTGAGCGCGACGGCATCCAGGGCTTCCTGCCGAGCCGGTCGATGTGCACCGACAACGCGGCGATGATCGCCGCGGCGGGATGGCACCGCCTGCGCTCCGACGGCCCCACCCCACTCGACGTCGGCGCCACCCCCAACCTCCGCCTCCCCTTCCTCGACTGACTGTTACATCCGGGGTCAGACCCCAGATGTAACACCGCCGATACCGTAGGGGCGTCATGTCGTTCTCGATCGGCCCCTACGAGCTGTCGGCTCCCGTGGTGCTCGCCCCGATGGCGGGCGTCACCAACGCGCCGTTCCGCACGATGTGCCGGCGGTTCGCTCCGGGGCTGGTGTACGTCAACGAGATGGTGATGGCGACGCCGGTCGTGCATGCCAACGCGAAGACGGACCGGATGATCAGCTTCGCCCCCGACGAGCACCCCCGCAGCCTGCAGCTCTACGGCAGCGACCCCGAGGTCATGGGCAAGGCCGTCGCCAAGCTCTGCGACGCGGGTCGTGTCGATCACATCGACATCAACTTCGGGTGCCCGGCGGCGAAGGTGACCCGGCGTGGCGGCGGAGCGGCCGTGCCGGCGCGTCCCGAACTGCTCAGGGCCATCCTGCGAGCCGCCGTGTCGAACGCGTCGCCCTACGGCGTGCCGGTGACCGCAAAGTTCCGAATGGGGCTGTTCGACGACTGGCTCACTCACATCCGCACCGGCGAGGTGTGCGCCGAGGAAGGCGTGGCAGCAATCGCATTGCACGCCCGCACGGTGCAGCAGCACTACTCCGGTGAGGCGCGCTGGGATGCGATCGGCGAGCTGAAGCAGGCGGTCGGATCGATCCCGGTGCTCGGCAACGGCGACATCTGGGAAGCGTCCGACGCGGTGCGGATGATGGCTGCCACCGGCTGCGACGGCGTGGTCATCGGTCGGGGTTGCCTGGGTCGACCGTGGCTCTTCGGTGACCTGGTCGAGGCGTTGGCCGGTCGACCGGTGCCCCCCAGTCGGCTGCTGGGCGAGGTGTGCGCCGTGATGGTCGAGCACGCTCGGCTGCTGGTGGAACATCTCGGCGAGAACCACGCGATGCGTGACTTCCGCAAGCACACCGGCTGGTACATGAGCGGGTATCCCGTCGGGCCCGAGGTGAGGCGCCGTTTCTCGATGGTCAAGACGCTGATGGAGCTCGACGACATCGTGGCGGGACTCGATCCTGCTGCGCAGATCGTCGACGGTGGCGAGCGGATCAAGCGTGGTCACACGAACGGTCCGATCAAGGTCAGCCTGCCGGACGGCTGGCTCGACGGGCATCGACGCGACGAGTTGCTCCACGACCTCACGGTGCCCGACGACGACCAGGTCATGGCGCTGTCGGGCGGCTGATGATCGAGATTCCTGTCGGAGTGCGGCTGGTGGTTGCTTCGGCGTCACCACGTCGGACGGAGTTGTTGCGATCGGTCGGCCTGGATTTCGACGTGATTCCCGCCGACATCGACGAGTCGGTGCTCGCGGGCGAGATGCCCGCCGACTACGTGGCGCGGCTGTCCGCCGAGAAGGCGCGAGCGGTCGCGGAACGCCTCGAGTCCCCATCGATCGTGGTCGCGGCCGACACGACGGTCGACGTCGACGGTCGCATCCTCGAAAAGCCGGTGGACGAGGCCGATGCGCGCCGAATGCTCGGCCTCCTCTCGGGGCGCGTGCACCTCGTTCACACCGGGGTGACCGTCCTCGGCTCCCTTGGGGGAGCGCCCGGAGCGGGCGAGAGCGTTGTCGTGGAGACGGCGGTGGAGTTCGTCGCGATGACGCCGCAGGTCGTCGACTGGTACGTCGGCACCGGGGAGCCGTTCGGAAAGGCCGGCGCCTACGCGATCCAGGGCGCCGGCGGTGCGCTCGTGCGGCGACTCGACGGCAGCGTCACCAATGTGATCGGGCTTCCTCTCGCCGAGACCCTCGACCTGATCGCCCGCCACCCCGAAAACCTCTGAAATTCTCCTGTGAGTGCGCGCAGAGCGCGCACCACCAGGAGAATTTCGGGGTTTTCGGGGTTGTTCGGGGGGTGGTGGCGTTGGCACTCTCGGGGGGCGGTTGCTAACGGCGGGGTGGCGCGCCTAACATTGGCACTCGCCGGGTGTGAGTGCTAACTCGTCACCGGCAGTCAGAACCCATCGGGACTCGAGACCCTCGAGCCAACCGTGAGCAAGCCAATGGAGGCTTACACCATGAACCTGAAGCCGCTGGATGATCGCATCGTGGTCCGGCCGAACGAGGCCGAGACGCAGACCGCATCGGGTCTCGTCATCCCCGACACCGCCAAGGAGAAGCCGCAGCAGGGCGAAGTGCTCGCTGTTGGCCCGGGCAAGCGCTCCGAGACCACAGGCGACCTGATCCCCGTCGACATCAAAGTCGGCGACACGGTCCTGTATTCGAAGTACGGCGGCACGGAAGTCGCCGCCAATGGCGAAGACCTGCTCGTGCTCAACAGCCGTGACGTGCTCGCCATCGTCGAGAGCTGAGTCGTCGCACCAGCGACGCCAGATCTGAATCAACCATTCGAAAGCCGGAGAGGAACCCCCAATGGCAAAAGTACTGAAGTTCGACGACGAGGCGCGCCGCGCGCTCGAAGCCGGAGTCAACAAGCTCGCTGACGCCGTCCGCGTGACGATCGGCCCCAAGGGTCGCAACGTCGTGCTCGACAAGAAGTTCGGCGCCCCGACGATCACCAACGATGGCGTGTCCATCGCCAAGGAGATCGAGCTCGAGGACCCGTTCGAGAACATGGGCGCCCAGCTCGTCAAGGAAGTCGCCACCAAGACCGACGACATCGCCGGTGACGGCACCACGACTGCCACGGTGCTCGCACAGGCAATGGTGCACGTCGGCATGAAGAATGTCGCCGCAGGCGCCAACCCGATGGCCATCAAGAAGGGCATCGAGAAGGCTGTCGCTGCGGCAGTCGAGTCGATCGCCGCGCAGGCGAAGGAAGTCGACGACAAGTCCGACATCGCCAGCGTCGCCACGATCTCGGCCGCTGACGCGTCGATCGGCGAGGTCATCGCCGACGCCATCGACAAGGTCGGCAAGGACGGTGTGGTCACGGTCGAGGAGTCGAACACGTTCGGCACCGAGCTCGACTTCACCGAGGGCATGCAGTTCGACAAGGGCTACCTGTCGCCGTACTTCGTGACCGACGCCGAGCGCCAGGAAGTCGTCCTCGAAGACGCCTACATCCTGCTCAACAGCGCCAAGATCTCGACGGTCCAGGCCATGCTGCCGACCCTCGAGGCCGTCATGCAGACCGGCAAGCCGCTCGTGATCATCGCCGAGGACATCGAGGGCGAAGCCCTTGCGACCCTCGTCGTGAACAAGATCCGCGGGACCTTCAACGCCGCTGCCGTCAAGGCACCGGGCTTCGGTGACCGCCGCAAGGCGATGCTGCAGGACATGGCCATCCTCACTGGCGGCCAGGTCATCAGCGAGGAGGTCGGTCTCAAGCTCGAGAACGCCACCCTCGACCTGCTCGGCACCGCCAAGCGCGTCGTGATCACCAAGGACAACACCACCATCGTCGACGGCGGCGGGTCCAAGGAAGACATCGACGGTCGCATCAACCAGATCAAGGCCGAGATCGACAACACCGACTCCGACTGGGATCGTGAGAAGCTCCAGGAGCGTCTCGCGAAGCTGGCCGGCGGGGTGGCGCTGATCAAGGTCGGCGCTGCCACCGAGGTGGAGCTCAAGGAGAAGAAGCACCGCATCGAAGATGCCGTGTCCTCCGTGCGAGCAGCCATCGAGGAAGGCGTGGTCGCCGGAGGCGGCACCGCCCTCATCCGGGCGCGGCCCGCCGTGCAGGCAGTCGTCGACTCGCTGGAAGGCGACGAGAAGACCGGCGCCAAGACGGTGTGGGAAGCGCTCATCGCACCGGCACGCAACATCGCCAACAACGCCGGCCTCGAAGGCTCGGTCGTTGTTCGCGAGATCGAGGCTGCAGAAGGCCCGATGGGCATGAACGCTGCGACCGGCGAGATGATGGATCTCATCGCTGCCGGCATCATCGACCCGGCCAAGGTGACCCGTGCGGGTCTCCAGAACGCTGCGTCGATCGCCGCGATGGTGCTCACCACCGAGTGCCTGATCGCCGACGAGCCCGAAGACGAGCCCGCCGGCATGCCCGGCGGCGGCATGGGCGGCATGGGTGGGATGATGTGATGCGGTGGTGACGGCTGCGCCGTCACCACCGCATCACATGCCGCCTACGGCGGCTCGCCGGCTTCGCCGGCCATCCACGTTCTCGCCCGGGATCGACATCGAGTCGATCCCGGGCGAGGCCCGTTTCGGGCCGTTTGCATGGTCGCGTCCCGGTACTCTCATCTCATGGTCCAGATTGAGCGATCGCGTCGGCCGTTCTGGATCCATCAGATGATCGAGTACGTGATCGGAATCGGGCTGATCAGTTCGTCGGTTCAGTTACCGGATCCGGCTGTCCCTGCCCTGCTCGGATTGATGATCATCCTCAACGCAGCGATCGCCAAAGGATCTGCGGGCGCGTTCCGACTCGTGGGTCGGCGACTGCATCGCACGCTCGACCTGGTCGTGATCGGGATCCTGGTCTTCTTCGCCTTCCAGCCGTGGCTGTCGATCGACATCACGAGTCGGATGCTGATCGGTGCAATTGCCTTCATCCTGTGTTTCGTCTGGTTCTACACCGACTTCGCCGAGCAACCGACCCGCGCCGAACGCAAGGCACAGCGGGCGGCCTCGAGGGCCGACCGACAGCGCTGAGATCGGTCGCCGTGCCGGGCGCCTCGTCGGCGGGACGGTCAACTCCGCCAAGCGTTGGAAGAGCGGTCTCGGCGAGGCGGACGCAGCGGAGACGCCGCCGAACGCCCCGTGGGATCCGCCGACTCCTCAGCGGTAGCGGCCGTAGGATTGCGCCATGACGTTCGAGCAGCCCGCACCAGATCTCGCGAAGATCATCGCCGCACTCGACGAGTGGGAGAAGGGCGATGAATCGCCCGGCCGTGCGCTGGCCAACATGAAGACGGCCGGGTTGGCTCGGGTGCTCGCGCAGCTGGCCGCCGAGGGTTGGACTCCGGCCGAGTGACACCTCGTCGGCGCGGCGGGAATCAACAGATTCCGCGGCCCGACGTCTGGACCGAGGACCACGACGCGCCCTGGCCGGAGGACGCCGCATGGTCGGTCGACGACCTCGTGCGACCGGTTCCCGAACACTCGGCACCGCTGCTGCCCGTCGTTCCCCGACGCGCGGGTGTCCGCCGTGCTGATCGCGCTCGTCGACGGTGACGACGGCGCCGAGGTGCTGCTCACCCGCCGGTCGATGGAGATGCGCAACCATCGGGGGGAGATCAGCTTTCCGGGTGGGCGTGCTCGACCCGGGCGAGACACCGATCGAGGCGGCCCTCCGAGAGGCCCACGAGGAGGTCGGACTCGACCCGGCGGCGCCGACGGTGGTCGGCGAACTCGCCCATCTCAACACGATCGTGAGCCGCAGCTACATCGTCCCGGTGGTCTCGGTCCTCGAGCGGCGACCCGAACTTGCACCGCAGACCGGTGAGGTCGACCGTGTGTTCTGGACGCCCGTGCAGCGAACTCACCCGGCCGGGCACCTATCGGCTGGAGCGGTGGGGCAGCGCGCCCATGGACCGGCCGCTGCACTTCTTCGAACTGGACGACGAGACCGTCTGGGGCGCCACCGCCCACATGCTCGTCGACCTGCTCACGTACTCCAGCCGCCGCTGAAACTGAAGAACTGCCCGGTCTGGAACCGGTTCGTTCCGTCGAGGAGTACCGACGTGAACGACGCCAGCTCGTCCATCGTGCCGAGCTTGCGCATCGGTACCTGCGCCTCGATGGCGGCTCGACGCTCCGGGTCGGTGTCGGCGCGCGACGCCTTCAGGAAGCCGGGGAAGTCCATGTAGTTCGTGCCGACGGCGTTGACCTGGATGCCCGCTCGGGCGTATTCCAGGCCGACGGCGCGGACGAGCCCGTTCGCGCCGGCCCGGGTGCCGCCGTAGATCGAGGTGATCGGATCGGGCCGCGCTCCGGTCGCAGACGTGAACACGACGACTTGGCCGCTCTGCGCCTCGACCATCGGCGGCAGGACGGCTTGGAGGCCGTGGAACACCATGTCGAGGTTCATCCGCTTGACCCGTTCCCACTGGTCGACGGTCATGTCGAGGAACTTGCCCACGACGATCAGCCCGGTGACGAGACACGCGGAGTCGATCCGTCCGAAGCGGTCGACCGTGCGGGCGACGAGCGTCTGGTTCCCCTCGACCGTGCTCAGGTCGACGTCGGTGACGGTCATCACCGAGGCCCCGAGTGCCTCGAGCGCGGGCATCTGGTCGGCGAACGGCACCTCGACGCCCACCATCGCGTCGGCGCCGTCGGTGCCCTGCAGCACGAGATCGAACCCTCGGGCCGCCAACGATCGTGCGAGTGCCGGCCCGACGTAGCCGCTGGCCATGGTGATCAGTGCAACGGGACGTGACTCGGTCATGGCCGTCATCCTGCCACCGAATGCGACGCCGGGTTGAGACGCGGGGTCAGACCCCGCGTCGCAGTCAGGCGAGGGTGGAGAGGAGGTTCCAGGCCGCGTCGACGTGGTGGCGCTCGGTCGCGCGGGCGCCGATCGACACTCGCAGCACCGAACGTCCGTCGAGGACCGTGCGTGTGAACAGTGCGTCTCCGGATGCGTTCGCCGCTTCGATCAACTCGTCGGTTGCGGCATTGGCCGCGTCGAGGTCGTCGCTACGGATGGCGATGCACACGAGGTTCAACGGGTGCGGCGCCACGATGTCGAACCGGTCGTCGTCGGCGATCCTGGCCGCGAGTTCCTGCGTGAGCAACACGTGGCGTCGGATCATCGACTGGAACGACACGGTGCCCTCACAGCGGATCGCGAACCACAGCTTGAGGGCCCGGAAGCGGCGTCCGAGGGGAATCTGCCAGTCGCGGTAGTCGATGACGGCGCCCGCTTCCGCGGCCTGCGAACGCAGGTACTCGGGCAGGATGCTCAACGCACCGAGCAGCGACGCACGGTCGGCAGTCCAGTACAGATTGCAGTCGAAGTTGACCCCCATCCACTTGTGGGGATTCGTGCAGTAGGAGTCGGCGTACTCCATGCCGTCGTTGACCCATCGATGCTCCGGCGCGAGGGCGGCGATCCCCGACATCGCTGCGTCGACGTGGAGCCAGATGCCCTCACGTTCACAGATCGGGCCGAGTGCGGCCGTCGGGTCGAAGGCCATCGACGACGTGGTCCCGTGGGCCGAACACACGAAGAACGGACTCAGTCCGGCAGCCCGGTCGGCCGAGATCATCTCGTCGAGTGCGTCGGCACGCATCGCGAACGATGCGTCGTGGGGCACGACCCGGATGCGGTCGGTGCCGACGCCGGCGATCCGCAGACCCTTCTCGATGCTCGAGTGGGCCTGGGACGTGGCGTAGGCAACGAGCTTGGTCGTGTCGCCGTCGGCGTTGACCGCGCCGCCCGTCGCTCGCCAACGAGCCGACAGGATCGCAACCAGCGTGGCCTCGCTCGCCGTGCCCTGGATCACCCCGCCGCCGTTGTCGCTGCGCGAGTCGAATCGCCTGGGCAGGTCGAGCAGCTCACGCATCCAGTCGAGCATCAGCGTCTCGACCTCGGTACACGCCGGTGACGTCACCCAGCTCATTCCCTGAACGCCGAGGCCGGCCGACAGCAGCTCACCGAGGATCGACGGATACGAGGTGTTCGACGGGAAGTAGGCGAAGAACCCCGGGTGCTGCCACTGCGTGAGACCGGGAACGATGATTCGCTCGACGTCGGCCATCACGGCATCGAACGACTCTGGTTCGGTCGGCGGATGTTCGGGGAGCTGCGATCGCACGTCACCGGGCTCGACCATCGCAGCCACCGGCCGTTCCTCGACACCGTCGACGTAGTCGGCGATCCAGTCGATGAGAGCGTGGCCGTGGGTTCTGAACTCGTCGGGGGTCACGGCGTGGAGGCTATGTCGTCGTCACGATCGTGCCGATTCCGGGCCACGCCCCAGGCGACGCGGCCGAAGATGATCAGCAGCCCGCCGACCATGGCGATGGCGACGAGGTCCTGATGCCAGCCGCCTCGCTCCCGGCTCCCGCAGCCCGGTCGCTGCAGCGTGCCGACGCACGTCGTGAGGTCGGCGTCCTCGGGGAGGAACGGGTTGGCCGTGTCGACCGGGATGTCGGTGGCGACCGGCGGTGGATCGTTGCCGGCAGCGACGGTGGCAACCTGCGGACCGAGCGACAGCGCACCGAGGATCAGGAACGCCGCGACCAGGATGCGGAGCACCGACGAGGCTGATCTACGATTCACCATCTTGAGTCAACCTGCGCATCACGACCGCCCCACCGTTCTCGTCGTCGACTTCGGCGCGCAATACGCCCAGCTGATCGCCCGCAGGGTGCGCGAGCTGAAGGTGTACTCCGAGATCGTTCCGCACCGGATCTCCGCCGCCGAGGTCGCCGAACGGTCACCTGCGGCGATCGTGCTGTCGGGTGGACCGAAGAGCGTGCACGTCGACGGCGCGCCGTCGCTCGATCCGGCCATCTACGACCTCGGCGTGCCGATCCTCGGCATCTGCTACGGGGCACAGCTGATCGGCCAGCAACTCGGCGGCATCGTCGGACGCGGCATGCAGGGGGAGTACGGCCGCGCTCGCATGACCCGAACGGGTCCGTCGTTGCTCCTCCCCGATGAGGCCCCCGATGACCACGACGTCTGGATGAGCCACTTCGACGGCATCACCGACGCGCCGTCGGGCTTCGTCGTCACGGCGAGCACGCCGGGCGCGCCCGTGGCCATGCTCGAGAACGACGAGCGACGGATCTACGGCGTCCAGTTCCACCCGGAGGTCGTGCACTCGCCGTACGGGATGGCCGTACTCGCTCGATTCCTGCACGAACGCGCCGGCATCGGAGCGGACTGGGAGATGTCGTCGGTCATCGACGAGCAGGTGGAGTCGATCCGCGAGCGGGTCGGGTCCGACCGGGTGATCTGTGGACTGTCGGGTGGGGTCGACTCATCGGTGGCCGCGGCGCTCGTGCACAAGGCGATCGGGCCTCAGCTCACGTGCATCTACGTCGACACCGGGTTGATGCGAAAGGGCGAGAGCGCTCAAGTGGTCGAGACGTTCCGGCGCAATCTCGGCATCGAGTTGATTCACGTCGACGCGGGGTGGCGGTTCTTCGACGCGCTGGAGGGCGTCACCGAACCGGAGGCCAAGCGCAAGGCGATCGGCGAGCAGTTCATCCGCGTGTTCGAGGAGAACACCGGTGGGCTCACCGACGCCCGATTCCTCGTGCAGGGCACGCTCTACCCCGACCTGATCGAGAGTGGCGGCACCGATGGAACGGCATCGGTGATCAAGAGCCACCACAACGTGGGAGGCCTCCCGGAGGACATGACGCTCGAGCTGATCGAGCCGCTGCGCGAACTCTTCAAGGACGAGGTGCGCAAACTCGGCACCGAGCTGGGATTGCCCGACGAGATGGTGTGGCGCCAGCCCTTCCCGGGGCCGGGCCTCGGGGTGCGCATCATCGGTGAGGTGACGCCCGAGCGCGTCGCCCTGCTCCAGGAGGCCGACGCGATCGTGCGCGAGGAACTGCGCCTCGCCGGACTCGAACGCGAGATCTGGCAGTCGTTTGCCGTGCTCGCCGACATCCGATCGGTCGGGGTGATGGGCGATGAGCGCACGTACGGCCATCCGATCATCATCAGGGCTGTGACCAGCGACGATGCGATGACCGCGGACTGGGCTCGGATACCCTACGACGTGCTCGAGACGATGTCGCAGCGGATCATCAACGAGGTCCCGGGCATCAATCGCGTCGCCTACGACATCACCTCGAAGCCGCCGGGCACCATCGAGTGGGAGTGAATGCGACGAGGGGTCTGCTTGCCCCGCGTCGCAGTCGGGTGTGACGAGGGTCCGAGAACTTTCGTCGGGTTTTCGCAACACGTTCGTCATATTCGATAGGCTCAGTACTCGTACCTATGCGGCTCCCTTCTGTCCGAAAACTTCTGTCCGCCGTCCCGATTGCGGTCGCAATCGCCGTGTTGGTGCCATCCGTGACGCCGGCAGTCGTTCAGGCGCAATCGGTTGACCAGCAGAAGCAGAAGGTCGCCGACATCGTCGACGAACTGGAGCGGCTCGAAGAGCAGGCGTTGCAGCTCGGTGAGCAGTACACCGATGCGATCGAGACGAAGGCCGCACTCGACACCGAGATCGCCGACGCACAAGCGCGCATCGCTGAGAAGGAAGCCGAACTCGCGCAACTTCGCTCCAACCTCAGCGAGATGGCCCTGCGTTCGTTCGTCGGCGGCGGCGCCGCGCCCCTCGGCCCGCTCTTCGAGGATTCCGACAACCTCAACGACGCACTCAAGCGGGAGGAACTCGCCAAGGTCGCGCTCAGTACCGGCGATGTCACGACCGACGAACTCGACGCGCTGGTCGCAGACATCGAGGACGAACGTCAGGCGCTCGACAACAAGCGCAAGCAGGCCGAGCAGCTCGCGGCATCGCTCACCGATGCGCAGGCGCAGACCGAGTCGCTCACCACCCAGTACACCAAGGCCCGCGCCGATGCCGAGGCAAAACTGGGCCAGCTCATCCAGCAGGAAGAGGCGCGGCGCGCAGCGGAGTCGCTCCGAAAGATTCAGGAGCAGGCCCGAGCCAGTCGGAGTGCCGCCACGTCGAGCTCCGGTGGTGGCAGCAGCGGCAGTGGCAACTCGGGCGACGGCAACACCAACAGTGCAGGCGGATCGACCGCGAGTGGAAGTTCGTCGGGTTCCGGCGGTGGCTTCAGCGCCCCATCGGTGTCGTCGAGGTCGGGTCTGGCCGTACAGTCCGCGCTCGCCCAGCAGGGCGTGCCGTATCGGTACGCAACGTCGAGCCCCGGCGTCGGCTTTGACTGTTCGGGGTTGACCGCCTATGCCTGGGGCCAGGCCGGCGTCGGTCTTCCGCACCAGTCGGCAGCGCAGTTCGCTTCGACACCGCGCGTGCCCATCGATCAGGCGCAGCCCGGCGACCTGCTGTTCTTCTACAGCCCGATCAGCCACGTCAGCATCTACCTCGGCAACGGCATGCAGGTGCACGCCCCGAACACCGGCAAGACGGTCACCGTCGGTGCGGTCAACTGGGGCAAGGTCGTCGGCGTCGGTCGACCAGGCTGATCGACCCGGCGGATCGACCCACGGTGCGACTACGGTCGGCCACCGTGCAGACACCGATTCACGGAATCGATCGCGACCGCGTCACCGAGTGGCTCGTCGACAACATCGACGGTGCCGTTGCCCCGTTCGAGTTCACCCTGATCGTCGGCGGTCGATCGAACCTCACCTACACGGTCACCGACGCCAACGGCACGAAGTACGTGCTGCGTCGCCCCCCGACCGGCGCCGTGCTCGCGACGGCTCACGACATGGCCCGCGAGTACAAGATCATCTCCGCCGTCGGAAAGACCTCCGTGCCGGTGCCGCCTGCCCTCGGCGTCTGCATCGACGACGCCGTCAACGGCGCACCGTTCTACGTGATGGGCTTCGTCGACGGGGTGGTGCTGGACAGCGCCGACAAGGGTGCAGCGATGCCGCCGGAGTTGCGCCGCAGTGCGGGATTGCATCTCATCGACGTGCTCGCCGACCTGCATGACGTCGACGTGGACGACGTCGGCCTCGGCGACCTCGCGAAGCGCGAAGGGTATGTCGAACGCCAGGTCAAGCGCTGGAGCGCCCAATGGCAGAACTCCAAGACTCGCGATCTCCCTGCCGTCGACGAGGTCGCCCGGCGTCTCGCCGAGCGGATGCCGGTCCAGCAGGGCGTCTCGATCGCCCACGGCGACTACCGGTTCGGCAACGTCCTCACCGACACCGGGCATGGTCGCATCGCGGCGGTCCTCGACTGGGAGCTGTGCACCTTGGGTGATCCGTTGGCCGATGTCGGCTACATCGGCGTGTACTGGGCCGACCCGGGCACCGTGCAGACCCGTCCCAACGACCCGACGGGATTGGAGGGATTCCCGACCTACGCCGAACTGCTCGAGCGGTACGCCACGAGGACCGGTCGTGATCTGTCGGAGATCGATTACTACATCGCCTTCGGGTCGTGGCGCCTCGCCGTGATCTCCGAAGGTGTCTACGCCCGGTACCTCCACGGAGCGATGGGCGATCAGGGCATCAGCGACGAGCAACTCAACGCCTTCAAGACCGGAACCGAGATCCTCGCCGAGTCGGCGCTCGACGCGATGCGGCGACTGTGAACCCACCGAACGGGAGTCGAACATGAGCACCAAGCCGGAGTACGCCGCGGTTCTCGACGGGTGGGAACCCGGTGAGTTCACCGCGGCCGGCATGACATTCCCGACCTACCGACGCGGTACGGGCCCGGGCATCGTGGTGATCCATGAGGTCCCGAACATCACGCCGCTCGTGACGAAGTTCGCCAATGAGGTCGTCGACCGGGGATTCACCGTCGTGATGCCGTCGCTGTTCGGTACGCCCGGCAAGCCGCCGTCGAACGCAACGGCGCTCGCGGCGATCGTGCGGGGGTGTGTCGTCAGGGATTTCACCGCGCTGGCGCTGAATCGGACGGCGCCGGTGATCGCCTGGTTGCGGGCGCTGGCGCGCAATCTCCATCAGGACGTCGGTGGCCCTGGCGTCGGCGCGGTCGGCATGTGCTTCACCGGTGGGTTCGCCCTCGGCATGATGGTCGACGACATCATGCTGGCGCCGGTGCTGTCGCAGCCGTCGGCGCCGCTTCCCCTCGGCAAGGCGCGTGCAGCCGACATCAACCTGTCAGCGGACGACCTCGCAGCGGTCGTCGAGCGTGCCGCGCAGGGCTGTCAGGTGCTCGGTCTGCGCTACACCGACGACTTCTCCGTCGGTGATCGCTTCTCGACCCTGCGTGATCTCCTGGGTGACGCGTTCATCGCGGTGGAGCTCCCGAGCCGCACCAAGCGCGACCACTCGGTGCTCACCGAGCAGCGTGACGACGCCAGCGTCGATCGTGTCCTCGAGTTCTTCGCCGAGAAGCTCCTCTGACCCGTTCTCGTGAACAACTGCGCGGTCGGGGCGCGCACTTGTTCACGAGAAGGATGCTCAGGTGGGGGTTGCGGACTCGGCGTACTCCTTGGCCCGGCGGTAGTCGGCCTTGCCGTTCGGCGCGCGGGGAACCTGATCGACGAAGACGACCGACTTGGGGGCCTTGTAGCCGGCGAGGTCGTGCTTGACCGAGGCGATGATCGTCGCCGAGTCGACGGTCATGCCCCGTCGGCGAGTGACACGACTGCGGTCACCGCCTGGCCGAACTTCTCGTTCTCGTACGCCGACCACGAGACAGTCGACGACGCCAGTCGACGCGCTTGACGGCTTCTTCGACCTCCTCGGGGAAGACCTTCTCGCCGCCGGTGTTGATCACCTGGCTGCCCCGACCCAACAGGATCAGCGACCCGTCCTCGGCGACCTTGGCGAAGTCGCCGGGGAACGAGTAGCGCACGCCGTCGATCACCCGGAACGTGCGCGCCGACTTCTCGGGGTCCTTGTAGTAGCCGAGCGGCACGTTGCCGCCGGCTGCGACCATGCCGACCTCGTCCGAACCCGGCTGTGACCTCGCGGTCGTCGTCGGTGAACACCTTGGTGGTCGGGTGCCTGCTGGAAGCGGGCGGTGTCTCGATCGTCATGCCCTTCGTCGAGATCTGGGAGCCCATCGAACCCTCCGATGACCCCATGGCGTCGACGAGGACCGCCTGTTCGATCCGGTCGAGCAGCTGCTGCTTCGACCTCGGTGGTCCACATCACGCCCGACGAGATGATCACGGCGATCGACGACGTGTCGTACGGCGATCCGTCGGGCTTGCCCTCGTCGAGCGCCCGGATCATCGGCTTGGCGAAACTGTCGCCGACGATCGTGATCAACGTGACGTCGATGCCGTTCGACCGTCGTCGAGCAGTTCGTGCGCGTCGAGGCTGCGGTTCGTGAGGCGTGACCACGTGGCCACCGGCGAGGTGCGGCATGAAGCAGCCGACCCACAGCCCGGTGCCGTGCATCAGCGGTGCGCACGGGATCGAGATCGACGGGTCGCCCGCCTTCGGCGGCGCCACGATCGATGCCGGCGATCTCGGCGGCATCGGTCGGTGCCGTGAGGCCGAGCATCGGGAATCCGCGTCGACGAATCCCGCTGGCCATGCCGCCGATGGCGTACATCACGCCCTTGGGCATGCCGGTCGTGCCGCCGGTGTAGAGCATGTAGATGTCGTCTTCGCGACCGCTCGATGCGCGTCCATCGGCGTCGGTGGCGGCGATCACGTCCTCGTAGGCGCCGGGCATCCGGGACCTGCCCCGCGCCCTCGCCGTCGTCGACCTCGACGAGCAGCTTCAGCTTGGGGAGACGGTCGACCACCCGCGCCACCCGGTCGCCGAGCGACGAATGGAAGATCAACGCCTCGGAGTCGGAGTTGTCGAGCAGGTACCAGAGCTCGTCGTCGAGGTAGCGGTAGTTGACGTTGATCGACACGCCGCGCGTCTTGAACATGCGCGTACTGGGCCTCCATGTACTCGTTGCAGTTGTACATGAAGAGCGCGATCTTCGAGTCGGGTCGGAGCCCGGCGGCGTCGAGCGCTCCGGCGATGCGCGCCGCACGTTCGTCGTACTCCGCGCCACGTTCGCTGGTCGACGTCGCCATGGGTGATGGCGGGCCGCTCGGGGATCGCGTCGGCGATCGATTCCCAGACGGTCGCGAAGTGCATCTCCATGCGGTCACAGTAGCGATGGCGCTGTGTCGACTGTCACGTGTCGTGCGACGGGCGGTTCAGCGCGGCCCGCCGTCGACGTCGATCACGGTGCCGGTCGTGTACGACGACGCGTCGCTCGCGAGGTAGAGCGGCGGTGCCGACGATCTCGTGGGGTTGGCCGCCTCGACCCAACGCGAACGCGGCCTTCGCCGATCGTTCGAATGCATCGAGGTCCCACGCCTTGGAGATGTCGGTGAGGAAGGGTCCGGGCGCGATGCAGTTCACGCGCACCTTGGGTCCGAGCGTGCGGGCGAGGCCGTAGGTCAGGTTGTTGACGCCCGCCTTGGCTGCGCCGTAGACGAGTTCGCTCGGGCCGGGGCGGTGCGACGCGATCGACGACACGAAGATGATCGAGCCGCCGTCGCTGCCGCCGTGGTCGGGACCGGCCATCCGGGTGCCGATCAGCGCCGACAGTCGGAACGGCCCCTTCAGGTTGACGTCCATCACCTTGTCGTAGAGGGCTTCGTCGATCGCGTCGACGCTCGGGTACAGGGGTGACATCCCGGCGTTGTTGACGAGGACGTCGCAGCGCCCGAACTCGCCGTACACCGCGTCGTGGAGGTCGCCGGCTGTCGTCCCAGCTACCGGCGTGATACGTGACAGGGAGCGCCCGCCGGCCCATCGTCTCGACCTCGCGGGCGAGCGCTTCGCAGGCGTCGAGCTTGCGGCTGGCGATCACGACATCTGCGCCCCGCTCCGCGAACGCGAGCACCATCTCGCGACCGAGGCCACGAGAACCGCCGGTCACCACGGCGACACGGCCGGACAGATCGAACAGGTCCTTCCCCATGGGTCCCGAGTGTGGCAGGACGCGTACTGCTCGTCGCCCATGGGGGAATCATCGAACGACGCCGACGTGCACCAGGATCTGCAGCCCGAGCGTCTGTTGTCGCCGGGTGATCCGAGTGCGGTGGCGGTCGTCGGACCTGACCGGTCGCTGACCTGGGAGCAGGTGGAGCAGCGCTCTCGACAACTCGCCCGAGCGCTCGACGGTGCCGGCATCGGGATCGGTGACGTGTGGGGTGTCCTCGCGCGAACAGGTGCGAGTGGGCGGAGTTCCAGATCGGCAACGCCCGAGCGGGGAGTCGCGTCGTGCCGCTGAACTGGCACCTGACACGCCGTCGAGCTCGCGGCGTTGATCGACGACAGCGGATGTCGGCTGCTGGTCGTCGAACCCGACCTGCGAGCGGTGGCGGAGGAGGCGGCCGCCGGCACGACCGCGACGACGATCGTCGAGCTCGGCGACGGAGTACGAGGCATGGCTCGCCGACGCCGGCGATGGCCTGCTCACCCAGCGGGCGGCAGGAACGGCGTTGATGTTCACCGGTGGCACCACCGGCAAGTCCAAGGGCGTCACGCGTCCGGAACTCGGTGCGCCCGTCGATCGTTTCGCCGCAGTGTGGTCCGGCTGGGGGTCCCTCGTGCGGATGCCCGAACACGGTGCCACGCTCATCACGACGCCGCTGTACCACGCGCTGGGCAGCGCGGTGATGGGAGCGTCGCTGTCGTTCGGTGTGCCCGTCGTGGTGACGGGCCGGTTCGACCCGAACGAGACGCTTGCGCTGATCGAACGGCATCGGATCACGGCGGCGCCGATGGTGCCGACCCAATTCGTCCGTCTCCTCAAGCTCGACGAGCAGGAACGGCGGCGCGCACGACCTCTCGTCGCTGGAGTGGATCCTGCACACCGCTGCACCGTGCCCGTCGTGGGCGAAGGTGGCGATGATCGACTGGCTCGGACCGGTGATCTACGAGATGTACGGCTCATCCGAGGGAACGGGTCCGGCGATCTGTGACAGCGACGAGTGGCTCGCGCATCCGGGTACGGTCGGCAAGGCGTCGGCGCGTATCGAGTACTCGATCGTCGACGACGACGGCAACGACGTGCCGCCTGGCGAGGTCGGCACGATCTACTGTCGGCGCTCCGACGGTGCCCCGGAGTACTACGGCGACCCCGACAAGACGGCGTCGATCAGACTCTCCGACGGCCGGTTCACGGTCGGCGATCTCGGCTGGCTCGACGACGACGGGTTCCTCTACCTCGCCGATCGGCGCGTCGATCTCATCCTGATCGCCGGCTCGAACGTCTACCCGGCCGAGATCGAGGCCGTGCTGAGCGAGCACCCGTCGGTGGCCGACGTCGCCGTGTTCGGCATCCCCGACCCGGAATGGGGCCAGCAGGTGAAGGCGGTGATCGAACCGTCGGGCGATGTCGACCTCGACGACGTGCGCGCCTTCGCCGCGAAGCGCCTCGCGGCGTACAAGCTGCCCAAGTCCTACGACATCGTCGACCACTTGCCCCGGGAGGCCCACGGCAAGCTCAAGAAGCGGCTGCTGCGCGATCCCTACTGGGCCGATGCCGCCGGGTAGCCGGACCGCCACATCGGAGCTGTCGAGTCAGATCGACAGCGCAACTCGGCGGGCCTCGAGGACTGCTTCGTGCAGTGTCCGAGGCGCGACCGCGTCGCCGATCTGAGTGGCGCCGTCGATCGGGTCGGTCGGCACACGAAAGCCACAGTCGACGAGAGCGACACACGCGATCGTGCGTCGCTCGCCGGTGTAGCGGTCCTCGACGTCGATCTCGCCGCGGCGCACCGAACGCAGCAGGGTTCGTCGCTCGATCGTCACGCCCCGCTGCGCCAGGCGAGAGTTCGCCGGTGCGAGGTCGCCGGTGCGGGCGAGTTCGTTGCCGGCAATGTTGTCCTGGGTGATCAGAACGGCCAGGTCTCCGAGTTCCTCGGCCAGTGCGACGGCGATCGGCCCGCCGATCGGATCGAACAGCACGATGGGTCCGTGGTCGGGCAGATCCACGACACCCCGGCGAAGGTCCGCGATGTCGATCACCGTGGCGTCGTCACTGACGTCGTACGGCACGCGGGCCGGCGAGTGATCCCGTTGCCTGGATCACCACGGTGCGCTCGTCGGCGTCCCAGGTGTCGGATCCGACGTGGAGGGCGATGCCGAGTCGTTCGCGCTCGCGCTCCCACCAATCGACGAGCGCTCCGTTCGGACCGGCGGCGCGGGCGAGGCCACCCACACGATCGCTGCGTTCGACGATGGTCACCCGGTGACCGCGCAGCACAGCGACGCGGGCTGCCTCGAGTCCGGCCGGGCCGCCGCCGACGACGACCACGTCGCGGGGGTGGGTCGCCGGGACGTACCAGTCGGGGTCCTCGGTCTCGCGGCCACTCGTCGGCTCGGCGATGCACGTGACGATCGGGTTGCGGGCATCGCGAACCTGGCAGGTCTGGTTGCAGCGGGTGCAGGGCCGGATCTGGTCGGTCCGGCCGGAGCTGAGCTTGGCGACGAGGTCGGGATCGGCGATCTGGGCACGCGTCATCTCGACCCCGTCGCAGAGCGCCGGGTCGTCGTAGCCACCGAGCGCCCACTCGGCTTGGCCGACGTCGACGACGGAACCCTGCAGGATGACCGGGACGTCGGGTGACGTCTCGTGAACGGCGGCCCGCACCGCTCGGCACACGTCGATGTTGAACCCGGTCGGTTCGTGGAAGTCCGGCCGGGTCTTCTCGACCGTGTAGATCGACCCCCGGGTCACCACGAGGTAGTCGAGCCCGGCAGCGACCAGCGTCACCGCGATGTCGGGTGCCATCTCGGGGGTGATGCCCGCCCACGGCGCGAGCTCGTCGCACGCCAGTCGCAGCCCGACGGCGCGGCCGCCCGACGCCGCGCGGACGGCATCGATCACCTGGCGGGCGAACAGCAGACGATCCTCGCCCCAGGCGTCGTCGCGCTGGTTGGTGAGACCGGACATGAACTGGCGCACCAGGCTGTGCTGGCCGGCGTTGATCTCCACGCCGTCGACGCCGGCGTCGACGGCGATCCTGGTCGCGGCTGCGAATCCGTCGATCACCGCGGCGACGTCGCCGGCCTCCATCCACTTGGGCACTTCACGGCTGTTGACCTCGGGCACCCGCGACGGCGCCCAGAGCGGGGCTTGGCTGTAGGCCGACGATCCCTGGCCGCCGGCATGATCGAGCGATGCGATCACGAGCGAGCCGTGCGGTCGACATGCGGTGACGACGTCGGCCCACCCCGTGCCGCACCTCTCGGCGAGTGGCGCCCGTTCGTACGGCCAGTCCGACGGGTGAACGGACGCACCCTCGACCACGATCGTCCCGCACCCGCCGCGCGCCCGACGCTCGTAGTACGCCACCAGGCGGGCGGGGATCGAGCGGTCGTCAGCGGCGAGGTTGGTCACGTGTGGACCGAACACGACGCGGTTCGGTGCGGTTCTCGACGCGAGAGCGAGGGGCGACAACAGCTGCATCAGGGAGTCAATTCTGGCTGAGCGAATGCTCTTCCCGTCGAATCATCCGCTTGATGTTGCTCGTGTGCTTCAACAGGATGAGTGCGCAGACCCCGGCGACGGCGACGAGCTCCCAGCGTGGTTGGTCCATCAGGATGATCCCGATCGGCACGAAGGCGACGGCGATCACCGAGCCGAGCGCGGCCTTCCCCGTCAACTTCGTCACGACCCACCAGATTCCGACGGCGAGGGGAGCGAGGATCGGTTGCACGACGAGGAGCGCCCCGGAACCGGTGGCGACACCCTTGCCGCCCTTGAATCGACGGAACACGGGGAACATGTGCCCGATCACTGCTGCGGCGGCACACCAGTAGGCGGCCGGACGGCCATCGACGGCGAGGCCGAGCCCCGCCGCGATTGCGCCCTTGCCGGCGTCGAGCAGGTACACCCAGATCCCCTTGCGCCATCCGAGCGCCCGGGTGACGTTGGATGCGCCGGGGTTCCCGGAGCCGAACGTGGAGATGTCGACGCCGTTCGCCCGAGCGATGAGGATCGCGCTCGGGAACGTGCCGATGACATAGGCGGCCAGCACGAGGACGAACACGAACGACGATCCTTGCAGCATCCGGCCGGAAACGGACGCCACGGCAGCGCACGCCGACGGCTAACTTGGCGACCCCTGTGAATGCCGACCTGTTCCCCGAGCTCGGTGCCGAGCGTGGCCACCTTGCGTTCGCGCGGTCGTCACGCGATCGGATGATCGCCCGACTCGAGGCCGTCGACCCCGATGGCGCGGCGGACCAGATCACCAAGGAGTACATCGAGGTCACCGTCGCCGATGCCTTGGAGGACCTGCGCGGGCCGGGAGCGGGTGAATTCTTCGGTCGGATCGACGAGTGGTACATCGGGCGCCGGCACATCGAGGACGACCGTCACGATCCTGTCGTCGTCGACTGGCGCGCACCGATCTCTGCGCCGTTCTACCGTGCCACCTCGGTCGACCCGCTGGGGGTGGCGTTTCGTCGTCGGTTCACCCTCGACGACGGCGACATCGTCGCCTACCTCGACGAGCACCTCGACGACCCCGACGAGGGCGAGGTGGCCGGTGGCATCCCCGACCCCGTGCTGGCCGAGATCGGGGCCGAACGGTCCGGGGAGATGCGTGAGATCGTGTCCACGATCCAGGCGGAGCAGGACATCGTCATCCGTGCGCCGATCGACCAAGTGCTCGTCGTGCAGGGCGGTCCCGGCACCGGCAAGACCGCGGTTGCGCTCCACCGGGCGGCCTACCTGCTGTTCGAGCACCGGGGTCGGCTCGCCCGCGACGGCGTGTTGGTGGTGGGGCCGAACCGAGGCGTTCCTCGACTACATCGGCAATGTCCTGCCGTCGCTCGGCGAGCGGTCGGTGCGTCAGGCAACGGTCGATGAGCTCTGCATTCCGCGGGTCGAACTGACCGGGATCGACGATGTCCGGCTGGCGCGCTGGAAGGGCGACGCAGCGCGACTCGACGACCTCTCGGACCTGGCGCTGGCGGCGATCCAGCCCGCCCGACCGACGACATCCGGATTCCTGTCGGTGCCCGGACCCACGTGGTCGGTCGGCGACCAGTTCGCGGAATGGCTGGAGATCGCCAAATCGGGCACCAGCCCGCTGAATCAACGCCGTGAGCGGATGCGGTCGTTGGCCCAGCGCGAGCTGCTCCAACGGACCGGTTCGGAGGACACGTGGAAGAAGGCGGCGTCGCTCAAGGCGGCGATCAACACGGCGTGGCCGACGCAGAAGCCGGTGCGTCTGGTCGATCGACTGTTGCCGGGGCCGTCGGGAAGGCGTCGTGCGTGGACCCGCGCCGACCAGTTGCTCGTCGACGAGGCGAACTCGATGCTCAACGGCTCACCGTTCACCTACGGCCACGTGATCGTCGACGAGGCGCAGGACCACTCGGCGGTGGCACTGCGGGTGATCGGGCGGCGCAGCCCGACCGGGTCGATGACGCTGGTCGGCGACGTCGCCCAGTCGACGACGCCTGCGGGCCAGGAGCGGTGGTCGGCGGTGTTCGATCACCTCACGGTGCGCGATCGACCCGTCGGAACCGTCGCCGATCTCACGATCGGCTACCGCGTGCCGGAGCCGGTCCTCGCGGTGGCGAACCGGCTGTTGCCGTTCACCGGTGTGGATGCGACGGAGAGCCGCAGCGTGCGTCGTACGGGCGTGCCGCCGAGCTGGCTGCGGGCGCCGACGTCGGAGTTGGCTGCCGCGGTCGCCGGACTTGCCGTCGCCACCAAGCAGCGCCGGCGGATCAGCGCAGTGGTCGCACCGACGACGCTGCACGCGGCGATCACTGCCGCGCTCGCGTCACACGGGCTCGTCGCTGTGGATCACGTGCACGAACTCGATGCGGCGGAGCTCCCGGTGTTCGGCCCCGAAGCGGTGAAGGGGCTCGAGTTCGACGGTGTCATCGTCGTCAACCCCCACGAGATCCTCAGCGAGGGGACCGATCTGGCCGTCACCGAGCGCGGAGCCCGGCTGCTCTACGTGGCGATGACCCGCGCCGTCCAGGAACTCCATTTCGTCACCGACGCCGATCCACCGGCCGTGCTCGCCGGTCCGGACGCGCTCGCCTCCATCGAATAATACAAGTAAGATACAAGTCGTGTCCATCAACCCCGACCTCCCCCGGAGCGCATGGGATCCGCAGCAGTACCGCCAGTTCGCGGCCGAGCGCTCGCAGCCGTTCCACGATCTGTTGGCCAAACTCGGACCCGATCCCGTCGGTCGTGCGGTCGACCTCGGTTGCGGCCCCGGTGAGCTGACGGCGCTGGCCTCGCGCCGACTGTCGATCGGTCAGATCACCGGCATCGACAACTCGCCGGACATGCTCGCCTCGGCCGCCGAGCATGCCGGATCCGCCGTGACGTTCGAGTCCGGTGACATCGCGTCGTGGACCTCGGACGGGGATCACGACCTGGTGCTCGCCGCAGCGAGCCTCCAGTGGGTGCCCGATCATGCCGCCGTGCTGGCGCGGTGGACCGCCGCACTGCGTCCGGGCGGGCGCATCGCCGTGCAGGTTCCCGCGAATGCCCACGCGCCGACCCACGTCGTCGCCGACCGTCTCGCCAACACCGAGCCGCACCGGTCGGCCTTCGGTTCCGCCGGGCCGCCCCCCGACCCGGTGGCGCGCAACGTGCTCGCACCCGAGGACTACGCCCGGATCCTCCACGAACTCGGGTACATCGACATCGACGTCGACCTGCACGTCTACCCGCATGTCCTGCCGTCGACCCGGCACGCGGTCGAATGGGTGAAGGGGACCACGCTCACCCGGTTCCGCTCGGTGCTCTCGGAGGCCGCGTACGAATCGTTCCTCGGTGACTACGAACGCGAACTGCTCGACGAGATGGGCGACGAGGAGCCCTGCTTCTTCCCCTTCAACCGGATCCTCTTCGTCGCCCGTCGACCCGACCGCTGAAGTGTGACAGCGTGGGACGCGTGGGAGCGACTGTCGACGACGTGCACGGCCTCGGTGGGTTGATCGACCGCATCGCCTTCGACGTCGGACTGTCGGGTGTCGTGCGGGTCGATCTCGACGGCAGCACCGTCGTGCAGCATGCGTACGGCACCGCGCATCGTGGGCTTGGCGTCGCGAACACGATCGACACACAGTTCGCGATCGCCAGCGGCACGAAGGGCCTGACGGCGCTCACGGTCATGAGCCTCGTCGAGCGCGGTGAGCTCGGACTCGGGACCACGGCGCGGTCGCTGCTCGGCGACGACCTCCCGCTGATCGACGACCGCGTGACCGTCGAGCAGCTCCTCGCCCATCGCTCGGGCATCGGTGACTATCTCGACGAGGACGTGGTCACCGACTGGACCGACTACGTCATGACCGTGCCGGTGCACGAACTCGCGACCACCGAGCAGTTCCTGCGGGTGTTGGACGGTCACCCGATGAAGGGCGAACCCGGCGAGCGGTTCGCGTACTGCAACGGTGGCTACGTGGTCCTCGCACTGCTCGCCGAGCGGGCCACCGGGGTCGCGTTCCACGATCTGGTCGAACAACGCGTGTGCGTGCCGGCCGGCATGGCCGACACGGCGTTCCTGCGATCCGATGAACTCCCGGGTCGTGCCGCAATCGGGTACCTGGACGACGAGGGGCTGCGCACCAACGTCTTCCACCTGCCCGTGCGCGGCAATGGCGACGGTGGCATCTACACGACGGCCGCAGATGTCCACGCGCTGTGGGAGTCCTTGTTCGCCGGGCGCATCGTCTCGTCCGAGATCGTCGACGAGATGGTGCGCGCGCGGAGCGACGCGCCGGAGGAATCGATGCGCTACGGGCTCGGCTTCTGGATCGACGAGTCGGATTCGGTGTCGATCCACGGTTTCGATGCCGGCGTGGGGTTCGTCTCGGTGCGTGATCGCGCCGGAGCCTTCACGCATACGGTCCTCTGCAACCAGGGACGGGGCGCGTGGCCGGCGAGCCAACGTCTCGGCGAACTGATCGCCTCGCTGTGAGTCAGCGGCGTCCGATGGTGACCGGGACACGCTCCGGTGTGGCCACCCGGACCGGCTTGGAGTGGTCCATCATCGGGCGAGGGCGCTCGGCCGACGCGGCGAGCATCGCGGCTTCGCCGTGGCCGCTGACACACTCGGGGTCGGGGCCGTCGAGCGGGATGCCGACGAAGAACTTCGCCGCCATGCAGCCGCCCTGGCAGGCGTCGTAGCTGCCGCACGAGGTGCACGCACCGGCCGATTGCGGTTCACGGAGTTCGGCGAAGAGCTCACTGTGCTTCCACACGTGGGCGAACCCTCCGGCGTCGCGGACCGATCCGGCCTTGAACTCGTCGTGGATCACGAACGGGCAGGCGTAGACGTCGCCGATCGGGTCGATCAGGCACACGACCCTGCCCGCGCCGCACATGTTGAGACCGGGCAGCGGTTCCTCACCGAGCGCATTGAGGTGGAAGAACGAGTCGCCGGTGAGCACGTTGTCGCCGTGGGCGAGCAGCCACTCGTAGATCTGGCGCTGCTGGGCGTTGGTCGGGTGCAGGTCGTGCCACGAGTCGGCGCCGCGACCGGACGGGCGCAGCCGGGTGATCCGCAGTTGGGCCCCGAACGAGTCGGCGAGCGCCTTGAACTCGTCGAGCTGGTCGACGTTGTGGCGGGTGACGACCACCGAGATCTTGAACTCGCCGAAGCCGGCATCGCGGAGGTGGTTCATCGCCCGGATCGCGGTGTCGTACGACCCCTCGCCGCGAACCGCGTCGTTGGTGATCGCGTCGGTGCCGTCGAGGCTGATCTGGATGTCGAGGTAGTCCATCGACGCGAGGCGGCGGGCCTTGTCGGCATCGATGAATGCGCCGTTGGTCGAGAACTTCACACCGATGCCGCGACCGATCGAGTACTCCAGCAGCTCGAAGAAGTCGCGTCTGATCATCGGTTCGCCGCCGCCGATGTTGATGTAGAACACCTGGAGGTCGTGCAACTCGTCGAGAACGGCCTTGGCTTCGTCAGTCGTCAGTTCGCGTGGGTCACGACGGCCCGACGACGACAGGCAGTGAACGCACTCGAGGTTGCAGGCGTAGGTGAGCTCCCACGTGAGACAGATGGGGGCGTCGAGGCCGCCCTTGAGTTGTTCAACCAGTCGCGACGGGTTGGCGCTCATGGAGCATCTCCGATTCGGTGAGGGCGGTCAGTGCGGTTTCGAACGACGGCCAGCGGGCCTCGTCGATCTCGCACGAGCGCAACACGTCGGCGAGTGTGTCGTGACCGTCGAGCGACTGCACGACGCGGACCACGTCGGGGTGCTTCAGGAAGATCAGCTTTCGATTGCCGTAGTGGTAGGCCAGCGCCCCGAACGGCTCGGGACGCAGCGCGACCCGTGGGTCGAGTTCGAGCCGGCGGTCGAGCATCGTCAGTAGACGCCGCACATCCCGTCGATCGAGATCTCCTCGACGAGCAGTTCCTCGACGAGCTCGTTCTCGACGACTTCCGTGTCGGTGTCAGTGGCAACGGCGGTTTCTTCCATGCGCCGAGACTACTCACGCCTCACCCCGGCGGCCATGGCGAGCCGGTCAGCGGGCGGGAACGATGGCGGCGAAGAGTTCGGGACCACGCTCGCGCCACCGACCTGCGGCGAGCGCGATGCCACCGTGCATCACCAGCACCCCGGTACCGAGCGTGACCACCGCGAGCATCGACACGAGTGCGATCGAGTCGCGGCCGAGGGCCCACAAGAGCGCAAGGGCGACGGGCAGCGTGATGATCGCCAGAACCACCAGGACCACCGCCAACATGAGCGCGGCGAACCACCCCTTGCCCGAATCGCCCCCGGCCAGTGGGTTGTCGCTGTCGGGAATGGCGATCGGCACGATCGACGACTGGACCATCGCCGCGCCGGCGCCGGCCAGCAGCCCGCCGATACCAACGGCGAATCCGGCGGGCAGATAGCTCCATTCGCCCGTGATGGCTGCGGCGATCAGTGGCCCGACGATTGCGATGGGCGACGCCGACACGATCACCGATCGGGCCTTGGCGCGCACGAGCACACTCGGATCCACGCCGGTCAAGATCTCATTCGCCATGGCCGGACCGTCGGATCCGAAACTGTTTCCCGCCATGAACAGCACGGCGAGTTGCACCGCGCCGCCGACCAGGACCGCGCCGGCGCCGGCCTCGCGGCCCGTCAGCGCGGGCACGAGGACGATCGCCAGCCCGACTCCGGCGCCGGTGAAGGTCTCCAGTGCGGTGCGAGGGGTGCGGAACCGGGTGAGCACACCTCGCCATGCCACCGTGCCGACGACGCCGGGCCCGCACATCCGCCGCGCGATGGCCTGAACGGGACGGCGTCGTTCGAGCGTCGCGGCGCGCGTGGTGTTGGCTCCCTTGACCGATGTCACGAGGCGGCGGGTCGTCCACGTGAACAGCCACAGCATGGGGACGAGCCAGGCGGCGCCGATCAGCGTGTGCACGAGTGACATCGCGGGCTCGTCGCGGACCATGGCCAACGCTCGACCGAGCTGGCCCATCGGCGTGAATGCCAGGCCACCCGCGAGCCGATCCTGCTCGGCGTCGTCGAGCCCCGTGACCGCCTGGGGAATGATCTGGAAGGCGACGTAGAACGCCAGGCTGGACACGCCGACGACGAACTGGCCGACTCGTGGGTGGCGCGTCGCGAGGAGCCCGAGGGTGTTGATCGTGGTGCGTGAGACCAGGAGCAACGTGGCGAGGACCGCCGACGTGGCGAGCAGCGCCGGTACGGCGGATGCGAGCCCGCCGACGGCGCCGGCGAACAGCCCGACGCCGAACAGCATCGCCGACAACCCCGGGGGGCCGGCGGCCGACGCTGCGAGCAGCCCGATACCGAGCTGGCGTTCGGTCAGTGGTTCGGTGGCGAGCACTCGAGGGTCGACGGGTTGGGTGACGCCGGTGATCACGCCGATCATCACTACGACGAGCACAGCACCTGTCGTGACGGTGACGAACACGGTGTCGAGGTTGTCGCTGGTGCGACCGGCCACGAACACGACTGCAGCAGCGACGGCCCCGACCAGTGTCGATCCGATCACGCCGATGGCGACGGCCCATTTCTGCGCACCGTCGGATGCCAGCGCCCCGCGGAGCATCTTCCAGCGCAGTTGCGCGAAGAGTGCGACAACGGCAACGTCGCTCACCGGGCGGGCTCGTTCATTCAGCTCAACCAGCCGAGCGCTTGGTCATCGAGATCGGAGGCGCCGACGACGTCGATGAACGCGTCCTCCAGTCGTCGACCGTCGCGGAGTTCGTCGATGGGCCCGGAGGCGACGAGTCGACCGCGGTGGATCACTCCGACGTGGTCGCAGACGCGCTCGACGATGTCCATCACGTGGGTCGACAACACCACGGTGCCGCCGCCCTCGCGGAAACGGTCGAGGATCCGTCGCATCGCACGTGTCGACACCGGGTCGACACCCTCGAACGGCTCGTCGAGCATGACCACGCGGGGCCGCGCGAGGAGTGCCGCTGCGAGAGCGGCCTTCTTGCGCATCCCGTGGCTGTAGCCGGCGATCGGACGGTCGGCATCGTCGATGAGATCGAGCATGGTGAAGAGATCGGTGGCTCTCGCACGGCTCGTCTCGGTGGCGAGTCCGCGCAGCGTGCCGATCGTGTCGACGAACTCCCACGCGGTGAGTCGGTCGAACAGCTGCAGCGGGTCGAGCATCACACCCATCGATCGTCGAGTCGACAGGACGTCGGCGGCGACGTTGACGCCGCACACCTCGATCAACCCGGCGTCGGGACGCACCAGCCCGCACACGGCCCGCATGGTGGTCGACTTGCCGCTCCCGTTCGGCCCGACCAACCCGTAACACGCACCCTGAGGGACGTCGAGGGTCAATCCGTCGATCGCCGTGGTCGCGCCGAACCGCTTGGTGAGCCCGATGATCCGCAGCGGCGACAGGACCGGCGGGGGGAGCTCCACAGCATGCAGTCTGCCGGACAGTGGCTTGTTCTACGTCAGCTCGGACGCCGGTCAGCGATGGAACTCGCTGGCGGAGCTGACGCTGAGCGGCGCCGCATGGTCGTGGAGGAACTCGAAGGCCGCGACGGCGCCGATCACGATGACGGCGGGAGAACGGACGTCGGCGTCAGCCAGCTCGTCGAGGCTGCAGCGACCGACAACCTGGGCATCGGTCGTCGCCGACTCGATGGTGGCGACCGGCGTGCTCGGGTCGAGGCCGCCGGCGAGCAACTCGGCGGCGATCTGCGCGCGCTGGGACACGCCCATGAGGACCACGATGGTTCCGCCGACCGCGGCGAGTGATCGCCAGTCGACGTCGGGTTCACCCTCGCGGCGGTGGCCGGTGACGACGGTGAATGCTGCGGCGACACCGCGGTGCGTCACGGGGATCCCGGCGGCAGCCGGTGCCGCAATCGACGACGTGATGCCGGGAACCACCTCGTACGGCACGCCGGCGTCGGCGAGGGCGGCCGCCTCTTCGCCGCCGCGACCGAACACGAACGGGTCACCTCCCTTCAGCCGTACCACCCGCTTGCCCTGGCGACCGAGTTCGACGAGGAGCGCCGAGATCATCTCCTGGGGCGTTGGCCTCCCTGGGCGCTTGCCGACGTCGATGCGTTCGGCCGAGTCGGCGATCAGTGCGAGGACGCCGTCGCCCACGAGCGCGTCGTGCACGACGACGTCGGCCTCGGCAAGGAGCCGTGCGGCCTTCAGCGTCAACAGCTCCGGATCACCTGGCCCGGCGCCGATCAACGACACCGTCATCGCCGCCACCCGTCTCCTCCGACAGTCCCCATCCACGTTTGTGTTGCATTTTCAGTGGGGCGGGCCAACTGAACTGTCACGCAAACAGGGTGGTGAGGGTGGTGGGGGAGGTGGGGGTGCTGGTGGCGCTGGTGGGGGTCAGTGGGCACGGCGGCGGCCGGTCGGGTCGGGGAGGAGCGCTTCGAGGGTCGACCAGTCCTGCTCGACGCACCAGTCGCCGAAGCTCACGGCGCCGTCGGAGCGACCGAATGCCTCCAACAGCGGTCGCAGCAGGTCGGGCACGTCGGTGAGGGGCACGTCGGCGCGAAGGAGACGGGCGAGGCGGTCGCCGGCCGGCGACCCGCCGACGAAGATGTCGTAGTTCTTCTTCGTGCGTCCGACGATGCCGAGTTCGGCTGCATACGGCCGTGAGCACCCATTGGGGCAGCCGGTCATGTTGAGACGCAGCGGCAGTCCGGTGTTGCCGGTGTCGGCGAGCACCTTCTCGAGACGATCGACCACCTCCGGGAGCACCCGTTCGGCCTCGCCGAGGGCTTTGCTGCACGTCGGCAACGCCGGGCACGCGATCGCCAGGTTGCGGGTGGGGCTCTGGTCGTCGGCCAGGCGGACGCCGTTGGCGCGCAAGACGTTCTCGACGGCCTCGGTGTCGCTGACGCCGAGCAGCAGGAGGTCCTGTCGCGGGGTCACGCGCAACCCCCGGACGGTGCGATCGGCGATCAATCGTCGAAGTGCGATCCGCAGTCCGCCGGTCACCTTGCCCGACGGTACGGGGAGCCCGAGTGCTCGGGTGTCGCCACCCGATCCGTCAGGGAGATCGGCGATGTCGTGCCAGCCGTGGTGTGCGCCGACCTCCCAATCGGGCAACTCGACCGGCGGTGCGAGCGGTCGGCCGGTGCGGGCCTCGATCTGGGTCCGCAGCCAGTCGATGCCACGCTCCTCCAGCAGATACTTGAGGCGGGCACGTGACCGGTCCTCACGGTTGCCGTGATCGCGTTGCGCCGTGACGATCGCCTCGACCACGTCGCCGATCTCTCCCGGCGGCACCCATCCGACGGGTTGCGCGAGCAGCGGATAGGTGTCGTCGGGCCGGTTGTGGGCCATGCCCATGCCGCCGCCGGCGAGCACCACGTACCCGGTGAGTTCGCCGGTCGTTCCCTCGGAGAGCGTCGGCACGATGCCGACATCGTTGGTGTAGATGTCGACACAGTTGTCGCCGGGCCAAGCGACGGCGATCTTGAACTTGCGTGGGAGGTACGCCGCGCCGTAGATCGGCTCCACGTCGTCGATCGCGTCGAGGACGTCGGGTCGTGGTTCGGCCGACACGGCGCGCTCACCGTCGACCCACAACTCCCAGTAGCTCTCCGTCTGGGGGCGGAATCGCGCCACCATCTCGGCGACGAGTGGCTCGATCACGGCGCGTCGTTCCGGGTGGGGGAGCGGGCAGGCCATCACGTTGCGCACCACGTCGCCACACGCTCCGAGCGTGGTGAGCAACGAGGCGTTGATGCCGGCCACGAGCTCTCGCAGCTCACCCTTGTGGACCACGTGGTACTGCACGCCCTGTCGGGTCGTGAGCCGGAGCTTCTGATCGGCAAGGGCCGCCACCCGATCGAGGGCGAGCCACTGCTCGTTGGTGATCACGCCGCCGGGGACCGACGCCCGCACCATGCACGAGTAGTCCAGCGGCAGCTTCAGCTGCGTGCGGGCTCGCCGGACATCGCGGTCGTCCTGCTGGTAGATGCCGTGGAACTTGAGGAGCAATTCGGCGTCGTGGTCGAAGTCGTCGCGCTCGCCGGCGAGTTCGGCACCGATCGTGCCGCCGAGGTAGTTGCTCTCGATCTTGATCGTCTCGGCGCTCACTGGTGCAACCCGCATTCGGTCTTGTCCGAGCCGGCCCATCGGCCGGATCGTTGGTCGCCTTCGTCGGTGACGGGACGCGTGCACGGCCAGCAGCCGATCGACGGGTACCCGCGGTCGGCGAGCGGGTGATCCGGAATGCCGTAGGCCGCGACGTAGGTGACGACGTGGGCGTCGGTCCAGCCGGCGAGCGGGTTGATCTTGGTGACGTCGCGCAGGAGATCCTGATGAACGAAGGGCGCAGTTCGGCGTGACGGTGAATCCGACCGCCGAAGTCCGGTGACCCACGCGTCACGTCCGAGCAGGGCCCGGTTGAGCGGTTCCACCTTGCGGGCCGCGCAGCATGCATCGGTGTCGGTCTGCCAGACATTCGTCGGCACATCGGCGTCGGGTCGGACGATCCGCAGGTTGATCCCGAACCGCTCGCGGAGTTCGCCGGCGAACCATTCGGTTTCCGCGAACAGATAGCCGGTGTCGAGCAGCGTGATCTCCACGCCGGGGATCGCCTCGTTCGCCACGTGCGCGAGCACAGCGTCGCCGAAGCTGGCCGTCACGCACAGTCGGCTGTCGAAGCGTCGGTGTGCCCACTGCAGGACACGGTGCGCGTCGACGACGGGGTCGTCCGTCTCGGCCGGTCGATCAGGGAACACAACCGTCGATGGGGAGCTGATGAGGTCGGTCACGGACGCCATTCAATCAATCCTGACCAAATAGATCAACTTTGTAGGGAATTCGGTTCGTACACTGCCGGAATGCGACCGTCAAAGTCGCCCGGCGGTGCCGCCGGGGCCGTTCCTCAGTTCGCCTATCCGGTGATCCTCGACCTCCATGGCGTGCCGGTGCTCGTCGTCGGGGGTGGACGAATCGGCGCACGCAAGGCCGAAGGGCTCGCCGCGGCGGGTGCCCGTGTCCGACTCGTGGCGACCGATGTGACCGAGTACGTCGACGGCGTCGAGGTGGCCGAGATCCGAAATCGACCATTCGAGTCGGCCGATCTCGACGGTGTGCGTCTGGTGGTCACCGCAACCGGTGATCCCGACGTGGACGCGGAGGTGTCGCAACTCGCCCGGTCACGTGGCATCTGGACGAATGCTGCCGACCAGCCCGTCGACTGTGAATTCATCCTGCCTGCGATCGCCCGCACGGGCCGCGTGACGGTGGCGGTCAGTACCGATGGCGCGAGCCCTGCGCTCGCTCGCGAGCTCCGCAACGTGCTCGCCGAGGTGCTGACCGACGACCTCGCCGATCTGGCCGAGCGGCTTGCCGACGAACGAGCCGCGGTGCAAGCTGCGGGCGAATCGACCGAGGACATCGATTGGACCGATCGGGTGCGAGCTGGCATCGCAGAGGCCATCCGGGGTCGTAGTCTCGCTCCGTGATCAACCTCGGGCGGGCGCGACGTCTTCGACGCTGGGCGGCTGTCGTCATCGTTGCGGGGGTCGTGGCGACATCGTGCTCATCGAGTTCGGACGTCGCCGAAGTCGAGTCGAACACCGGTCCGGTTGCAACGTCCGCGCCGGGCAGCACGCTGGCGCAGACCACACTCGACGGGTCGACGCCGATCGTGGCACCCGACCCGAACGGGCTGCCGTCGATCTCCGAACCCGATCCGGCGATCGTCATCGGCGAGCTGGACAACGGCCTGCGCTACCTGATCCGCGACAACGACAACCCCGGCGGGCGTGTCGACATGCGGCTGGTCGTCGACGCCGGATCGGCGCTCGAGGACGACACGCAAGTGGGAGGTGCGCACTTCCTCGAGCACATGCTGTTCAACGGCACCGAGCAGTTCCCGGAGAACGAACTGATCGACGTGCTGCGGAGCTTCGGTGCCGCGTTCGGTGCCGACATCAACGCGTACACCAGCTACGACGAGACCGTCTACGAACTCACGATGCCGACCGCCGACGACAACGTCGTCGAGACCGGGCTCGACGTCCTCCAGCAGTGGCTCTCGGCAGCCACCATCGAGCAGGCACAGGTCGAGGCCGAGCGCGGTGTGGTCCTCGACGAATGGCGCGGTTCGGAGGCGAGTTCCGACGGCCGAATCTTCGACGGTCTCGAGGAACTCTTCCTGACCGGGTCGCCCTACGAAGGACACGATCCGATCGGCAACGATGCGGCGATCTCTTCGATGAACGCCGAACCGCTCCGGGCGTTCTACGACCAGTGGTACCGGCCCGACAACGCCGCCGTGGTCGTCGTCGGCGACATCGACCCCGAAGCGATCGAGCAGGGGTTGGTCGATCGCTTCGGTCCGCTGGTCGCCCGCGGATCGTCCCCCGACCGACCGGAGCTCCTGGTCCAGCCGTCGACCCAACCGGAGGTGGTCGTGGTGTCGGAGCCCGACCTCGCCGAGGGCTTCGCCCAGGTGACGCTGCCTGTCACCCCGGCCGACGACGTGTCGCCCGAGGCCGCCCTGCAAGCGTCGATTCTCGATGCGATGGCGTTCGACATCATCGCCACCCGCCTCGGCAACGACGCGCTTCGTGGCGAGGCGCCGTTCGACGACGCCCGGGTCGACTCGAGCGGGTTCGTCCGCGGACTCGAGGCGCCGGAGATCGTGGTGTCGGCCGACGGCGACGCCTTGGAGGCATCGACCCAGGCGGTGTTCGACGAGTACGAGCGGGTCAGGCGCTTCGGCTTCACCCAGGCCGAGATCGATCGGGCGGCATCGTCGGTCCGCACGTCGGTCGACACGTTCTACGACGGACGCGACTCACGTCAGGACGCCGACTTCGCCGAGGAGTACGTCCGCCACGTGCTCACCGATGAACCGATCCCGACGGCAGACGTCAACTACGACATCGTCAACGCCATCCTCGATCGGGCGACCCCCGAGACCGTGGCGTACGGATTCGTGAACCGGCTCGCCGATACCGGAGCCCACGTGATGGTGGTCGTTCCCGAGAGCGAAGCTGATGCGCTGCCGTCCGAGGATGCCTGGCTCGCCCAGGCATCGAGCATGCGTGAGCGCTCCCTCGAACCGCGCGCGGCCGAGACGGCGATCGACGGAGATCTCATGGTGGCGCCCGAGCCGATCGAGGAGCGGACGACCGATCAGCTCGTCCGACGGCCGATCGGTGTCGTTCGTGGCGCCGACGGTTCTCGAGTTCGACAACGGCGTTCGCGTGTCGCTGAACACGACCGACATCGTCGACGGCCAGGTCGCGCTCGAGGCGCGCAGCCCGGGTGGGCTCGACGCGCTGGTCGACGCGGACATCCCGGCCGGCGATGCGGCCGGCGCGGTGGTGGCCAACAGCGGCGTCGCCACATACGACTCGGTGGATCTCGATGCGTTCCTGGCCGACAAGGACGTGAGCCTGCAGCTCGGGATCGATGCGTTCACCGAGGGCATGTACGGCTCCGCCGCGACATCCGATCTCGAGGTGTTGTTCCAGCTGATCCATCTGTACATGACGCAGCCCCGCGTCGATCCCGTCGCGCTCGACCAGTACCTCGACGACGAACTCGCCTACGCATCCGACCCGTCGATCGAGCCGGGCTACGCCGAGTACAAGGCGCTCCTCGATGCGCGCTACGACGATCCCGCGTTCCTGCTGCCGACGGTCGAGTCGCTGAACTCGGTGCGCGCCGACGACATCGATCGGGTGTTCCGTGATCGATTCGGTGATGCCTCGGACTTCTCCTTCGCGTTCAGCGGTGACTTCGATCGCGACGAAGCCGTCGATCTGGCCCGCCGGTATCTCGGAACGCTGCCGTCGACCGGCCGCGCCGAGTCGGTCGACTACGTCGAGCCACCGCCGCCCGCGGGTGTGGTCGCCGAGCAGACGAACGCCGGCGACGGTGCACAGGCGAGCGTGTCGTTCCTCCACACCGCCCCGGCGAGCTCCTGATCGCGCGGACGACGTTGCCGCACTCGTCGTGCAGGAGGTGATCACGAACCGGCTGACCGACACGATCCGCGAGGAGTTGGGTGATTCGTATTCGCCGTTCGCCGTCGTCGAGGTCGGCCCCGGCGCTGCTCCGTATGCGCAGACGTACATCTCCAACACCACCGGCGCCGACCTGGTCGACGAGGTCGAGGCGGCGGTGCTCGCGCAACTCGACGATCTCCGCGGTGACGGACCCTCGGCCGCCGAGCTCGCCGCCGCGACCGAGACCGTTCAGCAGCAACTCGATCTGTTCAGCAACGAACAGATCAACGACGAGGTCTTGAACGTGCTCACCGACCCCGCCGGCAACCCGTCACTCGACGATTTCCTCGGTCAATCGCAACTCGTCGGCCAACTCGACATCATCGGGTACCTCCGCGCCTGGCTTCCCGCGACCCAGTACATCGACGTCCGCGTCCTCCCCCGCTGACCCGACCCACAGCCCGGACACACAAAGACCGAAATTCGGAGCCGATGTTGCGCTCAGCGCAACATCGGCTCCGAATTTCGGGTCCTTGTTCGATTTCGGGGTGTGTTCAGCGCATGTTGGCGGGGGTGACGGTGCGCTGGCTCACTTCGATCAACTCGCCGGCACGGACTTCGTAGCTCACCACGTGATCGACGGAGTGCTGGCCGCTGCGAGCCTTGCCGGTGACCACGTCGAGTTCGGTGCCGTCGACGAGGGGCACGAGTGCGATCGCTCGAAAGCCCTCGTCGGTTCCCGGCGACGAGCGCTTGTCCTCGCGCAGCAACAGGCCCGAGTCCCACACCCACACGTCGTCGACACTGACGAAGCGGCAGCGATGGCTGGTCTTCGACTTCGACACCATCCCACCCGGGCACACGATGACGCTCCCCTCGACCCACGGCAGGGCCCCGAGACCATCGCGACCGAAGCCCGATTCGAAACCTGCGGCAATGATCGCGTCGTGGTCGCCGTTGCCGATCGCCCGCTCGATCTGCACCTGGCGGACCACCTCGGCGAGATGGTGCAGTTCGTCGTCGGACATCGCCCGCACCGATTCCACGACGGTCTCCGGCTCGCTCATCGGGCCAGTGTGTCCGATGCCACCGCCGATCGGCACCTGACCTATCGTTCGGACCATGCAGACCAAGGCAGCAGTACTCAGGGAAATCGGCCAGGACTGGAGCGTCGAGACCATCGAACTCGATCCGCCCAAAGCCGGCGAAGTGCTCGTGCAGATGAAGGCATCGGGCATGTGCCACTCCGACGAGCACCTCGTCACCGGCGATCTCGCCGGTGCGACCTCGCCCGATGCCGCTCATCGGTGGCCACGAAGGCGCCGGCATCGTGATGGAGGTCGGCCCGAACGTCGTCGGCCTCGAGCCCGGCGATCACGTCGTGTTCGGCTTCATCCCCGCCTGCGGTCGCTGCCCGAGCTGTGCGTCGGGCCACTCGAACCTCTGCGACGTCGGCGGCGAGGCGTTCCCGACCGGACGACAGATCTCCGACGGCACCGCCCGCCACCACACTGCGGATGGTGAGGACCTCGGCCTGATGTGTCTCCTCGGCACGTTCGCCCAACACACCGTCGTCCACGAGTCGAGCTGCGTGAAGATCGACAAGGACCTGCCGCTCGACCGCGCCTGTCTGCTCGGCTGCGGCGTCGTCACCGGCTGGGGCTCGGCGGTCTACGCCGCCGAGGTCGGCCCCGGTGATTTCGTCGCCGTCGTCGGCGCCGGTGGCATCGGCGCCAACGCGATCCAGGGCGCCAAGCTCGCGGGTGCTCGCGTGATCGCCGCCATCGATCCGGTCGAGTTCAAGCGTGAGACGGCGATGCAGCTCGGCGCCACCCACACCTACGCCTCGGTCGCCGAGGCGATGGAGGGCCTGGGCGATTCCACCTGGGGCCGCGGTTTCGACAAGGTCATCATGACGATGGGCGTCGGCAACGGCGACGCGCTCGGCGAGGCGTTCCACCTCGGCGGCAAGCGTTCGAAGATCGTCGTCACGAACATCCACCCGACCGTCGAAGCGTCGATCGCAGTGCCGGGCGCGTTCCTCACGTTGTTCGAGAAGCAGATCATCGGCTCGCTGTTCGGGTCGGCGAACATCCGCAAGGACATCCCGCAGCTGCTCGAGCTGTACACGCAGGGCCAGCTCGACCTCGACACGCTCGTCACCAACACCTACACCCTCGACGAGATCAATCAGGGCTTCGAGGACATGCGCAACGGCAAGAACATCCGCGGCGTCCTCATCTACGACTGACGAACGCCAGTGGGACTGACGCGGGTCTGACCCGCGTCGTCCCGTCCATCATCGATCGGGGGGTCGACATGAAGAGCAGAGCCGCAGTGCTCCACGGAACCGACCAGGAATGGCAGATCGAGGAGATCGAGGTCGACGCGCCGAAGGCCGGTGAGGTGCTCGTCGAGTGGAAGGCCGCCGGGCTGTGTCACTCCGACGAGCACATGGTCACCGGCGACATGGTGCCACCGCAGGAGGCGTGGCCCCTGATGGGCATCGACGACCTGTGGCCCGTCGTCGGCGGGCACGAAGGTGCCGGCGTGGTGTCCGAGGTCGGACCCGGCGTCACGAGCGTCGCCGTCGGCGATCACGTGTCGGCATCGTTCATCCCATCGTGCGGTCGATGCCGCTACTGCTCCACCGGCCGCCAGAACCTGTGCGATGCGGGCGCGGGCGCATTCCTCAAGGGGATGATCACCGACGGCACGAGCCGCCATCGCATGGCCGGCGGCGGACCGGAATTGACGCTGTTCGCCAAGCTCGGCACGTTCTCGCAGTACTCCGTGCGTGTCCGAGGCCCAGGTGATCAAGGTCGACACCGACTTTCCGCTCGAAGCGGTCGCGCTCGTGTCGTGCGGCGTGGCGACCGGTTGGGGATCGGCCACCAATCGCGCCGCCGTCTCGCCGGGCGACACGGTCGTCGTGGTCGGCATCGGAGGCATCGGTATCAACGCCGTCCAGGGTGCCGCGATGGCCGGCGCACGCCACGTGATCGCCGTCGACCCCATCGAGTTCAAGCGTGAGAAGGCGATGGAGTTCGGAGCCACCCACACGTTCCCGTCGATGGAGGAGGCGCTCGGCTCGGTGATGCAGCTGACCGACGGGATGATGGCCGACAAGGTGATCATGACGCCGGGCGTGCTGTACGGCGACCTGATGGCGCTCGGCACACAGTTGGCCGGCAAGGGCGGCACGATCGTGGTGACCGGCATCGCCCCGATGACGCAGACGGAGTCGTCGGTCAACCTGTTCGAGTTGGCGATGTGGAACAAGGAGATCAAGGGGACGATCTTCGGCTCGCTGAACCCGCGCGCCGACATCCCCAAGCTGCTCAATCTGTACCGCGACGGCCAGCTGAAGCTCGATGAGTTGATCACCAACCGCTACACGCTCGACGAGATCAACGACGGGTACCAGGCGATGCGCGACGGCGAGAACATCCGCGGCGTCGTCGTCCACGGCTGACCTTGCACCGAGTTCCTGCAACAGGGGTCCGGGTCGGTTGCACGGCTAGGTTCGATGCGACGTGAACGCCATGACCGACACCCCCACCGCACCGATCCCACCCGCCCAACTCGTGGCAGCAATCGGCTCGACCGTCGTCGGCCGTCGCCGCGAGATCGAACTGGTCGTCGCGGCGCTCGTGGCCGATCGTCACATCGTCATCGAAGGGCCGCCCGGCACCGGAAAGTCGACACTGTTGCGAACGGTCGCCCACGAGCTGGGTGTCGGCTTCGAGTTCGTCGAGGGCAACGCCGAGCTCACGCCGTCGCGGCTCGTCGGCCACTTCGATCCGGCCCGGGTGCTCGCCGAGGGCTACGACGCCGACGTGTTCGTCGACGGTCCACTGGCGGCTGCACTCCGCGAGGGCTCGCTGCTCTACGTCGAGGAGATCAACCGTGTGCCGGAGGAGACGCTCAACGTGCTGATCACGGTGATGAGCGAGGGTGAGCTGCACGTTCCCCGGCTCGGCCGGCTCGCGGCCGCGCCCGGCTTCCGGCTGGTCGCCGCGATGAACCCGTTCGATGCCGATCGGCACGGCGCGCATCTCCGGAGCGGTGTACGACCGGGTGTGTCGTCTGGCCGTCGACTACCAGACCGCCACCGACGAGCAGCAGATCACCGAACGCGCGGCCGGCGCCGCCGTGCTGGATCCGGCGTGGGTCGCCAAGGTGGTCGACCTCGTCCGCCGCACTCGTTCGCACGCCGACCTGCGCGTGGGATCGTCGGTCCGCGGTGCGATCGACATGTGCGCGGTCGCGTCGTCGCTCGCGGCGGTTCGTGACTCGTCGGTCGCAGCGGGCGACGTGTCGCTCGATGCCGCGCTCGTCGCGCTCTCGGGACGAATACGTCTACGCGAAGGCACGACCCGATCGACCGAGGACATCGTGCGCGAACTGTGGCTCGACGTGTTCGGTCGCAAGGACGACGACGGGTCGAGCACGGGAAAAGTGGACGCCCCGAACGGGGCGACGACGGCCAACTGAACCCCCCGCCCTCCGTCAAGGAGGGCGACGAGGTCGACGACGAGGTCGCCAAGTCCCGTCGCAAGACCACCTCGCGCCGCTCGCTCGAGCAGCAACCTCATTTCGACGAGATCTCACCCGAGGTCGGTGAGCTCGACGACGACGCCGTCGAATCGGCGATGGAGGAGAATCCGGACGACACGCTCGCGCTGCTCGCCGACCTGACCGGGGCCACCGATCCGAAGCTGCGTGAGCTGGCGCGACGACTTGCCGGGCGGCTCTTCCTCGACCTGTCACGGCGCGGGCCCGCCGCTCCACGCGGTGTCGGACAGCTCCGGACCCAGCGGTACCGGCCCGATGGCGGCGATCTCGACGTCGATGCGAGCCTCGATGCGCTCGTGACCGCACGGGCCGAACGCAGTGCGGTCGACCCCGACGACCTGCGGATCCGTGCGTGGTCCACCCCGGGTACGGCGATCTGTCTGCTGGTCGACCGCAGCGGATCGATGACCGGTCGTCCCCTCGCCACCGCCGCGGTCAGTGCCGCCGCGGTCGCCTGGCGCAGTCCCGAGGACTACTCGGTGCTGTCGTTCGGCAAGGACGTCATCGCCGTCAAGTCGCAGGACGTCCCCAAGTCGAACGAGCGGGTCATCGATTCCGTACTTGCGCTCCGCGGCTTCGGCACCACCGACGTCGCGGGGGCACTGATCGCCGCCGCGGACCAGCTGTCGCGTTCGCGGGCCGGCCGCAAGATCACCGTGTTGCTGTCGGATTGTCGAGCGACCGCCCCCGGCGACGTGGTGGGCGCGGCGCGGCGGCTCGGTGAGTTGGTGATCGTGGCCCCCGAATCCGATGCCGTCGAGGCGCAGGAACTCGCCGACCAGGTGGGTGCCCGATTCACGACCGTGTCCGGACCCTCCGATGCGGCCGGCGCACTCGCCCGGGTCCTCGACACCTGACGCACCGTTACATCTGGCGTTACATCTGGGGTCAGACCCCAGATGTAACGGTCAGCAGGTGGTGTTCTTGTCGGGGACGACGCCGAAGATGTTCTGGTCGGCGATCACCGACGGCAACGTCGTGGCGGTCGGTGGCGCGGTGTCCGCGGGCGCCAGGGTGGTCGCCGGTGGGAGAGTCGACTCCGGCACGTCCGTCGGAGTCGGCGCGGTGGTGTCGAAGACCTGATCGGGGATCTCGGCGAGCGTGGACTCACCGCGGAACACCGACAGGATCGCCTGCATGTTGTCGCCGTCGATCGTGGGGACGAGCACGGCGTTGCCCTGGATCGTTCGCGGGCTGGCTTCGATCTGATAGGTCGTGATCGCGGTCGGGTCGACGCCGCTCAGGACGCCGGCGAACTCGAGCATCTTGCGCGGCGTGAGGTCTTCGTCGGTGACGATGTACTCCGACACCGTCTGGATGAGCCCGCCCGCCACATCGGGGTTGTACGCCCCCTTCGCCAGCAGCCGTGACACGGTGCGCTTCAGGAAGTCCTGCTGGCGCGAGATCCGACCGAGATCGGAGGTCGGGTCCTTCTTCCAGTTGCCGTTCTCGTCGAGGTATTCGAGCTTGCGGGATCGCACGTAGGCGAGGGCGTGGTCGCCGGTGAACGTGTAGCAGCCGGCCTCGGGAACATTCAGGCCCGTGTTCGGATCGCGCACGGGGGTGGCGAACGGCACGGCGACGCCGTCGACGGCGTTGACGAGCGTCTGGAATGCACAGAAGTCGACCTGGACGAAGTGGTCGGTGCCGATCCCGAAGTTCTGGTAGATCGTGTCGATCAACTTCTGCGGGTTGTCACGTTCGTAGGCCTCGTTGATCCGGCCCTTGCGGGACGACCCGGCGATCTCGACGAAGAGATCGCGGGGGAACGACAACACTGCAACCTGTGATGTGGCCGGGTTGACCCGCCACATCATGATCGTGTCGCTGCGTTCGCCGAAGTTCGTTCGATCGCCGAATGCCGATGCATACGGGGAATCGGGGTCGACGCAGGCGTTGTTGTCGGCGCCGGTGATCAGGAAGTTCTTGGCATCGGGCTCCGCCGAGCGGGAAGGTCTCCGGGGGACCGGTTGCCGCGGCGGCTTCTGCGGGGTCCGCAACGGCGACCGGCAGGGTGGTCGCCTGCGCCGGGTCGATGATGGTGGGAGCGATGTTGCGGTCCTCGATCACTCGTTGGCCGGCGTAGAGCGCACCCGCCGCGCCGAACGATCCGAGTGCCAGTGCGAAGGCCGAGGCGATCGTCAGCCGTTGGGGCCATGTGCGCTTCACCTTCGGCGAGGGCGGGTCTGGCTGGCTCCGACATGACGGATGGACGTTATCCGCCGCGCCCCGGTCAGCGGGGTCGTCGTCAGGGCGTGACGACGACGACGGTGCCGATCCCCGCCCAGTCCCACATCCAGATCGCATCGTCGGGAGCCTGGCGGACACAACCACCCGACAGCGCCTGGCCGAGTTGCGCGAGGGTCTGCACGGGTCGGCCGTACTGGAACGGGATGTCGTGGAAGCCGATGTTGCCGCCGTTGCCACCCGTGGCGAAGCGCACCATCAATCCCCATGTGATCGACGGGTTGTTGATGGCGAACGTGTACCGACTACGCGACCACACGCGGTACACGCCGGGTGTCGGGTGCTGGGGGTCCTGGCGGCCCGACACGCGGTGGGACTTGATGACCACGTTGTTGTCGTCGATCGCCCACACCGTCTGCTGCGATTTGGAGTACACCACTCGTCGCCCGGATCCGGAGTCGGCCGGCAGGAGGAACGGATCCCACGGCGAGGTCTCCGCAACGGTCGGCGGGGGCGTGATCTGGATCTGGGCGCCGCGTACGGGCGTCTGGCCGCCTGCGACCGCCGGGCCGAGCGGGGCGGGCGTCAGGAGTTCGGCCGACGCAGGCGGGATCGTCGTGGTCGACGTGTCGTTCGGCGCCGTCGTGGTGTCGGCGCCGGTGGGGGCAGGGCCGGTCCCGGCGTCCTGGGCGAACGCCGGCGCGCCGAACATGAGCATGCACGCACACACCGCTGCCCACATTCCCAACTTCGCTGGCACGGCCCGTGAGACTAGCCAAACGCAGCTGCGACCGGGGCCACGCTCGCGCTGGGCGGACCTCAGGGTTCGTCGGCGAGGGTGACCTCGACGGTCAGCGCATCACCGTCGAGCAGCGTCATCGATCGGATCGATCCGGCGTCGAGCAGGTCGGCACGGCCCGAGTCGAGCGCCGCATGGAGACCGGCCGGTGCGGTGACGACGAGCGTGTCGACGACGGCGCGTTGGCTGCGCTTGGCCTCGGTCTTGGCCCGGCGCACCTGTGTCAGCACGTCGATCGTGGCGTCGACGAGCGTCGGGTCACCGAATGCCTGATCGGTGCCCGCCGAGCGTGTGGGCCACGGCGACACGTGGATGCTCGACTCGTTCCACCAACTCCATGCCTCCTCGGTCGCGAACGGCAGGATCGGCGCCAACAGTCGCTGGACGGTGCTCAGCGCCGCTCGGAGTGCGCGCTTGGCCGAGTCGGCGGCCTCGGGCCGGGCTTCGTCGTAGGTCCGGCCCTTGACGAGCTCGACGTAGTTGTCGCAGAACCACCAGAAGAACGCCTCGGTCCGCTCGAGTGCTCGCGCGTAGTCGAAGGCCTCGAACGCCTCGGTCGCCTCGACGACGACAGCGTCGAGTTTGGCCAGCATCGAGCGGTCGATCGGGTCGGTGACACCGTCGTCGAGCGACCGGTCGCCCGTCGGGGCGCCGAATTGCAGCACGAACTTGGTGACGTTGAGCAACTTGTTCGCGAGTTTGCGGCCGACCTTCATCTGGTCTTCGCTGAAGGCCGTGTCGACACCCGGCCGACCAGAGCCGGCCCAGTAGCGGACGGCGTCGGTGCCGTAGGTCTCGAAGAGGTCCAGCGGCGTGACCACGTTGCCCTTCGACTTCGACATCTTCTTGCGGTCGGGGTCGAGAATCCATCCCGACAGCGCGGCATGACTCCACGGAGCGCATCCGAACTCGTGGTGGCTGCGGGTGATCGTGGAGAACAGCCAGGTGCGGATGATGTCGTGCGCCTGCGGGCGCATGTCCATCGGGAAGACGTGCTCGAACAGCTCGTCGTCCTCCTCCCAGCCGCCGGCGATCTGCGGGGTGAGCGACGACGTCGCCCAGGTGTCGAGAATGTCGGGGTCGCCGGCGAACCCGCCCGGCTCGCCGCGCTGGCTCTCGGTGTAGCCCACGGGCACGTCGGTCGACGGGTCGATCGGCAGGAGCGATTCGTCGGGGAGCAACGGCTCGTCGTAGCGGGGTTCGCCCTGTTCGTCGAGTGCGTACCAGATGGGGATCGGCACGCCGAAGAATCGTTGGCGGCTCACGAGCCAGTCGCCGTTGAGCCCCTCGACCCAGTTCTCGTAGCGGTGCTGCATGTGGGCGGGATGCCAGGTGACCTCGGTGCCGCGAGCAACGAGCGCGGCGCGCAGGTCGGCGTCGCGGCCACCGTTGCGGATGTACCACTGGCGCGACGTGACGATCTCGAGCGGGCGATCGCCGCGTTCGTAGAACTTCACCGGATGCTGGATGCCGCGCGGTTCGCCGATCAGGAGCTCGGCCTCGATGAGCTGTTCGACGACCTTGGTCTGGGCCTGCTTGACGGTGAGCCCGGCGATGGCCGCGTAGGCGTCGGCGTCGACGTCGTGGGGAGCGTCGGTGAGGATGCGTCCGTCGCGTCCGATGATGGCGCGCATCGGCAGGTTCAGCTCGCGCCACCAGGTGACGTCGGTGGTGTCGCCGAACGTACAGATCATCGCGATGCCGGTGCCCTTGTCGGGCTGCGCGAGTTCGTGGGCGACGATCGGCACCTCGACGCCGTACAGCGGCGTGCGCACCGTGGTGCCGAAGAGCGGTTGGTACCGCTCGTCGTCGGGGTGCGCGACGAGCGCGACGCACGCGGCGAGCAGCTCGGGGCGAGTGGTGTCGATCTCGATGGCGCCGTTGCCGTCGGACCGCGCGAACGGGATCTTGTGGTAGGCGCCCGGACGGTCGCGGTCCTCCATCTCGGCCTGGGCGACCGCAGTTCGGAAATCGATGTCCCACAGCGTGGGCGCTTCTTGGCTGTAGGCCTCGCCGCGTGTGACGTTGCGGAGGAAGGCGCGCTGGCTGGCGCGGCGTCGACCGTTCGTCGATGGTGGCGTAGTGATAGTTCCAGTCGACCGACAGGCCGAGCCGCTTGAACAGGTCTTCGAAGATCTGCTCGTCGATCTCGACGAGTTCGTCGCACAGTTCGAGGAAGTTGGGCCGCGAGATCGGGACCGCGTGGTGGTTCTTGGGCGGGTCGCCGCGGAATGGCGGTTCGAAGCCCTCGACGTAGTGCTGCGTCGGGTCGCAGCGCACGCCGTAGTAGTTCTGCACTCGCCGCTCGGTGGGCAGGCCGTTGTCGTCCCAGCCCATGGGGTAGAAGACGGCCTTGCCCGACATCCGCTGGAAACGGGCGATCGTGTCGGTGTGGGTGTAGCTGAACACGTGGCCCATGTGCAGCGATCCGCTGACCGTCGGCGGTGGCGTGTCGATGGAGAAGACCCCTCGCGAGGTACCGACGCGTCGAAGCGGTACGTGCCATCGGAGTCCCACTGGGCGGCCCAGCGTGCCTCGATGCCGTCGAGCGTCGGCTTGTCGGGGATGTTCGCCATAGACCGCCGAGGCTACCGACGTCGCCCCGCAGCCAGCCGCCCCGGTTTGCGTGCACGGTTCGGTGGGCAATCCGGTTTGCGTGACAGTTCGGTGGGCAACCCGGTTTGCGTGACAGTCCGGTGGCACCCCGGTTTGTGTTGCACTTCTGTTGGCCCGTTCCAACCGAAGTGTCACGCAAACCGAAATCGGAGGCGGATGGGCGGGGGATGGCGGGATGGAAACGTGGCCGGGTGGCTCGGGATGGCGCTCGTAGACTCGATCGTCGTGCTGCACCTCTACGACACCGCCACGCGAACGGTCCGTGAGTTGGCTCTGCGCGAGCCGGGCAAGGTCAGCATCTACCTGTGCGGGCCCACCGTGTACGGCCCGCCGCACCTCGGCCATGGGCGCGCCACGCTGGTGTACGACATCCTCCGGCGCTACCTCGAGTGGACCGGGCTCGACGTCAGGCTGGTGTCGAACATCACCGACATCGAGGACAAGATCATCGAACGCGCCCAGCGCGAGAACCGTCCGTGGCAGGACATCACCACGAAGTGCGAGCACGTGTGGTTCGAGGCGATGGCGGGGATCAACGTCGAACGCCCGACCGACGTCCCCCATGCGACCGACTACGTCGAGGAGATGGTCGAGATGATCGGTGAGCTCATCGCCGGCGACCACGCCTACCTCACCGACGACGGGGTCTACATGTCGGTCGAGTCGGTCGACGACTACGGGCTGCTCGCGCATCAGTCGGTCGACGACATGCGATCCGGTGGCGGCGACCGCGAGGTCGTGGGCGCCGCGCAGAAGCGACATCCGGCCGACTTCGTGCTCTGGAAGTTCTCGAAGCCCGACGAGCCCGCCTGGCCGTCGCCGTGGGGCGACGGTCGCCCGGGTTGGCACTCGGAGTGCGTGGTGATGAGTCTCGATCTGTTGGGGGAGGGCTTCGACCTCCATTGCGGTGGCCAGGATCTGAGGTTCCCCCACCACGAGAACGAACGCGCCCAGGCGGTGGCGCTCGGCAAGACGTTCGCCAACCACTGGATGCACAACGGATTCGTGGTCGACGCCGAGGGCGAGAAGATGTCGAAGAGCCTCGGCAACGTGTCGAACCTGCTCGACCTGATCGACCTCTACGACCCGCGCGCGTACCGAATGGTCCTGTTGCAGTCGCACTACCGCAGCCCGGTGAAGATCACCCAGGACAACATCGACGGGGCGGTCAAGGCGCTCTCGGGACTCGACGCGTTCGCCGCCCGCACCGCCGATCTCGTCGGGGCCGAACCTGACCTCGAGGTGCTGGGCGGCTTCCGACTGGCCATGGACGACGATCTCGACACGCCGAAGGCCACCGCCCTGCTGTTCGACACGGTCAGGCGCTGCCAACGCCGCTCTCGATGCGGGATCGGACGACGCTGCCGCCCTTGCCGCGGCGGCTCACGTGATCGCAGCGACATTCGGACTCGATCTTGCCGTCGCGTCCGAGGTCGACAGCGACGCGCAGGAACTCGCCCGAGCGCTCGACGATGCCCGTGCGGCGAAGGACTTCGCCACCGCCGATGCGTTGCGCGCCGAGCTGCAGGCCGACGGTTGGACGGTCGAGACCACCCGAGACGGCACGTCGTTGCGACGGTGACCACGGTCGTCGACTCCGTGGGTCCGGCGAGTCCGCCGGACGGCGACACCGGAGTCGACGTCGTCGCCACCGTCGAGCCGACGTCGCCGACGAATCCGCCGATCGTTCCCGGCGATGGGCTACCAGCCGTCGCTCGACGGGTTGCGCGCGCTGTCCGTCGCGCGTCGTGTTGCTCTACCACGCCGGATTCTCGTGGATGCACGGCGGCTTCTTCGGCGTCGAGGTGTTCTTCGTCGTCTCGGGTTTCCTGATCACCTCGTTGTTGATCGACGAGCACGACCGCAACGGGCGTGTGGCGTTCGGCAAGTTCTGGAACCGACGCGCCAGGCGCCTGTTCCCGGCGCTCTATGCGGTGTTGCTCTTCGTTGCGGTGTGGGCGGCGATCGCGGGGAGCGCCGAACAGCAATCGCAGCTGCGACGCGACACCGTGTGGTCGATCTTCTACGTCAACAACTGGGGCCAGATCCTCGGCGACGTTCCGTACTTCGCCGGTGAGGTGCCGTTGCTGCGGCACCTGTGGAGCCTCGCCGTCGAAGAACAGTGGTACCTGATCTGGCCGCTGCTGTTCGTCGCGCTGATGCGGCTGCGCCTGTCCCGCCGCGCCGTCGGCGGCATCGTCGTCGCCGCTGCATTCGTCGTGTTCGTCTACATGTTCTGGATGCAATCGCGCTCACCGACACCGCTCGGTGGCCCTCCGGCGCTGCTCGACGGGGTCGATCGCACCAACTATCCTCTACCTCTCGACGATCACACGATCCGGCGGCCTCCTGCTCGGCGCCGGCGCAGCGTTCGTCTGGCGGCCCTGGCGGTGGAAGCACGCGGTCGACGCCCCGGCCGGGCGACTGCTCGACCCGCTCGGGGCGGCGGCGGTGGCGGCGATCGGTTGTGCGGCCGCTGTCGCATCGATCACGGCGGGGTACGTCTACCAATGGTTGCTGCCGCTCGTTTCGATCCTGTCGCTCGTGGCCGTGATGGTCGCTGTGCATCCGTCGTCGGTCGGCTTCCGCCGAATCATGAGCTGGACCCCCCTGGTCGAGATCGGCAAGCGCAGCTACGGCCTCTACCTGTGGAGCTGGCCGATCTTCGTGATCGTCGGGGCCACCACCGGCTCGGTGTCGGCGTTCCTGTGGGCGATGGTCCTCACGGTGATCGTCGCCGAGCTGTCGTACCGGTATCTGGAGTCACCCGTCCGCAAGGGGATCGTCGGCCGGTGGTGGAGCGACCGAGCGTCGATCACCTACTGGCCGATCGCCGGTGGAGCGATGCTCGTCGGCGCGCTCGTGGTCTTCTACGTGAACGTCGGCCAGTTCAACCGGTTCGAAGGCGGCGACGAGGCGGTGTTCGAGCTCGACGCTGCGCCGGTCGACGTCGCCGATCCCGGTACCGTCGACCGATGGTTCGTGTCACCGATGGTTCGGTCGCTGCAGTGACGACGACGCCCGTGGTCACGACGCCGGTCGTCGCCCGCCACGTCGGCACGGCTGGCGATCGTCGGTGATTCGCAGGCCAATGCGCTGGCGATCAATCTGCCCGATGGCATCGACGCGGTCTTCCCGAACGTCGTCAACGGCAGCGTCGACGGGTGCAGCGTCTACGACTCCGGTTCGGTCAGGAGTTCGATTCGCTTCCGCAACAGCTTCAGCATCTGCGACGGGTGGCAGGACGACTGGGCGCAAGCGGCTGCCGGCACCGACGTCGCGCTCGTCGTCGTCGGAGCGTGGGATGTCTTCGACATCGTCGACGGCGACACGACGTACGGCTTCGCTACGCCGGCCGGCGACGAGTTGTTCGTGACCAACCTCGAGTCGGGCATCGATGCGATGCTCGCCGAAGGGACCAACGTCGGCCTGCTCGAAGTGGCCTGCATGCGCCCGAAGGACGTCGAGGGCGCCGGCGTTCCGGCGCTTCCCGAACGCGGTGACGATGCTCGCGTCGCCCACGTGAACGACCTGCTGCGCCAGACGGCGGCGTCGTACCAGGCCGCGGGTGATGCCCGGGTGCAGTTCGTCGAGGGTCCCGCCGAGTGGTGCACCGACGAGACGATCGCCTCCGACCTCGGCTATCGCTGGGACGGCGTCCACGTCTACAAGCCGGGCGCGAACCTGATCTACACGACCGTCGCTCCCGATCTTCTGCGGCTCGCCGCGATCTGACGGCACGTTCGGTGTGCGCTGGCGCAGTTCGGTGGTGCGGTGCGGTGTCGTCAGTTCAAACTGCGGTCGGACTCGTGCGACGCGGCGTTGACTCGAAGGCCCGGTCCGACGTGATCATCGGGCTGGCGGGCCCCATCCGGCAATCGCAGCGACGTTGTCATGTCCTGACCTGACTCCTCAGGCGTTGCGAGGGCGACGTCGGGACTGGCGAACATGATCGAGATCGTCGTCAGGTCGTTCGGTGACGAATCGATCTGCATCGATCCGCCGCAACGTTCGACGATTCGCCACACGGTCGACAGCCCGAGACCGAAGTGACCCTCACCTTTGGTGGTGAAACCGTCGTCGAACGCATTCGACAGCTCGTCCGACGTGAACCCCTGACCGTCGTCGGAGACGGTGAGCATCGTGCTGGGTCCGTCGGCGCGGGTCGAAGCGGTGACCACGGGCCGGGCGGACACGGTGATGTTGCCTTTGCCGACGATTGCATCGTTGGCGTTCGACACGAGGTTCATGAGGATCTGGCTGAGCCCGACCCGATCGATGCGTACGAGGCACTCGTTCACGGGAATGTCGAATCGGAGCACGACGCCCGGGCCGGGTGAGCCGTCGAAGAAGTGGCTCGAGTTGACGGATCGAAGTGTTGAGGTCGGAGACCTGCAGGATCGATTCATGCTGGCGACCGAGCCACAAGAGTTCATCGAGGATGACGAGCCCGCGCTCGGCTGCCGCCTCGACCTCGTCGAGGCAGGAGCGCTGCGGCTCGGACCACCGAGCGGGGTCCTCGGCTGCTTCTGCCGTGCACCCCTGGATGACGCTGAACACGTTGCGGAGATCGTGCGACAGCCCGGCGCTCGCCCGTCCGATGAGCTCTCGTCGTTGGGCCTGCTCGAGTTGTTGGTGCAGCTCGCGGCGTTCGAGTTCTGTGTGTTCCTGGAGTTCGGCGTTGGCGGCGCGGCTCTCGGCAGTGGCCGTGGCACGCGCGTGAGCCACCAGGAACACCAGGACGAGCACGATGGTGAGGATGGGGATCTCGGTGAGTTCCTCGGCGGGGACGTCGAGCGAGGTGATCGCCCAGGCGAGGAGTGCGGTCGAGACCCCCATCCACACCCCGAGCCTGATCACGAACCCGCGGAACGGCAGCATCAGTGCGGCTAAGGTCAGCACGACGAACATGGAATGGAAGCCGGCGACCACCGTTTGGGTGACGATCGTGAGGATCGTGATGCCCACCAGCCCGATGTCGAGCGGCAGCGTGCGCAGATGCTCGGACGCGAGCCATCCCGTAAGCCTCGTACGGCGCAGCCCGCCCGTCGTTCCCGCTGTTCGTGGTGCCACTTGTTCCCCGTCCGGAACCAATGTTGCTGAATTCGAAATCATGACGGTAGATGCGTTCCCGTGCTAGCGCAATGTAGAAATTGTCAAGACTCCGCCACGATGGGCCGATGAACGGGTCCTGATGTCGCAGACGGGGCCGGTGCGCGGCGGAAGTGGGTCGGTGTTGCTCATCGACGATGACGCGCAGGTGCGTTCGATCATGCGGGTTCGCCTCGAAGCGAGCAATTTCAATGTCATCGAGGCCGCGTCCGGTGAGGAAGGACTCCAGATGATCGGCAACGACATCGATGTGATCATCATCGATGTGGGTCTGCCGGGCATCGACGGGTTCACGGTCGTGCGGGCGATTCGGGAGCGTCACAGCATGCCGATCATCATGGTCACCGGTGCCGCCGACGAGGCCGATCGCGTGCTCGGTCTGGAGATTGGCGCCGACGACTATGTGGTCAAGCCGTTCCTGCCGCGCGAGTTGGTGGCCCGGGTGCATGCGGTGCTCAGGCGCAGTGCGCTGCAGTCTCCACTCCAGGTCGAGGAGGACCACGTGATCGTGGTCGATGTTCTGGAGATCGATGGCCACGCGATGGTGGCGAAGCGCGAGGGTCAGGTGCTCGCGTTGACGAACCGCGAGTTCGATCTGCTCTATTACCTGGCTCGTTCTCCGCGTCAGGTGTTCACGCGCGAGCAGTTGCTGCGTCAGGTGTGGCAGGCCGAGCCGGGGTGGCAGGACCCGTCGACCGTCACCGAACATGTGCATCGCCTCCGACGACACATCGAGGTCGATCCGGCGATGCCGAAGCATCTGGTTACCGTCCGCGGCGTCGGCTATCGATTCGATCTCTGAGGTCGTTCGGCCACGCAGCGTCGAGATGTTGCCGATCGCGTCACTCGAGGTGATCGCCGACAGCGCGGATGGTGAGTGCTCGTTGTCCGGGATTTGAGTCGGGGTTGAGCCCCCAGCCAGATGAGCGGTCTTGAATCTTTCGTATGCGACGTTCGCCCTGTGCGGACGCCGACTCGGAGGTGCGAAAGACACACTGGGAACTCGGCGAGGGTCGAGCCCAGCAGGCGATGGAGGCTCTCACATGAAGAACAAGATGGTGCTCGGTCTGGCGCTCGCCGCGATGGTGGCGATGACGGTGGTGGTGGAGCCGGCACAAATCGGCGCGGCACCGACTCCGGCGATCGACGAAACCAAGGTGCCCCATTACTTCGGGCCGTATCCGAACTGGGCGAACAGCCCGCTCACGCTGCCTGACGCGACCGTGACCATCACGGGGGCGTCCGTTGCGCAGACCATCGTCGGGAACGCGCTCGACTCAGCGTGCGTATGCGACCGATACCGCCACGACGGTGTTCGGCGTGGTCGAGGGCAACGCGCTGCCCACCGGCACCTTGAACAGCTTCTCGACCTGGAACCAGCCAGGTTCGGCAGGGAACGTCTTCCATGCCTACGTGCTCCGACCGACCGGCACCGCCGATCGAGTACACGATCGTGTACGACAGTGGTGCCCTGACCGTCCCGTCGTTGGCGACGCCAACCGGCGAGGTCGCGACGTTCCCGGTGGGCCCGTTCGCACCACGGTGTTGGGCGACCTCATCGGCTGGTACGGACAGGGCATCCCGGTCGACGTCATCAACACCGGGACCGACGTCATTGCGTATCCGGGACCCGGCTCTGCACCGCCCGCGAACGATGTCGTCACCCTCGGCTCGGGCTCCTTCCCGATCTACCCGCAAGCTCGCACCTACTCGATCGCTGCGAGCGTGACGCCGCCCGCCACGGGCGCCGGTAGCGGGGCGACCGCGGAAGCGACCGTCGGTGCCAACGGTGCCGTCACCGGCTTGACCATCACGAACCCCGGTTCCGGCTACGCCGCGGCGACCGTCGCGATCACCGGTGCCGGCAGCGGGGCGACCGCCACCGCCGACGTCCAGACCTCCGGCGCGGTGACCAGCGTCGCCGTCGACGCTGCCGGCGCTGGCTACACGGCCCCGTCCGTCACCATCAGCGGTGGCGGTGCCACCACCGACGCGACCGCCCACGTGCTCGGCGGCGTCGACGCGGTCGACATCTCGGTGCAGGGCGAGGGCTACACACTGCCGACCGTGGACTTCGACCTGCCGGACGACCCGGACGGGATCCAAGCTCAGGGCCACGTCGTCTGCGCCGTCAGCCGTCGACATCTCGGCCGACTGCGCCAGGTGCGACTGCGAACGGCCAGTTGACCGTGACCGGCGTCGTCGTCGACTCCCCCGGATCGGGCTACGTGACCGCACCGGGCGTCGTCGTCCGTGACGGCACTCTGTTCGACCCGATCAACCCGGGAACCAACTTCGTTGCGGCGTCGGCCACATCGACCCTCTCGATCCTGTCGGTCGTCGTCGACACGCTACGGCGTCGGCTACACGTCGACCCCCACTGTCACGTTCGGCGACACCGGAGCCGGCACTGGCGCCTCTGCCACCGCTTCGACCGACTACGGCGCGGTCATCGGCCTGAACCTGCTCACCCCTGGGTCGGGCTACATCACGCCGGGCGGCATCAAGAAGTTCCAGGACACGCTGCCGGGTCTCGGCGAGGCCGACGCGAACAACCTCGGCCAGTACATCCCGGTTGCCGTTCCCGACACGACGACGTTCCCGGGCACCGACTACTACGTCATCGCAGTCGTCCAGACCCGCGAGCGGATGAGCTCGAGCCTCCCTGCCGGTGGCACGCTCCTGCGCGAGTACGTCCAGCTGTCAACCGATGCGGTGCCCGGCAAGCAGGTCCCGCTGCAGACGTCGCTCCTCGACGGCACGACGACACCCACGCTGATGCCGGACGGATCACAGGCCTACGGCGTCGACGACCCGCACTACCTCGGCCCGACGATCGTGGCGCAGAAGGATCGTGCTGTTCGCATCGTCTTCTACAACCTGCTTCCGACTGGCGTCGATGGCGATCTGTTCCTCCCGACCGACTCGAGCATGATGGGCTCCGGAATGGGGCCCATGATGGGAATGATGGATCCCGTCGACGAGGGCACCGTCACCGACGAGGTCCGAAACCCGGTCTGCACCGAGTCCCCGAAGCCTGCTGACTGCTTCAAGGACAATCGGGCCCTGCTGCACCTCCACGGCGGCACCACGCCCTGGATCAGCGACGGCACACCGCACCAGTGGATCACCCCCGCCAACGAGGACACACCGTGGCCGCAGGGCGTCGCCGTCGGGAACGTTCCCGACATGGTGACTCCGGAACTGGAGGCCGCCGGCGTTCCGGACTGCACCGATGAGCGTGACGGCTGCCAGACGTTCTATTACACGAACCAGCAGAGCGCTCGGTTCATGTTCTACCACGACCACTCCTGGGGCATCACCCGCCTCAACGTGTACGCCGGCGAGGCTGCCGGGTACGTCATCACCGACCCGACCGAGCAGAAGCTGTTCGGGCCGAGCGGTACCTACAGCGACATGGGCGAGGGCATCCCGCTCATCATCCAGGACCGCACCTTCGTGCCGAGCACGGAGCAGCTCGCGGGCCAGGACCCGACGTGGGACTCCAGCCGGTGGGGCGGCATGGGCAACCTCTGGTACCACCACGTCTACATGCCGGCTCAGAACCCCGGCGACCCGAGTGGCATGAGCTCCTACGGTCGCTGGATGTACGGCCCCTGGTTCTGGCCGCCGGCGACGCCGCCGCACGGCCCGATCGCCAACCCGTACTTCGGCAAGGACCCGTCGACGAACTTCACGACCGATCTGGACGACGCCCTGCAACCTCGACGATCCGTCGACGTGGCAGTACCAGGTCAGCCCGTTCTGCGAGCCCGCTGCAGATCCCCGGCACGCCGAACATCTCCGTCGGGATGGAGCAGTTCAACGACACGCCGATCGTCAACGGCACGGCCTATCCGACCACGACGCTCGACCCGAAGGCGTACCGGTTCCGGATCCTGAACGCGGCCAACGACCGCTTCTGGAACCTCTCCTGGTACGTCGCCGACAACAACGGAACTCCGAACGACCCGTCGGACGACATCCTGACCGAGGTCGCCCTGAAGGAGGACGAGGTCGCGGCGGCGCAGACCGACATCAACGTCGTGCCGACGCCCGACACGACCAGGAGCCCTGCGGGTCCCGACTGGATCCAGATCGCCAACGAAGGCGGCTTCCTCCCGGCCCCCGCTGTCGTTCCGGCCCAGCCGACGACGTGGATCACCGACCCGACGCGCTTCGACGTCGGCAACGTGGACAAGCACTCGATGCTGCTCGCACCGGCCGAGCGGTCCGACGTGATCGTCGACTTCTCGAGGTTCGCGGGCCAGACGCTCATCCTCTACAACGACGCTCCCGCCGCCTTCCCGGCCCGGGTTGCGAACTACGACTACTACACCGGAGCCCCGGACACGGGCGCCGGCGTGGTCCTGCCCGGCTACGGTCCGAACACCCGGACCATCATGCAGGTCAAGGTCGCTGCAACACAGCCGGCGACCGCGTTCAGCGTGCCGGCGTTGCGCAACCTGTTCAAGCACCATGCCGACGGCAGTGGCGTCTTCGAGGAGGGCCAGCACCCGATCATCGTCGGTCAGGCCGCCTACAACTCCGCCTACGGCACGTCCTTCGCCGCCAGCGGTGACTGCACCAACCCGGCCGGCACCAACAAGTGTGACGGTTACGCCCGGATCAACCAGCAGGGTCGAGACGAATTCAGGTTCGACAACCTGAGAGGCTCGAACCCGCAGCTCACTGTCCCGATCGAACCGAAGGCGCTCCACGACGAGATGAACTCGGCGGCGTTCGACGAGTTCGGGCGGATGACGGCCAACCTCGGTCTCGAGGCGGTGCCGGCGACACCTGCCGGGCAGAACATCCTGCTCTATCCGTACGTCGCTCCGCCGACGGAGGTGATCGACGGGACGAACCTGCCCAAGGGTGACGTCAACGTCCAGGCCATCAGCGATGGCAGCGATGGGACCCAGATCTGGAAGATCACCCACAACGGCGTCGACACGCACCCGATCCACTTCCACCTGTACGACGTGCAGGTGCTCAACCGGGTGACATGGGACAACATCATCATCCCGCCGGACGCCTCCGAGCTGGGCTGGAAGGACACCGTCCGGGTCAGCCCGCTCGAGGACACGATCGTCGCCTTGCGGCCGATCGTGCCGGACCTGCCGTTCGAGATCCCGAACAGCATCCGGCCACTCGACCCGATGATGTCCGTCGGGGACAACATCGGCAGTGCCACGCTGATCGTCGACCCCGATGGCAACATCTCGACGATCAAGAACGCGCTCGTCAACTTCGGTTGGGAGTACGTCTACCACTGCCACATCCTGTCCCACGAAGAAATGGACATGATGCGACCGGTGCTCCTGGCGCTCCCGCCGATCGAGGCCGACGGATTGTCGAGGTCGGTGGTGAGCAACCGCAACCAGATCTCGTGGAACGACAACTCGATCACCGAGACGTCGTTCATCCTCCAGAGGTCGGCCGACGGCATCACCTGGACGGACGCGGCGACGGACCAGTCGCCGCTCGCCCTGGAGAACACCAAGGGCTATGTCCGCAGTCTGAGAGACACGGGGGCCAGCCGGAGCGCTGCGCTCCTGTACCGGGTCGTCGCCAGGAACACCGTCGGCTACGGCGGTGCCTACCCGGCGGTGGACGCCGACTCGGTCTCGGCTCCGATCGGTGTGAACCTGCCGACCGCTGCGCCGTCGGCTCCGACGCTCCTCACGGCGACCCTGCAGGCCGGCCCGCAGGTCAGGCTGCAGTGGCGAGACAACGCGAACAACGAGGGAGGCTTCGTCATCGAGCGATCGACCACCGGGCTGCCCGGCTCGTTCGCGCGGATCGCGGTCGCGCCCGCCAGGAGCGGCACCGGCAACACCACCACCTTCACCGACACGACGATCGCGACCGGGACGCCGTACTGGTACCGGGTCGCTGCCGTCAACCTGTTCGGCGGGGTACGACCCTGTCGGCCTACTCCGGCATTGCCACGACGGCGGCTTCGGCTGCGGTTCCGGCGGCACCGTCGGGGCTGGCGGCGACCAACGGCGCGAACGCGGGCCGAAAGCGTTCCATCGACCTCACCTGGACCGACAACTCGACCAACGAGACCGGGTTCACGATCCAGCGGGCGACGAACGCGGCGTTCACGACCGGGCTCAAGAGCACGACGGTGGCCACCAACTCGACGTCGGTCACCCTGACCGGCCTGAGCAGGGCAACCACGTACTACGTGCGGATCCGTGCGAACAACGCCGTCGGGTCCTCCGCTTGGGTCAACGCCACCCCGTTCCCGAACATCACGAATCCCTGACCCGCCAGAGGGCTCCTCGGCGCCGGCACCTGCCGGCGCCGAGGACAGCTCTCCGGGTGCGAGCGGCGACGTCCCGTCGCCGCTCTTGCGCGTTCCGGATCGATCGTCCGTTCTCGTGAACAATCCGACGCTCTGACCGACAAGTTGTTCACGAGAACGGCGAGTTGCTGGGGTCAGGGCCGGGTCGCGGTCGGCAAGCGGTCGGCGCGCCACTGAATAGTACGGAGAGCACGGTTCCGTGCACGCACAGCGGTATTGCTGCACATTCGGAACCGAAGCGGTCACCGAACTGTGCAACGAGGAGTGCGGTCGAGACCCAGGTTGCGAGTCTGTTCACGAACTCGACGAACACCGAGTTCGCCCAGGTCCACGGCCTCGCTCGATCTCTCGTCAGGAGGTCAGGCGAAAACTCTGGTTACCGTTCGCGGTGTCGACTGCAGATCCGGTCTGCGAGGTCGTTCGGCCACCGAGCGTCGACATCTTGGTCGTTCGACCACGTGTCGCGGTCGATGTCGCGCCGCCGGTGAAACTCTGTTGATGTGGCGTTGAGCGACGGTTGTTCGGCGGCGGAGATTGGTGGTCTTCAATCGTCCACATGGGAAGTTCGATCGAGAACGCGCCGCAACAGTCCGCTGGTGTGGCCCAACGAACCCGAGCGCTGCGGCTGACGATCGTGATGACCGTCGCGTTGGGCGCTCTCGTGTGGCTGCCGTCCCGCGTGGCCAACGTGCAGGCGCAGGCGGCGGCGACGACCGACACGGTGACGTTCACCGTGAACACGGCGCGCGACAGCCTCGACCCGGCGGGCCCATCCCAGGGCGATCCCGTCACCGAGTGGAAGTACCTCATCAACGTCGACAACACGGGCGATCCCTTCGGTGATCCGGCGGCATGTGAGGCCGACGACACCGGCGCGTTCCCCGACGGTTGGCCCGCCGACTGCACCTGGCCGTCCATGCAGTCGTTCACGGCCGGCGCTCCGATCTACACCCAGGGCGACCAGTCCGACTTCGCTGCGGGCGGTGCCTTCGCGAGCGGTCTCGATCTCCCCGACGGCAAGTACCTGATCTCCGTGACCGCCGACGGCCACAAGATCGGAGGCGCCCACTTCCAGATCCCGATCGAGGGCACCGGCACGGCCACGGTGCCGGTGCTGCTCGATCCGTATCCGCTCGAGCTCGTGACGCTCCGGGCCCGCGTGTTCGACGACGTCACGACGAACGGACAGGTCGACCTGCCGGCCGAGTCGCCCGACAACGGCGAGAGCATGGCGGGCTTCACCGCCACGATCAACGACTGGGCCGCCGAGGTGACGACCGACTGGTACGGCAACCCGCTGTGCACCGAGTACGTGACCGACATCAACGGACTGATCGTGCTCACCGACGGCGAGCCAGAACCGATCGCCGGCACCGGCGGCAAGTGCATCAGCGACGACAACGGCGACATCGTGATCCCGAACCTCGGTCCGAACCGCTACGCCATGACGATCGCACCGCCCGCCGGCACCGACTGGGTACAGACGACCACTCTCGAGGGTGGACTCGACTGGGACATCTGGGCGATGGAGGGCTACACGGGCTTCGACACCGAGTTCAACGTCGGCGGCGAGTCCGTCCCGTGGGTGCTCTTCGGGTACGTGCACCCCCGTGCGAGCGCAGCGGATCCGTCGGCGCCGGCGTACTTCAGCGATCCGGCGATCCCGGGCGACAACACGATCAAGGGAGTGGTGGGCCACTACGACGCCTACACCCCAGGGGCGGGCCAGCCGCCGAACACCGGCACCGTCTGGGGTGGGTTCAGTGGCGGCAAGATCACGGGCCCGATCGAGGAGCCGTACATCGCGCTGCTCGACCTGCAGGACGGCGACCGTGCCGTCTGGGTCGGTCGCGGCGACGCCGACGGCAGATTCCAGATCGACGGTGTGCGTGACGGCGAGTACCAGCTCACGATCTGGGACAAGGACATCGCCAATCTCCTCGACCTGTTCCAGGTGACGGTGTCGGGCGGCGAGATCGTCGACACGGGCGTGCTCGGACTGACGGGTTGGTTCGCGACCTACAACGGTCACGTCTTCCTCGACTACAACGAGAACGGGCGCCGTGACCCGAACGAACCCGGCGTGCCGGACTTCTTCGTCGGGCTGCGCAACCGTGAGAACAACGCGCTCGAACTCGGCCAGGTGGGCGCGACGACCACGCCCGACGGTCAGTACGAGTTCGACGTTGCGTACCCGTTCACGATGTGGACGGTGATGGAGGCCTACAGCGATCGCTACACCACCACCGGTGTCACCTATCAGGCGAGCAACCAGGCGACCGAGACGACGGTTCGCGGTTCGGGAGTGGACATCAACGTGTTGCCGATCATCGGTCAGTCCGCCCGCGTCGACTGGGGCGTACGCCCGTATCGACGGGACGGCGTCGACAACGGCGGTATCGCCGGCACGGTGTTCTGGGACACGACCCGCAACGAACTCGACCCTCGCCTGGCGGCTGTCGAGGACTGGGCCCCGGGCCTGCCGAACGTACCGATCAGCGTGTACAAGGCGAAGCTCGTCGGCGGCAACTGGGTCAAGGACGGCCCAGCGCTCGACTCGATCACGACCGAGCAGTGGGAGCGGCCGGGTCCGTGCGTGGCACGTGACGCCGACGGCGCCGAGATCGCCGATCAGCTCGTGATGCCGAAATACCTCGATCCCGCCTGGGCCGATGGCGCCTGCATCGAAGGTCCGCTGACCGGCATCCAGATCGATCCGATGTCGGACGGCGCCGGTGAGTTCGGCGCCTCCGTCAATGGCAACTACGGCTTCGGAGACCTGACACCCGGCAAGTACATCGTCGAGGTCGACATTCCGAACGACGCCGAGGGCCGCCCGATGTACAAGGTCGAGGACGAGAGCTCGGTCAACGTGTTCGCCGGCGACGTCTACACGCCGCAGGGCCGCTCCGGTGCGGCGAGTGCTGGTGGCGAGTTCGCCGACAACTCGATGACGCCCGGCGCGGTGCCGGTCGATGACCCGGCCACGCAGGCTCCCGGTGCCGCGGCCGTCTGCGTGGGCAAACCCCGCACCGCGACGATCACGCTCGACACCAACCCGGCCACCGACAACCCGGCGTTCCTCGATGCCGGCGGAACCCCGTACCGCAACCAGACCCGCGCCGGCTGTGAGGCCAAGCTGATCGAGGTGCTCCCGGGACGTTCGGTTGCGCCGAGCTTCACGCTCTACACCGACGTGCCACTCCCGGCGCGCATGTGGGGCTACACCGTCGACGACCTCAACATCGACACCGACCCGCGGCGCGCCACGTTCGGCGAGAAGGCGGCGATCAGCCACTCACCGACGGGTGTCTACGACTGGAGCGGCAAGCTCGTCACCGTCGCCAACGCGGATCCGAACGGCATCTGGGAGGTCCTGCTGCCGTCGACGACGACGATGAACTGCCCGTCGCCGTCCGGCGTGTGCCCGAACATGTACCGATTCGTCGGCAACGACCCCGGTCCTCCCGGCTCACCGTTCCCGAGTTACAACCCCAACTACCGCACGATCGCAGCGGTCTTCCAGGCCTGGCCCGGTGCGACGACCGCGGCCGACACCGCTCCCACCCAGGTCGGTGCCTCCATCCTCGGTCCTGGCGGGACGTTCGACGCCCTCGCCGTCTGCAACGCCGACCCGGCAGTGCCCCAGTTCTTCGCCATCGATCGGCCGTACGTCAAGGTGGGTACCGGAACGTCATCGCTGGATCGGGTCGTGCGGATCACCGGCGATCACCTCGGCACGACGCCCGGGACCGTGAGGTTGTTGAATCCCGACACGGATGCGGTGATCACGCCGCTCGACGTCGGAACGTGGAACGAGCGGGTCATCACGGCATCGCTGCCGGACTCGTTCACCACTCGCGGCGCCTACCAGCTGGAGATCGTGACCGCTGCCGGACGTCGCGTCGTGAACACGACCACCTTGTACGTGCTCCCGCGGTACGTCGGCGGGGACAGCCTCTTCGACCTCGGTTTCTTCGGCACAGGAGGCTACAAGCGATACGTGCTGCAGGTCGGACCCGGACAGCAGTTCGCAAACGTTCAGGACGCCGTCGACGCGAGCACCCTGCTCTCGTCGTTGCCGTCGATCTTCAGATCTCGCTCGCTCGTCGTCGTCAACCCTCAGCCCGGCTCAGCGACGAATCCTGATGGTGCCTACTACGAGAACCTGATCGTGCCGAACGCCGTGGAGATCCAAGGCGTCGGTCCAGGTGGTCAGTACCTCGACGGCACCTCGGTGCCGGGAGCCGTGCTGCACGGTGGGAACTTCTGGGCGGCCGGTCTCGATCCCAACGATCCGAATGCGTTCCTCGAGCCGATCGCCGACGCCTGGTACACCCGTGTGAACAACCTCACCTGGGTTGGCAACCAGAACGTGGCCGACGGAGAGGTCGTCTACGTCCTCGCCGCAGAGGGGAACAACGACAATCAGCGTCGGAACACCTTCACGTCCTCCAAGATCGGGCGGATCGACGGCCTCAAGATCATGGGCGGCGACCAGCGTGACTTCCCGGGCAACATCGCCGAGATCGGTGGTGGCCAGAACGGCCAACCGCGCAACGCCACGACACAGGGCGGCGGCGTCTTCCTCAACGGTTACGCCCGCAACTTCCGGATCACCAACAACGTGCTGCAGAACAACGGCGGTGCGTACGGTGGCGCCATCCGCGTCGGGACGCCGTTCGCCGGCAACAACGAGAACGACGGCGTCGTGATCGCCCACAACCGGGTGCTCTCGAACGGTGGCACCCAGCTGGCCGGCGCGATCTCGATCTTCAACGGTGCCGACGGCTACCGCATCAGCGACAACGACATCTGTGGCAACTCGTCCACGGAGTACGGCGGCGGCATCAGCCACTTCGGGCTCAGCTCGGGCGGCAAGATCCTGCGCAACCGGATCGCCCTGAACTCGGCGTACGACGAAGGCGGCGGTGTGACGATCGCCGGCGAGCTGCCGGCGAACCCGTCGCAGCTGTCACCGGGGGCCGGTGCGGTCGAGGTTCGCTCCAACGTGATCACGAGCAACCTCGCCAACGACGACGGAGGCGGCCTGCGCTTCCTGCAGGCGGGCAACTTCCCGTTCGTGGTCGAGAACAACGTGATCGCCAACAACGTGTCGACCCACCAGGGCGGCGGCGTGGCATTGAACGACGCCCCGGACGTCCGCATCGTCAACAACACGATCGCCGCCAACATCACGACGGCGACCGCTCTCACGAGTGACGGCCTGCCGGCCCCGGCCGGTCTCAGCACGACGGGCAACTCCGCTCAGCTGCAGGCGACACTGCCGATGGGGTCCGACGGTTTCAGCAACCCGGTGTTGGTCGACAACATCTTCCGGGACAACCGGGCCGGTACATGGGCCGGTGTCGCCGGTGTTCTCGGAATCGGCAACGATGCGGGACCGGTGAACCTCTGGGACGTCGGCAACTCCGACGGCTCCTCCGGGGATCCGACCGCGAGCTTCTCGATGGTCGACACCCTGACGGGGCTCGTGGACGGTGGTGACAACATCGTCAACCAGGATCCTGTGTTCGTCGATCCGCAGACCACGAAGGTCGAGATCTACACGTGGCGCGGCTACCAGCGCTTCCGCAGCTCGGCGATCGTGTCGTACGCCACCGGTGTGCGCCCGCTCGGCGACTACCACATCAAGGCAAGCTCGCCGGCCATCGACGCCGGCACGGTCGGAGCGGCCGACGACATCGACGGTGAAGCCCGCCCGACGGGGAACGGCTACGACATCGGTGCCGACGAGCGTCCCGGAGTCGTGGTGTACGGACCCCGTACCGCGGTGCTCGACGGCTTCCAGCGTGGCACCGGCAACCAGAACATCAACATCAATCTCGGACTGAACCCGCCGTGGTGGATCGGCCAGACCGCAAACGCCAACGTCAGGATCGAGGGCTACAGCGGCGATCGCATCCTCCGGTTGCGTCAACCCAGTGCCCAGTTCTGGGCCGAGGAGTTGACCAGCGATGCCCAGGAGGCCTACGTCACCTTCGACTCGCTGCCCGCCTTCTCGAGCTCCGTCGGCGTCGTGCTCCGGGCGACCGGACTCAACCCCAACAACGGACGGATTCGAGCACAGACGAGCTACACCGAGGTCGCCTACGCCCCGTACCTCGGTGGTGTGGTGGTGCGAACGAAGAGCCGAGGATCGAATCCGACGATCCGGGTCATCTACGAGACGGGCTTCCAGGCGGGCGATTCCCTGCTCGCCAGGTTCAACACCGACGGCGACCTCGAGGTCTACCGCAAGCCCGGCGCATCCGACTGGGTGCAGCTCGGCGTCGTCGACCTCGCCGTCGGCAGCAATGGGTGGCCCACAGCGGGCACACCTGCGGGCGGGCGGATCGGATTGAACTCGACGCTCTCGGTGGGCGCCGGGCGTCTCGACGACTTCGGAGGAGGGAACGTCTGATGACCACCCCCAACAGCCCTGAACCAACCGGACCGGAGCAGACCATGGCCACCAACGACGAGATACCGAATCCGATCGCCGAGATCAGCCGCAAGCGGCTCGATCGGCGCACGCTGATCAAGCTCGGCATCGGCGGCGGTGCTGCCATGGCGCTCGGCGTCGGCGCGACCTCACTGCGCCGAGCCGGGGGAGCGGCGGCTGCCGAGCCGACCCGCGTCGGGCTCGCCGCAACCGATGGGTGGATCTCGTTGCCGATCGCGGGTGTCGACGGCGCCGGCGTCACACCTCGCCCCCCCATCTGGCCGGACGAACTGGCGCCCGAGGGGCTCAACCTCTACTCGTTCGGCTTCCGCGAAGTCACGACGCTCGATGGCGACTACAGCAAGATCATCCAGCTCCGCAACCACGTGCAACACACTGCACCGCCGCTGTACCGCGGCAAGGTGGCCGGCCAATGGCGTGATTTCCACGTCGGTGACCGCATCGAGATGGAGTTGTGGAACCTCGGGCTCGCCCAGCGGCCCGACCTCGCCGACGGCCACACGATTCACTGGCACGGATTCCCCAACCAGATCCCGTACTTCGACGGTGTGCCCGAGACCTCGATCTCCGTGCCGGTCGGCAGGAGCTTCACGTACCAGTTTCTCCCGAACGAGGCCGGAACGTACATGTACCACTGCCACTTCGAAGACGTCGAGCACGTGCAGATGGGCATGACCGGTGTCCTGTTCGTGAGGCCCGCCGACTACAGCCCCAGCGTCAAGACGGCGTACGGAGCCGGGACGCAGAGTGAGTTCAACCGGGAGTTCACCTGGATGCTCACCGAGATCGACCTCGAGGAACACTGGTTGAGCTCGCACATCCAGCAGCCCGACTGGACCGAACACCGTCCGGCGGTGTTCCTGATCAACGGTCGCACCTACCCCGACACCCTGGTGCCATCCGCCAACATCTCGGACGATCCACTCAATCCCTCGGCGCCCGGTGGCGTCGGCCGACTCAGGTATCAACCCGTCTCGTCGCTCGTGCAGGGCAACGCCGGCGAGAAGGTGCTGATCCGGATGGCCAACCTCGGATTCCGGTCCCATGCCATCGAGCTGTCGGGCCTCCCGATGCGCATCGTGGGCATCGACGCCAAGCCACTGATCGACAACCGTGGCTCGTATGCCGCGGGCGACCCGACTCGCACCAGCCGGATCTACGAGACCAACTCGGTCGACGTGCCGCCCGGCCGAAGCCTCGACGTGATCATCCAACTGCCCGACACGCCGGGCGTGTATCCAATCGGCGCTCGCGGCATCACCGGCAGCGGTGCCGACGGTGGCGGTTCCATGCGCAGCGAAGTCCGTGTCCATCCCGGGACGCTGGCCCCCCAGTCCGAGCCCAACTTCTGAGGAAGAGAGCCATGACGACGAACAGAAGCAAGCGAGCAATTTGGACGACCCGCCTGGCGGCGCTCGGCCTGTGCGCCACGACGGCCTGGGCGGCAACCATCGTCCCACTGCCGGGCGTGACACATGCCGACACCACCAGCGACAGTGGCGCCATCTGCACTGAGAACGACACGGCGAGCTTCGTGCTCACCGCCAAGACCGGGCGCATCATCACGCCTGACGGCAACTCGGTCTACATGTGGTCGTACTCGCCGGGCAATGGCGGGTTCCAGTACCCGGGCCCGATGTTGTGCGTCAGTGAGGGCCAGACCGTCACGGTCACGCTCCAGAACACGCTCGACGTGTCGACCTCGATCTTCTTCGAGGGTGTCGAGGGCGTCGTCGCCGATGGTCTCCCCGCCAGCGCCCAGACCGACGGATCGGGTCGCCTCACCTCGCTGATTCAGCCGGCAGCTCCGGGTGGATCGGTGACGTACGAGTTCACCGCACCTCCCGCCGGCACCTATCTCTACTGGAGCGGCACCGATCCGCAGCTGCAGCGGGAGATGGGTCTGACGGGTGCACTCATCGTGCGGCCAACCGGCTACGACGCGGCCAACCCGACGGTGTACGGCACCGACGCCTCGTCGTACAACGGTGCGACGCCGTCGCTTCCGATTCAGGAGTACGTCCACCTGTTCAGCCAGGTCGACCCTTCACTCCACCTCGCCGTCGAGACCGGTCAGGCCATCGACTTCTCCACCTACCGGCCCCGTTACTTCATGATCAACGGCCGGTCGTTCCCTGACACGATCGCTCCGAACAACGCACCGTGGCTGCCGAGCCAGCCGTACGGGGCGCTGGTCGAGGTACAGGCGATCGGTGGGGGCCAGACCGAGCCGTCGGTGATTCGATACCTGAACGCGAGCCCCATCGCCGTGCCGTTCCACCCTCACTCGAACCATGAGGAGATCATCGGCACCGACGCCCGGCCGGCAGCTGACGACGCAGGCATCAGCTCGCTCGACATGTTCGCCATCGACGTCCAGCCCGGCCAGACGATGGAGGGGCGTTTCGCCTGGGCCGACACCGTCTGGAACGGTGGGGGCTCGACCCCCGAGGTTCCGGATGCTCGCAACCTGCAAGACGGTGGATATTGGAGCGGCGAGGTACGCCTCGGTGCCTCCGGGCCCAAGCCGCCTGGCGGCGACTCGTTCAACGAATGCGGCGAGTACTACCACGTCGCCCACAACCATGCCCTGTATGCAGCGACCAACTACGGCGCTGCGATGGGTGGCCAACTGACACTCGTGCGGATTGATCCGCAAGGTGGATGCTGAGGAGCGACATGATGACGAACTCACCCCGATTCGCACGGCGCTTCGCCGTGGTCACCATCCTCGCCGGTGTCGCCTTCGGGTCGACAGCATCGGCGCAAACGCCGGCGGATCCGGCCCCGCAGGATCCGCTGCCGGTCGACGTGCCACTCGCGGACGTCGCGCCACTCGCCGACGTGCCCGCAAGCGCTGGTCGTGCCCACCCAATCCTGTGACCGCGTCGGCACGACCACGACGTGTCAGTTGTACGCCCGATCGGGCGACGCGAGCGTCGACTCGACGCCCGACCTCCTGCCCGTGTGGGTGTTCGACGACTCGACGGTCGATCAGGTCGACGTGATGAATCCCGTGCTCGAGGCCTTCGCCGGCGACACGATCACCGTCAATCTCGAGAACGTCAACGTGCCCTCGTCGGTCAGCCTCTCATTGCCGGCCGTCGCCGGTGAACCCGACTCGCTCGGCGTCGGTATGGGCGATTCCACCGCGGCCACGTTCGGGCCGCTCGAGCCGGGCACCTACCTGTACCAGGCGGGCCCGACGCCCGACGGCAACCGTCAGATCGCCATGGGCATGGCCGGCGTCCTCATCGTTCGCCCAGCGGACCACGGCCTCGACGCGGTTCAGACCGCTTACGGTGCGACGGAAAACGTTCCACTTGTTGAATACGGCGACGAGCTCGTTGCCATCACGAATGAGTTCGATCCGCGCCTGAACGCGGATCCCGCCGGCTTCGACATGTCGACGTTCACGCCGTCGATCTTCACCATCAACGGCAAGAGCCATGATGGAACCAACCCGCTCCCGACCATCCAGCCCGGCTCGAAGGTGCTCCTGCGGGCCGCGAACGTCGGCCTCCAGCAGCGCCGACTCGGCTTCGCCGGTGTGCGGCACACGCAATACTCGGAGAACAGCCGCCTGCTCGGCACTCCGGCTGATGTCGCCGCACTCACCCTCCCGCCTGGAACGGTGTCCGACGCCATTGCAATGATGCCGGTCGACAGCGGCATCAATGTCACCCTGCTCGACGAGGGATTGTCCTTGTTCAAGGACAGTGGCACAGCGGTGGCCGGTCAGGCACAGGTCTACGCACTTCCCGGAATGGGAGGTACTGCGCCATCGGTCGTGACGCGAGTCGCTGTGAATCCTGAGATCACCGACGGTACGTCGTTGTTGGTCGATGCTGACATCGAGTTGGAGAAGTCGGGATTCTTCTTGGTTCGCTACTTCTTCGACAACCTGGTCGAGAACGAGGACGGCTGGCTCCAGGGAACAGACACGTCGCAATACGGGTGCACGGGAGCGTCGTGCTCGATTGCTGGGTTCACCGTGGAGGTCGATGATCTGCCGCTCGCAGCTTCTGGCGAACGGCGAACACGTCATCTGGCTGCAGGCCGCCCAGTGGGTCAATGGTGCCTTCAAGTGTGGTCCGGTCAAGGGTGCGGCGTTCCGCATCGACCGTGAAGGTCCAGTCGTGCACTCGGCCGAGATCGACCCGGCGCTGTCCAACGGCAGTGCCGACCTGACGCTGCGGGCAACTGCTGACACGACCCTCACGGGTTCGGGCAGTGCCGTCCAGGCGGTCAAGTACTCGCTCACTCCAGTCGTCAACGCCAATATGGCGACGACCGGGACGATCATCGACCTCACCGGTGACGGGGACAACCCCGCTCGCCAAGCGGTCGAGGCGACGATCCCGGCGAGCTGAGCTCGCAGGGCTCGGCGATGGGGTCCACTCCATCTACCTCTACGCCCAGGACAGCATCGGGGCGGGCAACTGGAGCCAGTTCGCCACCTCGATCGAGTTCACGATCGACAAGGGTCTCCCGACCGTGGTCGACGCCACGATGACGCCATCGCCGAACAACGGCACACTGGCCTACAACGGTTCGCAGGTCTTCCAACCTGTCGTGCGCCTCGAGGCGACCATCACCGACGACGAGTTCGTCATCCCGGTGACGGACCCGCCGTCGTCGCCCACGAGCCGACCCGGCAGCCCGATCGTGGCCGCCGAGTTCACCTTCGGGACGGCCGCGGAAACCGCCGGCACCGGCGAGCCGATGCAGAGCGCAACGGCAACCTGGGGTGACACCGTCGACGGCAATGTCGTCCAACAGGTGTACGCCGACATCCCGCTGGCCGATCTGCGGAGCATGCCCGAGGGTGTCATCACCTTCTGGGTCCGCGGCCTCGACGCAGCGGGCAACTGGAGCGAGGCGATCTCGGTCGACTTCGTGCACGACACCACCGCACCGGTCGTCGTGCTCGATGCGACCACGTCGCCCGGCTCGGTACTGGTGTCCGTGACCGATCCGATCAACGTCCCGAAGGTCGGCAACACGCTGCCGACGACCCACAGCAACATCGTGGCCGTCGAGTGGTTCGTCGCCGGCAACGACCCGGGCGAGGGATTGGCCACACAGGTGGTTCTGCCCGACCCCTTGGCCATGTCGTACAGCGGTCTGGTGATCGGCCCGCTCGCACCGGGGACGGACATCCAGGTGCGAGCCCTCGACGCAGCGGGCAACTGGTCGCTGCTCCAGAACGCGGGGGTGTAGGCGTGGAGACCGATCAGCGAACGATCGGGCGCCTCGTCGCCGTCGCCGTGGCGATCTGTGCCGTCGGTGCGACGGTGTTCGGAGTGCGGGTACTCGCCGGGAACGACGACGCTCCCGGCGACCCCGTCGCCGAGCAATCGGCCACGGTCGAAATCCCCCGCAGCCCGGGCATCGAGGAGACCTACGGCATTCGCATCCAGCGGGTGTCGCTGATCGGCTCGAATGGAATGGTCGAACTGCGCTACCAGCTGCTCGACGCCGACAAGGCAGCCGTCATCCACGACGACGACCAGGACTACAGCGACGACTTCCCCAAGATCGTGGCCGGGACGAAGACGCTGGCCATCCCGACGTTTCACCATCACGGCGGTGACCTGGTCACCGGCCGCGAGTTCTCGATCCTCTACGGCAACGCCGGCGGTGCGGTCGAGGTCGGCGACACGGTGAGGATCGAAGTCGGCGACGAGCGGCTCGACGATGTCGTCGTCGACTGAATCGAGGCTTCGACGCCTCGCTGTGGCGGCCGTCGCCTTGGTCGCGCTCGCCATCGTCGCCCCCAGCGGCGTCGCGAGCGCGCACGCCGTCGTCGACGACATCCTTCCCGCTGACGGATCTGCGCTCGCCGACGACCCCGGTCAGGTGGTCGTCCGCTTCAGCGAGCCGATCCTCGCCGACGGCATCACGGTCGAGCTCGTGTCGAGCACCGGCGTCGCCGAGCAGCCGACAGCGGCCCTCGACCCCGCCGATCCGACCATCATCATCGTCGAGCTGCCACCGCTGCCCGACGGTACGCATCAGGTGCGCGTCACCGCCCGCGACCGCGAAGACCTGCACGAGGTGATCGCCCGCACCAGTTTCGGGATCGGAACCGCCCCGCCGCAGGCGAGCGCCCCGGTGATCGCTCCGCCCGAGGCGCCCGAATCGATGGCCCGATGGATCTTCGCCGCCGGTCTTGCTGCACTCTTCGGTGTGCTCACGGTCCGCTCGGGGTGGCCGGACGTGCCCGTCGATCGACCCACGACGACTCCGCCGCATCACGATCGGAGCCATCGTCGCTGTGGTCGCTGCTCGAATCGGCGTCCTCATCGCCCGGGCCCTGGCGCTCGGCGGAAGCTTCGATTCGGCGATGAGTGCCGTCCTCGCGACCGCTGACGCCGGCCGGATGGTCTTCGTCGTCATCGCCGCCCTCTGCCTGATCCCGCTCGCGTTTCCGCTGCGCGCCGCCTGGCTCGACATGCCGGTGCGCGCTGGGGGTCGGCTCAGCGTGCGGCTGTCACTCGGTTGGCTCGGTGTGGTCTGGCTCGCCGTGCTGGCGAGCTGGGGCGACCACAGCGCGCTCGAAGGAGCCGTCGAACCATTGATGGTGCTCGCCAAGTCCGCTCACCTCATCGGGCTCGGGCTGTGGATCGGATCGCTCGGCGTCGTCCTTGCCGTGAACTGGGGCCGGTCGACGCGTGCAGCGCTCGTGTCGGTCTCGCGTGTTGCCGTCCTCGGCGCGGTACTCGCCGTGGGGTCGGGCTTCCTGCTCGCCAGCCGGCTCATCGTGTCGATCACTGCACTGTTCTCGACCACCTACGGCCAACTGCTCGTCGTCAAGGGCCTCCTCGTGATCGCCGTCGCGGTCGCCGGCTTCGGCGTGAGCCGTGGGTGGCGCCTGCGCTGGTCGGTCGTCGAACTCGGCGCGCTCGGAATCGTCGTGCTGGCCGGGAGCATCATGGCGACGTCGGGCCCGGGAATCGGGCGCGAATTCCTTCGCGCCGAAGGAACTGCAGCCCCCGAGGCCGCCGCGGTGCTCGCCGACGACCTGCTCGTCCAGGTCCGAGCCATTCCCGGTCTCCCCGGGCCGAACACGCTCGAATTCCGTGTGAGCGACACCCGTCGCCCATCGCCCGGACCGGTCACCGGCATCGATGTGGCCGTCGATGGCGTCGACCAGATTTCCACGACGACGTTGATGCCGAACGCCGAGGGTTTCGCGTTCATGGAGAATGTGGATCTGCCCACCGGAACCACCGCAGTGACCGCCGGTGTGACCCGCGAATCGTGGCCGACTGCACGAGCCGACCTCGAGGTCTCCGCGCAGGTGGTGCCGTACGTGCACGAACCGATCGTGAGCTCCGCACCGATGACGCTGCCGTTCCGCCTCGTCGGTCTCGTGCTCGTGCTGAGCGCCTTCGTGCTCGGATGGCGGCTCTTGGCTCCGCACGCCGGCCGGACGGATCCCAGGAGGACGAATCGTGCGACGCGCGATCAATGGCGTCGCCGTAGCGGCTGTCGCTCTCGTCGGATTCGGTGCAGCAGCGATCTCGACGCAGGAGCGAGCCCAGCCCTCGGTCAGCGAGGAGCGACTGACATCGGAGGTGTTCGGCGACCCCCTCATCAGCCGGTGCGTCGCGGCCGAACTCGAATCGTCGGGGCAATCGCTGGAGCGGCTGGCGGCCCTGCTCGGAGACGAATCGGCCGGCGATACTGTCGGATACGGAGCAGGAACGCCTCACAGCGATCATCACCGGATGCGTGGTCGACGCGTCGACGACTGGTACGGATACGTCAGGCATGACAATGGTTTCCCGCGACCCGGCGTCGTCGCCGGTGTCGGAGTCCGCCTCGGCCAGGGCGGTCGCCGAGCCGGGTGGAGCGTTGCCCGAACAGCCGGTCGTCGAAGTGCGAATCGACCCCGAATTGCCACTCGCAGCGAACAATCTTGACTGAAGGTCTACGGATTGTCGCAGAATTGTAAAGATTCGGTAAGGGCCCCAACCTCGATGTCACACAGCGTCGTGTTGCCACCATGGAACCGAGCAAAGAGGGAGAGCGGACCCTCGCCGAGAACATCGTTCACTGGAGATCAGTCGGCCTGATCGGCGCATGTGTCGCCGGCGGGTTGACGTTGTCCGTGATGGTGATCGGCTCCGCTCCAATGATCGCCGGACCTGCGGCGCAGGCAACGGAAGTGGTGGCGGAGCCGACTCGTTGCTGAGGAACCGACCACGGTCCTGGTCGATCCGTCGACGACCGAGGTCGTGCCCGAGTCGACCGAAGTACTCGCCGAACCGGCTCAGGACCTCATTGCGAGCGCGGCGGTCGTCGTCGCTCCTGCTGCGAAGCCGGCTCCAACGTTCGCCCTGCCCGCCGCCCCGCAACCGGTTGCTGCGCCACGACTGCGGCGGTCACGCCGAGCCAGCCCGTCACTGCGACGCCCCAGGCCGCACCGGCGCCCGCCCCAGCGCCCGCAGCTGCTCCGGTGCCGGCTCCGACACCCGCGCCGACCGCGGCGCCGACCACGCCCGCGCCGACTGCTGCGCCGACCACGCCGGCGCCGACTGCCGCACCCACGACTCCGGCGCCTGCGACGACGCAGGCTCCTGCGGTCGTCTCGAGCCTCACGTATCCCAGTTACACCGTGTCGGGAGCGTCGGCTGTCGCTGCAGTTCGACGGATCGTCCATCTACGTGGCGTCCGTGACCCCCGAACCGAACTGGGTGTACGAGATCGCGAGGAACGGACCACGAACTGTCGAGATCAAGTTTTTCAACGTAGCCACCGGACGCGATCGCGAGTTCCACGCGACCGTCGAAGGCGGCCGGATCAAGGTCGAGAACTGAGGCTGACATGACTGAACTTTCCCCCCAGGAACGCATTGCCCGCTTGCGTGCGAGCCGTGGTCAAGCGCCGGCGTCCACCGCTGCACCGGCGCCATCCGCGCCGCCGCTCCAGTCATTGGCGCCCCCGGCTCCGGCCGCGCTGCCGCTCGCCCCACCGGTTGTGTCATCGCCGCTCGCGCCGCCCGTTCCGATGCGGGTGCAGCGATGGCGCCACCGCCACCGCCACCGCCACCCCCACCACCGGCCGCCATCGCAGAGACTGCTGTGGTCGTGGCGGTCGCTGCGGATGTCACCGGAGCAACCCCGCCGGCCGCGAAGACGGCTGCGGCGGCCGCCGGTGGACGTGCCCTGCTGCGGCGCAAGCCTCACCCGGCACGCAAGGCCCGATGGGCGGTCGGCATTGCCGCCACCGCCGGCTTCGCGGCGATGGTGCCCGCCATGGGGCCGCTGAGTGCCACGGCGAACGAATCCAACCCCGATGTCGACGACGTCCCCGACCCGACCACGGTCGATTCGGTGCCCCCGAGCACGGTGGATGCAACGATCGAGCTGGCGCCGACGAGCACCGAAGTCGGTGATCCGACCACCAGCGAAGTGCCGGTCGACCCCGCTGCGGTACCTGTCGACCCCGCGGCCGCGGCCGCCGCCGGCCGGCGCACCAGTCGCTGCTGCCCCCGCCCCTGTTGCGGCCGCACCGAAGGCCGGCGCCGCGTCGCCGGCTCCTGCTGCTGCCCCCGCGCCTGCTGCGGCCCCGGCTCCGGCACCTGCTGCTGCCCCGGCTCCGGCACCTGCTGCTGCCCCGGCTCCGGCACCTGCTCCGGCCCCGGCTCCTGCTCCGGCTCCTGCTCCTGCACCTGCACCGGCTCCTGCACCAGCTCCTGCACCCGCACCGGCTCCTGCTCCGGCGCCGGCTCCGGCTCCGCCCCGGCTCCCGCTCCGGCACCTGCTCCCGCCCCGGCACCTGCTCCCGCCCCGGCACCGCCGCCCCCTGCCACATCGGCGTCAGGAGGGTGATGTCGTCGATGTCTCCTTGGTCGATGGTGGCGTTCCGGGCGATGGCCAGCCCGTGTCGCATCGTGGCGCCCACGCATGAACTGGCCGAGTACGGGCGAGAACTCGTCCAGCAGCTCGAGCGGACGTGGAGCCGCTTCGATCCCCTGAGCGAGATCACTGCCGTCAACGAAGCGGCCGGCAAGCTGACGATCGTCTCCGAGGTCACCTACGAGCTCCTCTCGCTCGCCCAGCAGGCGCGCCTCGCCACTCGTGGTGCGTTCAACCCGTTGATGCTCGATCAGCTCGTCGCTCTCGGCTACGACCGCACCTGGGACGCGCTCGGTGACGACGTGCGACCATTCCCCGAGGCGTCATCAGCGGTTCAGACGCGAATCGAACTCTTTCCCGAGATCTCGGCCGTCTGCCTGCCTCCTGGTACCCGATTCGATCCAGGTGGAATCGGCAAGGGTCTCGCCGGCGACATGGTCGCGGCGGCCCTCCTGGAGGCGGGCGCCGAGTCGGTGCAGATCGAGCTCGGCGGCGATGTCCGTGTTGCCGGCCCCGAGTGGGCCGGTGGTCCGTGGCGCGTGGTTGTCGACGACACCGATCACGGTGCGGCGAACCCGGCGACGATCACGTTGCCGGGAAGGTGGTGTCGCCACGAGCAGCATCGTGCGTCGTCGTTGGCGTCGCGCCGGTGTCGACGTGCACCACCTCATCGATCCGCAGACGGGACTGTCGGCGTCGACAGATCTCGATGCGGTGACCGTGGCGGCCCCGACCCTGTGGTGGGCCGAGGTCATGGCGAAGATCGCACTGATCGGCGGTGCACGAGCACGCACGCGCCATCCTGGGCGAGTACGACATGACTGCGGTGTTGGTGGGGCGGAATCCGGATCACCGGTACGAACTCATCGCACCGAGTACCCTCGTCGCATGAGCCCGCAGGTCTGGTGGTTCGTTTCGCGGTCGTCGGGCATGATCGCCTGGGGCCTGCTCACGTTGTCGGTCTGCTGGGGCCTGTTCATCTCCACGAAGGCCGTCGCCAAGGCCTCGAGCCCGGCGTGGCTCCTCGATCTGCATCGGTACCTGGGCGGGACAGCGGTGATCTTCACGGCGATCCATCTCATCGGGCTGGGCGCTGACAGCTACGTCTACTTCGGCTGGGCCGAGACGTTCATCCCGATGTCCTCGGAATGGAAGACCGGTCCTGTCGCCTTCGGCATCATCGGTTTCTACCTGCTGCTCGCCATCGAGATCACGTCGCTGGCGATGAAGAAGTTGCCGCGAAGCTCTGGCGATGGGTGCACCATACGA